>NZ_FPJI01000011.1:0-229800 GCF_900119355.1 Pseudomonas sp. NFPP02
CGCTTGATCAGTCGTACCTGGCTTCACCGGCAGGTCTTTTGCATTCAGCTTCACCGCTTGATCAGTTGTAGCTGGCTTCACGGGCTGGTCTTTTGCCTCCAGATCAGGCGTAACACTTTTTCCCAAAAGCATCTCCCGCATGGATTTGAAGAACTGCTCGAGCATGTCAAATACTCTGGTGAGCGCCGTCGCACTCACCATGACCTCACTGTTTTCATTGCGTGCAGATGCGGGGTTGAGGTTGAAATGGCTCGTCGGAGGTTTAGGTTGCATGTCGACTTTCAACGGGGTCGGCAACTGCCCGCTCAGAGGTGATGTATCAACTTTGACAAAGGGCGAATTATTGACAGATAGAGACATTCATAAACTCCTTAATCGGCGCCACCTGACTCCGTTAAATGGCCAGGGAAGCAATAGCCTTAATGAACTGCAAGCAACAACACTGCCTGACAGCTGCTAATTTGTGGGAGTTAACGCTGACCAGTTCCTAAAATCGCGCGTCATATAAAGAAACCAAACCAAATTTTCAGACTTTGCCTCGTGCTTTTTAAAGAACACCTCGATTTGCCGCCCCCGAATGTGTGCGTGGCAGAAATACAGATTAATAACTCACCTGAAACGCAACTTGTCGATACAATTCAAAACGCCGCGTAACCGCCCACTTTGATATTTCGCGCGAACATATAAGACACAACCAGAACCACGCACCGAAGACATATATTTATAAATAAACTTACACAGAGAAACTTTTGAATTTAAAAAACCTATAACGTGCCTGTTTATTACCGAGCAACATTCAACCTATGTGAGAACAAACTGCGAGCGCTCTATAAAGGGCGTCAAGTTCAGCCATAGATAATCCCAACAAACAAAAAAATGCCCCATATCTCTCAATATGGGGCATTTTTTGAAACAGGACGCCGACTCAAATAATGTTGCACCCACCATCAACGGACATTGAAGCGTTACAACTCATAACGTTGCCGGTTGTGGGTGAGGCATGCCAAGCAAGCGGCTAACCTGTTCCAATGCGGTTTCACGACGCAGGGCCGTAAACAGTTCGACCGCCTCCGGGTAATTACGCGTCAACATCGCCAGCCATTGCTTCAAACGGCCCGGCGCCTGCTTTTCAGTCAACTGGGCTACCGATTGACGCCAGAACTCGTGGAGCATGGGTTGCATCTGCGCCCAAGTCATCTCCACTACTTCTTCGCCAGCGCGCGCAGCAGCGATTTGCCGGGCCAGGTCAGGCCGCGCGACCAAGCCGCGTCCCAACATGATGTCTTCTACGCCGCTGATTTCCCGGCACCGCCGCCAATCTTCAACACTCCATATATCACCATTGGCAAACACTGGCACCTTCACCACGTCTTGCACACGCGGGATCCACTCCCAATGGGCGGGGGGCTTATAGCCATCGGTTTTGGTACGCGCATGTACCACGATATGCGCCGCACCACCTTCTGCCAGGGCCGTTGCACACACCAACGCGCCATCCGGGCTGTCGAAGCCCAGACGCATCTTGGCGGTCACCGGGATATGGGCAGGTACGGCACGGCGCACATGTTCGACGATCTGGTTGAGCAGCTCCGGCTCCTTGAGCAGCACCGCACCGCCGCGGGACTTGTTGACGGTCTTGGCTGGGCAGCCGAAGTTCAGGTCGATGACTTGCGAACCCAGCTCGCAGGCCAAGGCGGCGTTCTCCGCCAGGCAAACCGGGTCGGAGCCCAGCAATTGCACACGCAACGGCACGCCCGCAGCGGTGTGCGCACCGTGCAGTAGTTCCGGGGCGAGCTTGTGGAAATAGGCAGGTGTGAGCAGGCGGTCGTTGACCCGGATGAACTCGGTCACGCACCAGTCGATACCGCCCACGTGGGTCAACACGTCCCGCAGGATGTTGTCGACCAACCCCTCCATGGGCGCCAAAGCAATTTGCATGGAAAACACTCAACAAAAATCGTGGCGCAGTTTACTGGGTTTCCTGCGGCAACCGTTAACCCCCTGTCAGGGCGGGGCCGTAACCTTCAATAAACTCGGCGGGCATACGCTTGGGCTTGCCGCTGGACAACTCAATACATACGAAGGTTGTTTGCGCACGCAGCAGGGTCGCGCCGTCACGGGGGCGCACAAGCTGGAAACGACGGGTCATTTTCAGGCGTTGGTCCCAATCGACGATCCAGGTGGCAAGTTGTAACTCATCGCCCTCATAGCCTGCGGCCAGGTAGTCGATCTCATGGCGCACCACGGCCATGGCGCGGTCGAGGCGGCGGTATTCGGTGAGGTCCAGACCCAGGCGCTGCGAATGGCGCCAGGCGCAACGCTCCAGCCATGAGACGTACACCGCATTATTGGCGTGCCCCAGGCCGTCGATGTCCTCAGCCGTAACCTGCAGATCAATGATGAACGGCGTTGCCAAATCCCAGCCCATGCCTTGCTCCAGTCGATTGATGTCGGCGGGGCAGTGTATCAGGCGCTTTGGCGCTCCTGTAGACGGCAGCCGGCCAATAGGGCGAGTACAGCGTCGATGACCTGCGGGTCGGCGAGCACTTTCTGGTGGCCACCCTGCTCCAGGCGCAGCAGGCGGCTGTCGAACCAGGCTTCGTGAATGGCTTGAGCCGCCCTGACCGGAACGAAGGTGTCGTCTTCGGCGTGCACGATCAGGCCGGGAATGTTCAGTTGGTAGTGGGCCACGTCCAGATGCTTGAGCGGCATGCCCATGCTCAACTCCACCTCTTGGATAAAGGCTGAGCGCGCCCGTGGCGGCAAGCCGACCATGCGGGTGAACCCGCGTAGCACATCCAGAAAGCGCGACGGTGCGGCAATGCTGACCAATGCCTGCGTACGCAACCCCAACTGCACCGCCAACATCGCACTGGCGCCGCCCATGGAATGGCCGACCACCGCATACAGCGGTGGCAGCTCGGCCGCCGCCTCAAGCATGGCGCGGGCAAACAGCAGCACATGGGCTTCACGCCCTGGCGAACGACCGTGGGCGGGACCGTCCAGGGCTATCACCGAATAGCCGTTGTCGACCAACGCCGTAATCAAACTGGCGAATTGAGTCGGGCGGCCTTCCCAGCCATGCATCAGCAGCACCGCCGGGCCATGCCCCCAACGCAATGCCGACAGGCCGAAACGCAGAGTGATGCGCTCCGACTGGGCCAACAGCGGCAACTCCCAGTCACGCGGCGGCAGATCGCGCGGGGTCATGAAGGTGCGACGCATCTTGCTGGCGACAGCATGCGGCGCAAGGCGCCCCACCGTGCCATTGAAACCACGAACCCAGGTCAATGCGCCCATCTTGCATCCCCTTTTTCAGCGTACCGCCGACTTGGCCGCACGTATCACCCGATCCGATAACTCGCCGGGCCCGAGTGCCCGCGCCAGGGTCAGCCCCCCTACCATCAAGGCCATGTCCGCCAGGGCCTTGTCGATGTCTTCGGGGCTGCCGGCCAATTGCGCGGCCATCAACTCGACGTGCTCGTTCAAAACCTCGCGAAAAGCGTCCGGCAAGCGCCCCATCTCCCCCACCGTCGCGGGCAACGGGCAGGCCTGGGTCGTGGAGTCGCGGTGCTTGCGCGACAGATAAAACGCTGCGACCAACGTGCGGCGCTCTTCGCCGGTCAGTTGTTCGTCCAAGTCATCGATGGAGGCGCGACGCTGCGCCAGCAACTGGCTGAACGCTTCCAGCATCAGCGCGTCCTTGCTTTCAAAGTGCGCGTAGAAGCCGCCGACTGTCAGCCCCGCCGCCCCCATTACTTCGCCCACACTGGGCTCAGCCGGGCCACGCTGGATCAATGCCGCGCTGGCAGCCTGCAAAATACGTTCGCGGGTTTGCGCTTTTTTATCGCTCATCGAAGCCTCCGTCTTTCATGGGTTGAATATTATTACCATAATAATATTTGGCAAGCGATAAGCACGACCGCCGGTCAGAACAGAAAATGGGTGATAAAGGAGGGAATTGGCCAAACGCCAGACAAACAAAAGGGCCATTCAATAATTGAATGACCCTTAAAAATCCCGCAGAGCGGGTAATCGTGGCGTCCCCTAGGGGACTCGAACCCCTGTTACCGCCGTGAAAGGGCGGTGTCCTAGGCCACTAGACGAAGGGGACACAAACCTTCTATACAACAGATCAGCGCTGAGAACTGATCGATCCAAGGACGGTGTGGCCGGAACCTTGAACCTGTAAAATTGGTGGAGCTAAACGGGATCGAACCGTTGACCTCTTGCATGCCATGCAAGCGCTCTCCCAGCTGAGCTATAGCCCCGGATTTTTCGTCTCGCGACGCAGCAGACCTTTCGAGCTGCTTGTTGAAACTGGCGTCCCCTAGGGGACTCGAACCCCTGTTACCGCCGTGAAAGGGCGGTGTCCTAGGCCACTAGACGAAGGGGACAAAACCTTCTGTACATCTGATCAGAGCTGAGACCTGATCAATTCAAGGACGGTGTGGCCGGAACCTTGAACCTGTAAATTGGTGGAGCTAAACGGGATCGAACCGTTGACCTCTTGCATGCCATGCAAGCGCTCTCCCAGCTGAGCTATAGCCCCTCATCGGTGAGGACGGGGCGAATCTTAATGGTGGTTTGGAAACGTGTCAAATTTATTTTCAACAATTTCCAAAATTTTTTGCCGGGATAACAATCACTTACCGACGAAACCCCGGAAAACCGGGGTTTCGTGCCCTAAGCGGCCTGCTTAGGCGATAGCGCCCAGCAGCTTTTCCCATTCCTTGTTTTCTTTCTTCGACACACCACCAAGCAAATCAAGGGCTTGGCGCAGACGGAAACGGGTCAGGTCCGGGCCGAGAATTTCCATCGCATCGAGCACCGACACCGAACTGGCCTGCCCGGTGATGGCGGCAAACATCAGCGGCATGGCATCGCGCAGTTTAAGCTCCAGGGATTCCACCACCGCCTGGATGGTCGCGGTAATCGCATCCTTCTCCCACTGACGCAGGCTTTCAAGCTTCCACAGGATCAACTGCATCAGCTGGCGAACCTGGTCACCGGAGAGCTTCTTCGACTCGAACAGCTTGGGATCAGGATTCACGCCGCCAGCAAAGAAGAAACTGGCCAAGGGCGCGACCTGGCTGAACGTCTCTACCCTGCCCTGCACCAGTGGCGCTATCTTCATCATGTACTCGGGGTTCAACGCCCACTGCTGCACACGGCTGGCGAACTCTTGCACCGGCAGGTCACGCAGCCACTGGCCGTTGAGCCACGAAAGCTTCTCGATATCGAAGATCGGGCCGCCGAGGGAGACGCGGGACAGGTCGAAGTTATCGACCATTTCCTGCAACGAGAACTTCTCGCGCTCGTCAGGCATCGACCAGCCCATGCGGCCCAGGTAGTTGAGCATCGCCTCGGGCATGAAGCCCATGCGCTCGTAGAAGGTCACCGACGTGGGGTTCTTGCGCTTGGACAGCTTGCTCTTGTCCGGGTTACGCAGCAGCGGCATGTAGCACAGCTGCGGTTGCTCCCAGCCGAAGTATTCGTACAGCAGGATCAGTTTCGGCGCCGATGGCAGCCACTCTTCGCCGCGCAGCACATGGGTGATGCCCATCAGGTGGTCATCGACCACGTTCGCCAGGAAGTACGTCGGCAAGCCGTCGGTCTTCATCAGCACCTGCATGTCCATGCGGTCCCACGGGATCTCGACGTCACCGCGCAGCATGTCCGGCACCACGCAAACGCCTTCGCTTGGCACTTTCATACGAATGACGTGAGGCTCACCGGCGGCCAGGCGCGCAGCCACTTCTTCCTTGGACAACAGCAACGCACGACCATCGTAACGCGGGGTCTCGCCACGGGCCTGCTGCTCGGCGCGCATCTGGTCCAGTTCTTCGGCGGTGCAGAAGCACGGGAAGGCATGGCCCATGTCAACCAGTTGCTGGGTGTATTGCTTGTAGATGTCGCTGCGCTCGCTCTGGCGATACGGGCCATGCGGGCCGCCGACATCCGGGCCTTCAGCCCAGGTAATGCCCAACCAGCGCAAGGCATCGAAAATCTGCTGTTCCGACTCACGGGTGGAACGCAGTTGATCGGTATCTTCGATCCGCAGGATGAATTCACCACCATGCTGCTTGGCAAAGCAGTAGTTGAACAGGGCGATGTAAGCAGTACCGACGTGGGGATCCCCAGTAGGCGATGGCGCAATGCGCGTGCGGACGGTGGTCATGGCAGGTCTCGAATGGGCGATAAAACTGAAAATTGAAACAAGGGGCGAATGGTAACAGCCTGGGGGATATCTGGAAAACCGAGGCGCGGCCATCGCAGGCAAGCCAGCTCCCACATTTTGACCGCATTCACAGATCAATGTGGGAGCCGGGCTTACACGCGATGGGGCCAGCCCAATCAACGCAAATCAAACAGCCAGCAGGCGCTCACGCAACTTGCCAATCTCATCACGCGTCTGCGCCGCCGCTTCAAACTCCAGATCCCGCGCCAACTGGTACATCTTCTCTTCCAGCTGTCGAATCCGCTTGGTGATCTCACTCGGTGAGCGCAGTTCGTTCTCGTACTTGGCGCTCTCCTCGGCGGCCTTGGCCATGCCCTTGCGCTTCTTGCTGCGCGAGCCGGGCACGGTGGCGCCTTCCATGATGTCGGCAACGTCCTTGAACACACCTTTGGGGGTAATGCCGTGTTCCAGGTTGAACGCGATCTGCTTGTCGCGACGACGCTGGGTCTCGCCAATCGCACGCTCCATGGAACCGGTGATGCGGTCCGCATACAGGATCGCCCGTCCATTGAGGTTACGCGCCGCTCGGCCGATGGTCTGGATCAACGAGCGTTCGGAGCGCAGGAAGCCCTCCTTGTCTGCATCCAGGATCGCCACCAGCGATACTTCCGGCATGTCCAGGCCTTCACGCAGCAGGTTGATCCCCACCAGCACATCAAAGGTGCCCAGGCGCAGGTCGCGGATGATCTCCACCCGCTCCACGGTGTCGATATCCGAGTGCAGGTAGCGCACGCGCACGCCGTGGTCGGCCAGGTAATCAGTCAAGTCTTCGGACATGCGCTTGGTCAGGGTGGTGACCAGCACCCGCTCTTCCAGGGCCACGCGCTTGTTGATTTCCGAGAGCAAGTCGTCGACCTGGGTCAGCGCCGGGCGAATTTCGATTTCCGGGTCCACCAGGCCAGTGGGACGTACCAGTTGCTCGATGACGCGGCCCGCGTGCTCGGCTTCATAGTTGCCGGGCGTGGCAGAGACGAAGATGGTCTGCGGGCTGATGGCTTCCCACTCGTCAAAGCGCATTGGTCGGTTGTCCAGCGCCGACGGCAGGCGGAAACCGTATTCCACCAGGGTTTCCTTGCGCGAACGGTCACCCTTATACATGGCCCCCACCTGCGGCACGCTGACGTGGGATTCGTCGATCACCAGCAAGGCGTCCGGCGGCAGGTAGTCATAGAGGGTCGGTGGCGGCGCCCCGGATTCGCGGCCCGACAGGTAGCGCGAGTAGTTTTCGATGCCGTTGCAGTAGCCCAGTTCCAGGATCATCTCCAGGTCGAAGCGGGTGCGCTGCTCCAGGCGCTGGGCTTCCACAAGTTTATTGTTGGAGCGCAAGTATTCCAGGCGCTCGGCCAGCTCGACCTTGATGCCCTCGATGGCGCTCATCAGGGTTTCGCGTGGGGTCACGTAGTGGCTTTTCGGGTAGAAGGTAAAGCGCGGCAGCTTGCGGATCACCTCGCCGGTCAACGGGTCGAAGGCTGACAGGCTTTCGACCTCATCATCGAACAGCTCGATGCGGATCGCTTCCAGGTCGGATTCGGCCGGGTAGATGTCGATCACATCGCCGCGCACCCGGAAGGTGGCGCGGGCAAAATCCATGTCGTTACGGGTGTACTGCAGGCTCGCTAGGCGGCGCAACAGTTCGCGCTGGTCGAGTTTGTCGCCACGGTCGACGTGCAGCACCATCTTCAAATAGGTTTCCGGGCTGCCCAAGCCGTAGATGCACGACACCGTGGTGACGATGATCGCGTCTTTGCGCTCCAGCAGTGCCTTGGTGGCCGACAGCCGCATCTGCTCGATGTGGTCGTTGATCGACGCATCCTTCTCGATGAAGGTATCGGAGGATGGCACATAGGCTTCGGGCTGGTAGTAGTCGTAGTAGGAAACGAAGTACTCCACCGCGTTGTTGGGGAAGAACGCCTTGAACTCGCCGTAGAGCTGCGCCGCCAGGGTTTTGTTTGGCGCCAGCACCAGGGTCGGGCGGTTGGTCTGGGCGATCACATTGGCGATGCTGAAGGTCTTGCCGGAACCGGTCACCCCAAGCAGCGTCTGGTGCGCCAGGCCGGCCTCGATGCCTTCGACCATCTGACGAATGGCTTCCGGTTGATCGCCGGCGGGTTCAAAACGGGTAACGAGCTGGAAATCCGACATAACGTACCTCGTGAAGTCACCCCAGACTCGACACCGCCAGGGACGAAATAGCTCAGCAACCCGCGATTAGTCATCGCAGGTTGCAGGAAAAAACCATGATAGCTGTAGAAGTGGTGTCGAATGTGACGGGTTTCAAGGCCGTCTTCCTACACGACCTTTATCGTCAATGTTGCAATAAGACTAACGGTCAGCAAATAAACCGAAAAACTTGGCCGAAAAGCCGTTTCCGTTGTCGCTCTCAGCCGTGATGGCCTCTATACTAGCTCCCCGTTTGTGCACCGCTCTAGTGCATTCGGCTGGAGCGCGACACGTCCCTCCTACCCCCCATAGAGCTGCCGCAAAAATGAGCCTGTTCTCCGCTGTCGAAATGGCACCACGCGATCCAATCCTGGGCCTCAACGAAGCATTCAACGCCGACACACGAACCACCAAGGTGAACCTTGGCGTGGGCGTTTACTGCAACGAGGAGGGGAAGATTCCACTCTTGCGTGCCGTTGCCGAAGCGGAAGCCATTCGTGTGGCGCAACATGCCGCCCGTGGCTACTTGCCAATCGACGGCATCGTGGCGTACGACCAGGCCGTGCAAAAGCTGCTGTTTGGCGCTGAGTCGCCACTGTTGAGCGCAGGCCGTGTGATTACCGCCCAGGCCGTGGGCGGCACTGGCGCGCTGAAAATCGGCGCCGACTTCCTCAAGCAACTGCTGCCCAACGCCGTCGTCGCCATCAGCGACCCAAGCTGGGAAAACCACCAGGCGCTGTTTGAAAAAGCCGGTTTCCCGGTGCAGACCTACCGCTACTACGACGCCGCCACCCACGACGTGAACCGTGCCGGCCTGCTCGAAGACCTCAACGCCCTGCCGCCACAGTCCATCGTGGTGCTGCACGCTTGCTGCCATAACCCGACCGGCGTCGACCTCAGCCCGGCCGACTGGCAAAACGTGCTGGACGTGGTCAAGGCCAAGAACCTGGTGCCGTTCCTCGACATGGCCTACCAGGGCTTCGGCGATGGCATCCACGAAGACGCCGCCGCGGTGCGCCTGTTCGCTGAGTCGGGCCTGACCTTCTTTGTATCCAGCTCGTTCTCCAAGTCGTTCTCGCTGTATGGCGAACGCGTAGGCGCGCTGTCGATCGTCAGTGAGTCCAAGGAAGAAAGCGCGCGCATCCTGTCCCAGGTCAAGCGTGTGATCCGCACCAACTACTCCAACCCGCCGACCCACGGCGCAGCCATCGTCGCCGCCGTACTCAACAACCCGGAACTGCGCGCCCAGTGGGAAGCCGAACTGGCCGAGATGCGCCTGCGCATCCGTGGCATGCGCGAGCAGATGGTGGCCGAACTGGCCAAGGCTGCTCCAGGCCATGACTTCAGCTTCGTCGGCCGCCAGCGTGGGATGTTCTCCTACTCCGGCCTGACCGTTGAGCAAGTCACCCGCCTGCGCACCGAATTCGGGATCTATGCGCTGGATACCGGTCGCATCTGTGTGGCGGCGCTGAACCAGTCGAACATTGGTGCAGTGACCAAGGCGATTGTCCAAGTGCTGTAAGCGGACACACGTTATACGAAGGGGGAAGCCAATGGCTTCCCCCTTTTTATTGGCGAACGCACTAGACTGAACACCGACTGCCCCTTGCTGTGAGAGCTTTATGAGAAACGACGACCTGGATCTGCGCGCCGACCGCGACGAACTGCACGACTACGCCCCACGCGCACCGCAAGCCAAGCGGCAGAAGAGCTTGGTGCTGCAGGTAGCGCTGGGAGTATTCCTCGGTGGGTTGGCGTTATGGCTGGTACAACTGGGCGCCACGGCAATCATGGCCAAACTAGCCATGGGCACCCTGCAATTTGGTGGCTGACCCGCTCTCCTGTAGGAGCGAGCTTGCTCGCGAAAAACCCAAAGACACCGCGTTCATCCAGAATGCCCGCGTTATCGTTAACGGTCTTCGCGAGCAAGCTCGCTCCTACAAAACCCGCGTTCTTCCAGCAGTTTTACAAAGCTGTTCAAACTCTGCGACACCGTGCCCCGCCGCCAGATCAGCCAGGTATTCAAGATACGGAACGTGTCGGGCAGCGGCCACACGCTCACCGCCGCACACCCCGGCATACTCTCCAGCATACTGCGCGGCATCAGCGCCAGCCCGGCCCCGGCGCTGACACAGGCCAACATGCCATGGTACGACTCGATCTCGAAGATCCTGCCGGGCACCGCGCCATCCTGTGAGAACCAGCGTTCGAAGTGATGCCGGTACGAACAGTTGGAACGAAACGTATAGATGTTCTCGCCATTCACATCCTGGCCGCGGGTGATCGGCGCGTGATGCAGCGGCGCAATCACCACCATCTCTTCCTCGAACACCGCCACACCCTCCAGCGTGGAATGCAGCACCGGCCCGTCGACAAAGGCCGCCGTCAACCGACCCGACAGCACGCCTTCGATCATGGTGCCCGAGGGGCCAGTGCTCAGGTCCAGCTCGACTTTGGTGTACTGCTGGTTATAGGCCGCGAGCAACGCGGGGATGCGCACCGCCGCCGTGCTTTCCAGCGAGCCCAAGGCAAACGCGCCCTGGGGCTCCTCCCCCGCCACCGTGGCGCGGGCTTCCTGCACCAGGTCGAGAATACGCCGCGCATAACCGAGGAAATTCCACCCGGCCGGGGACAACCGCAAGCGGCTCTTCTCGCGGATAAACAACTCCACGCCCAAATCCTGCTCCAGTTGCTTGATGCGCGTGGTGAGGTTCGACGGCACCCGATGAATCAACTGGGCGGCAGCGCTGATGCTGCCTTGCTCGGCAACGGCCTTGAAGATTTCCAGCTGCACCAGATCCAAATCATTCTCCAATCATGCACATGATCGTTCCCACGCTCTGCGTGGGAACGCTGCCTCGGACGCTCCGCGTCCGATCGTTGGCGCGACGCGGAGCGTCATGGGATGCATTCCCACGCAGAGCGTGGGGACGATCTAACATTCTCGAATTGAGAACATATTACTTATTATTATTCAGTTTCCAGAAAACATACAACACCGTACGCTGGCCCTATTCCACTCATTCAGCCGGACGGTGCCATGAACAATGTTATCTCCCACCAGACCCACGCCCTGTCGTTCAACCCCGCCAACGGCGAAACAGTCGGCAGCTACCCCTACGAAAGCGCAGAACAACTGAACGCCGCCCTCGCCCGCTCGACCACTGCCTTCCGCACCTGGCGCCGCAGGCCTGTGAGCCAGCGCGCCGAATACCTGCTGGCCCTGGCTGCCGCCCTGCGTGAGCAAGCTGAAGACATGGCGCAAATGATCACCCTGGAAATGGGCAAACCCATCGCCCAGGCCCGGGCCGAAATCGAAAAATGCGCGCAACTGAGCGAATGGTACGCCGCCCACGGGCCGGCCATGCTCGCCCCGGAGCCCACCCTGGTGGACAACGGCAGCGCCCGGATCGAATACCGCCCACTGGGCCCGATCCTCGCGGTAATGCCGTGGAATTTCCCGGTGTGGCAAGTGCTGCGCGGCGCGGTGCCGACCCTGCTCGCCGGCAACACCTATGTGCTCAAACACGCGCCAAACGTGATGGGCAGCGCCTATCTGATCCAGCAAGCGCTGCGTAAAGCCGGTTTCGCTGAAGGCGTGTTCGAAGTGATCAACGTCACCCAGGAGGGCGTGTCCGCTGCCATCGCCGACCCACGCATCGCCGCTGTGACCCTCACCGGCAGCGTGCGCGCCGGCATCGCCATCGGCTCACAGGCCGGGGCCGCATTGAAGAAATGCGTGCTGGAACTGGGTGGCTCCGACCCCTTTATCGTGCTCAACGACGCCGACCTCGACGCCGCCGTGCAAGCCGCGGTCATCGGCCGCTTCCAGAACAGCGGCCAGGTCTGCGCCGCCGCCAAGCGCTTGATCATCGAAGCGGGCGTGGTTGAAGCCTTCACCGCCAAATTCCTTGAAGCCAGCCGCGCCCTGGTGATGGGCGAGCCCACCGCGGACGCCACCTATATCGGCCCCATGGCGCGCTTTGATCTGCGTGACGAACTGCACGGCCAGGTCCAGGCGACCCTGGAAGAAGGCGCCACGCTGCTGCTGGGCGGCCATAAAGTCGCGGGCGCGGGCAATTACTATGAACCGACCATCCTGGCCGACGTCACCGACCACATGACGTCGTTCAAACAGGAACTGTTCGGCCCCGTGGCATCGATCATCACCGCCCGCGACGCCGAGCACGCCGTGGCGCTGGCCAATGACAGCGAGTTTGGCCTGACCGCGAGCATCTTCACGGCCGATTCCGCAAAGGCGCGGGCGATTGCCGATCAGTTGGAAACCGGCGGGGTCTTTGTCAACGCGTTCAGCGTCTCAGACCCGCGGGTGGCATTTGGCGGCGTGAAGAAAAGCGGGTTCGGCCGCGAGCTGTCGCACTTCGGCGTACGCGAGTTCTGCAATGCGCAGACGGTATGGCTGGATCGTAAGTAGCCTGCCAGCATTGGCGCTTCAACAATTAATATGCCGTCGCACGCACTGCACCAAACCGTCCAGTGCCGGGGGATTCACCGGCGCGAGTACACAGACTGTGTGCTCGCGCTCGCCCTCCGCTACTGTCAGGGTGTAATGCACTCGGCCTGGGTTGCCAGGCTCGGGATCGGTGCTTTGCGGCAACTGGAAAAAATCGCACGCTTCAATCAGTTGCCGCAACTCCTGCTGGTCGGGCTCGGGCAACGCGTCCAACTCTACCGTGCGCGGCTTGGCCAACCCCGGAAAAAACGCCGGTCCGCCGCTTTCCTTGATTGAAATTCGCATGGCTGTTCCTCGCCGCGCAGGCGGCTTCGTCAAACGTTTATACCTACCGCTTTCCAGCCTTCCTTGACTGCCTTGTGCTCAGCTTTGTTCACACCATAAAGCTGACCGGCAATATCGTGGGTAATGCGCGCAAAACGCAAAAACCCGGAATTGGGCCGCAGCCGCGAATCGCGCAGTGCGTCATACCAGATACGCCCGGCACGCTCCCAGGCGAACCCGCCAATCCGGGTGGCCACCTGATAGAACGCGTGGTTGGGAATGCCGGAATTGATATGCACCCCGCCATTGTCCTCGTAAGTTTGCACAAAATCATCCATGTGCCCAGGCTGTGGGTCTTTGCCCAGCAGCTTGTCATCAAACGCAGTGCCTGGCGCCTTCATCGAGCGCAGCGCCGTGCCCTTGATCTTTTTGGTAAACAGCCCCTTGCCGATCAACCAGTCGGCGTCCTCGGCCGTTTGCTTCAGCGCGTACTGCTTGATCAACGAGCCAAACACATCCGACAACGACTCGTTCAGCGCACCGGACTGGTTGAAGTACATCAGCTTGGCCTCATCCTCGGTCACGCCATGGGCCAACTCATGGCCAATGACGTCGAGTGCCACGGTGAAGCGGTTGAACAGCTGCTGGTCGCCATCGCCGAATACCATCTGGGTCGAATTCCAGAAGGCATTGTTGTAGTCCTGGCCGAAGTGCACCGTGGCGTCCAGGGCCATGCCCGCATCGTCGATGGAATTGCGATCGAATACCTGGTCAAAAAAATCGAACGTCGCGCCCAGGCCGTCATAGGCTTCATCCACCGCGGCATCGCCACTGGCGGGCTGCCCTTCACCGCGAATCAGCTTGCCGGGCAGGCTGTCGGTGTTTTCGGCGCTGTAGATCGAGCGTTGCTTCTCGGCGCCCACGGCCAGTGCCATGCGGGCCGGGCCCTTGGCGGGTACCGCGACCATGCGCAATGAGCGAAACGTGCTGTCCTTGGCACGCGTGCGTAATGCGACTTCCCGTTGGGCTTTGTCGCCGTGGCGGGCGATCTGGTCGAGCATGTACGGCGGGATCAGGCAAAAAATCGGGTTGCGCGGTTGGCGAACACACATGAGCTGGCTCCTTTTTGGCGTGTGATGAACGTCCGGGTAACGGTTTTCAGGATAGTCCTGAGTTCGCCACCTGGGCCAAATTGTCATGGTTTTGTGTTTCAGTGGTGTTTATCCCAGGCCTATAAGGAACATGCCCATGCCCGCCCGCGCAGCCAACATCGACCTTTCCCACCGCCCAAGGCTTGCCGACCTGCGCCCATTGGTCGCGGCCAGCCCCACCCTGCTGGAAGCCAGAGCCGCGACGCCGCGCGTCACCGCGGCCAAGGACCTCAAAAACCGCGCGGGCTATGCCGACGACTTCCTCAGCGACTTCGTGGTGCCATGGCCCACGGTTGACCAGCCACTGGCGGGCGATGTGCAACCCAAGCGCCTGGACTACACGCATTTCTCCATCACCATGTCGCGCGCTCGACGACTGGCGCTGTACGTGGGGGTGAATATCGACGGCGCCAAGCATGTGGACATCAAGCGCAGCAACGACACCTGGGCCTACGATGGTCGCCTGCCTCTGGAGGCGCAGGTAGGTGAAGACCTTTATGCCGGCAATGGCCTGGACCGCGGCCACCTGGTGCGGCGCCAGGACCCCAACTGGGGCGACGAGGCCAACACCGCCAACTTCGACACCTTTCACTTCACCAACTGCTCGCCACAGATGAGCGGCTTCAACCAGAAGACCTGGCTGGAGCTCGAAGACTACATTCTCGACAACACCCAGCGCTGGAAAGCCCGAGCCACGGTGTTTACCGGGCCAGTGTTCGCCGATGACGACCGACTGTACCGTGGCGTGAAAATCCCCAAGGCGTTCTGGAAAGTAGTGGCCTACCTCAGCGACGATGGCAAGCCGTCCGCCAGCGCCTACATGATTGACCAGAGCCGCGAACTGGGCCAACTCGACCTGGTATTCGGCCCGCTTCGAACCTACCAGCGCAGTGTGATTGCGATCGAACAATTGACCGGTATCCGCTTCGCCAACCTGGCCGACTACGACGGCTTCAGCAACGAAGAGCGCGCCACAGGCACCCGGATCGAAGCGCTGATCCGCGGCCCCCAGGATATTCGGCTCTGACGCTTCTTTTGTAGGAGCGAGCTTGCTCGCGAAGCACCTGAGAACGCCGCGGCGCATCAGGCTCCCCGCGTTATCGTTAGCGACCTTCGCGAGCAAGCTCGCTCCTACAGGGGGTGATCGCTTACCATACCGCCGCCGGTTCCCGTATGGGACTAACAGGGAATTCGAAACGCCGCACGCGACGTGAACCGAAACTGCCCCCGCAACTGTAGATGCCGAGCCTGCCCTTGAATGCCACTGGACCACGTCCGGGAAGGCGGGGCATGGCGACGACGCATCAGTCAGGAGACCTGCCGGCCCAGCTAACTCACTAACCGGCGGGGTGTCCGGGAAGGACATCCTGGCCCTGCGCATCAGCAGCCTCCATGGGCGTATTTCCGAGCCGTACCTCCCCTGCTGCACCTACGGTTCACAAGGAGATCGCCTCATGCTGCCACGCGTTACCGCCCTGATCGCAGGCTTGGGTATGTGTGCCCTGGCGCAAGCCGCGCCCACTCAGTACCCGCTGACCCTGCAAAACTGCGGCAGCACCCTGACCTTCCAGCACGCCCCCGCCCGCAGCGTTACCATCGGCCAGGCCGCCACCGAGATGCTGTATGCCCTGGGCGTGGGCGACAAGGTGGTCGGCACTTCGCTGTGGTTCAACAACGTGGCAGCGCAGTACAAGGCCCAGGACGACCGCATCGAGCGCCTGGCCAACAACGAGCCCAGCTTCGAAGCCGTACTCGCCAAGCGCCCGCAACTGGTGGCCGCCGAGCTGGAATGGGTGGTGGGCCCCCAAGGCGTGGTCGGTACCCGTGAGCAGTTTCATGAACTGAAGATCCCCACCTACCTGTTGCCGTCCGATTGCGAAGGCAAGGACAACCTGGTCGGCGCCGACGGCACGCGATTGGAGCCCTTTCGCATCGAGACGATCTACCAGAGCCTCCAGCAACTGGCGCAGATTTTCGACGTGCAGGATCGCGGCCAACAACTGACCGACGAACTCAAGGCGCGCCTGGCCAAGTCCGTCGCCACGGCCCAGGGCAAGGGCTTGCAGCAAGCCAGCGCACTGGTGTGGTTTTCCAGCGCCGAAATGGCCAGCGACCCTTACGTAGCCGGCCACAAAGGCGTGCCGCAACTCATGCTGCAAACCCTTGGCTTGCGTAACGTGGTGCAGTCCGATGAGGAGTGGCCTGCCGTCGGCTGGGAAACCATCGCCAAGGCCAATCCCACCTTCCTGGTGATCGCACGCATGGATCGCCGTCGCTACCCGGCCGACGACCATGAAAAGAAACTCGCCTTCCTGCGCAGCGACCCCGTGACCCGCAACATGGACGCAGTGAAGAACAACCGCATCATCATCCTCGACGCTCTGGCCTTGCAGGCGAGCCTGCGCACCTTCGAGGGCCTTGAACAACTGGCGGCCGCCATTGACGGCTACCACCTGGGCCAATGATGCGCACCCTACTCGCCCTGGCGTTGCTGCTGCTCGCCCTGCTCGCTGGCGTCGCCATCGGTGAAACCGCCATCGAACCGCAGGTGGTGCTGCAGGTGCTCGCCAATAAACTCTGGGGCGCCAGCTATGCACTGGACCCCATCGACGAAGGCGTGGTGTGGAACTACCGCCTCACCCGTGCCCTGGTGGCCGCAGCTTGCGGCGCAGGGTTGGCGACGTGCGGCGTGATCCTGCAATCGCTGCTGCGTAACCCGCTGGCCGACCCGTACCTGCTGGGCATCAGCGCCGGCGCGTCAACCGGCGCGGTGCTCGTGGCCTTGATTGGCGTGGGCGGTGGCCTGGTGTCGTTGTCGGCGGGCGCGTTTGTGGGGGCGATGGCGGCCTTTGCGCTGGTGACGCTGCTCGCACGGGCCAGCGGATCGTCCAGCGGTACCGGGCAGATCATCCTCGCAGGTATCGCCGGCTCGCAGTTGTTCAATGCCCTGACCGCGTTCCTGATCACCAAGTCGGCCAGCTCCGAACAAGCCCGCGGCATTATGTTCTGGCTGCTGGGCAACCTCAGCGGCGTGCGCTGGCCTTCGGTGTGGTTGGCGGTGCCGGTGGCGGTCGTGGGGCTCGCGGTGTGCCTGTGGCACCGGCGTGCACTGGATGCGTTCACCTTCGGCAGCGACTCGGCAGCCTCCCTCGGCATCCCGGTGCGCCGCGTGCAATTTGTGCTGGTGGCCTGCGCCGCGCTGGTGACGGCGGTGATGGTGTCTATCGTCGGCTCCATCGGGTTTGTCGGCCTGGTGATTCCCCATGCGGTGCGCCTGTTGCTTGGCACCGGGCATTCGCGTTTGCTGCCAGCCAGTGCCTTGGGTGGCGCGCTGTTTTTGATCGCTGCAGACGTGCTGTCGCGCACCTTGATCAAGGGCCAGGTGATTCCGGTGGGTGTGGTCACCGCATTGGTGGGCGCGCCGGTGTTTGCGCTGATCCTGATCGGCCGGAGGAATGCCCGATGAGCGTACTCAGTTGCCGCGGCCTGGGCTTCAAAGTGCGTGACGCGCAGTTGCTGCGTGACATTGACCTCGACGTGCAGTTGGGTGAAACCCTCGGTATCGTCGGGCCCAATGGTTCAGGCAAATCCACCCTGCTCAAATTGCTGGCCGGCTTGCGTGTGCCGGCCAGCGGCGAAGTTCGCCTGGGTGGCAAGCGGCTCGGTGAGTTGTCGCGCCGCACCATCGCGCAACAGCTGGCGGTGGTGGAGCAACAGGCCGACACCGACGACGCCATCCGCGTGTTCGACGCCGTGGCCCTGGGCCGCACACCGTGGCTGTCGGCATTGAGCCCGTGGTCGCGTGAAGACGATGCCATCGTGCACCAGGCCCTGCATGACGTAGACGCCACCCACCTGAGCCAACGCGCCTGGCGCAGCCTCTCGGGTGGCGAACGCCAGCGCGTGCACATCGCCCGCGCCCTGGCGCAACGCCCGCAGATTTTGTTGCTGGATGAGCCGACCAACCACCTGGATATCCAGCATCAACTGGCAATTCTCAAAGGCGTGCAAGGCTTGCCCGTGACCACCTTGATTGCGCTGCATGATCTGAACCAGGCGTTGACCTGTGATCGCCTGGCCGTGCTGGATCGCGGGCAACTGGTGGCGCTGGGCGCGCCGCTAGAGGTGCTGACGCCACAGCGCTTGCAGGAGACATTCGGGGTGCAGGGGCATTACCTGACGGACCCGTTCGACGGCGCGCAAATCCTGCGCCTGCGCTCCAACTGAACCTGTAGGAGCGAGCTTGCTCGCGAAAAACTTCCAGGCGCCGCGTTCATCCAGAAAACACGCGTTATCGTTGACGTTTTTCGCGAGCAAGCTCGCTCCTACAGAAGTTGGTGCATATGGGTTGTCTGCCAGATCGGGTCAGCCTCGGCATCCACCACCTCGAACCCCTGCCGCTGCCAGAAATCAATCGCACCGGGCAGAAACGGATGGGTGTGCAGGTACATCACCTCTACGCCATCCGCCCGCGCCAGCGCTTGCAGCGAGCGGTATAACCGGCCCGCCAGGCCCAAGCGTCGCACAGCCGGGAGCACATACAGGCGCACCACTTCCACTGTCTTGCGCCCCTGGTAGTTCAACTGCGGGAAGCGGCCGTCGTAGGGCCGATAAGCCACCGAGGCAACGATCCTGCCTTCGGCACGAGCAATCAAAAACCGCCCGCCGCCCTCAAGGTAGATGGCTTCAAACTGCGCCAGATCGTGGGGGACACCGGTGGCACTGAGCGTGGGAAACAGTTCATCACGCGCCTGCAAAGCAAAGCTCAGCACCTGGGGAATGTCAGCGGCCTGCACCGCATCAATGCTAACGCTCATCGCCAAGGATCCGGCCCGTTATCCACTGGCGAGCGTAAGCCAACACGTGATCGGCCATCGCCACCGGAAAGTGAATAAACCCATGGGCCGCTTCCGGCAGCAAATGAGCCTCCGCCGTTGGCCATCGCTCGGCAATCAGCAGGGTGTCATCCTTGAGCGGATCCAGTTCGCCCACGAACATCAACGCTGGCGGCAGCCCCTCAAAGTCCCCATACAAGGGCGACAACGGTGGCTGTCGGCGCGTCTCGTCGCTGATCCCCGGCGTCAGCAGGCGCAGCGCCTGAACCATGCCCGGCCCGTCCAGCAACAAGGTGTCCGGCCCGGCCGTGCGCACACTGGGGGTGCCGGTCAAATCGTAGACGCCGTAATACAACACCGCGCCGCTTACCCGCTGGAGCAACTCGGGCCATTGCTTGAGCGCCAACAAAGTGGCCGCCGCCAGGTGCCCGCCGGCCGACTCCCCGACAAAAAACACCGGCAGGTCGGCAAATTCCGGGCAGTCCGCCAACAGCCAGCGCACAGCCGTCAGGCAGTCATCCAGCAGCCCTTCGATCGGCGTATCCACCGCCAGCCGATAATCCACCGACACCACCGCCACATCGCACGCGTTGACCATGCCAAGGTTAAGGTCGTCATCCATTTGCGCATTACCGATCACCCAGCCACCGCCGTGGATATCCAGCACCACGCCTCTTGGCGGGCCAGCGGGGCGCAGGATGCGCAAGGGGATCGCCCCGAGCATTTTGCGTTCCGCCAGGGGCGCCTTCTTGAAGGTCTGGCTGGCACGCAGCAGCGCCTGGATCAGGCGCGGCATCACGCGGTTGCGGACCTTGAAGCGCGGCATCCACGCCAGTTTGCGATTGAAGCGGCGCATCTGGGCCAGTTCGGGCTCGCTGGCGGGCCAATGCTGGTAGGCCATCAGCGATTATTACGCAGGATCGAGAAGTTCAACGCCGCGGCCACGCACAGCCATGCCAGGTACGGGAACAGGATCAGGCCGGTGATCAAATCCAGGCGCACGGCCAGCACCACCATCGCTGCCACGGTGAGCCACAAGAGCACGATAATCACCATCCCGGCGAACAACCGATGGGCACCAAAGAACACCGGCGTCCACAGGGTATTCAACGCAATCTGCGCCGCCCACAGGGCCAACACCATTTCGCTGCCGGGGATCAGGGTCAAGCGGTAACCGGCCCAGGCCAACAGCAGGTAGATGATCGTCCATGCCACCGGGAACAGCCAATTAGGCGGGGTGAAGCTGGGCTTGACCAGGGATTCGTACCAGGCGCCGGGTTTGAAGATCACGCCAGTGCTGGCGGCGGCGGCGCAGGCGAGCAGGAAGATGAAAAAGGTCATGGTCGGTCCTTGAGGTCCAGTGGATGGAAAACAGTACACTGCTTTTAAGTGACTCGAACAACCGCGGATAAATTCAATGGGGCGGCAAAATACCCGCGCTTCTACGCGTCATGAAAATTGGTTATGGTCGGCAACATCCAGCACCGTTGCCCGAGACATCCCCTTGCCCCAGCTTGCCGATCACCGCAGCCGCCCCTGGTCAGTGTTCCTGATTTTCCTGCGCCTGGGCCTTACCTCCTTCGGCGGGCCGATTGCACACCTGGGTTATTTTCGCCAAGAGTTCGTCACCCGCCGCCGCTGGCTCAGCGAGCGCAGCTATGCCGAACTGGTCGCGCTGTGCCAGTTCCTCCCAGGCCCGGCCAGCAGCCAGGTCGGTATCGCGTTGGGCCTGTCCCGCGCAGGTTACCGGGGCGCGGCGGCAGCCTGGGCCGGGTTCACCTTGCCGTCGGCCATCGCCCTGATCCTGTTTGCCCTGGGGCTGGCCCACTACGGCAGCGCCCTGCCCCCTGGCGCGCTGCACGGCCTTAAGGTGGTCGCCGTAGCCGTGGTGGCCCAGGCCGTGTGGGGCATGGCGCGTAACCTGTGCCGAGGTGTTTTACGGGTGGCGTTGATGTTGATCGCCGCCTGCGTGGTGGTGCTGCAACCCTCCGCCTGGGCTCAGGTCGGGGTCATGGTGGTCGCAGGCGTGGCTGGCCTGCTGTTGTTCAAGCCCGAGAGCAGTGCCGAGCCCGACGCCCTGCCCATCGCCATCAGCCGCCGTGCCGGAGCCCTGTGGTTGATGCTGTTTTTGCTGTTGCTGGTGGGTTTGCCGATCCTCGCCGCATGGGCGCTCAACCCCACACTGGCGCTGGTGGACGCCTTCTACCGCACCGGCGCACTGGTATTCGGCGGCGGCCACGTAGTGTTGCCGCTACTGCAAGCCGAAGTGGTGCCCAGCCAATGGGTCAACAACGATGTGTTCCTCGCCGGTTACGGCGCCACCCAGGCCGTGCCCGGCCCGCTGTTCACCTTCGCCGCCTTCCTCGGCGCCTCGATGACCCACGCCCCGAGCGGTTGGCTTGGCGGAGTAATCGCGCTGCTGGCGATCTTCGCCCCGTCGTTCCTGCTGATATTCGGCGCTTTGCCCTTCTGGGCCAACCTGCGCAGAAGCCCACGTACCCAGGCCGCACTCGCCGGGGTGAACGCGGCGGTGGTTGGCCTGTTGTTGGCGGCGCTGTACCAGCCGGTGTGGACCAGCGCGATCTTCAACGGCTACGACCTCGCCCTGGCGTTGCTGGCACTGGTCGCGTTGATGGTGTGGAAACTGCCGCCATGGCTGGTAGTGATAAGTTGCGGCCTACTCGGCACGTTACTGTAGGAGCGAGCTTGCTCGCGAAAAACTCACGGGCGCCGCGTTTAATCTGAAGGCACGCGTTATCGTTAACGATTTTCGCGAGCAAGCTCGCTCCTACAGCATTGGGGCTCAGCCCGGCTCGACTATCTTGAGCCACGGCCAACGCGCCTGATAACTCCTGGCCTTGTGCAAAAACAGCTCCGGCTCCGGATGCAAAGGGTTGATACGCAACACCCCCTGCTCCACATCTTCCAATCCATAAGGCGCATACACCTCACCGCAAGCGATATCCAGCGCAACGCACGTACCCGCCACCAGGTAACGGTCAACCCCCTGCCGAGCCGAATGCAACTGCGGGTAAGGACGGCCAAACCGCTGACCATACCAAAGGTGCACCCGCGCCTGATTCCTGACCTCCACATTCACCCCCAGGTCTTGGAACAGCCCCTGCGCCGCACGAATTACCGCGTCTTCCGCCTCGTAGGACAGGTCCTCGTCAAAGTAAAAAACGTCGTAATCCTTCACGCCCTGAGCCGCCGGCAGATTCGCCTGATGGTTCCACACCGCCTGGAACAAACAGCCCGCCGTGAGCATGCACTGCTGCACACCCAGATCCGGCAAGCGCGCGGTGAGTTGCGCATTGATAGGGTTGGCCATGGCCAATTCGAGCAGGGTGTCGACCGTCAATGTCATGTTCAGTCCTCCATAATCTGGCGCAACAATACCACCCCAACATGTCACTTCTGTAGGCGCGGGCTTTTAACACCGAAACGAATCAGAAGTTTGACGAAATCACCTCGCGCCCTGCGCACAACTCGGCGCGAAGCCGAACAAATGAAACCAACATGAAGAATGCCCCCACTTGCTTGTAAAGCAACTTTACGCAGCACTACCCTTACACGCCCTACCTCAGCTGCCCCCGCTGAAATTGATCAGGACACCGGCTAAATGGAGTTCGCCCCTTGCACGCCCCACCGCTCACTCTTAAAGGTGCGTATCGCGATACCTGCAACGCCTTCTCGCGCCAAAAGTATGAAGGCCGAGAGCGCTGCATAAATGTGTCTAACTTTAACGCCGAGCATCTAAACCCACGTCGTTGATGACACCGGCGTAGTGCCGTCATCGTTTTCGGCGCAGATAGAGCGTAAAGGTCAATTCAAGGAGAATGACAGTGAAGTGGATGGATGATGTGCTGGACACGATCGACAATGCCCGAACCGAAGCTGAATTGTTGGCTCGGATCGTCAGCACGGCAAAACACCTGGGGTTCGACTATTGCGCCTATGGAATCCGAATCCCTATCCCCGTCACCCGCCCTAAAATCGTGATGAGCAATAATTTTTTGCCTTCATGGCGACAACGCTACGCCCACTGCAAATACATCGCCGTGGACCCGACGGTACAGCACTGCACGAAATCGACGATACCGATTGTCTGGGACGAGCAAATGACCCGGCAAAACCCGCAGATGTGGGAAGAAGCCCGTGGCGCCGGGCTGGCCCATGGTTGGGCGCAATCCTGCCTGGACGGCCGCGGCAGCGGCGGCATGCTGACACTGGCGCGCTCCAATGACCCTATTACGGCCCAAGAGCTTGCCGCCAATCAAAAATACATGCGGTTTTTGGTGCATGTCGCTCATCAGGGGTTCTTGCGCGTGCTGACGCCGCACTGGCAGTTACCGCAGGAAAAAACCCTGTCGCAGCGTGAATGTGAAGTGCTCAAGTGGGCAGCCGACGGCAAGACCGCCCACGAGATCGGTTTGATCCTCTCGCTATCGCGGGAAACCATCAAATTTCACCTGCGCAATGCAGGCTCGAAACTGGGCGTGCATAACTGCACCGCTACCGTCGTGCGCGCCACTTCACTGGGCTTGCTTGTCTGACACATACCTGATTGGCGCACCCCTGATGCGTTAATGCCGCTCAGTGTGAACAACAACAATAATACGCGCACCCTCACGACACACCTGCCCAAAAGAGCAGTACCTAAGTGTTCGATTATTCTGCCGAATGGCCCCTCGATTTTTTGCCGAGGGTTCCTCATGTATATAACCACGGGTACGCGCCTGACATTACCGACCGAACTGTGGCAGGCCCTGTTGCTGTATCGCTATCGCGTATTTGTCGAAAAACTTGGGTGGCATCTGGACTGTGCGGTCGGTGAGGAACTGGACCAATTTGACCGCGACGACACGGTGTACGTAATCGCCCGTCAAGGCCCGCACATCGTCGGTGTGGCGCGGCTGCTGCCCACGCACAAGCCCTATCTGCTCAAGGAAGTGTTCCCCCAGGTGCTGGGTGGCCAGGCACTCCCTCATTCTGCGCACATCTGGGAAATTTCCCGGTTTGCCGCCGTCGACCTGCAACAACAGACCTTCACGGGCCACTCCCTGTCATCGCCCAACGCCGTGGCGCTGCTGCATGAAGTGCTCAAGGTCGCCGCTTGCCACAAGGTTCGCCAATTGATCACGGTATCGCCGCCGGGAATTACCCGCTTGTTGCGCAACGCGGGTTTCGACGCTCATTGCGAGGGCAAGCTGACCGTGATCGACGGGCACAAGATCATGGCCAACTGGATCAGTGTGCCGCCCTGCCTGGCTGATCGAGAAGTGGCCTGAAGCAGCGCAAATGGCCTGCCGCTGCGGGCAAGTCGGCCGAGCCGACTCCCCAAAAGGTTAGGTTACAACCTCAGGCGCCTGCTCTTAAATAACGCTGCATCGGCATTCCAACCGACTATAAATGGGACACACGATCTACATGAAAAAAGTCATTGTCATTTCTGGCCATCCTGATCTTTCGGTTTCCCGCGTCAATACCGCGATCATGGGCAAGATCAGCCAGCGTGGCGTCAAGGTCCATAGTCTGGCCAGCGCGGTGACGCCCACCGGGTTCGATATGGGTGCAGAGCAGGCATTGCTCAATGCCCATGACCGCATCGTGTTGCTGTTTCCGTTGTACTGGTATTCCTGCCCGGCAATCATGAAACAGTGGATCGATGAAGTCTTCACCCCCGGCTATGCCTACGCACGCGGCGGCGACAAGCTCAAAGACAAGGAATTCATGATCATCACCACGGTGGGTGCGCCCTCCACCGGCTACCGCGCTGGCGGGTTCAACCGTTACACCCTGGATGAATTGCTCAGGCCGTTGCAGCAGACGGTGGCGTACGTCAAAGGCATCTACCTGCCTGTAGTCGGGATTTACGAATCGGTGTTCATCGATGACGAATCAATCGACGTCACCGCTCGGAATGTCGCCGCACAAGTGATTGAGGACCAGGCCAGCGCCGACCAACTCTACGAGAACATGCTGTTGCAGGCCGAGCAGGCACAAATTGCGCTGCTGCAATAAGGTGCCCTCACCCATGAAGACGTCAAATAACCAGATCCCACCGTGCGCCAGCCTGGTGGCCGCGCGCAACGAGCTGGGTTTTCTGCACTCTGCCAGCGCACTCATCGACACCCAAGCCACGCCCCTGGAACTGTACTGCCAGATGACCGCCGCGACGCCCGCCTGGCTCAAAGGCGCGTTCAGGTTGCGCGACAGCATCTCACAGCACTTTCACGTCGAGCGGATCGGCGGGTTCTCGGGTGCCACACCCCAGTGCGCCCCGGTGGTCGGCGAAAAGCTCGATTTCTTCACCATCGAAGCCATCAGCGCACAGAAGCTGGTACTGACCTCACGCGATACCCACCTGGCGGTCATGGTCTCGATCGATACCACACTCACGCAACCGCGTTGCCTGCATATCACCACCTCCGTCAAGACCTTCAACACGTTCGGCCGCCTGTACATGCTGCCGGTGGCGCCGGTACATGGGCTCATCATCAAGCGTTTGCTGTCCCGTCTCCCCCTACATTCCCCAACTCGCTCACTTGGAGATCGCAACTCATGAACAGCGCAGACTCAATTGACCCTCATCTGTTGCACAAAGACACACCCAGGGATGTATTGATCGGACGACCCAGGCTGATTCTGCCCAGCTTTCTCAGTGCTTCGATCGGTGCCGACATACTGGCTGGCAACCCCCCGGATCAGGACCTGTTCAAACAGCTGTACCGTGCCCAAGACGGCCGGTATGTGCTGCGCCATCTGCCCCTGACCCTCAGCGCGGAACAGGCCGGCACTCTCTCCACCTTCGAGATCCGCCTGACTGACTTCTATACCGAGTGCGACGACCACTTCATCCTCACGGCTGAATTCATCCCCCACCAGGCCCAACGCTACCTGGCCCAGCATTTTCAAGGCGGTGATGCCCACATACCGCCCGACCAAGTAATGCGCATGATCGAATGCCTTGAGGCGCTCGCGCAGTGGGACAAGGCCAGGCAGGGCTCTTACTTGTTGATCAACGACACCAAGAATTACTACTTCTACAACAAGCAGCACGAACATGTACCGGGCCTGATGTTGATCGAAGTGGCCAGGCAAGCCATGTACCACTACGTCTACAACTACTTGGGCCATCAGCGCGGCGCGGTTTCCATTTCCATCGAAGACTTGCGCATTTCCTTCAACGCCTACACCGAATCGGCTTACGAGGTCGAAGTCGTGGTGCAACAGACCCACGGCCTGAAGCGATCGCAACCCAAGTCCATCGACAAGTGCGCTAACTTCTATCAGAACGGCCGGCTGGTATCGCGTCTCTGGCTGCAAGGCGCAGTGATCAAGTTACCGCTGTTCAAACGCATGCGTTCGTTGAACTACCCTCAGGATCACTGGTTCACCCCTTCCGATCGCTTGCCCAAGAACATCCTCGTGCATCACGCCGACAGTGCACTGCAAGCCAGGCTGAGCCTGCTCTCGGTACTGGGCGTGCTGGTGACTCACCAGGCCGAGGGCATCAATTGGAGCACGGTCACGACCGTATCGCTGTATATCGAAGGGGGCGGCTTCCTCAGCCTGCCCGTTGCTTCGACTTGCTCCACTGGCGAACCCGACCAGCGCGTGCTGGTGTTCGACAAACTGTCCAAGAGCCAGGCCAGCGAACTGCGTGAAACGATCAAGTGCCACTGCTTCTTTGCCGGGCAGATGCAATGGAACGCTGGCTCTTCACCTGACCCTCTGGCCCCCGAGCAAATCGTGGCATGAGGATCCTGCGCCCATGAGCTATGAGTTATCACAACGCCCACTGATGATCGGTCAGGGCGTTTCGCTGAAAAACCGCGTGTACTTCGCGCCGATGGGCATCGACCTGGCCACCTCGGACGGTTCTCTGTCCGAGGAAATGCTCAGTTTCTATCACCATGTGATCGACGGTGGCTGCGCCATGGTGGTGCTGGGCAACTCCTCCATAGCGCCCTCCACGCGCCTGCATGCGCGTGGCCTGTGCCTGCACAGCCATGCCAACGTGGAAAAGCTCGCGCCGCTGGTGGAGTACGGTCGCCAGCGGGACTGTCCAGTGGTGGTGCAACTTCAGCATTACGGCGCCCAAGGTGGCACACAGATCAGCGGCCAACCGCTGCTTTGCCCGAGCCGCAGTGCGTTATCCGGCAGCCGCAGCGCCGAGGCATTGGAGATGAGTGTCGAGGACATCGACGCCGTTTGCGATCAGTTTGCTCAAGCGGCTCTGCGAGCCAGACAGGCCGGCGCCAGGATGGTCCAGCTTCAGGCCTCCAATGGCTACCTGCTGAGCAGTTTTCTATCGCCCTGGACCAACCATCGCCATGACGCTTACGGCGGCAGCCCGCTCAAGCGAGCACGGTTTCTGTTGGAAGTCATCGACCGCATTCACAGGGTTACCGCAGGAGAGCTGGAGGTTTCCGTGCGCCTGGGCATTGATGATTGCGTAGGCGCCAACGGGCAGCAACCGGAACTGCTCCAGGATGTGGTGGCGGCCCTGGAAAACGCCGGGACCTCGGCAATCATGTGCTCGATCACCATCAAGGAAACCTTCCGCTACATGCTGTCTGCCCATCCGACGATTCAGCAACAGTTCGTCGAAGGGGTACGCCTGATCAAGTCATTCACCTCGCTGCCGGTCGGCTATGCCGGTTTCATTGGCTCCCTGCAGGAAGCAGAAAATCAACTGCAGCTGGGTCACTGTGACCTGATCGGTATGAGCCGAGCCCTTTTTGCCGATAACGACCTGATCAGCAAATCGCTCGCCGGCCATGAAGACAAGGTTCAGCAATGCCGGTTTGACGGTAACTGCTTTCGGGACAAGAGCAACCCGCAACTCGACCGGGTGTATTGCTGCGTGAATGAGCACTACAAGCGTCCCGCTCACATCCACTACGGAAATCAATAACATGGAATTTCAAGACAAGAACATCGTCATTACCGGCGGTGCCAGCGGCATCGGCCTGGCGGTGGCAAAACAACTGGCCAAAGCGGGCGCACGCCTGTTCCTGATGAGCAGGAACCAGCAAAAGGCCGACGCCGCTCTAGAGATACTGGGGGCTTCGGCGCAGTTCATCTTTTGCGATGTGGCGTCGCACACGTCGGTAGCCGCGGCATTCGCGACGGTGGCTGGCGAGGTGGATCAGTTGCACTTTGCAATTAACAACGCCGGCATTACCGCCCCCTACGCACCGATCGCGACCAGCGCACCGCAGGATTGGGACAGGGTCATCCACACCAACCTGAACGGCCCCTTTTACTGCCTGCAAAAAGAACTGGAACTGAT
This sequence comes from Pseudomonas sp. NFPP02, assembly GCF_900119355.1. Taxonomy (NCBI): domain Bacteria; kingdom Pseudomonadati; phylum Pseudomonadota; class Gammaproteobacteria; order Pseudomonadales; family Pseudomonadaceae; genus Pseudomonas; species Pseudomonas sp. NFPP02. Next base: position 28,427 of record NZ_FPJI01000011.1, read on the forward strand.
CAGCCGGTACCCCGATGGAGCGATCGTCAATGTGTCTTCGTGCGCGGGCGTGATGCCTATGGCCAATCAGGCCGCCTACGTCGCCAGCAAGACCGCGCTCAATGCCTTGACGCAGGTCGCCGCGATGGAGAATGCCTGCGACAGCGAATCCGGTTTTGCCGTACGCGTCAACGCCGTAGCGCCCGGGCCGACACTGGGCGGTATGAACTCTGCGGAACGGCTGGCGGCCCATCCGGAAAACACCCAGCGCAAGCGTGACGTGACCGCCATGAAACGCTTTGCCCATCCAGAGGAAATCGCCGACGCGATCGTGTTTTTGTTGAGCCGCAGATCCAGCTACATCACCGGCTCGGTGCTCAGTGCCGATGGCGGCTATCACATCGGCAAATTCTAGGGGCAATCATGGCTAGCATATTGATCACCGGTGTGAGCACCGGTATCGGCAACGCTCTGGCGCGTTATCACTTGGCCAGGGGCGACGAGGTGCTCGCGGTATCACGCAATCCTGCGGCCAATATCCCGTCACAGGAGCGCTTTCACTTCCTCAGGTGCGATTTGACCGATATCGACCGCGCCCCGGCAATCTTGCAGGCGTTGCTATCGCGCTCCCCTGCTCCGGTAGACACCGTCTACCTGAATGCGGGTCGGTTCGGCAGCCCTCCACAACTGGCCACGCAAACCTCGATGCAGGAGTTCAACAACGTCCTGGCACTTAACCTGGGCGCGGTGAAAATGGTCCTGGATATCCTGTTGAGTGCGACGCAGCCTCCCAGCACCGTGGTGTTTTCATCATCGATTTCGGCCGTGCGCCAACGGGCCGGGATGCTCTCATATTCGGTCTCCAAGGCGGCGCTGAACGCTCTGGCAAAGATCTATCACCTGGAAAACCCACACACATTCTTTGCCGTGCTGGGGCTCTGCAACGTCCAGACGACGGTGGCGAAGACCATCATGGCGGCGGATGAACGCTTCGGTGATCTTGTCGCACTCCGCCAACGGGCGGCAGTGCCCGGCTACATCGTCGACGCAGAATCCCGCGCTGCGCATATCGTTCAGGTCTTGGCCGAGCGCCATCATCTTGGACTGAAATCGGGTGAGTTCCAGGAAATCCGCGACTTGTTGACCCAGCCACTCCAGGAGGAGACCCGCAATGACCCAATCCACCCATGAAAAAATCGTACGTGTCGGCGCTGCATACGACATTCTCGCGATGGCTCCCTTCGCCTTGCCGATCGTGTCCGTCTGGGCCTATGCACTGATCCAATGGGTTGATTTGCAACTGGGCTTCGACAGCCACTTCTCGGCGCTCGACCCCACCGCCATGTTCCTGCTCAACATCGGCGCCTGGGCATACCTTGTATGGGGCGTTGTACGTTGGCGAGCCCCTACCCGCGAACATGCCCGTCTCAGCGCCCTGCTACGCGTAATCGTAGTGGTAGTGCAGGTAGTGGCCGTCAGCAGTGGCGCTTCACCTTTCCTGCTGGTGCTGGGTGCCGTTCAATTGTTGCTGGCGGTGCTGGAGTTTTCGCATAGATTATTCGAGCGCAGCGGTGCCCCATCCAGCCGAGAAGAGGCACGCGCTTACTGATGCCGCCGGAGGCCAACCTGGCGCTTGATGAAGGCCCGCCCTCTTCTCCTCGACATCGCCCCGGACCATCCACCCACTGAGCGTTCCTGCTTACCCCTAGCTTTTTCTAGGGGTTCAAGCGCGACGGCTAACAACCCCACAATGCCGCGGTAGTGTGGGGTTCTTCTCTGTCGGCAAGTTGGCTTTGGATGATGTTGGGCGGGTGGTTACCGTGCGGTTGCCGGCAGCTCCTGGCACCACTTGATAGAACGCAGCGCTTCCTCGGCAGGCACAAGCGCGTAGCGCGAGTAAAACATTGTTCCGCTGAAACGACGGCCGTCGACTTCACCCAAGGTCTGCCCATCCTTGTAGTCAGAAGTGCTGAGTTGATCGGCGATGTAATACACCTTGCCATTCTCGACGGTGATATCGAAACGCTGGTTAACCATACCGCTGATGATCGGTGGCGAGGTGGAGGCAACGCTGTGCTTGCCGGCGGGAATGCCGGCCTTGAAAAAACTACCGGAAGGCAAGCTGCCGATGGTGCGGCCATCGACCTGAATAGTCGGGGCGACCCCGCCACCGATGCTCGCCGCCGTGCGATAAAAGTAAACCGTGGCCTCATCCGCACGAGGTTCCGCCGGTGACGTGAAGAACGGTTGGCCTTTGAGGTCCGGACCGCTGATGCAACCGGTCAGTGAGACCAAGCCTGCGAACAGGCTGGCCCAGAGTAGCGTAGAGCGCTTCATGCATGAATTCCTTGAACGTGGATCAATGGGCGTCGGGGTCGATGACTGTCACCGGTACCGGCTTCAAATCGTGCACAGCCCTTTACCGAAGTCAGTGGCATCAGAACTCGGCCAAGGCGCAAAACCGCTCTTCGGCGTCAGATTCACGATGTTCCGGTCCTTGAGCATCGGGTACTTGCGCTTGAGCGCCTGCACCGTGTCATCGGCATTGTTCACGTTGGACAGGCAAAAGCGCAGGGCATCGACGCGCAGATCACCGATATAGAGAGTTTCCCCGGCCTTCACAGAGAAAACCGCAGGCACCGGGCGCGGCATCGACTTACCCGCGTAATACACGTAATGCCACTGCGTGTACTCATACTCACCCGGTGGCACTTCATACATGAAGTAATGGCCCAGCACAGAGGGGGATGGCTGATCATCTTCATTGCCCAGCGTCGTCAGCCGTAATACGGTGCCCGGGGCTCCCTGTTGCTTGATCTCAACCACCAGCCCATGGGGCTGCATCATCGGAAAGCTCTCACCAACCGAACCCACGATGATCGCCTTACTCGGGTCCGGTGCGTGCTTGCCGTCGTAGCGTGACGTCGCGCACCCGGATAGAAGCGTCGCGCAAAGTGCGACTGCGGCCCAGACAAGATGTTTACTGCTGACTTTCCCTAGCATTGGTTTTTTTCCGATCAGTAATCTTGCAGTTCGTAGAGCCCAGCCGAGCGAACCAAACGTTCGCACATCTGGTGCTTCGTTGCTGGCTCGTCGGCCTCTATTGTCCAGCTACCCGCACCTTGATAACAACCCACGCTTGACCCACTCCTGTAGGAGCGAGCTTGCTCGCGAAAAACCCAAACGATAACGCAGCGCCTGAAGGCAAAATCCGATTCCCCTGCCGCACCTTGCGCCATCGTGCCAGCTTGTGCGCTGGGGTGGCCGCCCCTAAGGTGGCTCGGGCGCTGAATTGTTCAGTGATCGGGTTTAGTAGCCTGAGGGTTTGTCCACGCCATTTGCACAAGCGTCATCGACCAGCAGCTATCGGTCGACTGACTGGAGTGGGACGGTTACGCTGAAGTTGCTTTCAGTCCCTATTCAGTTAGTTACGGTAGGCAGCAAACGATACAGAGCGCTTTACACAGTCTCGACCAGCACAAGACGCTCATTAGCACTCAAGGCAAAATATCGATTTGTGTCATTTCAAGGAAGGCAAGAGTGTCCATCATTAAAATGAAATCACGGGCCGATTGTCGGCTCATTGCCATGCTGCTGTTATTGGCAGGTTCAGTGCCCCTCTCTGGTTGCCATCGGTTGACACCCGAGCAGCGAGTGAATGCCTGGGTTGATAGCGGTGGTAAGTCCGCTCCAACTTATCTCACCTCAGAAGAAATCAAGCGCATAGAAGAGAGGCGTTATGGCAGGGTTTTAGGCACTACCTTGGCTCAAAATGTGTTCTGGGCGAATGGCGAGGGACTGCGAGGCAGCGTGAAGCTACGTATGAAGCTTGATCGACAGGGCGACGTATTGCGCTGCGAGGCGCAGCCAATGGACGCTGGAAGTCCACCAGGCTTTACGAATGTCGTCACGGATGTGTGCTGGAGCAGTATCTGGGAGAGCGTTCCGGAAGGTCTTCGGAATCCAGTTGATGGCACCTTTGAGGTCACCGTGCCTTTGATAGCTTCTGGTAATACCTCACCCATTTCTGATTACGAACGCAGACACCAGAGGTCTGCTGTTGAAAGCCGTTTTTTCTGGGACAACGTGGTGGCCAAGCAATCAATAAATGCGTTCGGCCAAGCACGCTTCGAATTCACTGCCAACGCAAAGGGCCAAGTCGCACGTTGCGATGTCACGTTGAAAAAAAACTATCTGCGCCCTGAACATTTCCACCCGGATCCGGCGTTACAAAAGGCACTTGCAACTCAATGCTTGCAACTCGATCTGCAACAAATGTCAGGGTTTCGTGTAAGGGAAGATGGAGTAGCCCACCGCGTCGTTTTTGTGGAGTACTTGCCTTGGAAAAAACAGGTGGGGAGATATTCAGAGTAAGGCCCGCACTTTATGCGCGATCCTGCTTATCCATACCTTTAGTCGGATATTTCTGGCGGTTCAAGCGCAACGGCTAGCCTTCAGCCTAGCGTAAGGGATAACGCTGAACTATCGGTCCATGAAGGGCCAGTACGCCTCGTCGTCCCGACGCTTTATCTGCTGAGGAGACGATAATGAAAATAACCTTGAAACGGTTGGCGTGCCTGGGTGCAAGCTTCACCAGCGTGCTCGCCATGGCCGATGCGGCCAGCCCGCCGCCGCTGTCACCTGCGATTCCCTTCGACGTCACCGCCAATGCCCCCTTCACCCTGGACAACCTGCAACACGATTTCGACGTGCTGTCGTGGCAGACCTTCGTCGCGCTGAACTGGCCCGCCAACGCCGACGGCAGCGCCAATACCTCGGCGCAGATCGGCGCGCCGGGGCAGACGGTGTGGGAGTCGTGGAAGGAGAGCTACGAGATTTTCCTGCCCCAAGGCCAGAAGCCTGTCGCCTGGAACCAGAAGGCGCCGCTACCCCCGGCCTGCCAAGGCAAGGGTGACCTGCCCGTGCTGCAGCAGATGGGTAAGGTTGCTGGTGTGCTCGACGAGACCATCCAGCCGTTCAAGACCGGCCCACTGGTGGACCAGAACGGCACTTACACGCGCAACGCGATCATGGTCAACCAGCCGATGTTCGACGACATCGTTAATAAGGGTCTCTACAGCAAGGAAGGCCAACAGGCTTTCTTCACCAAGGCCGACAACCGCATCGCCTTCTCCTGCGGCTCGCAGCAAGACAAGCATGTCGGCGCGATCATGGTCAAATCGGCCTGGAAGGTGCTCGGCGGCAACGACAACCCACAGGAATTCCATGCCATCAATGCCCTGGTCTATACCCCCGGCAACGCCGACACGAACAAGGGCGCGGTGATCCCCGAATCGTGCAACGTGCAGAAGGTCGGGCTGGTCGGCCTGCACATCGTGCACAAGACCAAAGATGCGCCGCAGTGGGTGTGGTCAAGCTTCGAGCACGTGCGCAACGTACCGGAAAAGACCACCCCCATGAACGAGCGCAAGGGCCCCTACCTCTTCTACAACGCCCAGGCCAGCAACCTCCCGGTGAACGAGCCGCCCGCGCAGCCGTGGGACCCGTCGAAGAAAGCCACACCCTCGCAGATCGTGCGGGAAATTCCGCTCACCGCCGCGACCCACCAGCTCAACGCGCAGTGGCAAGGCGCGCTCAAGGGCACGGTGTGGGCCAACTACCAGTTGATCAGCACCCAATGGCCAACCGCCCCCGCCGATGACTGCCAGGTGCCGTCGCCAACCAACCCGCTGGGCACGCCTGCGCCGAACTTCCTGGCCAACGCCACGCTGGAAACCTACAACCAGGGCACTACGCCGCAGGCTTCATCCAGTTGCATGGAATGCCACAACAACGCGACCAGCCGGGTGACCCAGTCACCGCGCACCAGCTTCGCCGATTTCACCTTTCTGCTTGAACGTGCCCAATCCACCGGTGCCAAGGAGTGATGCCATGAGCGACCCGAACCTGCAAGACTTCATCGACCTGTCTGCCGAGCTCACTGGCCTGTCAGCCAAGCTGCTGGCGCCTGCCGTCGACCCGATCAACCTGCCTCCGGTGTTCTTCGACACCGCCCAGCAAGGCATGGGCACCGAAGCGTTCAGCAAACTGCTGAACCTGTACGTTTCTATTAAAGGCCAACCCCATGAGCAGATCGCCAGCGCCATACTCGGCAGTTCGGACCCGCAGATCGCCAAAGGCGCCCGCTCGATCATGAAGCTGTGGCTGCTTGGCAGCTGGTACCAGCCTTATGACCAGGGCACCGCCAAAGAGCATGACATCCGCGTAGTCTCCGACCAGGCTTACAAGGAAAGCTGGGCGTGGAAAATCGCCCAATCCCACCCCATGGGCTACAGCGAGTACCACTTCGGCTACTGGGCCGAGCAGCCACCGACCCTCAAGCAATTCACCGGTGTCGACGCCAAGGAAGGGCAGCAGCCATGAGCACTCTAAACACCCAGAACATCGAAACCGCCGACGTGATCGTCGTGGGCGCCGGCATGGCCGGCAGCGTCATGGCCTACCAGCTGGGCCTGGCCGGCTTGAAAGTGCTGGTGCTTGAGTCGGGCCCGGCGATACCGCCTAACCGCAGCGAGTACCTGGAGCGTTTCTACACCGCCGTGCTCAAGGCGCCCGAGTCGCCCTACCCACCGGAGCAGACCGAGCAGACCCCGGCCAAACAGTTCGCCCCGCGAGCGACTATCCAGGACTTGATCACCGCCGGCAGCGACGACAAGGACAAGGTGCAGAAGAGCTACCTGGTACAGAACGGGCCGCAACTGTTCGCCAGCACCTACGAGCGGGTGGGCGGCGGTACCATGTGGCACTGGATGGGCACGGCTCTGCGCCTGTTGCCCAACGACTTTCGTATGCAGACCAAGTACAAGGTCGGGGTCGACTGGCCGATCAGCTACGACGACCTGCAAACCGCTTACTGCCGCGCCGAGGAAGAGATGTGCGTGTCCGCCGATGTGGCGTCGCAGAGCTACCTGGGCGTGACCTTCCCCCAGGGCCACCAATACAGCATGCACGGCATTCCTCCATCGTTGGTCGACCAGGGCGTGGGCAAGGCCATCAATGGCACGCAGTACCAGGGCTTCACCCTCAACGTGCGGCAAACTCCAGCCGGGCGTAACTCGCAGAACGACAACGGCCGCCGGGTATGCGCCGGCAACACCAGCTGCACGCCGATCTGCCCGATCCAGGCCAAATACGACGCCACCGTGACCATGGCCAAGGCGCTGGATACCGGCAACGTGCGTATTCTTTACCAGTGTGTGGCGAGCAAGGTGCAGGTCGATGCCAATGGGGTCACGGGTATCGATTTCATCCAGTACCAGAACAACGGCACGCAACAGAACGGCACGGCCCAGGGCAAGCGCTACGTGATCGCCGCCCACGCGATCGAAACGCCCAAGCTGCTGCTCAACTCCATCAGCCCGCACAGCCCCAACGGCGTGGCCAACAGCAGCGGCCAGGTCGGCAAGTCATTGGCCGACCACCCGGTGTACCTGGCCTGGGGCCTGATGCCTGAAGGCAAGCCGTTGTTCCCGTTCCGTGGGCCATTGTCCACCTCGGGGATCGAAGACATGCGCGATGGCCCGTTCCGCAGCGAGCGTGCCGCCTGGCGTATCGAGATCGGCAACGAGGGCTGGAATTGGTCGGCGAATGATCCGTACGCCACGGTCTGCGATTTCATCGACGCCGACAACAATGGCGGCGCCAACCCCGAGAAAAGGGCGTTGTCCGGCGTGGCGCTGGTGCGGCAGCTCAACAGCGTGCTGACCCGTCAGTTCCGTCTGGCCTTCTTGATCGAGCAGGTGGAGGAAGACCCTGAGCATGCGCAGTGCCGGGTGGAGAGTAGCAAGCATTTCACCGACGGCTTGGGCCTGCCTCGGCCAGAGATCGCCTACGAACTCTCCGAATACACCATGAAGGGCTTCAAGCAGGCGCGCCTGGCCGCCACGCATATCATCACCAAACTGATGGGCGCCACCGAGCTGACCGACCTGAAGCCCAAGCTCAAGCCCGGCTCGCAAACCGTGTTCGAGTACGACGGTCAGAACTACGCCTTCTACGGCGCTGGCCACCTGATGGGCACCTACCGCATGGGCTCGGACCGCAGATATTCAGTGGTGGACAAGGACCAACGCAGTTGGGACCACCCCAACCTGTTCCTGGTGGGCGACGGCGTGTTCCCCTCCACCGGCACCGCCAACCCGACCTTGACCATCACCGCGCTGACCTTCCAGGCCGCCGACGTGGTCGCCAGCGACCTGCTCAAGCGTACCGTGCAGGTGCAGGCCAGAGACCCCTGGCAGGGCACCGGCGTGCAGGTCAACGGACAGAGCTGGCAACTGGCGGTGTGCACCGGTGGGCAGTGGACGGCCAACCCGGGCACCGGCATGGTCGGCGCGGCGGGCCACCCAGGCCTGACCGCCAAGCCCGGCTATACCTTGCCCGGTCAAGCGGAAGGCGCGTTGATCGGGCGTATCGGCACCAGCGGCGCGCCGTTCCTGGTCGGCAACCAGGCGCAATTGCCGCGTGGCCAGCAGGGAGAGTTGCAGTTGTGCATCAATGACGACCTGGCCGGGCGTTACGGGGCTGGCCTGAGCGATAACCAGGGCAGCCTGTCGGTGGAGGTGCGTTTCGGGACGGTGTAGGTGCAGGCATAGCAACCCCACAGTGCTGCGGTGATGCTGCAGTGCTGTGGGGTTGCTCTCTCAATCCCGTCACTTACAAGCTATCGGCCACGCCCAACGCAGTGAGCCATTGCCATTGCAGCCATCGCCTCAAAAACCGCCAAGCCGCATGATATGAGTCGCCTGAGCCTCATCTGTCCGCTTGAAGCCACAGCGCTCATAAAAGGCGCTTCCTTCAGCCGTATCCGTGAAAAGACGCACGACCTGAAACCTGAGAGCGGCGCGTTCAACAAGCGCCTTTACCAGCGCCTGCCCGACGTGTTGTCCCCTTGCCGAAGCTGCGACGTAAACCCGCCGCAGTCTGGCCACGTTATTGTCAGCATAGGGATCAACTGAAAGACCGCCGATGCCTATCAGTTGCTGATTAAAATAGGCCGCCATCAGACACTCGCGGGGTGCATCAAAGCGGTTTGCCCCGGAGTGCCATTCGTTAATCAGACGCGTGAGGAACCTGAAACCCTCGCCAACGGCTTCCTTTTCCAGCGCTTGTATCTGGCGCGGAAGGTGGGTGATCGGTTGAACCTCATATCGTTCATCCATCCCTGCCTCCAATATGAAACGTGTTCAATGCTAACAATTTCGTTTGAGGTGACGAACACGCCTGTAGGAGCGAGCTTGCTCGCGAAAACCCCAAACGATAACGCAGCGCCTGAAGGCAAAATCCGATTCCCCTGCTGCACCTTGCTCCATTGCCTACGCCTGCGTCAGAATCCGCCGGCTTGTGCGCTGAGGTGGCCGTCTCTAAGGTGGCTCGGTCGCTGAATTGTTCAGTGATTCGGGTTTAGTAGCCTGAGCTTGGGTATCTATTAGTGCATGAGTTTCATCAGTCAGACAGTGCGTCTGTGCTTGATGGTGGCTGTGCGTAGGGCGTCTTCGGGCGCGCCGGCTTTAGATATCCACCGGTCTACTAACCTGCGTACAGCTGCCACCCACTGTTTAGTAGCGGAAAGGTGGTGGCATCACTCAGGATGTCTACTCATGTCAAAAGCAGATTCAACAACGCTCTTCAACGTCGCCCCCAACGCCAGCAACGAAACCCTCATCACCAACAGCTACGAAACCTTCACCAGCGTCAGCACCCTGCTGCTCGACCTGTCCGAAGACCTCAACGGCAAACACCGCGACATCGCCCTCGCCATCCACCAACTGAGCGAACTGGGCGTACTCCTCACCGCCAGACTCCTTGACCGCGAAGCGCCCTGCCCTGGCTGATGATCATCTCGTCAACTCGTTAGCCTGATGACTCGTCGCGTCGTTGTAAGTCACATACAACGACTCGGCAATTTGGCGCTTGATGGCTTTGGTGGATTCAGCCTCGGCACAAAGCCCTCTGCGATGACGAGAGCGACGGTCTGACTTCGACCGTCGCTATGCATGGTCAAACCTCAGTCTGTTCCGCCATCTCCTGGGCGTCATCGACCTCAATCCCCAGGTATCGAACAGTGCTCTCCAGCTTCGTATGGCCGAGCAGCACCTGAACCGCCCGCAGGTACTTCGTCCTGCGATAGATCAGTGATGCCTTCGTACGTCTCATTGTGTGTGTGCCATACATGGCTGGATCAAGGCCAACGGCTTTCACCCAGCCTTTGACGATGCGTAGTGACGAGTAGATAGATGGTCTGAAGTATGCAGCCAGCTAGGAAAAAGGTAGCCCTCGCTGCGTAGCTGGGCCCGATGTATCCAGGCCACAAGAGCAGATCGTGTTTGATCAGTGATCTCAAACTGCACAGGCCGCTGCGTTTTCTGCTGCATCACTATGGCTCGTGATGATAAGTGCTCGCCATGAGCAACATCGCGCACGCGGAGCTTGGTTAAGTCGCAGGCTCGAAGCTTGCTGTCGATGGCCAGATCGAAGGGAGCCAGATCTCGGGGTTTTTCCGCAATTTGAAGCCTTACTCGGATGGCCCAGATATCTCTCAGTCGGAGTGGGGTTTTCTGCCCGACCAGTTTTCCTTTGTTCCAGGGCTGACGTCTGCAGGTAGCGATGATGTTCATGATAAGTCCTCCATGTGTGAAAGGACAATGATGGGCAATCGGAGCAATGGTCGCTAACAGGCCAAAAGCGGGCAGTGATCCCGATATAAAACTGTCCGCTTTTCTGTTAAAGGTACAGCTCAAACCTTACTTAAAAGCCAGTGAAGTGCATGCCGTCAATTTTGATTGCAAGAGACCCAAGGCTACTCACACGTGAATCAGAAGAAAAACATGGGCCGCACGATACGGTTAATGGGCAGGTAAATAACGGTTAAATAGCGTGGCGAAATCTATGTCTTCGAGCTCCCGCCCAATGAAATAGCCTTTATCCCGAGCGAGATTGAGCGCTGCTCCCCCTGGGGCGGCAACTGGCAGAATGAAAGCCTTAGGATTGAGCCGCCTGAAGATATCGTATTCGACCTCAACACCGTCCATCCCGCCAATGAAAACTGCACCGACCAGATCTTCCCTAGAGAACATCTGTTCACGCATCAGTTGCAAGCTACCTTGGATATCCTCGAGCACGGGATCGGTATAAATTACGTTGCCAAACCGTTGGTTCTCTTCCGGATAACGACCTTCGAAAAAGCGGCTTTGATACAGGATCACAGAGCTTGCGTAATCAACCCCGAGATCTTCGCAGATGCTCCAAATCATTGGGGTAATTGCAGGATGGCCGCCCCATACAATCTTGTGCCGGCGAACGGTCGCGATAGCTAGTTCACGAACGGCACACTGGATTAGAAACGGGTCAGCGGTCTCGTAGTACGTCCCTCGCCCGATCACGGGGATGCTTGCAGAGAGGAAAATTGCCCCCATTTCTACGCCCTCCAGTCTGCAAATTGCCAGCCAGCCTCGCAAGCCTTAACCCAGTGCGTCGCTTGGATGTATTGGCCCAGCCAATCCAAGTGACTCAGCCATTGGGGATGCAGACCTATATGGTCATAGAGTATGGCCACAGATTCGTCAGGAGAGTTCATTGAAGCTTCGTGCATTGTTGTCGAGGTCGGCACGCCCACCGTAGGGTAAACCACAACCATCCGGTCGTCGGGAAGACGTACTCGAATCCCGCGGCCGGTGCCCATGCCAATCACTTCGCCACCTATGGCCTCAATGCCTATTCGCAGATTGCTCACTAAGTTAACGGTTCGCACCGCATGGCTCTTGCTGCGAACTTCTTCAAGCTGAAGACAGATCCGGTCAATCGCGTGATCACTAATCCGTCCAGATATGACATCTATTTCACTCGCATCAAGTTCAGCGAGGCTTGCAGTTGCCAAGCGCGCGGACCGCTGGGCTTCAGGCCACCCTACTCGAAGAACGCTAATGCCCTTAGCAAGCGCCCTTCCAAACTCGGCTGCCGTCCATCGACTGTTGAAGTAGTCAGGCGTGTCGAGCATCAACAGCACGTCAGAGTCGCAAAGCCGATGCCACAGCATGGTCTGAAAATCTTCTGCCGGCGCGATGCTATGGGTATCCAGGAAAACGTCGAAATGCCTGGCAGAGAGCGCCTCGAACATCTGCAGCGCGGTCTGCCTGGCCTCGTCTCGTCGATAACTGACAAAGACCCGACGTTGCTTCGGAAGCAGGCCTGCACATTCTAAAAGCGCAGTGGCGACACGTTTCGCCCCACCATTGGCGTAAGACAAACAATTTAATGGGTGCAGAATTTCCGGGACTTCCGTCACAACTCGATCTAGGTCAGACACGACCGGGACAACAGGAACGCCACCTCGAAGCAAGCTTGGTAGGCTGGGGTGGTCCGCGCCTACTCCGCCAAAAAATACAACGGCAGCGGATCGTTGCTGATGAGGAGTAAAAGCAGCAGGAACTATCTCCCAGCTGATATCTTGGCCCAACCTCAAGCCAAACATGGAAACCGCATCTGCTACGGTGGTTTCAAGCTCAGAGATTTGCGCGGCCGTGGGTGCCCCCAAGACAGCTAGCTGATAGATGAATGACATGACAGCCTCGCTATCGGAGTTGATTAAGCGCCAATAATCAAACGGACGCCGAGAGACCATCTCCCGAGCGCCCGCGCCTACTCAGAACCGCTCCCACACATCAACATGTTGGCCGTCAAAGAATCTGGAGCGCACCTCGGCAAAGTGTTCTTTGCCAGCCTCATTGCCACGTTGCGCCATGTCCTGAATAGCCTCGGCGTCATCCATTTTGATTTCGACAGGGGTCTGCTGGTTAACGCGCACGTGACGTGTCGGGCCCAGGAAGCTCTCTGCGAGTACCAGAGCACCATGCTCTTGGGCGGCGAAAAAAAGATCGACACTGTGAGGTGCCCAACCTGCCTTGCCCTTTCCGAGCTGATCGGTGAAGTCGCTTTCGCTACTGAGTGTGCCGATGCTCAGTACATCAATCCTATCTAGAGGGATTTTCAAGTATCGAACCGCTTCCGCGAGAGCCGGGAGGATGGGGTTATTGGCCCAGACGCCTCCATCCAGGAACATCTCCAGTGCGATAGGCCCGTCGAAGGCAACTTCATCAAAATAGGTAGGTGCAGCGGATGAAGCCAATGCGGCGTCGACGGCTGAAATATCTCGATAAGCGGTGCGATCTGGGCTATGTGGCGTGACAATTGCCTCTGCTTGACCTTGCTTAGCCCGAACAGTGGGAATCACCAGACGGCAGCGAGAATCTGCAGCCAACGTTTTGTCCCCGTACACATCAGTCAACAGGTCGCGAAGTGTGGCTGAGTCGTGCTTGGATTTGAGCCAGTGCCGCAGTTTCCGATCCTTCGGAAAAATCTGAGGTCCCTTTTTCTCGTAAAACTCAAGGATGTCACGCGGCTTCAGGCCCATGGCGAGCCCAATAGCGAGAATTGCACCAGTGGATGTGCCAGCGACCAAGTCGAAGTGCGAAATCAGGTCATTTCCACCACCGGCCTTGAGCATGTCGTCCCACTTGGCTAAGACCGCTGCAGTGAAGGTACCTCTGAGCCCTCCTCCGTCGAGCGCCAAGATGCGGAAGTTACGGCCCCGCGAGATGTTCCGGCGGGCAAGTGGTAGGTTCTTCAGTTGCTCAACAATCAGCCCTACGACCTGGTCAACCGATGTGCTGTTGGCAATGGTCGCATTCGCCTCGTGAGGTAGCCCGTTTCGCAGGCGAGATAACAACGAAGGGTCGTCTTTGAGATAACCCGCGATTGCTCCGCCAAAGCCAGCGACGACAAAGGCTGGCTTTCCGAGCTCAAGCATCGTATCCAGCTCATTGGGAACACCTGCTTTTGCTTTGTTCACGTCCCACCACGCACCACCCACGCAGATGACGGCGTCGGAACGATCAGCCATCCAATCACGCATCGGCGTCAGGCCGTCTGCGGCTGGACCATCGCTGTTATCTGCAGGCACGATCTCTACAGAAGCGAATGCTCTCTGCTCTTCAATTTCAGAAATGTACTGGTCGGTTGAGTAGCTCCTCGCCCGCACCAGGGTAAGTGCCCCCTTGCTCCCACCTGCCTGGATGAAGCCCGCTGCGGCTTTGCGCAGTGGTTCAGTGAATGAAGGATGGCTCCCATGGACAATAGATCCCCCTTCACTAAAGACTTTCGCTGCGAATTTTTGTACGAAATCAGCGATGTCTGCTTGCATTTCTTTGTTCGACCCGGATAGGTGAATCCTAATGCCGGCCAGGCGCTGTGTGACTGCCATGTGTGATACCTGAGTGATCTGAAATGTCGAGTTTTGAGGGCCACTACGGCTAGGATCGTATTTCTAGCGGCCGGCCAAGCCCGCTGCGGTTTCGATCCAGCCAGCGATGTTTTCCCTGCCGTTTTGAGCGACGAAGTCGTATCTCATGCAGCGCTCGGACAGCTTGACAACCTTGTTGTCGCAGGTAGGGGCATCAAACCACAGATCAGAGGCAGGGATGGCGGCGGCGTAGTCCGAGTACTTCACCCATTTACCGTCCTTGAGCTCCGCGAAATAAATCTTTCCGCTGGAGAGATAGACACCCACTTCAGCCAGTGGGTCTTTGCCTTTCACTCCCAGCTCCTTCGCGTTGTTTTTTAGGCCATGGATATCGACGGTGAGCAGCCCATTGCCCTTCAAAACGCTGCGCACGATCTCATAACGTACCCACCGCCTGGCAGCGGTGTACTGACCGGCAAGCACGCACGTCACGGAAGTGCTCTTGAGGCCATTACGGAGGAAGGTCTTGAGCGCCTCATCGCCTTCCTTCTGGGAAGCTTCGAATACACTGCCGTCGAAGAACCCATCCGCTGCTTGATCGTTGCTGACAACCAAGCAATTCCTGACATTAAAGACTCGCCAAACGTCTTCTTGATAATGGAATGAAAAAAATGTTTTGCGTGCCATCCCTTGCCTCCGTTCGTTGACAACCCGCCGCCATTATTTCGGAGCGACTGCAGTTCACTCTGGCATGTGTCGTCTGTGGTCGCCCTGTTAAGTGAGACCTTCAAACCTCGAGCGGGTTAGAAGCAAGCAAGATTACACCAAGCAATCGCCAGCGACATCACTATGATGGCCAGGTCGAAATTATGGAGTGGTTCACTGCTTAGACATATTGATTTGAGACAATGTAGGCAGCTTGAACAACGCATCAAAAGATGGCACTTTGCTTGCAAAATGTTAGGAAAGCTTGCATATGCCAATTCGCCAGTCAGATCTCCTTAACGCAGGCCAACGCCGCTCCATGCAAGGGCGATTCAGTAAGCGTTTCAGTCAACCCACAGCTTTTTTGAGCCATAGCCACAAGGACGTAACACTCGCTCTAGGCTTGCAGGAACTGCTCAACAGTCAAGGATGGGACGTCTACATCGACTGGCAGGATCAGACAATGCCCGACAAGCCGGATGCTGAAACGGCCTTCAATATCAAAGCCGCAATTATCCGCGCCGACTGGTTCCTCTTTCTTGCAACGCAGAACTCGATGACGTCGCGCTGGTGCCCCTGGGAAATCGGCTTTGCGGACGGTAAAAAGCCCCATGATCGCATCGCGATTGTCCCCACGGTGGACAACCTTGGCCATTTTTATGGCAACGAGTACCTCAACCTCTATAACAAAATCGATGTGCCCAGTGGCGCTGCTGGTCTTGCCTTCTACGACACTCGAGGCAATGGCAGGTGGGTCAACACTCTTTAATTCCAACCTACCTGTAGTGCCTACAACATGAAAAGGGAACATCTACGATCTGTATAGCTTTTTGGCCGGGGGCTGTGACTATGCCGTAATGGACAGGCATTAAAGCCTAGAAAAGTACCATCTATGTACAAGGACTGGAGATGACCGATGGCGGAGAAAAGGAATGTATTTATCAGCCACGTCCACAAGGACGACCATGGGCTGCAGAAGCTCAAGGATTTGCTAGCCCCTAAAGGGCTGGAGGTAAGAGATTCATCCATTCATACAGGGAAATTCAACGACGCCACTGATGAACACTACATAAAGACACAGATCCTTGCGCCAGCTATCAACTGGGCTGGCGTTTTTATTTGCTACGTTTCCCCCCAGACCAAGGACAGTGATTGGGTTAACTGGGAAATTGAATATGCAGCCAAACAGGGAAAACGCATTGTTGGTGTGTGGGAGCATGGCGAGAAGGAATGTGACCTCCCAAGCGCCCTAAGAGAGTATGCCGACGCTTTGGTTGGATGGAGTGGTAGTGCAATCGTTGATGCGATCAACGGGAAGGATTCCTGGGAGAAGCCTGATGGTGATGCCTGTGATCAGGTGCCATTGAAGAGGCATCCGTGCTAATGACTCGTATTCATTCTTATGTCGTGCGTTATGACAGCGGTTTCGCGCCTAACCCATTCTACGGTTACTGTTCACTTGCAACCTGCAAACCCAGAATCCGTCAAACAGCTCATATCGGGGATTGGGTAGTGGGTAGTGGTAGTAATGATCGAAGTATTCGACTTGGCGGACATCTCGTTTATGCAATGCGTGTAACTGAAACGATGACATTTGATCAATATGGTTTAGATCCTAGGTTTGAATCCAAGAAACCGTACCGTAGTGGTAGTCGAAAACAAAGCTGTGGAGACAATATCTACTTCAGGGCTGAAGTTGGGGCCGATTGGCAGCAGCGCGACTCATTTCACTCTCATCCAGATGGTTCATCCAACCCGGATCATGTGGCACGTGATACAGGTGTTAACAGAGTTCTAATTAGCGACGATTTTGTGTATTTCGGAGGCGAAGGTCCTGAATTTCCCGATGAGTTGAAAGACCAGCAAGGCCGCCACCTATGTAAAACAGGAATTGGGCAAACTACCTTTTCTGATGTGCAACTGATCGCAAGCTTTGAAAAGTGGATTCGTAGTATTGGTGCGCGCGGTTACCAGAGCGCGCCATTCGAATGGTTGACTCTTCGCAGGTGATCTATGAAAAAAGAAGGCTCACTCTTACTGTCAGATTACGCTACGGAAATCGCAGCTACGGACGTACTTGATTCACACGACTTCAATCCAGTCCTTCAAGGGCTATACGGAGAAGTTGGTGGGATAATGGCTACGGCCAAAAAAAATGTTCGAGAGAGAACGGCATACCCAGGTTTTAGGAAGGCGGCAGAAGAAGAATTTGGCGACACTCTTTGGTATTTAGCGGCAATCTGCAGACGCTTGCAGATCCCTCTTGAAGATATCTTCGCCGAAGCTGCGAATCACGGAAACTTCAGAAATGTAGGGGCTGCAAGTGATGTAACCGCAGGTGCGTTAGCTTATATCGCTGTGCCCGTAGACTCGACTACTACCTTGGACGCCACATTGGTCCTTCTTGGGCAATCAGCGGCGGCTTTGCTGGGAAACACTCCTACCCGTACTAATTTAGTTTCTTTCGCACGAGCATACTTGGATGCAATGCACGCAGCCAAGCTAGCGTTTTCGGAGGTGGCTCGCGGAAATCTTCGGAAAGCTCGTGGCGCGTTTTTGGTGCCTCAAGTAGACGATTTAGCAGGCCTTGATTTCGACTGTGAATTTGGAATTGAAGAGCAGCTTCCTAGGGACTTTAGAATACGGGTAAATCAACGAGGAAGCGGCAAGAGTTATCTCCAATGGAAGGGGGTATTCATTGGAGACCCGCTGACTGACAACATTGCCGATAATGATGGCTATCGGTTCCATGATGTCTTTCACTTTGCTTACGCAGCAATCCTGCACTGGTCGCCTGTGATGCGGTCATTGATCAGACACAAACGGAAGAGTCATCCGAGGTATGATGAAGAACAGGATAGTGGTCGGGCCATCGTCGTGGAAGAAGGGGTTTCTGCGTGGATATTCTCCAGAGCCAAAGAATTGAATTTCTTCGAGGAACAAGAAAAAATTTCACTTGGGCTTCTCAAGACCATTGGCGAGTTCGTGGCTGGTTACGAAGTCGAGAAATGCCCGCTGAAGCTCTGGGAGAGAGCGATTCTGGATGGCTATGCTGTCTTTCGCCAGCTTAAGGCGAACCAAGGTGGTTGGATCATTGGAAACCGAGAACAACGCACCATCACATACATGCCGCTTGAGTCTGAAAAATGAAGATACACCCATTTGTTGATGCAGTTGCTTCGCTGCAGTTTGAAGACTGCTTCAATCCGTATTCGGATCGTTGTGAAATTCATGACCGACGCGATGCACCGCGTCGCCGTGCTGCCGCGCTGTCCGCCATGTTGCGTCGTGCAACTGAGGAACCCGTAGATGCGATATGGATCGGACGAGACCTCGGATACCGCGGAGGACGCCGTACAGGCTTAGCCCTGACTGACGATGTTCACATAAGCCAGCACACTAGACGTTGGAATCTTGACCTAGCCTCCGAGCGACCGACGATAGGCAGTTCTGTGGCCGAACGAACCGCTACGGTCATATGGGGGATGCTGGAAAACATTGATGCTCGCATCTTCTTGTGGAACGTCTTTCCTCTTCATCCGCATGAATCAGGAGATCCGTTCACAAACCGGCAGCACAACGCGAGTGAGAGACGAGCAGGTGAAGCGCTTCTCCAGCAGCTCATTGACTTACTACGGCCCTCTCGCATCGTGGCCATTGGCAACGATGCTGCCGCTTCGGCACATCGCGTCACAGATTCTGTACCTGTGGTTTGCGTGAGACATCCTAGCTACGGGGGGCAGACCCAGTTCCAGAAGCAGATATCGGAGCTCTATGGGCGTCGTATGAGCACTGGATCGTTGTTTTGACGGGCTTCGCTTCTTAGCGAACGGTGGTTGCCGTTTCAATCCTGCATGACAGTTGTCTATGATGTAGTTGTAGGCCTGCGCTAATGTTGACGCCCGGTAGGGCGTGGAGCTTTTCGTCTAGCATCGCGCTTCTCTGCTAGATATCCTCAAAAAACAGCTCCCGAATCTGATCAAATAGACCGATTATGCTATTCGACCTCCTCCATTAAGCAGATTGACCTTTGGAATGAACAGCGTCGATTGGACTGCAGTAGCCAAACGTGAGTGACCGCTTTTGGCCGACTTCTGTCGTTCGAGAAGGTCAGCATCCGGCCAACCTGATACCCGGAGTCAAACCACCGCTATCCAGTACACAACCGAATCATATTTCTCCGCCATCCGCCTTTCGATGACCACTCCCCCCAAAGCTTCAGCAATACGTCGACTCGCACGATTCTGCGTCGCAACAGGGTAGATAAAGTACTTTGCCACCACCCACTGGCTAGCCCACTGAACAACCGCCTGCACCGCTTCACCACCAAACCCCAACCCATGTTTATCTTCACGAACCCAGATACCCAACTCCGGTGTTTCACTGCCGGTATGGTGCAGCCCGACCAAGCCGATAAAATGAGCACCTGCCCGCTCCCTGACCGTGAACACAATGTCGCTGCCATCCGCTATCGCAGGCAGCCACCGCCCCCAGACTTGCGCGTACTCTTCCAGCGAGGCAGGCGGTTCCCACGACATGTAGCGAGTCAGTGCCGGAGTGATACAAGCGAACGACTCAACAGCGTCCTGCTCGCAGAAGGGCTCGATGCTCAGGCGTTGCGAGAGAATGCGGATTGCGTGGGTGTCCACTGGCATGGCCATTTCGTTCCTGGGGTCCGTTACTCCATGTATGCCGTGAACAAACCATGCGGGTCGCTTCATCAGTATCAGGCTCTCTATACTGAGCCCCCAGGATGGTAGTTGGAGCACACAATATGCCCGTCGCACCCAATCAAAATTCCCCCGTCATTTTGGTCCCGGTTCAACAAAGCGACTTGGATAATCTGGTAGCCATTCGAATCGAGGCCATGCGCGAAAGTCTGGAGCGTGTTGGGCGATTTGACCCAGTGCGTGCGCGGGAGCGGTTTCTTGGCGGCTTTGAAGCTCGCGACACACGCTATATCGAGGCGTCTGGAGAGAGGGTGGGTTTCGTAGTGGTGAAACATCACCCCAATGAACTTTTGCTCGATCACTTGTATGTAAGGCCGAGCGCGCAAGGGTCAGGGGTGGGGTCTGCTGTTCTCATGCAGATTTTCAAAGAGTCGGATGCGGCTGCGCTTCCTATTAAAGTAGGGGCTCTCAAAGAAAGCGCTTCGAATCGCTTTTATACCCGCCATGGCTTCCAGTTCATCGAAAGCAGTGAGTTCGACAATTATTATGTTCGTCAGCCTATTCCGGCGATTGGCGCTCATTCCGGAACCATGGGCTGACGTGGACTAGCTCTTCAGTTCACCAGCTCGATTGCTCGCCGCGTCGTCATACGCCACATACAGCGACTCTGCAATTTGGCTTTTGATCGCCTTGGTGGCCTCCAGCCCCAGCACAAAACCCTCGGCTTTACCGCCAGCACGGTTGAGTTCTTCATGGGTGGAGGCGCCAGTAATAGCGTCAAGGAGCTTGGCGGCGTGGGGGCCGACGCCTTTGGGGAGGGAGATCTGGTCGATGGACATTATCGCTACCTTGAAAAATTGAGTTCGGGAGCGAGTGGAACCACTGCCGGGGCTGGCATGGTAGACCTGTTTGCCATGAAAGGGGTCGCTTTACGCGCAGCGGCGCTATTCTTTGCGGCTACGCAGTCAGATTGGGGCATTGGTAAATCTGGAGGGGCTTATGGAGTATTGCGTTGAGGGCTACTGCCTTCGGCCATTATGGGCCGACGATTTCGAGAGGATCAGCCGTTACGAACGCGTCAATCGCAGGCATCTGCAACCCTGGGAGCCGCTCAGGGACGAGGAATATTTCACCACGGGCAACGCAAAGGCCAGGGTCGAGCAACAGGTCAACAATATGCACGCTGGCAACGCGCTGTGTTTCCTCTTGCTTGAACCCGAGAGCAGAGAAGTTCTAGCGCGGTGTAACTACACGAACATTGTGAGGGGCGTTTTTCAGGCCTGTCATCTCGGCTTCTCGCTGGCGGAATCAGCCCAAGGCCGTGGCCTGATGAAAAGAACGCTTCAGGTCACTAACCAACACTGCTTTGAGCAGTTGGGTCTTCATCGGATCATGGCCAATCATTTGCCTCGCAATGTGCGAAGTGAACGCCTTCTGGAATCGCTGGGGTTTGAAAAGGAAGGGCATGCGCGAGCCTATCTGAAAATCGGTGGCATCTGGGAGGACCATACGTTGAGATCGTTGATCAACCCTGAACAATAAGCGCCCCCTGCCACTGAGGCAGACGCACGCATGCGCGAGCTGACTGCCGCCGATCGGTCCTCGACGACAGGCGCAGGCTGCGCCGATCAAGCCTGGGTGCTGAACCCCTGGGCGGCACGCCGCTCCAACATCGCCCGCTCAGTCTCTTGCGTCGCGCGCTCGCCGTTGGAAGACAATTGGTTTATGAAAAACTGGTTTCTGCCCGCTTTAATATCCGACGGGTCATGCGTTCTGAACAAGGGCGCCAGATCAATAGTGCTGGCGAAGTTTTCATTGGTCAGGCTGTAGTAGCCCAGGGTGCTTCCAGACCAGGGTGAACCTGCGTCTACCATGTCGATGGCGGCGTTGCGGTAGGCCACGGCTGTGGCTTTCAGCTCAACGGATTGATTGAGCAGAACCGTCAGCCTCTCGGTCGCCTCACGGCTGAGTTGGCCAGCCGTATCGAGCACTTTCAGCCGGCCGTCAGCCTCAACGGTAAAACCGTACCCGGTGCTGGCCAGGTCGGGCGCAGTGGCTGCCAGGTTCGCTTCGAATGTCTGGAAGGAAGCTTTCAGCGCACTTTGCGCGCCATTGAACATGTCGACGAAACGAGGAAAGTGCGGCGATTCGGAGCGACCGACCCAGGTATCAACGGCCTCCGGGGCTTGTGCCGTGGTTGTCGCCGCTTCACTGGGATGGTAAATGGCCGCGGGGCCGGCGTTTGCCAGGGCTTGCTTGGCGGGGTCCGTCGACGCCTGGGGTACCAGCTTCTGCTCAGAAGGCGTGAGGTTGAGATTGGCCGGTGGAATATAGGCAGGGCTAACGGAAAGTGCCATTTAATCGGTCCTTGATTAGCGGGTTCATACGGGTTATCGACCATAAACGCGTCAGCTTTAGGCCGTCACGGGAGCAAGCTCCCTCGCCACAGCTTTTGATCGTTCCACGCCCTGCGCAAGAACGAACACGCGCCCGAAGCATTCCTGATGCTCGAAGGCTCGCCACGGGGCATTTTGAATACCGGGCATGAAGGTGGGGAGCGTACGGCTGAAAATACTCGGTGGATTTGAACAGGCTACGCCCATGCCGTCAGGCATCCAGATCACACCCTGAGGGATGCATGTTTTCTTGATGTTTCGACACGACCGCTGCCTGTGTCTCCTTGTATATGATCTGGTCACCGCCAGATTCATTCTGGCCGCTTATCATCTGTCGCCTCAATGCGCTTGAAAAAGAACGCAAGGCGACTCGCCAGAAGGATACGACAATGACGACTTGCGCACCCCCTGCTGGGTCACGTGAACACTACGACTCGGTAAGCCGAGCAGTGCATTGGCTGATGTTCCTGTTGTTTGCGTGGATCTATTGCTCAGCCATAACCCATTACCTGGCGTCAGACTCAGCGCTGGATAAATGGCTGTGGCCCTTTCACAAACCCGTAGGGTTGTTATTACTGGTGTTGCTGATCCTACGTGCCAGCTGGAGTCTGCTGAACCAACACCGGCGCCCACTCAGCATCAGCCGTTTCGCCGCCGCCGGGCACGGCATGCTGTATGCACTGATGTTCCTGATCCCGCTGATCGGGATGATCCGCCAGTACGGCTCCGGCCGGGCTTTTTCTGCGTTTGGCGTGCAGGTCATGGAGGGGTTCGAGGGGGAAAAAATCCAGTGGATGGTTGATCTGGGCAGCAACTTTCATAGCTTGCTGGGTTGGACAATGCTGGTGCTTATCCTCGGGCATGTCGGGGCGGTGGTCATGCACTATAGGCAGGGCGATAAGCAGGTACTGCGGCGTATGACAAGAGGGGTGCGCCAGCACTGAAGTGACGCGGCCCACAGGTAGGGCCGCGCTGTCAGGATTGCTCCAACACCACCGGCTTGATCGCCCGCCCATGCTGGCGCGCCGTGACCAGGCCGATGGTCGATGACACTTCGGTGCAATGACCAGGCCACTTGCATTGCGGTACCCTTCTCCACCGCGTTGGCGATGGAACACAAACGGGGATACCCGGATATCGTTGCCGAGGATTGCTTGAATGAGTGGCAACGCTTGCGCCCCGCGCTTCAATAACGCCCGCTCTGATCAGCCTATCGCCTGATGCCCCAACCCACTCCCAGGATTCACGGATTTCCTTTATGCCGCCTGCCTCACGCGACCACGCCCGTATCGAACGCCGTCTCATCGCGGCGCTGACCGACGCCTGCGAGATCGCAAAGACCGAAATGCCAGGCTTCGACTGGTTGACCCACACCGTCGACTACCACGCGTTTCCCCAAAGCCTGCGGGTGATCTGGGTGTTCGACAGCGTTGCGAGCAAGGCTCGCGCCCTTGCGACCGGCGCGGACGCCCGTATGCGCGAGCTGACTACCGCCGCGCTGGATGACGCTGACGTGCACGTCCCGAACATCGGCCGCTGCGTCAGTTTCGACTCCGAAGAGGAATGCCACCTTCGGCATGGCGGCGATTGGCGTCGGCGGTTGGCTACTCCCCGGGCGAACTGAATCGCGCCACGGCTCACTGAGCAACGGGAGACCTCGCTACCCCACCTTGCACGTCAACCAAGCCCCCCAGAAAAGGCTGCTGAAGAAACGCGTCGCGTCGCCGAAGCCAGCGTCATGCAACAGCTTCTGAACCGCGGCCTCGGAATGGGGCGGGTCAGCGCCTTGAAGGATTTTGCCGAGCTTGGCCTTCACTTCGTCCGGGGCGGCGCCATGCTGACGCCACCGTTGGCCCCATGCCGCCAGCAGCAACGGCTGGCTGGCATACGCGTAATGATTGCCCGCGACGATCAGCGGTGCCCCCGGTTTCAGGTGCGCCCGAATCGATCGCAGCATCCGGTCCTTGGCGTCATTCCCCTCCAGATGGTGGAGCACACCGATCAAGGTGGCGGCGTCGTATGACGCGTCTGCTGCCAGGTCTTCAAGCGTCCCGAGATGCAGGGTTGTTCTGTCAAGCAGGTGGTTGGCTTCCAACTGCTGCCTTGCCGCGTCCAGCATCGGCTGCGAGGGATCAACCGCCATGAAGCGCCAGCCCGGTTCAAGGTTGGCCATGGCGATGATCTCCTGCGCCGTACCGCCGGCGCCGACCACCAGTATCTTGGCCGAAGGGGCATCGCCAAGGCTCGCCGCGAGCATGCAGGCTGCCAGATCCTGGCACGCGTCATAGCCCGCCAACGCGATACGGCTTTGTCGCGCGTACTCGTTGGCTCTTGAGGTATCGAATTTGTCAGCAGGGTTGGATGAGGATGAGTTCAAGGCGGTTCTCCGTGGCCTTGACGCAAATTACGTTAACCGTGACAGTAAGAAAAATGCATTAATTTTATGCGCTGCATTCCCGTGGGGAATGCGGGGGTGTAGGAGTGGAAGGGTTGCAGGATCGTACAAGCCTATGACCTGTCGGCCCGGATAATCTGGCCTTCTCACCGACAGGAAGGCTCAGCATGACTCACCTACAGCAACCCGCCCAACCGATAAACCTCGCGCAAAAAGCCTCGCTCATCGACCAACAATGGAGCCCAAGAGTGGTTGCCGAAATGAACGACTACCAGTTCAAGGTGGTGCGTATCGAGGGTGAATTCATTTGGCATTCGCACCCCGAAACCGATGAAGCGTTCCTGGTGCTTGAAGGCACGCTGCGTATCGACCTGCCGGATGGCCCGGTGTATGTGAAGCCGGGTGAGTTGTATGTGGTGCCGCGTGGCATTGAGCACAGGACCGCGGCCGAAGGTGAAGCCAGGCTGATGATGATCGAGCCAAGGGGCATTCTGAATACCGGGCATGAAGGCGGTGAGCGCACCGCGTTGAATGACCAGTGGATTTGAGCGCCGAGGCTTATTGCCTTCTGTAGGAGCGAGCTTGCTCGCGAAAAACGCCAACGATAACGCGTGCTTCCTGAATGAGCGCGGCGCCTGTGAGTTTTTCGCGAGCGAGCTCGCTCCTACTGGCATTCGGGCAAGCCCCAAGCCCTATCGCCTTTGAATCTGCACCGTAGCAAACGTCGGCTCGTCGCGCGCCTGCTCCAGTGTATTCCTGGGCTGTTGCGGGGCCCGGGATTGCCCCTCTGGCCGTAACGCTGGCGGCGGATGCAGGCGCATGTCCGAGCGCTCATCGCTGGGCGCAACGCCGAAGAAATCCCGATAGCACTTGGAAAAATGCGGCGTGGACACAAAGCCGCAAATCACCGCCAGCTCAACAATCGAAATGGGCGTCTGCATCAGCAACTGGCGGGCACGGGTCAGGCGCAGCTTGAGGTAGTAACGCGATGGCGTGCAGTACAGGTGCTTCTGGAACATGCGCTCCAACTGGCGGCGGGACACGTGCACGTAGGCGGCCAGTTCGTCGAGGTCGATGGGTTCTTCCAGGTTGGATTCCATCAGGGCGACCACTTCTTGCAGCTTGGGCTGTTGCGTGCCGAGCAGGTGTTTGAGCGGCACGCGTTGGTGGTCGCGCTCGTTGCGAATGCGCTCGTACACGAACATCTGGGAAATCGCCGCCGACAGCGTGTGCCCGTGATCGCGGCCGATCAGGTGCAGCATCATGTCCAGCGGCGCAGTGCCGCCAGAGCTGGTAAAGCGGTTGCCATCGAGCGTGAATACGCTGGAGCTGACTTTGACGCGGGTAAACGCCTCCTGCATCGACGCCATCAGCTCCCAATGCACGCTGCACTGGAAGCCATCGAGCAACCCCGCCTGGGCCAGTGCCCAACTGCCGGTGCACACCGCGCCGAGACGTTTGCAGTACAGGCGCGCCTGGCTGCGCAACCAGGCGATGAGCGCAGGGCTGATAGCCTGTTGAATGCCCACGCCGCCGCACACGATCACCGCATCGAAGCCGCGCTGGTCCTGCGCGCAAGCATCCGGGGTCACCGACACGCCATCGCTGGCCCACACCGGCTGGCCGTCCAGGCTCAGGGTTTGCCAACGGTAGAGTTCTTCGCCCGCCAATTGGTTGGCCATGCGCAGCGGCTCGACCGCACACGACAGCGATATCAGGGTGAATTGGTCCAGCAGCAAAAAGCCGATGGTCTGGCAAACAGGTGCCTCGGTTTCCATCACCGCTACCCCACAGGCGTGATCAGGAATGTTCCAGCGCCACCGGCTTGGGTGCCCGGTTGTGCTGGCGCGATGTGACCAGGCCGATGAAGGAAATCACCAACGCCAGGCCAATGGTCGAGGACACTTCGGTGCGATGTTCCGGCGTCACCATCATCACCCCCAGGGCCAGGCAGATGAATACGATCACCAGGTAAGTCAGCCACGGAAACAGCCACATGCGAAAGGTCAGTTCGACGTTCTGCCGAAGCAGCAAGCGACGCATACGCAGTTGCGAGATAGCGATGACCAGGTACACCAACAACGCGATGGCCCCGGAGCTGGCGAGCAGGAACTGGAACAGACCGGCCGGCAGGAAGTAGCTCAGCAACGTAACGCCCGCACCGATGATGGTGCTGGCGATCACCGCCGCCCTGGGCACGCCCGCCTTCGAGGTGATTTTAAGCGCCGGCGGCGCATCGCCGCGTTTGCCCAGGGAAAACAGCATGCGCGAAGAAATGTAGATCGAGGAGTTCATGCAACTGGCTACCGCGATCAACACCACCACATCGACCATGAATTTGGCGTTGGGGATGTTCATAATTTCCAGTGCGCGCTGATAGGAACCCACGGAGGCCAACAGCGGATCGTTCCAGGGCACCACGGAAATCACGACGGAGATCGACAACAGGTAGAACACGCCAATGCGCCAGATCACCGAGCGCGTGGCCTTGGCGATGTTCTGCGCCGGGTTGCTCGATTCTGCTGCAGCGATGGTCACCGCTTCGGTGCCGATGAAACTGAACATGATGGTAATGAACGCGCCCACCACCGCCGACAGGCCGTTGGGAGCAAACCCGCCGTGTTCCTCCATCAAGCGGCTCAAGCCGCTGGCTTCGCGATCCGGGATCCAGCCCATGAGGACGCTGAAGCCCAGGCCGATAAAGCCGACGATGGCAATCACCTTGGCCATGGCGAACCAGAATTCGAATTCGCCGTATTTGGCCACGCTGAACAGATTGGTGATCACCAGCAAAACGATTGAGATCAACGCAAACAGCCACGCATCAACCTGAGGGAACCACTGGTTGAGCACGTGCCCGGCGGCCAAGGCTTCGATGGGAATGACCAGCACCCAGAACCACCAATACAACCAGCCGATGGTGAACCCCGCCCAAGGGCCGATGGCCTGGTCGGCGTAGGTTGAAAACGAGCCAGTGTCCGGGCGTGCCACCGCCATTTCCCCCAGCATGCGCATGACCAGCACCACCAACAGGCCGGAAAACAGATAAGCCAGCAACACCGCTGGCCCGGCGGCGGCGATCGCGTGTCCGGAGCCGACAAACAACCCCGCGCCGATGATGCCGGCGATGGACAACATGGTCACATGGCGCGGCTTGAAGCCCTGCGCAAGCTGACCGTTGGAATCGTTGCAGTTGAGGCTAGTCATTGTTTTTGTTGTTCTCGGGCGGCCAATGACCTTCACCTTAAGTGCCCGAGGCCAGGCACAAGTAGCCTGGTTACGCCACCATCGTGCCTGATATCGACATGGGGAATAGTGGCATCCTGAAGTAACCGGCGGCGCGCCCTACTCTTGCGCGCTACGTATCAACGACCCGAACAGCTCGCCACGCGGCATCTTGCTCAGCTCGATATCGGCATTTTCAAACCATTCCCGCCCGGCTTCCGGGTGCGGCCCGCTCAGCACCACCACGCCACGTTCGTAGGTATAGCGCGCCGCCGCCACGTCACCATTGTGGTAGGTGGCGATGACCTTGTAGGGCGCAGTGGCATTGGCTTTGGGAAAATACGGACCGTCCTGATAGAACACAGAGTCGGGTTGCCCGTCCCACGTCACCCGCACGGCGGCGTCCTCAATACCGGACACTTCAAAACCGGGACGGCCAGCTTCGGTATCAAGCGCCTGGGGGATCAGGCCGAGGTTGTTGTCGTCGGCCAGGTAGGCGCCCATGCACAGGCCCAGGTAGCGGCCGCCTTTGGCGACGTAATCGCGGATGGCTTCGGCACGCGCATCGCCCAGGCTGTCGAGGGCGGCCGGGATGTCCTGGCCACCGCCGGGTTGCACGTATAGATCGTAGCGCGCCAGGGTTTGCGGGGTGATGTCGATGGGTTCGTCGGCACCGACGAAGTCGATCTGGTAATTGGGGTCCAGGCGCTGCAGGGCGGTTTTCACGTTTTCCGAGCAGTCGGGGCAGCCTGCCGGGCCTCGGTAGATGGCGACATGGGTGACGGGGCCTGCGCCGTGTACGGGTAAAGGATGCAGCGTAGCAACGGCGAGAAACGTGGCAGCGATGGCAGGCAGTTTCATGGGCTAGGCTCAACGGTCAGTTGAATGGGTTTGATCCAGACGTGGCAGCGCCAAGCCTATAACGATGAGCCTTTTGAATTCGTGAAGAGTTGTAAATCCACGAGGGCCATTTATCCACTTCCCAGCATCTGCCATAACGACGCGCCCACGCCAGTAATGCTCTCACCGGCGATCAGCCCCGCCGCTGCTGTGATCGCAAAGCGCTGCGTCACACTTGGCCAGCGACAGCTCACGGCCCAGGTCATGATCGCGCCAAGGGCCATCATCAGCGACACCGACGCAGGCAAGACAAACGCCAGTCCCAAGGCTGCCGCACTGGGCAGATAGCGGGCGCGATGGGTGGGCAGCGTGCTATCGAGTATGCCCAGCAGTACGCCGCACAGGCTTGCAACAGCAATGGCCGAGCGGATGCTGGGTGACAACGAATCCAGCCCGTGGGTCAGGGTTTGGGCCACGGCTTTCCAAGTGGCGACGGCCGGGGCTGGCCACTGTTCGGTGAGCAGCATGGTTTGCGGGTCGGGGATCAACGCCAGGTACGCGAATACGCCGATGACGCTGCCGACAAAAATCCCGAGAATCTGGGCGATAACCTGTTTGTGCGGCGTCGCGCCAATCGCTTTGCCCACCTTGAAGTCATTCATCAGGTCTGTGCACTGCCCCGCCGAACCGCCGGCGGTGTTGGCGCTCATCAGGTTGATCGGCACCTGGCCCGGCGCAACGATGCCAAAACTCAGCTGAGACAGTTGCCCGATGGCGCCAATCGGCGGAATACCGGTCGCCCCCACCACCCGCGCCGCCACGGCGGCCAGGCAGATCGCCAGGGGAATGGTTAGCAGCGCCATCCCAAGGTTGATACCGAACAACAGCGCTTGCAGGCTCACCACCAACACGATCGCCAGCGCGAACCCCACGGCAGGCCCAGGCTTGGGAACCGCCCAAGGCGTCCCGCCAGCCGCTCGGGTTGAGCGATGCAACGCCCACAGGCGAATCGCCAGGGACGCCAGGGTGGAACACACCATCAGGCTCACGCCGGGCCACAGCAGCCACTCCACCAGCGCGGCAAATTGCGGGCCGCTGCTGTCGGCGGGCAGGCTCACCAGGCCGTTGACCAACAGCCACGGCCCCAGCCCGCCCCATGCCAGCAAGGCGCCGAGCAGCAGGGTCAGGCCCACGCGAATGCCGATGATGCCGCCGAACCCCAGCAACAGCAGAGAGGGGTCGGCGGTGAAGGTCAAGCGCTCCAACTGGGCGTTCAGCGACCAGCGCGGGAAGGCCCACATAAAGGTATCCACCCACTTGACCAACCCGGACAACAACGCTGCGCCGAGCAGCACTTTCAAGCGCGTGGCGGCTTCGCGACCATGGTTGTAGATGTGCAGCAGGGTCTCCAGGGTGGCCATGCCTTCGGGAAACTTCAGTGCCTTGTCATTGAGCAATGAAGGCCGCAGGTACCACGCGATCCAGATCCCCAGGAAACTCACCGAGAACACCCAGGCGATCATCGGCAGCGCCGCCAGTTGGTTGCCGGTGAGCAAGGTATAAGCCGGGATGGGCGCGACCAGCCCGCCGGAAATGATCGACGCCGCGGCAGAGGCCACGGTCTGGTTGATATTGCTCTCGTGCAGGGTCCACGGCAGGTGTTCAGCGGAACGCCGGGCCAGGCCTTGCCAGAGGCCATAACCGATCAGCAAGGCGATGATCGACATATTGAACGACCAGCCGATCTTCAAGCCTGCGTAGACATTGGAAGGGGTCAGCAGGATGCCCAGCACGATCCCGGTGATAACTGCCCGCAGGCTCAGTTCGCGCTCTACGGGCGCGATTGACGAGGTGGAGTGCATGCAGATTCCTTTCGAGAAAAGCCAGTGCCACCTTTTAAGTGAGCGCTGGGAGACTCGAAGGTTCACCTGCCGAAACGGGTTCTGTAGGAGCGAGCTTGCTCGCGAAAAACCCAAAGGCGCCGCGTTTATCCAGGAAACACGCGTTATTGTTTACGTTTTTCGCGAGCAAGCTCGCTCCTACAGGAGGCGGTGTCGGTGGGCCCGCTATTTGGCGAACGCGTATTCCCCGCCCCGCTCCACCGCCTTGCGGTATGCCGGGCGCGCCTGGAGCTTTTGCAGCCATGCGGCCAAGTTCGGGTAGGCCTGCAATTTGCCCTGGGCCTGGGCGACTTCGCCGATAAAGCTCATCTGGATATCCGCGCCGCTGAGTGCGTCGCCCACCAGGTACGGCGTTTGGCCCAGCACGTCATTCAGGTAGCCCAGGTAGTTGGCCAGCTCCGACTCAATCCGCGGATGCAGCGGTGCGCCTGCTTCACCCAGCCGTCCCACATAAAGGTTGAGCATCAACGGCAACATCGCCGAGCCTTCAGCAAAATGCAGCCATTGCACATAGCTGTCATAGGCGTCGGTAGCCGGGTCGGGTTGCAGTTGGCCGTTGCCGTGGCGGCGGATGAGGTAGTCGATGATCGCGGCGGACTCGATCAGCACACGAGAGCCGTCTTCGATCACAGGGGATTTGCCCAGGGGGTGAATGGCCTTGAGTTCAGGCGGCGCCAGGTTGGTCTTGGCGTCGCGCTGGTAGCGCTTGATGTCGTAGGGCAGGCCCAGTTCTTCAAGCGCCCACAGGATACGTTGCGAGCGGGAGTTGTTGAGGTGGTGAACAGTGATCATCGAGGCGACACCTTGGGGGGATTTAAGAGAAGACTACAGCGTAGCGGTGAAGTGCCGCGAATGTGGCCAGGCAGCACCGGCCTGCGCGATCAAATGTGGCAGATGTCGAGCTTTAGCGAGGCTTCGAAGGCTGCGGCATTCACGACATGGATGTTGCCTGATACACCGCTCGAAGCCTCGCTAAGGCTCCACATCTCCCACACTGGACCGGTGGCGGTCAGGCAAGCAATTGAACGATCCACTTCACCTGCTGCACGATCTCCTGCACTTTCTGCTCGGGCACCGCCTGCCGCGCCTGTTCGAGGCTGGCCAATGTCTTGCGCTTCTGGCGCAACATCCGTTGCCATTTCGCCACAAACACCGGGCTGCGGGCCTGCATTTGCAGCGGGCCGAAGTACAGTTGCTCGGCGGTATAGGTGACCGCCTCGGCGCGTTCGGCAACGATGATTTCGTAGTAGAAGCGGTTTTCCAGCAGCAGCTCCTCGTGCAGGATCCGGTAGCCGTTGTCCATCAACCATAGGCGCAGGGGCTGCTCGCCGCCGTTGGGTTGCAGGATCAGGCGTTCCCGGCCATTGAGGTGCGCCTTGCCGCTTTCGAGAATGTCGCGGATCGTCTCGCCGCCCATGCCGCACAGGCTGATGGCGGTAATGTCATCGCCGGCTTGGATCGCCGCCAAACCATCGGCCAGGCGCACGGTGATGTGCTGCCTCAGGCCGTTGTCGGCCACGGTACGGTTGGCCGCCTGAAACGGTGTCGCGGCCACTTCCCCCGCCACGGCCGCCGCAATAGCGCCGCGGTGTATCAGGGCCACCGGCAGGTAGGCGTGGTCGGAGCCGATATCGGCCAGGCGGGCACCCGTCGGTATGTGCGCGGCAACGCGCTCCAGGCGCTGGGACAAGGTGTGTTCGTTCAACGGTGATTCCTTAAGAGTGCCCGGAAAATCGATCCCGGCTGTTAGTCAAGTGCAGCACCATGGCCGCCCGTGCGGCGTCCGGGTCCTGGCGCTTGATAGCGTTGTAGATGGCCTCGTGTTCCAGGTTCGCCAACTGCCCCAGTTGGGCAAAGTCCGCGCCGCCGCGCTCGACGGCATTCACCTGGGTGCGCGGAATCATCGCCGTGCCCAGGTGCTGCATGATGTCGGTGAAAAACGTATTGCCGGTGGCTTCGGCGATCAGTTGGTGAAAGCGCTTGTCCTCCTCCACACAGCTGTCGTTGTTGGCCAGGGAGGCTTGGTAGTCGTCCAGTGCCTGGCGCATGTGGGCCAATTGCGCGTCACTTCTGCGCAGCGCGGCCAGGGCCACCGCTTGCACTTCCAGGCCCAGGCGCAATTCGAGCATGTTGCGCACGCTGGCGACCGTGTCCACATGCAGGCGCAGGCCCGGCTGCGTGTGCTGCTCCAGCACAAAGGTGCCGATGCCGTGACGCGTCTCCACCAGCCCCGACGCCTGCAGCTTGGACAAGGCTTCACGCACCACGGTACGGCTCACCCCATGCTCAAGCACGATGGTGGATTCGGACGGCAGTTTTTCACCCGGCTTGAGTTGCCCCAACTGGATGCGCTGGGTCAGTGCCTCGACCACACCTTGGGCCAGGTTGGCGGAACGTTTGCGCACAGGCGGTGTGCTTTTAATCGGCATCGAGACGGGTCCACGGGGTTGGGCTGGGGGGAGCTTATCACCCTGAACGCACGGGGCGACGGGTGGCGGCGAAAAACACCCAACTTGTATGACAACATACTCATCCCACCTCACCCGACCCTGTCTTCGCTTCGAGAGAAGCGCACACCCCGAGCCGTCACTAGCGGGGCAAAACCCAATAAAATCTGGCAAATAACCAAAATAGCCAACCTCAATACCGGCTTATAAGAACAAAAACAGCCCTGACAGGATTGCGGCCTTTAAAAAACAACTTGTATGATGTCTGTCAACAAAACACCAAACCCGCATAAAAATAATCAGGGGGAGTTTTCATTCGTGAAGCATTCAAGCCCAGCATCTGCCGTACCCGAAAGTGATTCAGCGCTCGCCCGCGCCGTGAGCAAAGTGAAGGGCCATGTGCTCCCACTGTTCGTGGTCATGTTCATCCTCAACTACATCGACCGGGTCAATATCGGCTTCGTGCGCACGCACATGGAGCATGACCTGGGAATCGGCGCAGCGGCCTACGGCTTCGGCGCCGGGCTGTTCTTCATTGGCTATGCACTGTTCGAAGTGCCCTCCAATATGCTGCTGCAAAAAGTCGGCGCCCGCATCTGGCTGACCCGCATCATGTTCACCTGGGGCATCGTCGCCACGCTGATGGCGTTTATCCAGAACGAAACCCACTTCTACATCCTGCGTTTCCTGCTGGGTGTGGCGGAAGCAGGATTCTTCCCCGGCGTGATCTATTACTTCACCCGCTGGTTGCCCGGTGTGGAGCGTGGCAAGGCCATCGCGATCTTCCTCAGTGGCTCGGCGGTGGCGTCGTTGATCTCCGGGCCGTTGTCGGGTGCGTTGTTGCAGATCGAAGGCTTTGGTTTGCATGGCTGGCAATGGATGTTCGGCATCGAGGGCCTGGCCTCGGTGGCGCTGGGCTTTTTTGTGTGGTTCTGGCTGGACTCCAAACCCCATGATGCCAAGTGGATGAGCCGCGAAGAACAAGACGCCCTGGTTGACGCCATCGACCAGGAACAGCGCGAACGTGAAGCCCTGACCACGGTGAAACCCACCCTCGGCAAACTGCTCAAGGACCGTCAGATCCTGCTGTTCTGCGCTCTGTACTTCTGCATTCAACTGACGATCTATGCCGCCACCTTCTGGCTGCCCAGCATCATCAAGAAGATGGGTGACCTCACTGATGTGCAGGTCGGTTTCTTCAACTCGATCCCCTGGCTGATCTCGATCATCGCCATGTACGCCTTCGCGTCGCTGTCGGGCAAGTTCAAGTTCCAGCAGGCCTGGGTCGCGGCGGCGCTGCTGATCGCGGCGGCCGGTATGTTCATGTCCACCACCGGCGGGCCGATCTTCGCTTTCGTGGCGATCTGTTTTGCGGCCATCGGGTTCAAGTCTGCGTCGTCGCTGTTCTGGCCGATCCCCCAGGGCTACCTGGATGTGCGCATCGCCGCCGCGGTGATCGCGCTGATCAACTCTATCGGCAACCTGGGCGGCTTTGTGGCGCCGACTACCTTTGGCTTTCTGGAGCAGACCACCGGATCGATCCAAGGCGGGCTGTATGGCCTGGCCTGTACTTCGGTGCTCGCGGCCATCCTGGTGTTCTTTGCCAAGACCTCACCCTCTGCCGTACCGGCCGTGCCCAGCGGCGCCGCCATCAGCAAACCTCTTTGAACTCAGCCAGGAACGCGCCATGAATACCCCTGTCGTTACTCATTTCCAAGTCATCCCCGTCGCCGGCCACGACAGCATGTTGCTGAACCTCAGCGGCGCCCACGGCCCCTACTTCACGCGCAATATCGTCATCCTCAAGGACAGCAGCGGCAACACTGGCGTGGGCGAAGTACCCGGCGGCGAGCGCATTCGCCAAACCCTGGAGGATGCCCGCAGCCTGGTGATCGGCCAGCCGATTGGCCAGTACCAGCGCGTCCTCAACCAGATGCGCAGCACCTTTGCGTCCCGAGACAGCGCGGGTCGCGGCCTGCAAACCTTCGACCTGCGCATCACCATCCACGCCGTCACCGCCATGGAAGCCGCCCTACTCGACTTGCTTGGCCAATTTCTTGAGGTGCCGGTGGCCGCCTTGCTTGGCGAAGGCCAGCAACGCGACGCAGTGAAGATGCTCGGCTACCTGTTCTATGTGGGGGATCGCAACGCCACCGACCTGGCCTACCGCAACGAGGCCGATGCCGACGATGAGTGGTTCCGCCTGCGTCATGAAACAGCCCTGACCGCCGACGCGGTAGTGCGCCTGGCCGAAGCGGCCAAGGCCAAATATGGCTTCAACGATTTCAAGCTCAAGGGTGGCGTATTGAGCGGCGACGCGGAAATCGAAGCCGTCACCGCGCTGGCCGAGCGTTTTCCCGATGCGCGCATCACCCTTGACCCCAACGGCGCATGGTCGCTGAAAGAAGCCATCCGTCTGTGCCGCGACCAGCATCATGTGCTGGCCTACGCCGAAGACCCGTGCGGCGCAGAAAACGGCTACTCGGGCCGCGAAGTCATGGCCGAATTCCGCCGCGCCACGGGCCTTAAAACCGCCACCAACATGATCGCCACCGACTGGCGCGAAATGGGCCACGCCATCCAGTTGCAATCGGTGGACATTCCCCTCGCCGACCCGCACTTTTGGACCATGCAGGGCTCGGTGCGCGTCGCGCAAATGTGCAACGAGTGGGGCCTGACCTGGGGCTCGCATTCCAACAACCACTTTGATATTTCCCTGGCAATGTTCACCCAGGTGGCGGCGGCCGCACCGGGCGAGATCACCGCCATCGACACCCACTGGATCTGGCAGGACGGCCAGCGCTTGACGCGCGAACCATTGAAGATTGAAGGGGGTTACGTAAAGGTGCCGGCCAAGCCTGGCCTGGGTGTGGATATCGATATGGACGCGGTGGCCAAGGCTCATGAACTGTACAAAGGCATGGGCCTTGGAGCCCGGGATGACAGTGTGGCGATGCAGTTTCTGATCCCGGGTTGGGGCTTTGATAACAAGCGGCCTTGTCTGGTGCGGTAAATCGGCTTTAGGAATGCTCAGCGCAATTTGAGCGTGACGCAAATAATCCGATGCCCAAACAGGCATCGGATTTTAGTCAGATCAGAAGCTTAGCTGTTTGACCTCTGGCACGTCTGCCAGAGGCCCCTTTTGCGCTACTGCCGATTGGCGATCTCCAGATCCGCCTCTTCCTGCTCCAGGCCAGCGAGATCAGTGCCATTGATCATCGGCCCATAACGGCGGCTGAACTCCCAGTTGTAGGGCACATGGTCTTTGTTGATCCCGTTGTCCCAATTCACCGACCAGGTCATCAGGCCCTTGATTGACAATCCTTTGTCGTGCAAACGCTTGAATGTATTGGTCACGGCTGTCGGGTTGACTACATAACCGGTGGCAGCCGCATCGACGTTGGCGGGCAGGCCAATGACGAACTTGTCTGCCGGGATCTTGGTAAACCCGCGCGTTCCGCTCACCAGACTTTCGGTGAGGTAAAACAGGAAATCCTCCTTCATCGCGTCGTTGTTCTGGGCAATCCAGGCGCCGTTGCCATTGTTGACCTCCTGCACCCAGATGCCGTCGCCCCCCTGGTTGTAATACTGCGGGGCGATGAAGTCGTAATAGCCTTCCAGCGCCTGGATGTAACCGACGTATTTGCCGGCGGTGGTGAGGTACGGAAACTCCGGTGCCATGCTGATGATGAAGTGTTTGCCTTGACTTGCGTAGTGGTCCTTGACCAGTTTCAAGGCGGCGGGCAGGACAGTCTTGTTGTCGGCGAAATCAATCGCGCTCTGTTCAAGATCGATATCCAGGCCATCAAAGCCATAGGTTTCCACCAGGCGGATAATTTCGCTGGCCAGTGGCTGTTCGTTGCCTTTATGCAGTTCGATGTGTGCATCGGCGCCGCCAAGGGAAATCAGCACCGCCCTGCCCTGGCTGTTCAGCACGCCCACCTGGCGACGAAACTCGGCATCGGACAGGTTGTACGGTTTGAAGGTTGGGATACCGTTGCCCTTCATGAAGGCCACGGCCACCACGTTGTAATCCTTTGGGACATCCACCAGGCTGATATTGGCGAACTGGCCACGCTGGTAGCCATCGCTCGGGCCGGCAGGCCAGTTGTGCCAGAAGCCCATGAGGATCTTTTTGCCGGCAATGCTCGGCATCAGCGAAGCGGCATCGTTGAGCGGCGATTGCAGTGAGGTAAAGTCAATCTTTGACATGTTCTAATCCTTCAGAACGTGTGGGTTTAACGGCGCGGGCTTATTTGAAGTCCACATCGAAGGCTTGATAGAAGGCGTTGCCGGTGTTGGCGACGATCCACATCAACACA
Organism: Pseudomonas sp. NFPP02; assembly: GCF_900119355.1. NCBI lineage: Bacteria > Pseudomonadati > Pseudomonadota > Gammaproteobacteria > Pseudomonadales > Pseudomonadaceae > Pseudomonas > Pseudomonas sp. NFPP02. The sequence goes on from NZ_FPJI01000011.1 coordinate 65,564, forward strand.
ATCACATGCTGGCCCTTTTTGTGGGTCGGCAGTTTCACTTCATGATTGACCTTGGCCTTCAGTTCGCCTGCATGGCTGTAGTACGGCACCTGGGCATAGAAGTCTTCAGCGAACGGCTGGTTTTCCAGTTGCGCGCGGGTGATGCGCTGTTTCGGATCCCAGCCATCCTTGGTGATCAGCCAGCGATAGCCACGGGTGGTGTGCGGCGCGGTGTATGCCCAGGTGACCTTGAAGGTCTGACCCGACTCGACATTGAGCAACGGCCAGGTGAAGGCGCGGCCAAGTTTCTTGGCCATTTCCTCGTGGGTGAAGTTGATGCAGTCACGGGCATCGGTCTTGCCACCGCTGAGGATGACGCCGTCGGCGGGTGGGGTGACGCTGTCACTGTCGGTTTGATAAGGCGCCGGGAACGGACCGGCCGTCAGTGCCGGGAAGTTCTTGCCGCCTTCCATTTCATTGACCTGCCAGGTTTCCAGCAGGCCAAGATCCACGGCGACTGCGCCACGGCTGGAAGGGGATGTGACACGACCATGGCGAAGAGGTGTCTGGGTTTGTGGTTTGTTCATGTTGTGACTCCATTCACTTGATTAAGAACTCTCCCTTTCTTGAAGGAGAGGACCTCAACCTAACGGAGTTGCTTTTTTTTGCCACAGGCCCATTTTTCACTCATTTTCGTTTCGTGAGCGCGCAGACCCGCAAATACTGGATATACAACCAGTATTATAGAGGAAGCCTTACGCTACTAGAGGTCGATTTCCTACAAGACCAGGCGCATATCAACACGCTTCTCTCGTAAATGGCTTTATCCCCTTCGTAAGGGATGGGCGCTCTGTCGAAAAAAAGGGACGTATCTATTTTCATCAAAACCGTCCTCTGTTTGGTCCATCAGGTTTTGCCGATGACAGCCGTTTTTTTAGCGGTAGTCGCGGTAATCGGTCGCACCGTCAGTTCCACCCCCAATGCCAGCATCAGCTTCTGGACCGTCTCATAACGCGTCTTTGAGCCGCCTTTCAGGGTTTTATACAGACTCTCCCGATTCACCCCCGCCGCTTCGGCAACCTTGTTCACTCCCTGGGCCTTGGCAACCTCGGCCAGCGCCTTCATAAGGACTTGCGGGTTATGGCACGCCATGCTTTGCGCAAGATAGGCACTGATGGTTTGCGGGCTATCAAGGAAACGTGAAGCCTCATAGGCGCTGGTGCCGGATGTATCCAGCTCGAGGATCGGCATGTCCTCTGGTTTGAATGTCGACTTACTCATGTCATTGACCTCTCAGGGCATCGAGAATCTCTTTTGCCCGCTTGATTCCTCGTTTCTGGTCGGTTTTATCGCCTCCCCACAGCATCAGGTAAGCGGTGATGCCCGTGCGCACAAAGTAAATCCTGTAGCCGGGCCCGACAAACACACGCATTTCACTCATGCCATCGCCTACAGGCTGGCAATCGCCAAAATTGTTTTCTTCGGCTCGATCCAGGCGGATCAGTACAGCCGTCTTACCCCACACATCCTTCATACCGTCGAGCCATGTATCGAACTCGGGCGTCCTGCCGATCGTATTGGTCACAGATTCAAATGTAGCCTACTGGCTACTCCTTGTAGATGCCAGTGAATTTTTAATGTCGGTGTGCACCGCCAGAAAAAATCCTAGTCCAGCCGCCGCGCAGGCAGCCGAGCAATACTATTAGCGCTTGTGTCCTCAAGACCGAAACGTTGCGTCGCGACTGAGGCATCCTCTCTGTAGGAGCGAGCTTGCTCGCGAAGAACGTAAAGATAATGTGTTCATCCAGAATGAACGCGGCGCCTATGGTTTTTCGCGAGCAAGCTCGCTCCTACAGGGAGTGAGTGAGTGGGCCGGCGTTGATGTAGACCCGTCCTACAGCAAGCTGCACCACCTTGCTCCATTGCCTACAGTTGCGTCAGAATCCGCCGGCTTGTGCGCTTGGATGGGCGTCTCTAAGGTGGCTCGGTCGCTGACAACTCAGTGATCGGGTTTAGTAGCCCGAGGGTCAATTACATTTAGTGCATGAGCTTCATCTATCAGACGTTCCTGTCTGTGCCTGATGGTGGCTGTGCGTAGGGCGCCTTCGGGCGCGCCGGCTTTGTGTAATTCCCCGGTCTACTAACCTGCGTACAGCTGCCACCCTTTCGTTTAGTAGCGAAACGGTGTCGGCCCCATTCAGGAATTACGCATATGTACAAAGTCACCCCAAACCCTCCAAACGATCCAAACCTGAAGCTTGATCAGGCAGCCCGTCGTGCGATCGATCACGCCCTCAACCCCAACGCCGAACCCTCTCCTCCACCCTCGACACCGCTGTTCAGCGTTGCCGACGATGCCAGCAATGAAATGCTCGTCGCCAATAGCTATGAAACCTTTTCCTCAGTAACCGCCCTGCTGCTCGACCTGTCGGATGAACTGACCGGTAAACAGCGCGACGTCGCGTTGGCGATTCATCAGTTAAGTGAGCTGGGAATGTTGTTGGTCGATAAGTTGATGGAGCGCGAGGCGGCTGTAGCAGCTGGCTAAACGTTCAACACGCCCAAAAAAAGCCGAGCCGTCGCGCCCCAAGACGACTCGGTTTTTTTTTGCCAAAGCAGGGGTTGACCTTAAAGCGAGGTTTAAGGTGAGCATGCACCAACCGACAGGATTACTGGACCCTGGATCATGCTCAAAACCCTTATTTCTTTTGCGTTGGTAGCGATAGGTGGCGCGCTTATGACATTTGCACAGGCTGAACCCGGCCCTTCCACGGCCGCTGCAAACAATCGCCAGATCCTGGTGATCATGACCAACCACGCCAGCTACCCCTCAAGGCCCGATACCACGGGCCTGTGGCTGACAGAGCTGACGCATTTCACCGAGGTCGTGGAAGCGGCTGGCTACACGACGGTATTTGCCAGCCCCAAAGGAGGTGCTGTGCCTCTGGACGAGCGCAGCCTCGGTTGGCTGTACATGGATAAGGCGGCGCGTGAACAGTTGCAGTCCCCGGCCTTTCGCGCCCGGCTGCAAAACACGCTGCCCATCGCCAATGTCGATCCGTCGCAATTTCGCGCGATCTACTTCACCGGCGGCCACGGTGTCATGTGGGACTTCCCTGGCAACCTCGACCTGCAACGTGTCGCCCAAACCATTTACAACCAGGGCGGCATCGTCTCGGCCGTGTGCCACGGTGTGGCGGGCCTGCTGGATCTGAAGGATGAACAGGGCAACGCGATCATCAAGGGCAAAAACATCACCGGCTTCTCCAATCGCGAAGAACTGCTATCGGGCATGAAGCGTGAGGTGCCGTTCTTGCTTGAAGACCGGCTGCTGAGCCAAGGGGCGCGTTACCGCAAGGGCTGGGTGCCGTTCACCTCATTTGTCATCACCGATGGCCGCCTGATCACGGGCCAGAACCCGCAATCGCCCAAGGCCGTCGCACTCGCCGTAATAACCGAGCTGTCCCACGAACGATAGCGCCTAGCCCCTCTCTGGAGAAAACCGATTGAACATTCCAAGCGCCATTTTAACCGGATTGCTGCTCACCCCTTTTGCCAACCTTGCGTTGGCCGGAACGCCCGAGATGCCCAGCCCCAACGACACAACCCACATCGATATCGCCGGCCAGCAGGTGCCCGTCGTCAAGGGTGGCTTGTACGACCGCTTTCGCTCCAACCCGCCGTTGTCGGTGGTTGCAGCAGAATTACCCGGGGTTGATTTAAGCTGGTTCAAAGGGTTGCAAAAGCACAAGGTCGACATCGGTTTTGAATCCTACTCGCCCAATTTTTACTACCAGAACAGTCGGGTAACAGCAGTCTATACAGCCGACATCGATAAGCTTCGGGCGTTGATGCCACCGCAGGTACTGGCCGCCGTGCAGCCCTTGCAAGTCTGGCCGGGTCGCGGGCTGATCGCGTTTACTGCGTACACCTATGAGCATTGCGATAACGACGCCTATAACGAAGTCGCCGTGTCGATCATCACGAACAAACCTGGCAAAGCCAACCTGGGCCCCTTTACGCTGGTGGGCCAGTCGATGTCGCAGGACTTTTGGGGCTATGTGCTCAAGCTGCCGGTGAATACCGAGCTGGCGCGGGTGCGCGGGGTGGTCGGTTACAACCTGCCGAAATGGCTGACCGGCATTGATCGCAAAGAGGATGGGCACTCGGTGGTGTATGACATTACCGATAGCAAGACCGGCAAACTGGACGTGTCGTTCAAGGCTAAAAAGCTTGAGAAGCTGTCCCGTGATATGGACCTGGTCACCAGCAGTTTCACCAATCTCGATCACCACGGCCAACTGGCCTATGGGTATGCGGTTTCCCGCCAGCTCAGCCATGGCTCCAGCCGTGACGCAGACTCAGCCACCCTCACGCTAGGCGATGGCAGCCTGTCCGATTACCTGCGCGACCTCAAGCTGGGGAAAATGGTGAAGTACGAATACGTACCCGAGTTCCAGAGCGCACTCTATGCGCCAGAGCCGCTCGTCAACCTGATTGGCGAACGCTGAACCTCGTGCGCCGGTCAGGCCCTCGGGGCCCGGCGGGCGCTTTTTTTTGTGGATGAGGCTGGAGCGCCCCCTTCCTCGCGCAGACGGTTTATCAGCATCTGCGCATTCTCGGCACAGGCCATGCCCTCGGGCTTGCCTTCGATGCCCTTGATGACGTTCAGCAACTGCGCCTTGTTCTGGGCCAGCCGTTGTTGCAGAACCTCGATTTCCTCGACCTTGTGCTTGAGCCCGCTGAGCAGCTCGTCATGCTGCCAACCACCGGCACTGCGGGGCATTAACTGCCGGATTTCTTCCAGAGAGAAACCGGCTGCCTGGGCACCCTTGATGATCTCCAACACCGCCTCGGTGCCGGGCGTATAGTCCCGATAGCCGTTGGATTTACGCTCAACCGATTGGATCAGACCGCTCGCCTCGTAGAAGCGGATGCGTGAGGCCGCCAACCCGCTGATTTTTGCCAACTCGCCTATTCTCATGTACCACCCACAAAAAACCATTGACCTTAAAGTTGACTTTAAACCTAAAGTCATTGGGCGGCCAAGGCGGCAATTGGTAGGCGGCGCGCTTGCCAGACACGCATGGGCCGCAGTGGGTCAATCCAGTGCCATGATCGCGATTCGATCAGGCCATCATTTCATTTGGGAGAGGCGAACATGGGCTACGTCACCACGCGAGACGGTGTTGAAATTTTCTACAAGGACTGGGGCCCACGCGATGCCCAGGTCATTTTCTTCCATCATGGCTGGCCACTGAGCGCAGATGATTGGGACGCGCAAATGCTGTTTTTCCTGGGCGAAGGTTACCGGGTCGTTGCCCACGACCGGCGTGGCCACGGGCGTTCCAGCCAGGTCTGGGACGGGCACGATATGGACCACTATGCCGACGACGTTGCGGCGGTGGTCGAGCACCTGGGTATACAAACTGCGGTGCATGTCGGTCACTCCACCGGCGGCGGTGAAGTGGTTCATTACATCGCCCGCCACGGTGAAGAGCGCGTCTCGAAGGCCGCCATCATTAGTGCCGTCCCTCCTTTGATGGTCCAGACCCCGAGCAATCCTGGTGGCCTGCCCAAGTCAGTGTTCGACGACTTGCAGGCGCAGCTGAAAGCCAACCGCGCACAGTTCTATCAGGACGTTCCCGCCGGACCTTTCTACGGCTATAACCGCCCAGGCGCCAAGCCGTCCGAGGGCATCATCCTGAACTGGTGGCGGCAAGGCATGATGGGCTGTGCCAAGGCGCACTATGACGGGATCGTGGCGTTTTCCCAGACCGATTTCACCGAAGACCTGAAGAGCATCCAGATTCCCGTATTGGTCATGCATGGCGACGATGATCAGATCGTCCCCCATGAAAATGCCGGGGTGCTGTCCGCCAAATTGTTGAAAAACAGCACGCTGAAAATCTACCCGGGCTTCCCGCATGGCATGCCTACTACCCATGCCGATACGATTAATGCGGATTTGCTGGCGTTTATAAGGAGCTGATTGATTATTGGGGGGGCGGGTGACCGCCTCCCCTCTACCTGAACCGCTCGTTTCAGGTAATGCTGCGTCCTTCATTTCAAGGACGATAAAAACAATGAAAGCCCCCCTCGCCGCCCTGCTCCTGATCAGCCTGACTGGGCCTGCACTCGCCAACGACCCCATCGGTTTCCAAACCACCACCATCCCTGACACTCACAACATTCGCCCACTGGAAATGGCCGTGTGGTACCCCTCCACCAGCACCGCCCAACCCAAGCTGATCGCTGACAACCTGGTGTTCATCGGTGTGCTTGCGGTGCCTGATGCCGCACCGACGCCCGGTAAACATCCGGTGGTGGTGCTCTCCCACGGCTACGGTGGCAATTGGGGCAAGCAGGCGTGGTTGGCCAGTGCGCTGGCCCGGCAGGGGTATATCGTGGCGGCAGTGAATCACCCTGGCACCACCAGCCAGGATCGCAGCGCGCAAGCCGCCGCGCAGTTGTGGCAACGGCCCAAGGATTTGAGCCGGGCCATTGATGCGCTGCTGGCGCAGGCCACGCCATTTGGCGCGGCGGATAGTGGCCGGATCGCGGTGATAGGCCATTCCCTGGGGGGCTGGACGGTCATGGAGAGCGCGGGGGCGCGTTTTGACCCGGCGTTGTTTGCCCGGGACTGCGACGCCCATCCGACGTTGGTGGCGTGCAAGGCTTACCGTGAGATGAACCCTGAAGGTACGCCGAGCGGGAAGGCTCAAGTGGCCGCGGACTTGAGCGACAAGCGCGTGACCGCTGTGGTGTCTCTGGACTTGGGCCTGTCGCGCGGCTTTACCGATGCGAGCCTAGCGGCATTGCCGGTGCCGGCTCTGGTGATCGCCGCCGGTGTGCCGTCAGCGGATTTGCCGGCGCAGATGGAATCCGCCGACATGGCCAAGCGGCTGCCAAAAACGTCGACACAGTACGTGGAGATCCAGGACGCCAACCACTTCAGTTTTATGTCCCAGTGCAAACCGGGGGCGGCAGCGGTGCTTGACGCTGATGTGCCCGGCGACAGCATCATTTGCCAGGACGGCGAAGGCGCGCGGCCACGGCCCGTGATCCAGCAGCAGATAACCACGCTGATCACCCAGTTCCTGGCGCGCTGAGCCCGTGGCGAGGGAGCTTGCTCCCGCTGGAGTGCGCAGCGCTCCCAGCTTTTTTGGGGCCGCTACGCAGCCCAGCGGGAGCAAGCTCCCTCGCCACAGTTACCGGCTCTGCCTTAACTGACTGGCATTAACCCAGGGCCCGGTCACATTTGTTGAAACTGGTATCATCCGCGCCTTTCCCCTTCAGGCAACGAAACATGAACCGCCAGAAAAAACTCCAGCAGCTCTTCAAAGCCAAAGCGAAAAAGGCCAGCGCCAAGCTGGCGCCTAAAAGCAAAGACAAATACATCAGCAAGGCGGACCGCTTGAAGCTGGCGACCGAAGCCGGCCAAGAGTCGGTCATGGCTGTCGAGACGCCTGCTGAGTAAGGCGCATGGCTGAAGGGGTGGCCGCTTCATACTTACCCCAGATACGCCGCAGATGCCGCGCCGAACCGAAGCCTGCGCGCTCGGCGATGGCTTCAATGTCCAGGGCCGACTCGGCCAGCAGTTCGCGGGCCACGGCCAGGCGCAGGCGATGCAGGTAATCCAACGGGCGGATGCCGACATGCTCTTGGAACAGGCGCGCCAGGTGCCGGCTGCTGGTGCAGGCCAGGCTTGCCATGCGGGTGAGCGTCCAGGCCTCGCAGGGGGCGGCGGCGATGGCGTCTTGCACGCGATGGACCGCCGGGTGCAGGTGATTGCGCCCGGTCACCCAAGGCGATAGCTGCGGGTCGCTGCCGCTGCGGCGCAGGTACACCACCATGTCCCGCGCCACGGCGCAGGCCAAGCGTGGCCCGGCCAGTTCGGCAACCAGGTGCAGCATCAGGTCGATACCCGCCGTGATACCGGCGCTGCAACTGACCGGGCCGTCGGTGACGTACAGCCGGTTTTCCAGGACCCGGGCCTTGGGTGCGAGGGCTTGCAAGGTGGCGCACAGCGAATGGTGCGTGGTGCATTGGCGCCCATCGAGCAGCCCGGCCCTGGCGGCACTCAACGCGCCGGCGCACACGCACACCAGGCGTCCGGCCGAGGGCGCGAAGACGTTTTGCAACCACAGGGTGAGCTGATGGCTGGCCGATTCGAAAGCCTTTTGGTGGGCCTTTGATACGTTCATCGTGGAGCCCACCAGCACCACCAGCGTGCCGGGTTCCAGAGTCTGCGGCAGGGGCGCCAGCCCGGTCAGTGGCAAGCCGATGGAGCTGTGCAGCGACTCCACCGGGCTGACGTACTGCAGGTCGAAATCCACCGCCGCCGGGTCCTCGGCTTGCGCGGCCAGGCGCAACACTTCAGCAGGCCCCGCCAGGTCGAGCATCAGCACATTGGGCAACAGCACGAACAGCACCGGTACGCTCACAGGTTCATCCTTCCAAGGCCTGTTCGACCGTGACGATGCGCGCAAAACGCTCTTCCAGCACCAGCTCCGTGCGTTCGCGGATTTGCGCAGAGGTGTACTCCCGGCCGCTACGCAGGTGGGTCATGGGGAACGTCAATGTCGCTTCACTGACAAAGTCCACCTTGAAGCCGCTGTCCGACGCCTGCCGCGTGGTGGTCTCGCAGCATTGCTCGGTCCGGATGCCACTGATGATCAGCGTGGTGACGTCCATCTCCGTGAGGCGAGCGGCCAGGGGCGTACCGGCGAAGGCGCTGTGGTAACGCTTGTGGATCACCAACTGCGGATTGATCGATAGTTCGCTCAATGCCCTGACGTTGCCCGATTGCATGGAGAAATGCCCTTGGTCTTCAACATGGAAGACTTGTATCACCGGGATGCCCCGCTGAACACAACCATCGATGAGCGCCTGCTGTTTTTCCAGGTAGTCGGGCAGGTCATTTTCGGACCAGTAGGTTGAATGGCGGAAGGAATGTTGCGCGTCGATCACGATCAGGGCTTTATGGGTCATGGACGGTCCTTGTGGCTTGCATCAGTGGGTAAACGATGCACGCCATGGTAAGGACCACCCACAGTGCGCGACAGACGCAAGGCAGACTACTTCAGGACGGATTCGGACATATCACCGGGCACGCCATGGCACAACGGCTGCCGGGTTCGAAGCCATGGGCGTATTCATCCGTCAGGATCGTTTCCAGACGCGGATCGACGTGAATTGCAAAGCCCAGGCGCCGGTAGAACGGAGCATTCCAGGGTACATGCTTGAAGGTGGTCAGCGTCACCGCACGCAGGTGTTGGGCGCGGGCATGCTCTATCGCCGTTTCCACCAATCTGCGCCCCCAGCCCTGGCCTTGCAGCGGCTGGGCAACCGACACTTCATGGATATGCAGGTCGTCGCCAAAGCGTTCTGCGCTGAGGAAGCCTTGAGGGTGATCGTGGTCATCAACCACCACCCAACAGGTCGATAGCGCGATCCATTGCCGATGGCGTTCGATGCTGATCGACGCCGCATCCGCCAGCCAAGCCAGCCCTTCGATTGCGCGAAATGCCTGGGCTGCGCACTGCTCGATGGCGGGCAACAAACCGGCATCTTGCGCGCGCGCCAGGCGAATGTGGGTGGACTGCTCAGCAGCCACTCAAGGCCACCTGGGGCCGTTCGCCCGCAAAGAAGAAGGGCCGCAGGCGCACGCCCACGCCGTTACCGATAAAGGCCGCCACCAGCCACACCCAGCCATGCAGGCTGCCCGAGGCGATGCCACTGAAGTACGCGCCGATGTTGCAGCCATAGGCCAGGCGCGAACCGTAGCCAAGCATCAGGCCGCCGATCACAGCCGCGATCAACGAGCGCGCTGGAATATTCAGGCTGGGCGCGAAACGCCCGGCCAGGCCTGCGGCCAGCAACGCGCCGAGGACAATGCCGATGTCCATGACGCTGGTGATGTCTTCCCACACCGGTGCAGCCAGGGCCTTGGCATTGCCCGGCATCTGCCAGAATGCCCAACTGGCGACATCCACGCCCAGCCCGCTCGCCACCTTGGCGCCCCACAGCGCGAACGCCGAGGTGATGCCCCACGGCCGTCCGGCCAGGGCGAGGGTGGCGTAGTTGAGCAGCGCCAGGCCAATCGCGCCCCACACCAGCGGCCAGGGTCCGCGCAGGAAGCGGCGTAGCCCTTGGTGCTCGCTTTGCACGCCTTGTTCAAGCTGGCCGTGACGGCGCTTTTCCAGGCGCACTGTCACCACTGCAATCAGCGCGAACACCGCCAGGCTCAAGACCAGCGCCGGCAGCACACCGAAACTTTTGACAATGGAAACCGCCGGGAACGATGGCAGTGCAAACCACCAGTCGACATGGTGGGTGGCGATCAACGAGCCGCAGATAAAGAACAGCAGCGTCACCAACATCCGGGCATTACCGCCGCCCACGGTGAACAAAGTACCCGACGCACAACCACCACCCAGCTGCATGCCGATCCCGAAGATGAACGCCCCGAACACCACCGACACACCGGCCGGCGCCACCAGCCCCACGACCGGCTGACCGAACAAAGTGCCCGCGCCCAACGCCGGGAAAAACAACAGCACCGCCACCGCCAGCATCACCATCTGCGCACGCAAGCCAGCGCCACGCCGATCATTGATAAACACGCGCCAGGCCGAGGTGAAACCGAAGGCTGCGTGATACAGCGTCAGGCCCAGCGCGGCACCGACCACCAGCAGCAACACTTGGCGTGCGCCGACCATGTTTTGCAGGAACAGCGCGCCCGCCACCAGGATGATAAAGGCAATCAGTGGCGCGACGGGCTTGCGCACGGGCGTCAGGGAAAGAGACGTGCTCATGGGGTTCTCGATTGGTTGGAAGGAGGCAAGTATAGCCCTAGACGGAATTTGATCAGATGGCGGCATTGCCGAAAGGCTCATCGCCTGAAGCACCGCTATCGCAGCCCTCGCTGAAGCTCGACAGCTCCCACAGGGGATGGAGGACTGACTAACCCAGGCTGATCGACTTCCACGCTGCTTCAGCCAGCAGTTCGCGGTATTCAAATGGACTCTTTTTGACCTTCGCCGACAACCACGCACGCGAGTAACTTTCCGCCGCGCCAATGATCAGCGAAGGGATCAGCTCGGCAGGCAAGTGACTGAAATGCTCCTTGCGCCCTTCCCCGCTCATCCATTCCTTCAACTGCTGGTTGCGCTGTTTGTTGCGTGCAAGCAGCTCGTCCTTGAACGGCCCGCTGGAGACGGCAAAACGGCTTTGGAACACGAACCGCGCCCAGTCCGGCTGTGCGGTCACCCATTCAACGTAGCTGTACACCAGCCCGACGACGCCTGCGTGGGCGGTGTCCGCTGCTTGCAGATAGTGGTCACGCAGACTGGCCTGGTCCTCCAGCGCCGCAAAGAACAGCGCAGCGACCAACCCTTCTTTATTGCCGAAGTGGTGATAGATAGCGCCCACGCTGGTGTCGCAGCGCGCGCGAATGGTTTCGATAGAGGTCGCCTCGATGCCCACCTCGTTAAAACACGCCAGTGCTTCGCGCAGGATGATGCGCTTGAGGTCGCTGCGCCTGCCGGGGAAGGTGCGCTCGATGAGATCGATGGAGTGCATGGAGGAACGCCAAATCAAAACAGTTTATAGGCTGAACGACCGGCAGAGAAAGCTCAGGTTGACAGTCGTGGAATCAACAGAATATTGTTCCGTTACAGAATATTATTCTGTAAATGACCCTTGAGGATATTCCGATGAGCCAAGCCCTGAGCATGTTCAATAGCGTAGGCCCCGCCGCATTCAGCAACCTGGCGTGCCAAATGGCACCCTACTTCAGCACCATCACTCCCGAGATCGCGGAGCTCAAACCCAACCATGCGGTGGTCACCGTGCCGTTTCGCAAGGAAATCACCAATCACCTGGCCTCGGTGCATGCCATCGCACTGTGCAACGCCGCCGAACTGGCCGGCGGCATGATGACCGACGCGTCGATCCCCGCAGGCGCACGCTGGATTCCCAAAGGCATGACTGTGGAATATCTGGCCAAGGCGAAAACCGATATCCGCGCTGTTGCCGATGGCAGCGCTATCGATTGGCAAACCGCCGGAGACAAGATCGTGCCGGTGGAGATCTTCGATGCGGGCGGCGTCAAGGTCTTCACCGCCCACATCACCATGAATGTGAAGCTCGCTTAGACACAATCGTTCAACAGACTACAGGTGCGCCGTCTGCCGGCGGCGTGTCCCGTACATTCGTAAAATCAAGAATGACCGTAAACCGTTGCTGCTCGCGGATCACCTCAATCTGCCAGCCCAGCTTTGCGCACAACTGCCGCATCAACTGCAACCCAAGCCCATATCCAAAATCATCGGACTCCTGCCGCGGCTTGACCTCACTGATGTAATTGGCAATCACCAGCCGGGGGTATTTGAAACTGATATCCACCGTGCCCTCTTCCGCGTATTGCAGCGCATTGCGCAGGAAGTTGCCGATCACGATACGGCACGCCGTAGGGGGCAGCCGGCAAGGTTCGTTGTGGATGTCGATGCTTAGCTCAATATCCCGGTGACCGATCAGGTAGCGGTGCCTTTCAATCAGTTCGCCAACTACTTCGCTCAGATTAACGTCTTCCTCGGGCAACGACTCTGGACGTTCGCGACTCATCCACAGCAATGTCTCGGCGATGAGCTGCATATTGAGCACCGAGCGTTCTACGCGCTGCAACGAGGGTGGTAGCACACCACCCGATTGCAGGGCCAACAATTCGATATTGGCCTTGAGCACCGCCAGCGGCGTGCGCAGTTCATGGCTGGTGTAGCGCAACAGACGGCCTTCTCGCTGGCTGGCGGCCTGCACTTGTTCAACACTTTTGGCCAGGGCATCGGCCAACATATTGAACTCCTTGAAGTTGAAACCCGGCCGCTCGCTGGCCAGGGCGTCAGGATTGTTCAGGGTGCTGGACCATTGGATCAGACGTCCCAGCGGACGCACCAACCACCACACCAACAGCGCGATGATAATCAGCGCCGGCACGAATACGGCCAGGCTGATGAGCTGGACGCTTTCCAGTACCTGGTCAAAGTAGGCGTCGGACAATGGCGTCTCCACCTCTCCCCCTACTTCCTTATCGTGGTCGATGTCATACATGTAGAGGGTTTTGCCGTCGCCCAGAGGTTGTTCGAGAACGATATGGAACGGCGCCTCGTCGTCATCGGAATAGAGATCGCCGAAGATATTCACCGCACCAAAGGACAGGCTCGGCGGTGCATTCAGCAACTCGCGCACGTCCTGCGGCAACGCCTCCTTGCCGATGACGCTGGTGTAGTAGTAATTGTGCGGCGTCGGCGTGGTCGGGTCCTGTTTGTAGTGCCGGAGAAAATACAGGGCTTCCTCCTCCATCATCGCGCTGGCGGTGTAGAACAGGCCGCGCACGGTGAATTCAGGCAGCAGCCTGCTATAGATCACCAGCACCACCGCAATCAGACACAGGAAACTGCCGCTGATTACCCACTTCAGGCTCAGGCCGCTACGCATGGGCCTTTACCTGGATGCCGACACCCGCCAGGGTATGGATCAATGGCCGGCCAAAAGGTTTGTCTACCGTCTTGCGCAGCCGATGCATATGCACTTTGAGCGTATTACTGTCGGGCGGCTCATCGCCCCAGATTTTGCTTTCCAACCGCTCCCTGGGAACAGGCTCGGGACTGGCCCGCATCAAGTGCTCCAGCAAGGCCCAGCAAATGGGTGACAGATGCAGCTCCTGCCCTGCCCGGCTGACTTGGCGGGTGGTCAGCTCCATGACCAAGTCGTCTACTTGCAGGCGGCTGGTCTGGCCGCTGCGCCGCAGGCTCAAGGCGCGAATCCGCGCCACCAGCTCGGCAAGCTCGAACGGCTTGACCAGATAGTCGTCGGCTCCCGCAGCAAAACTGGCGAGCTTGTCGGGCAACGCATCCAGCGAGGTCAGCATCAGGATGGGGGTCTGGATGCCTTGCTGGCGTAACCCTGCGCACAACTGCTGGCCGTTCAGTCGCGGCAGCATGATGTCCAGCAGAATGACGTCGTAATGCTGGTTGAGCGCCAGGTTGAGCCCGGCCTGGCCATTGCTGGCGTGATCGCAGACGATTCCGCTGATCTCCAGGTACTCGATGACAGTGGTGGCCAGGTCCAGGTTGTCCTCGACCAGCAGCAGATGAATATGCACGGAAAAACCCTCGGGCAGATGGTGCTCAGCGGTGTGAAGGATAGCGGAAGTCGGGCTGTTTCCTGCGATGTTTACCTGGTGTTAACCCCGTGCTGCTTAGGCTAAGGCTCTTCTTATCCAGAGCTCGTCACCGTCATGAACCTGTATTCGATGATCAAAGGGGTGCTGTTAGCCGTGATTTTCCTCGCGCTGATGGTGGGCATCCTTCCACAGCAAACTCAGTTGGTACGCATGGGAGGCAGTGGCTGGTTTCTGATTGGCCAGAATGTTGAGCAGACAGGGTCGTGTCATGTCGCCCGTGCGTCGTGATGAGCTGGGCGCCAACTATGCCAGCCAGTTGGTCGCCTGCGTGGTGCTGGTTATTGGTGTGGCGGTTTCGATGGGTATCTATATCGCGCGCTTGAATGCGCACCTCGATGAGCAACGCAACCTGACCTCGGTGTATCTGCCCGACTGCCCTGACGGCCGTGGTGGTTTTATGGTCTATCCCGATGACAGGCGCAGTGGTGACGAGTGCTACACCGCGCAGGAAGATGAGTCGATCGATGTCGATGAGCTGCAGCGGCTATCAGGCTGGAGCCTTGCGCAACGGTTCGACTCCATCCCGCCAGCGGCTCAATCACCGCGCACGTTTTAGATGCACAGCCTTTATGCTTACCCAGTGCAGGCGCCGGGCCGCTCTAAAGCCGCTGCGCTGGAGGCAGACTTGCTGCCAGGCCAGGTCGCCAACGGCGAGCTGCGCAGCGCACCAGAACACCCTCTCAACGTTTCACGCCTGAACATGCCGCCGCGTTGATCACTGTCATTGCCAGTTGAAACACATACTGCCAATACTCCACCACACCATTCATCAGCCCCGCTGGCGAGTACACTCGACAGCAATGCCCACCAGGACAACCCTGCTGGGCAGGTTGCTGCTGATTATCATGGAAACTTGAGAAGGACACTCAAATGGTACGTGCCGTTACTATCCTCACCGAGAATTTTTCTGACTGGGAGCCCGCGCTGATCAATTCCACGGGCCGTGCCTACTATGGCTTCGAGACTTTTTTTGCCGCTCCCGGTGGCAAGCAAGTGACATCATCCGGTGGCATGACCATCATTCCCGACCTGGCCATCGAGGCCATTCGGCTGGACGATGTCGACTTGCTGATTGTGCCGGGAGGCCCGATCTGGAGAACAGACAACGCCCCCGCCATCGAGGCGCTGGTCCGTGAGGCTCACGCCAGGAACATCGTCGTGGCGGGAATCTGTGACGGTACCCGCGTACTGGCCAAGGCTGGAGTGCTGGATCACTTGCAGCACACCTCCAACTCCGCTGACAACCTCAAGCAGGTGCATTATCGCGGAGCAGATTATTACCAAGACGTACCGTACGCCGTTGCCGACCAGGGAGTGGTCACGGCTCCTGGCAGCGCGCCGGTCAGTTTCATGGCCCAAATTCTCGACACCTTGGGTTTGAAAGACAAGAAGCTGGATGCCTACCTGGCCATGCATGCGGCTGAACATATTCACGGCTGAACCCCTTCCCTCTGTCTCTCCCCCTCATCTCGGCGCTGCGGCCTGTTACCGGGCCGTAGCGCGCTTCACCGTTGAACCGCCCCTCCAATACTCAAAGCGGCAGAACCGATGCTGAACATGATTGAGTGGTGGATATGTATGAACATACCGCCTGACGAGGTCAACAAAATCGCCCGGTTCCGCGAACTCAATGATGCTCAAAAAGCGCTGATGCTTTCAGCTCGTAAGAAGTCAGGGAAATTCACGGAGGGGTCCTGGGACTCTCAACAGCAACTGAATGCTGATAGCCGCCTCCTCACCGATGAAGCGTATCGACATCGACCTCAACCGACATGCCCGGGCGCAGCGAAGACTCGAAAGGCTGGTCCGGATCAACAGATATGCGCACCCCGATACGCTGCGGTACCTTGACGAAATTGCCCGTTGCATTGTCCGGCTTGAGCACCGCGAATTCCGAGCCCGTCGCTGGTGAGAGCCGCTCGACATGCCCCTTTAGCGTCGCCCCTCCTAACGCATCAATCCTGAGCGTCGCGATCTGCCCGGGCGCAATAGCCTTAGTCTGCGCCTCCTTGTAGTTCGCGACTATCCAGTGGTCAGCGGGAACTACCGACATCAATTGTGTACCGTGGGTCACGAATTGGCCCAACCGCACGCCCACTTCTCCGAGCACGCCATCCTCCGGCGCCTGGATGACCGTGTGATTAAGATCAATCTGAGCCGCACGCAGTTCTGCCTGTGCCACCCGCACCTGGGCTTCCAGACCTTCACGGCCGACATCCACGGTACGCAACTCCTCCCGAGCAATCGACTCTTGCGCACCCGCCTGCTGTACCTCGGCCTGGGCTTGACTGAAATCGGCTCGTGCCTGGTCGCGCTCGCGCGTAGAAATGGCGCCATCCATGACCAACGCGTTTGCGCGCTGCATGTCAGCGCGGGCACGCAATAAGCGCGCCTGCGCACCGGCCATAGCTGCAACTTGACTCTCGATGCCCGCCATGCGAGCAGCGTGCGCCTGCTGGTTGTTGGAGAGGTCGGCATTGGCGACGCCAAGATTGGCCGTCGCCTCATCTACCTGCGCCTGATAGACCTCATCGTCAATACGCACAAGGACCTCGCCTCGCTTGACCTGCGCGAAATCCTGCCCGGCCACCTGGACGATATAGCCGCTGACCTGAGGGGCAATCACCGTGGTTCTCCCCCTCACATAGGCGTTATCTGTCTGTTGCAGACCTGCGTCAAAAGGCGGCAACTTCCAGATGTACAGGACGATCGTAATAACGCCAATCGCAGCCAGCACCATGATGATGCCTTGCAAACGGCCACGGGGCGGGGGCGACCAATGAGAAGCAGTGTGTTCAACATCCGATGGAGCAGTCATGGAATCAGTCATTTACGTTCTCAGGCTCGCGACGGATGCGCGAGAGGAAAAAAGCCGACATCTGCAGATAAAACACATACATCGCGGTGCCAAAAGCCAGCACTGACACGATGCGAAAGACGTCATTGAATGCCAGTACGCTAGCCTGTTGCTGCAACGCTTGTCCTAGCAGCTTGCTGCCCTGTTTCTGACGCTGTTCCGGGTCGGCTATATGACTCGAAAGCAACGCCTCGCCAATGCCGAGGCGCGCTACGACAAGAGGATTGGTGATCGGCGTACTGTCCGCCAGGCTAGCGATATGGGACTGGGTTCTGATGAACTCGTAGCTGCCCATTACAGCCGACCCTGCCAGGCTACCGATACTCTGGCTCGCCCCGTACAGGACCACGAGCGTGATCATGTACTGAGGTCCCTTCGCGAACAGTTTGAGAAAGCCAAAGATCAAGGCAGGCCCGATGAACAGCGTCGCACCGAACCCAATCAAACACTGGCTCAGGTACAGTTGCGGCGCACGCGTGAGGCTGGTGGATTGCGAGTCCAGATACGCTCCCGTTGCGATAAACAACGCCGCGACCATGACCTGCCAGGGGATACGTTTGGGCGACAACGTCAGGCAAGCGACGACGATCCCCATCAGCATCGACACCAGTACGCACGCAAACAGGACACGCAACTGATCGTTATTGAGCCCGCCCATTGATAGCAAACCTACCGAGCCGAAAGTCTGCTCGGCCAGCGATAGCCGAACCAGCAGCGCAATCGCAACAAAACGCATCAAGTCGAAACTGCCCAGCCATTCCAATTGCAACAGCGGCTGACGCCGACGTCGTTCAATGAACACCACCGTCACCAGCAACGAGATAGCCGCCACCAGCATCCAGCCGAGAAAGGGCGCGTCGGTCCACCAATAGCTCCGGCCGAGGCCAAGCACACCGGCAAACAGCAGGAAGGATGAAACCAGCAATACAATCACGACTGCGTCCGAGGCAGAAAACACACTGGCCCTATCACTGCGTGGCAAAGGCACCGCCAACGTCACACCCAACACCGCCATACCAATGCCCAGATTCAACAAGTGCAGCCCCAGCCAATGTTCCGAGGCGAGAAATTCCACGGGAATCATGCGCGCCACCGGCGATCCTATCTGGGTAAGCCCTACGCTGATAATCAGGGCCATCGGCTGGGCCGATGGGGCTAGGGCCTGCATCAGATAATAGGTACTCAAGGCGATCAACGTCGCGCACATCAAGCCGTTGATCGCCGTGGCAATGACCGCAGTTGTCAAAGTGGGCCACAGTAACTGCAGCACACAGGCAGCGATGTAGGTACCGACAATGCTTGCCGTGACCAAAGGGATTCCGAACTGCATCCGGGCCTTGACCAAGGTCAGGTTGGCGCTGGCATTGATCGCCAGAAAAACTGCCACCAACCATGAGACCTGAGCCGTGTACTCGCCAATAGAGCCAGAGATTACGCCTAGATTGCTCGCCACCAGGCCGTTGCACAGCGTCGTGCAGGTCCCGAGGAATAAGCCTACGACAAAATATATGCCACGCCTGGCCGGCGACAGCCTGGGCTTATAAGGACTGCCCGCCATCGCCGGTTTCTCGTCAGCTTTGAACACGTATTCAGCGCTGGCCATGTACAAGTAACGCCTTCTTTTGCTGTCGCTGCAGACGCTTCACGGTTGGGATGTCGGAAGGCTGAAGGCCATTACATAGTCACCGGTGTCGGGAGAATGCGCTGCCCCGCCTACGGAAATGACAACGTACTGTTTGCCCGTCGTCGGCGAGACGTAGGAGATCGGCGTGGCGCTGGCGCCGACCGGTAATTCATGTTCCCAGACGAGTTTGCCACTTTGCCCGTCGTATGCCCGGATGTAGTAGTCCTGATAACCCGCAAAGAATACGAGGCCGCCTGCCGTGGTCATCGTTCCTGCATAAGTTGGCATGCCCATGGGCATGGGCAGGTGTGATGCGATACCCAGTGGCCCCAATTGCTCTGTGGTGCCAGCCGGCACTTGCCAGGCCACCTTGTGCGTATTCAGATCGACCGCCGTGACGGTCCCATAGGGTGGCTGGTTGCACGGAACCCCTAGGGATGACATCCAGATATAAATGGCTTGACCGTAAGGTGTTTTCAACTGCGGTGATGGCCCATGTCCGCTCACCTCGATCTGGTGGGTTTTTGTCCAAGTATTGAATTCATCACGAGGCATCAGCCAAAAGATGTTCGGCACCCGGATATCGTTCATGTAAGCCAGATGATTAACGGGGTCGTAGGAGACGCTACCCCAGTTGAATCCTCCGATATTGCCGGGCTGATCCAGTGCCTTGGTCAGACCGATCGGCGTAAAGTCCCCCTCGTAGCGCAGTTGCTTGAACATGATGCGGCACATGAGTTGGTCGAACATGGTTGCCCCCCACATCTTCTTCTCGGTGAGGTGTTCGGCACCGATAGTCGGCATCCCTACCGAATAAGGCTGTGTAGGCGAAAGCTTTTCTTCAGGTACCGCACCGGCCGTAGGCACGGGCTTTTCGACGACGTCCGCAATCGGCTCCCCGGTGGCGCGATTTAGCAGGAAAAGCTGGCCACGCTTGGTGGTTTGCAATACCCCGGGGATGGTTCCGCCTTGGCCGTCAGGCAAATCGACCAGCGCGGGTTGAGAAGGCAAGTCGTAGTCCCAGATGTCGTGATGGACGGTCTGGAATTTCCATTTCGGGCGACCCGTCATGATATCGAGGGCGACAAGGGAAGAGTTGTATTCATCCGAGTGCGGTGGACGCTCCATGCCGAAAAAGTCCGGCGTGGCATTTCCCAGCGGCGCATAGATAAGACCCAACTGGTCGTCATAGGCAGCGGCGGTCCACATGTTGGGCGTGCCGGGCGTGTAGGTCTGCCCCGCCGGTGGCAAGCCGGTTATGTCCGGGTTGCCCAGGTCCCACGCCCATGCCAGTGCGCCGGTGCGGGCATCAAAGGCGCGGATCACGCCTGACGGCTCACCGCGACTGTAGTTATCAACTACCCAGCCACTGATAATAATGTAGTCGCGCGCCACCAGCGGCGCGGAGGTCTGAAAGTAGAACCCAGGCTTAACGTCGCCCATTCCCTGCTTCAGGTCGACGACGCCGTCGCTGCCAAAACCTGGGCACTGCTTGCCGGTCTTGGAATCTAGTTCGATCAGGCGCGCATCGATGGTGGAATTGACGATTCGTTCCGCACAGACGCCATCAGCCGGCGCCTCCTTGAGCTTGTAGTAACCCAGGCCGCGGCAACGGTTCCAGATAGGAGATGCACTATGGGTATCGAATTTCCAACGTTCTACCCCCGTATCTGCATCGATGGCAGCAATGCGATCATCGGGTGTGCAAGTGAACAACGTATCTTCAATTTGCAATGGGGTGTTCGAATCCACGGCGCCCTTGTCCAACTGGATCTTCGCGCCGGTACGATACGTCCAGGCCACTTTCAGGTCCTGAACGTTGTCACGGTTGATCTGCGTAAAGGGCGCGTAGCGCGTACCCGCAGTGGTTCGGCCATATGCGGACCAATTTGAAGGCGTGGTGTTTGTGGCTGCTGCAGTAAAAGGTGTGCCCGAGACAGGCGAGACGACACCATGTGGAGTAAAGGCAAACCCAAAGAACACAGCCGTCCCTAATAACGCTAGTACACCCAGGCCGCGTATCCGACGCCGGGAGTCCGCAGGCGACCAAGTGGATAACAGGAGCAAGCCGATGCTCGCCAACGCTGCCGGTACGAGCAGGCGTGGAAACAGCGCCCAATAGAACGTGCCTGACTCCCAGAGCGCCCATGGAACACTCAGCACGGCAACCGCTACCAGCAGCCATACTCCACAAACTTGCCTACGCCAAAGCATGACGCCAGCGCTCAGATAGGCCCATCCGGCCAGCACGTAATAAAACGATCCGCCAAGGGTTAAGAGGTAAGCTCCACCTAACAATAGCCCCAGCCCCATCAAGGCAACTAGGCTGGCAAAAATACGATTTATCGAGGTCACAGTTGAACTCCTATACGCTAAATGGCTCTCAGACTTGGTGATGATAGTGTTAGTCTATTAATTTTAGCCATGCCATATGGAGCAACTATACATTGCATAAAAGCAACGCCATGTGGAGCGAATACCACACCTTCCTCGTTGCCGCGGAAACATTGAACTTCAGCCGTGCGGCTGAACGGCTTGGGCAGAACACTTCAAGCATCAGTCGCGCCGTGACCCGGCTGGAGGAGCACCTGGGTCTGCGCTTGTTCAATCGGATGCCCTCTATGCGATTGACGGACCCGGGCGAGCGGCTCTATAGCGAAATCGCGCCCTTGTTCGAAGGCCTTCAGGAGGTTGAAAGCGCGATCAAGTCGGATGATGGAAAAATTAGAGGACGCATCCGGGTCGTCGGATCGCCCGAGGTTGTGCACTGGTTTATCAACCCGGCTATCGCTCGAATGCTGGAAGAACAGCACGAAATTCATTTTGAAGTGGAGGCCAGCACACGCGTGCCAAACCCCATTGAAGAGCCAGTGGATGTCTACTTCAGTCATCGCCGCGCCGAAGTGATTAACAAGTCGCTGGTTGCTCGGCCAATCTGTTCAATGCCACAAGGGTTATTCGCTTCTCCCCTGTTACTGGCCGGCAGGAAACCTCCCCATGTACCGGAAGATCTCCTGCAATGGCCCTGTCTTGGGCGTCAGGGAGAACCCGAGTGGGAGCTGATCGACCCCCAAGGACATAAACACCTGACGCCGGTGCAAGCTATCCTGCTTGCCACACCGAACGATGCGCGCATGGATCTTACTCTGCGCGGACTTGGCATCGCGCAGTTCAATTTGCCCAGCGCCAATGACGCCGTAGAGAGCGGCAAACTGGTACGTGTTTTACCTGGCTATACCCTCCAGAACATGTCGCTGTATGCTTTTCTACTTTCACGGCGCTTGATTCCGCAGGCGGTGCAGATCTTTCTGCGCTACACCACGGAAGAGGCAAAAAAATACTTTCCTGATTGAGTCCTGACTTGATATCGGTTCGTTAGGGCAGATGACGTACGACCTTAATAATCTTATAGCCTCCTATTCGTTGCATAACCGAGTAAAAACACTATGGGTAATTACTTTCATCATGTTCTTATTGGACTATTAGCCCTGCTTCCTATGGCCAATCCTCTAACTAGCATCTCCCTTTTACTAGGTCTTGGAGGAAAGCTGCCTACAATAGAGCGTAACCGGCAAATCCTGAAGGCAAGCTTGTATGTAGCTCTGATTATGTTTGTCAGCTTCTACGGGGGCAGCCTGGTAATGCAGTTATTCGGAATATCTGTTCCCGGCTTGAGGATAGCGGGAGGTCTGATCGTTACCTACATCGGTTTCGCCATGCTTTTTCCAGCAACGACACCTGACGAAACGGAGGTTCAGAAAGATTTCCTTTCAGAGAAAGAGAAAGCAACCCCACATTTCCGCGATCTGTCATTCGTACCTTTAGCTCTTCCTGGTGCAGCAGGCCCCGGCACGATAGCGTTGCTTATCAGCTCCGCCTCTACCCTGCAGTCGACCTACCAGAACCTACCACTCGTCATTCACCTTGCAGCCGCAACCGTATTCATCATTACTGCGCTTATTTTCTGGATAGCTTTAAGATGTTCGGGGCGAATCATGAAAGTGCTTGGTGAGTCAGGAATCGATGCAATTTCCCGAGTCGTTGGTTTTCTACTGGTTTGTATGGGTGTTCAGTTCGTTATCAATGGTGGTTTTGAGTTAGCGTCTACACCTATGCACTGATCATAGTTTTTCATAATAGTGAATTATTAAAGGCCGTTGATACTTCCGCGGCCACATTCGCTAGCAATTTTATCAAATGCCTGGCTCGGCGCTTCACCTCATTACCGACAGAAGAAAGCGCTCCGCGGAGGCATTTCATTATTAACGATCAGTTGGTAGGTCCCGCCCGGCGCCTCACGCATTAGCGTATAGAACAAGGACAGTGACGGCTGGGATCGAGATCGATCAGTAAGGTCCAATGACACGCGTCGGCGCAGAACGCGCCTAGATTGGCGCCAACCGCGGTTTTCCCCGGCCCGCCTTTGGTTGAAACGACTGCAGCGACTTTCATTGGCCTTACCTCTGAATCGAAGGATTAGAGATGGCATCATGGGAACCGCGCTAAGCGTTTGGTTTGCTGGGTCAAATCCCAAGCAAAAAAAAGCCTGCATCTCTGCAGGCTTTTCTCTATCTGGCTCCACGACCTGGACTCGAACCAGGGACCCAATGATTAACAGTCATTTGCTCTACCAACTGAGCTATCGCGGAATGCGCCGTATGTTACTGATTAAAAAGAAGAAGTCAAGCGTCCTCAGAAATTTTCCGCAAATCGTCCCCCTGCTCGCTTGAATACGGCGGTTCCTTGGCCAAATCCAGCCAGGCCCTTGCCGCCGGCGGCAAGTGGGCGCTCGCGCGCCAGGCCAGGGCGATGTGCCAATCGGTATGAGGCTCGTCCAGGGGGATCAAGGCGATGCCGGGATGTTGGTGTTTGTGCGCCAGCATCCTAGGCAGGAAGGCAACGCCCAGCCCTGCGGTGACCAGGTCGACGATAAAGTCTATTTGCCCGCTGCGGGCGGTGACTTTGGGGGTCACGCCTTTGCGTTCACAGGCGCTGAGGATCTTGGCATTGAGGGCAAAGCCGGCCTCGAACAGGATGAAGGGTGAGTCGGCCAGGTCGGTGAAGTCGATGCGCTCGCGCTGGGCCAGTGGGTGACCCATGGGCAATACGGCGATCAATGGCTCGTTGCGCACCGGTTGGTAGTCAAAACCTTCATCAACCGGCAGCAGCAAGGCGGCAAGGTCCACCTCCCCTGCTTCCAGGCATTCGCGCAGCCTTTTACTGCCGTACTCCGTCAGTTCGATGTCGATGCCCGGGTAACGGCTGCGGTAAGTGGCGAACATCGCCGCAAACAAGACTCCGCACCCTACCGGCGGCAGGCCGATGCGCAGCACGCCGCGCTGGAGGCCGCGCAGGTCGTTGATTTCAGCCATCAGGTCGGTGCGTTCGGCGAGCATTACCAAGGCGCGGCGGTAGGCAATTTCGCCGGCGGCGGTGAGTTCGTTCTTGTGGCCGAGGCGATTGAGCAGCGGCATGCCTAATTCGCCCTCAAGGGTCTTGACCGCTTTGCTGACGGTGGACTGAGTCAGGGCAACCACTTCGGCCGCCTGGGAGAACCCGCCCTGGCGCACCACTTCGACAAACGCACGCAATGTTCGTAGGTTCATCAGTATTCCTATAACGACTGGATGGCAGTGATAAAAGTTGTTTTCATCATGGCATAACTTTGCTTAGGGTGTAGCACTTTGCCCTGTGGAGACACCGTCGATGATCATCTCGTCCGCTTCCGATTACCGCGCTGCGGCCAAGCGCAAGTTGCCGCGCTTTCTGTTCGATTACATCGACGGCGGTGCCTACGCCGAGCACACACTGCGCGCCAACAGTTCGGACCTGGCCGAGATAAGCCTGCGCCAACGCATCCTGCGCAATGTCGACGACCTGAGCCTCACCACCCAGCTGTTCGGTACCGAACTGGCGATGCCAGTGATCCTTAGCCCGGTCGGCCTGACCGGCATGTATGCGCGACGCGGTGAAGTGCAAGCAGCCAAGGCGGCGGCCAACAAACACATCCCCTTCTGCCTGTCGACAGTGTCGGTGTGTTCGATTGAGGAGGTGGCCTCGCAAAGCCCGCAGTCGATCTGGTTCCAGCTGTATGTGCTCAAGGATCGCGGCTTCATGCGCAACGCTCTGGAGCGGGCGCAGGCAGCTGGCGTGACCACCCTGGTGTTCACGGTGGATATGCCCACACCCGGCGCACGCTACCGCGATGCGCACTCGGGCATGTCTGGCCCCTACGCAGCGCAGCGACGCATGTTGCAGGCGGTGACCAAGCCGCAGTGGGCCTTCGACGTGGGCTTGATGGGCCGCCCTCACGACCTGGGCAATATTTCCAAATACCTGGGCAAACCCACCCACCTGGAGGACTACATTGGTTGGCTGGCCAACAACTTCGACCCATCCATCAGTTGGAAAGACCTGGAGTGGATCCGCGAGTTCTGGAAAGGGCCGATGATCATCAAGGGCATCCTCGACCCTCAGGATGCCAAGGACGCGGTGAGTTTCGGTGCCGACGGCATCGTGGTCTCCAACCATGGCGGCCGCCAGCTCGACGGGGTGCTGTCCACGGCCAAGGCGTTGCCGCCGATTGCCGAAGCGGTGGGCGATGACTTGACCGTGCTGGTGGACTCCGGCATTCGCTCCGGGCTCGACGTGGTGCGCATGCTCGCCCTGGGCGCCAAGGCGTGCCTGCTGGGGCGCGCCACCGCCTACGCGCTGGCCGCCGAGGGCCAGCATGGGGTAGAGAATCTGCTGGACATCTTCGCCAAGGAAATGCGCGTGGCCATGACCCTGACCGGGGTCACCTCCATCGCGCAAATCGACCGTACCACCCTGGTCTAGTGGTGATGGGTGCGGTGTACTTTGTTCACGAATAACCGAAGCGTTGTTTATTTGCGACAAGCAACTCGCCCCACCGAAACAGTTACGTCAACCGGGCCGGCGGTAACGCTGGCCCAAACCAGCCAAATAACTGGCGCCATGCTTTAACGGACTTTTCTTACTTAAAAATTAGTTAATTGATTTATAAGGATTTTTGCCAACTAAATACACTTGGCATGAATCTCGCTCTAGTACTGTTCAAGCAGGTTCGGCGATGACAAGACGTGCGGCAGGGCCATGGGGTTATAACCCAATGAAAAGCGGTTTAAACTGTTTCCAATGTTTTACGGAACTGAAGGATCAGTAAGACGCTTGGCACTCGCCACCCTCATCCCGCCTGTAAGACAGCCCAGTGCTTAGAGGCCACGCGCTTATGAAAACCCCCACCCAGACCAACGCAATTGACTTTGACAGTGCCAAATTGCAACGCCTGGGATTTGGCCAGCCATCCTTACGCCCACGCCGCCCCGCCACCCTTGCCGAACTTCGCCAGCAACTGAACCAGCAGTTGCAGACCAGCCTGGAGCCGGAGCGCATCCTGGGCCTGTTCTTTCGTGAGGTTCAGCGCCTGGTTCCGCTGGACGCGTTGCAATACCGTCACGCCGCCAGCGACCTGCGCCTGGAGTTTGGCCACCGGGGTCATCACTCCGTCAGCTACACCCTGAGCCATGAAGGCGAACACCTGGGGGAACTGGTCTTTCGTCGCAACCAGCGGTTGCTTGAAGAAGAACTGAGCCAACTCGAACTCCTGCTGGTGACCTTGCTTTATCCGATGCGCAACGCCCTGCTCTACCGCGCCGCCACCCGCAGCGCCCTGCGTGACCCGTTGACCGAAACCGGCAACCGTGTGGCCATGGACCAGACGCTGCAGCGAGAAATCGACATGGCACGCCGGCATTTGCACCCGCTGTCGTTGTTGATGCTGGACATCGACCACTTCAAGAAAATCAACGACACCCATGGGCATGCTGCGGGCGACAGCGTACTGCGCGCCGTAGCCGGGGCGATCAAACGCCAGCTGCGCAACGTGGACATGGTGTTTCGGTTTGGCGGGGAAGAGTTTTTGATCCTGCTCTCCAACACCGGTCGCGATGCCGCGAAAATGGTGGGAGAACGCCTGCGCCAGGCGGCGCAAGCCCAGGACTACTGGGTAGAGGGCACGCGAATCGAACTGACCGTGAGCCTCGGTTGTTCTACGCTGCTGGCGGCGGAGTCGGCTGAAAGCCTGCTGCGCCGGGCCGACAATGCGTTGTATGTAGCCAAACGCGAAGGTCGCAACCGCTTGGCGATGGCGGGATAAGGCCAGTTGTGGCGAGGGAGCTTGCTCTCGCTGGGGCGCGAAGCGGCACCGTTCTTTATTTAAAAAGAATGAGCCTGCTACGCAGTCCAACGGGAGCAAGCTCCCTCGCCACAAATACCATCCGAACCGTTACATCACGCCTCGCTGGCGATGCGCACAGGGCGCTCGCGAACGGCTGGCGCCTTGTCTTTTTCCGCATTCTCTAGACGCATGCAGCTTTCCAGGAACAAGTGCATGTAGTCGTAGCTCTTGCACACCGCCTGGCGCAACTCTTCCTGCAAGGCCTTGCTGGGGTTGGTCCCGGCCAGTGTGCAGATGATTTCCAGGGCTTCCCAAGGGTGGGCATCGTCGTATTGGGCGTGCATCTTCAGCCACTTCATCGCCCGCTTGCGATCTTCCTCAGGGAAGGCGGCAGCATACACACCGGTAGAGCAGACCACGGCGGACCACTCCCCCGTCGCCCCCTCGATCGCGTAGTTGGTGGCGGCAATCGCGACGATCAACGCATCCGCCGAGCTGGTGTGCCAGCACCAATGACTCAGGGCGTGCAACTCGGGCGGCACCTCCTGCGCTTGGAGTTCTTCAAGGCTGACGCCGTGAGCCCGCGCCCAATTGACCCAATAGTCGGCATGGTTGAGCTCCACGCGAATGTTGCGCATCAGCCAACGGCGCGCCATATCCTCCCCAGGATGGCGGGCAAACTTGGTCTTGGTCAGGTTCTGCGCCATGTACAAGGCAAACTGTTCCACCACCGGCCAACCACCAATCAGGTAGTGGCGCATGGTCTTGGCGCTGAGGGCGTTGTCGCGCATGCGCTGGTACAGTTCGTGCTCGACAACCCGACGCTTGCTCTCGCTACAGTCCTGGATCAGTTGCTGCGCCCAGGCGGGGTAACTCGAGGCTTCCATAAGCGGGCCGGTTCTGTTGAATGTGTCGATCACTGTGGGGCTCCTTTTCAAGTGTGATTGTACAGACCAGCAAATGTTTCAGCGGAAAGTGCCGGGCGCCTTGAATAACAGAGGCTGCGGCCGCTCAGGTCGGCACTGCAGGCTATCAAAGGTAAACAATTGCGGGCGTTCAATCAGGTAGCCCTGAGCGTAATCCACACCTATCTCAAGTAAAGCCTGTTCGATCTGGGGTGTTTCAACAAACTCGGCAATCGTGCGCTTACCCATGACGTGGCCGATGTGGTTGATCACCTCGACCATGGCGCGGTTAATCGGGTCGTCCAGCATATCCTTTACGAAACTTCCATCGATCTTCAGGAAGTCTACAGGTAAATGTTTCAAATATGCGAATGAGGACATTCCGGCGCAAAAGTCATCCAGGGAAAAATGGCACCCTAACGCTTTGAGTTCATTAATAAATCGAATCGCACTGCCCAAATTGGCTATAGCGCTCGTTTCAGTTATTTCAAAACAAATCATTTCCGGTGGAATGTTGTAACTATCGAATTTCTGACGTAAAAAACCCAAAAAGTCATCATCGCCAATGGTGATGCCTGACAGATTAATCGCACACATGGCCATGGGGCGGCCCGGACGCTCATGCATGCAGCGGGCGATAATCTTGAATACGTTTTCCACTACCCAACGGTCCAGGGACGTCATCAAACCGTAACGCTCGGCCGCCGGAATAAAACTGTTGGGTAAAATGATCCGCCCCGCTTCGTCATGCAGGCGCAGGAGAATTTCGATGTGCCCATTGCCGGCGTCGGTAGGGCCCAACGGCGCGATTTCCTGGGCGTAGAGGCAAAAGCGATCTTCTTCAAGGGCGATATGCAGCCGCTGTACCCAGGCCATCTCGCCAAACCGCAGAGACAACTCGGAGTCGTCGACGTGGTAGACCTGCACCCGGTTGCGCCCCTTTTCCTTGGCCATGTAGCACGCCATGTCGGCGGCGCGCAGGGAGGTTTCCAGGGTGGTCGGGGTTTGCGAGATATGCACCAGGCCGATGCTGACAGTGGTCATGAAGGGCCGCCCCTTCCACACGAAGTGCAAGCTTTGCACGGTATGGCGCAGGCTCTCGGCGATTTTTTCCGCCACCGGCGCCGGGCAGTTTTCCAGCAGGATGCCAAACTCGTCGCCGCCCAACCGAGCCAGGGTATCGCCTTCGCGCAAGTCTGATTGCAACAGCGCGCAGATGTGACGCAACAATTCATCGCCTGCCGCGTGCCCACAGGTGTCATTGACCAGCTTGAACTGGTCGAGGTCGAGGAACATCAAGGCATGTCGCCCACTTTGCTGGCGCGCGACCTGTTGCAGCACCTGTTCAAGGCGGAACTCGAACTCGCGACGGTTGGCCAGGCCGGTCAAGGCGTCATGGGTGGCCTGCCAGGAAAGATTGGCGATGTACTGGCGTTCCTGGGTCATGTCGTGCAGCACCAGGACCGCACCGCTGATCTTGCCGGCGCTGCGGATCGGCGCGCCCACCAGGGTGACCGAGACCGTGCTGCCGTCCAGGCGCTGGATCAGCTTGGAATGCTCGCTGCCGCCGCTGAACTGGCCCTTGACGATGTGCTCAATCAGGGTGAATCCGTCGGGCTCGGCGTTTTCATTCAAAAGCTTGAACAACGCCGCCAGCGGCAGGCCCTGGGCCTGCTCCGAGCGCCAGTGGGTCAAGGCTTCAGCGGCAGGGTTCATATAGGCAATGGCCCCGTCGACATCGGTGGTAATCACCCCATCGCCAATCGACTCCAATGTAATCTGCGCCCGCTCCTTCTCCGCTTGCAGCGCATCGGCAAAGGCATGACGCTGGGCCAGCAGCTTGTGGGTGCGCAGCAGCGCCAACACGATCAGGCCCAAGGCCGTCGCTAGGTTGGTGATCAACAACAGGCGCAGGATCATCCGCGAACCTTCGCCCAGGGCATCGCTGAAGGCCTTGGCGGCGGGCGTCACCCCTTCATTGATGGCCGTGATGCGCGCCTTCCAACTATGGACATCGTCACTGCTGACGTAGCCGGAGGTAATGGCGCCGTGCATCTCCTGGGCCAACTCATCCAACTGCAGCAGATAGCCGTCGCCCACCGTCCACAGCTCAATGGCTTTTTCCAGGTAGCTGAAATGGCGGAAGTTGAGGTACAGCCAGATCAGGCTGGAAACGTCGTCCGGATGGTTGCCGCCCTTGAGGATACCCAGGCGCGCGGCCTCCATGTCTGGATTGGGACGGTCCAGGGCAATGCGCAATTCATGCCCACCCTGGGGCACGGCAATGGCCTGCTGGTATTTGAGGTAGGTGGCGTCGTTGCGGTTATCGGCGTAGAGGGTGAGGTAGTAGATGGCATCCTTCTGGCCCTTGGACCACAGGCTTTCGCCCGCCACATAGCCCCGCACTGCCGAAAGCACGTAGAGACTGACGCAGCCTAACAATGCCTGGAACAACACGACGGCGATGAAGGGCCAGACAATACCCAACAGGCGTGGCGTTCCGAGAGTCCGCTTTTGCTTCATGAAGTCCCTTACACATGCACAGCTTAATACGCACGCGAAAATCCGCTCCCGATAGCACAGCCTAAGCTAAATCAACGTACTTGTTGCAAGTGTCCGTACAGTTTGGCGTACAACCCACCATCGGCAATCAACTGCTGATGGTCGCCATCCTCGGCGATGTGCCCGCCATCGAACACCAACACTCGGTCAGCCTGCTTCACCGCAGACAGCCGGTGGGCGATGATCAGTGTAGTACGCCCGCTGAGAAACCGCGCCAGTGCCTGGTGCAGGTTGTATTCGGTCGCCGCATCCAATGCAGACGTGGCCTCGTCCAGAATCACCACTTTAGGCTCGGCGAGCACCATGCGGGCAATCGCCAGGCGTTGCCGCTGGCCACCGGAAAAGCGCACGCCCGAACGCCCGACCACGCTGTCCAGGCCCAAGGGCAATGCCTTGACAGTAGCATCCAGTTGGGCGATTTCCAGCGCCTGCCAGCAGGCTTGATCGGTGCGGGTGCGGCCCATGGTCAGGTTGGCGCGCACGGTATCGTTGAACAGCGCCGGGTGTTGCAGCACCACCGCGACGTTTTCGCGGATGGTCTCCAGGCCGATCTCCTGCTGGGTGGCAGCACCAAAACGAATGCTGCCGGACTGCGGTGTGTAGAGCCCCAGCAACAGTTGCACCAGGGTGCTTTTACCGCCGCCGCTGGCGCCGACAATTGCCACCTTTTCACCCGGTGCGATGGCCAGGTTCAACTGGTTGAGTACCAGGTCTTCGCCGTAGCCAAAGTCGAGACCACGCACTTCGATGCCGACCGTCTCGCGCCCGCTGAACGGGTCTGCGCCGCCTGGGTATTGCGGCTCATCGGCACGCGCCAGCAGCTCGTTGATGCGCGACAGCGCGCCGCCCGCCGCGTAATAGGCGTATTGCAGGTTCAGCAGTTGTTCCACCGGGCCAATCATGAACCACAGGTAACTGAACACCGCGAGCATCTGGCCGATGGACAGGTCGGAAAACAGCACGGTGAGCATGGCCGCGGCGCGGAAGATGTCGATACCGAACTGGAACAGCAAGCCACTGGCGCGGCTCGACGCGTCGGTTTTCCACTGGGAATGAATGGCGTAGTCACGCACTTCCTGAGCACGCTGGCCCAGCCGCCCGAGGAAAAAGCCTTGGCGGTTGCCGGCACGTACTTCCTGGATGGCATCGAGGGTTTCAGTCAGCGCCTGGGTAAAGCGTGAAGTACTGTCGTTTTCCAGCTTCTTGAGGTGCTTGACGCGCTTGCCCAATTGCACCGTGGCGTAGATCACCAACGGATTGAACAACAGGATCAACAACGCCAGTTGCCAATGCATCCACACCAGGATCGCCGAGGTGCCGACCAGGGTCAGCATCGCCACCAGGAAGCGACTGAGGGTTTCACCCACGAATTTGTCCAGGGTGTCCAGGTCGGTCACCAGATGAGTGGTGACCGTACCGCTGCCCAGGCTTTCGTACTCACCCAGAGAGATACGCTTGAGACGCTCGATCAGCCGCACGCGGATGCGGTACACGATGTCCTTGGCCAAGCGCGCAAACAGCCGCGCCTGCACCACGTTGAACACCAGCGCGCCGCAGCGCAGGGCCAGGGTGACCAAGAGCATCAGGCCGATATAGCCAGCGGCTTTTTGCCAACCCAGGGGCAGCGCGTGGTTCATCACCTTGAGGGCGGCATCGCCATGGCCCAGCAGCACTTCGTCCACCAGCAACGGCAATAACAGCGGGATAGGCACGCTGCACAGGGTGGCGAGCACGGCGACACCGTTGGCGACCCACAGGGATTTCTTGTGGCGCAGGGCCAGGCGGCGAATTTCTGCCCAGGTCAGGCGGTCGGTGCGTGGAGGCTGTTCATACACAGGCAGCTCGCTCCAGCCATCGACCCAGTAACGGCGACAGCTCGGACAGCGGCTGGTAACCATTGGTCAGCAAGGCCAACTGGCCGTTGCGCTCGGCCAGCAGGGTCGGGAACCCGGCAATGCCCAGGTCTTGCACCCAAGTGAAATCGGCCGCCGTGGCCGCGTGCTGCTCGGCACGGTCGAACTCTCCGGCAAACTCGATACGTGGAATGCCGGCCTGCTCGGCCAGCTCAACCAATACATGGGCGAGGGTCACGTCCCGTCCTTCGACATAGAACGCATGCTGGATCAGCCCCAGCAGCTTCCAGGCGCAATCTGGCGCCAGGCTGCGTGCGGTGACGATAGCGCGGCACGCCGGCTCCGTGTCGTAGACAAAACCGTCGGGCAGCGCGCCGTCACGCTTGAACGGCTGGCCGGTGGCGTCGGTGACGGCCTGCCAGTGTTCAAGGATGTAGCGCCGGGTAGTCGGCTCCAGCGCCGCGCCGCTGCCGGTGCGCAAGCCGCCCACCACCAGGTGCACGTCCACGCCGGCCGCCTGGGCCTGCTCCACCAGCGCTTGTGCCACCGGGGCAAAGCCCCAGCACCAGGAACACATCGGGTCCATTACATAGAGCAGGCGCGCAGACATGGCTCAGGCCTCGGAAGGGGTTTGCTTGTAGTTGTAACCAATCGGGTGCGGCATGTTGCGGGCCTTGGCCAGTTCGATCTGCTTCTGGCGGTCGATTGCACTGCGACGGGTCTTCTCCGGCAGCTTATCCCAGCAATGGGGGCAACTGATGCCCGCCACGTAATGCTCGGAGGCGCGGTCTTCTACGCTCACGGGTGTGCGGCAGGCATGACATTGATCGTAGTCGCCTTCGCTCAAGTCGTGGCGCACGGTCACGCGATTGTCGAACACAAAGCAGTCGCCCTGCCATTTGGTTTCTTCCTGGGGCACCTCTTCGAGGTACTTCAGGATACCGCCCTTGAGGTGGTAGACCTCATCGAAGCCTTCGCTGAGCATGTAGCTCGAGGCCTTCTCACAGCGAATGCCGCCAGTGCAGAACATGGCGACCTTCTTGTGCTTGGCCGGGTCGAAGTTGGCTTTGATGTAGTCGGGAAATTCGCGAAAACTGGTAGTTTTCGGGTCGATTGCGCCTTCAAAGGTGCCGATGGACACTTCGTAGTCGTTACGGGTGTCGATCAACAGCACTTCCGGGTCGCTGATCAACGCATTCCAATCCTGCGGGTCGACATAGGTACCGACTTTTTTGTTCGGGTCGACGCCTTCAACGCCCAGGGTCACGATCTCTTTCTTGAGCTTGACCTTGGTGCGATAGAACGGCTGGTCATCGCAGTAGGATTCCTTGTGGTCGATGTCGACCATGCGCGGGTCTTTTTTCAGCCAGGCCATCAGCCCGTCAATGCCTTCGCGGCTGCCGGAAACGGTGCCGTTGATGCCTTCTTCGGCGATCAGCAAGGTGCCTTTGATGCCGTTATCGACCATCGCCTGCAACAGGGGCTCGCGCAGGGCGACGTAATCTTCGAGGGTGACGAACTTGTACAGTGCCGCCACGACAATCGGTTGAGTCATGGGTGTTCTCTCCAGGTGGCTACCCTCGTAAGGGGTGAACCGGATGCAAAAAAAACGCGCCGGCTAAGCGGCGCGTTGCGGATTCTATCAGGGTTTCCCCATCAATGTCCGCCGGCGCAGGTCGGCGAGGCCGGGGCTGCGCCGATTGTCGCCCATTCTTCGGGCGTATAGGTATGCAGCGCCAGCGCATGAAATTCGCTCATCAGATCACCCAGGGTGGCGTAGACCTTCTGATGGCGCTTGACGCGGTTGAGCCCCTCGAACTGCTGGCTGACCAGCACGGCCTTGAAGTGGGTCTGCAACCCACGGCTGTGCATGTGGCTTTCATCCAGCACGCTCAAATGTTCCGGGGCCAGGGCGGCAAGGGCCGTTTCGATACGCTGTTGCATGGTCATTCCTGCTTACTTCTTCTTGGCCGGTGCGGCGGCTTTTGGCGCCAGCTCGTTGGTCATGTCTTCCAACAGCTTGTTCACCACCGGTACGGCGCTTTCCAGCTTGGCCTGGGTCATCTGGGCCGATTGCTGGGTCAGCTGGGGCATTTTTTCCAGGACTTTCTTGCCAAGTGGCGACTGGTAGAACGCTACCAGGTCCTTGAGCTCGGATTCGCTGAAGTTGGTGGTGTAGAGCTTGACCATGTCAGGCTTGAGCTTCGGCCAGCCGATGGCCTGGTCCAGAGCGGCGTTGGCCTTGGCCTGGTAGCTGTCCAGTACGGACTGCTTGGCGGCAGGCGCCTTGGTCTGTTCGAAACGCTGGGCGAACATTTGCTGCACTTGCATGTACACCGGGGTCCCCAGCTTGTCAGCATGGGCCAGGGTAAGGAAGGCTTCGGCACTGGCGTTGTGGCTGGCGGTATCGGCAAGAACCTGGCCGCTGGCGCAAACCAGAGCAACCGCGGTACAGATGGCACGAAGACGAGTCATCGAGTTTCCTTTTCTAGCTGGCGAGGTAAGACCCCAAGGGCGACCATTCTGCGCCTAAAAAACCTCGCGGCTCAACCCCACTCCTTGGCAAGCCCCGGTTTCACGGGGCGCGATGGCACAAATGCGCTTTTAGGGAACCCACGCTGGCCGCCAGGGCCTAAACTGACCAATCACGACTGCATAAGGAGGGTGACCGATGAGCCGTATCGAAACCGACAGCCTGGGGGAAGTACAGGTCCCTGATGACGCCTATTGGGGCGCGCAAACCCAACGTTCGCTGGTCAATTTCGCGATTGGCGAGCAGCGCATGCCGCTGGCGGTATTGCATGCCTTGGCCTTGATCAAGAAGGCTGCGGCGCGGGTCAACGACCGTAACGGCGACCTGCCCGCCGATATTGCCCGCCTGATCGAGCAGGCTGCCGACGAGGTTCTGGACGGCCAGCACGACGACCAGTTCCCGCTGGTGGTCTGGCAGACCGGCAGTGGCACCCAGAGCAACATGAACGCCAACGAAGTGATCGCTGGCCGCGCCAACGAACTGGCCGGCAACAACCGCGGCGGCAAAAGCCCGGTGCACCCCAACGATCACGTCAACCGTTCCCAGAGTTCCAACGACT
This sequence comes from Pseudomonas sp. NFPP02, assembly GCF_900119355.1. Lineage (NCBI taxonomy): Bacteria > Pseudomonadati > Pseudomonadota > Gammaproteobacteria > Pseudomonadales > Pseudomonadaceae > Pseudomonas > Pseudomonas sp. NFPP02. The sequence goes on from NZ_FPJI01000011.1 coordinate 100,881, forward strand.
GCTTCCCTACCGCCATGAGCATTGCTGCGGTGCAAGCGGTGAACAAGCAACTGTTGCCGGCAATCGCCACCTTGTCCGGTGGGCTGGCAGAATTGGCCGCGCGGCATATGAAGCTGGTCAAGACCGGCCGTACCCACATGATGGATGCCACACCGATCACCTTCGGCCAGGAACTTTCGGCGTTTATCGCCCAGCTCGATTACGCCGAGCGTGCGATCCGCAGCGCCCTGCCCGCGGTGTGCGAGCTGGCCCAGGGCGGCACCGCCGTCGGCACCGGCCTCAATGCCCCCCATGGCTTTGGCGAGGCGATTGCTTCCGAGCTGGCCGCGTTGTCGGGTCTACCCTTTGTGACCGCGCCGAACAAATTCGCCGCCCTCTCCGGCCATGAGCCGCTGGTGACCTTGCACGGCGCGCTGAAAACCCTGGCCGTGGCGCTGATGAAGATCGCCAACGACCTGCGCCTGCTGGGTTCCGGCCCTCGCGCCGGGCTGGCCGAAGTCAAGTTGCCGGCCAACGAACCGGGCAGTTCGATCATGCCCGGCAAGGTCAACCCCACACAATGCGAAGCGCTGTCGATGCTGGCCTGCCAGGTGCTGGGCAACGACGTGACCATCGGCATGGCCGCCAGCCAAGGGCACTTGCAGTTGAACGTGTACAAACCGGTGATCATCCACAACCTGCTGGAGTCGATCCGCCTGCTGGCCGATGGCTGCAACAACTTCCAGGAGCATTGCATCGCCGGCCTCGAACCCGACGCCGAGCAAATGGCCCAGCACCTGGAACGCGGGCTGATGCTGGTCACTGCACTCAACCCGCATATCGGCTACGACAAGTCGGCCGAGATCGCCAAGAAGGCTTACGCCGAAGGGCTGACACTGCGTGAGGCTGCACTGGAACTCGGCTATCTTACCGATGCCGAGTTTGACCAGTGGGTGCGCCCGCAAAACATGCTCGGCGCCTAAACTGACATCCGCAGCCGCCGGGCCCTGAGCCCGGCGAGCAGCGAAGGCGCCAGCGCCACCATCGCCGAGCCAGTCACCACCACCAAAGCCCCCACATACCCCAAGGCATTGATCTCTTCGGCTTGCACATAGTCCGGCCACAGCCAGGCCGCCACTGCCACCGCCACAAAGGTCACCAACGGCGTCAACGCCAGGGTCGCACTGACCCGCGAGGCTTCCCAATGCGCCAGGGCTTCGGCAAATGCGCCGTAGGCCACCAGCGTATTCATGCAGCACGCCAGCAGCAGCCAGCCTTGCAACGGGCTCAACTGCAACGCCTCCAGCGGGTGCGCCCAAGGCGTGAGCAACACCGCGCACGACAGGTAGATCACCATCATCACCTGCAATGAATTCCATACCGTCAGCAACTGCTTCTGCCCCAGTGCATAGAACACCCAGATGGTGGTGGCGAGCAGGATCGTCAGCACACCGGCGGTGTAGGTGCCCATGGACGTCAGCAACTCCACCAGGCGTTGGTTGAAAAACAAGCCAAAGCCTGCGATCAGCACCACCAGCCCCACACCCTGCCCCAGACTGAAGCGCTCCTTGAACACAAACACACTGGCAACCATCAGAAAGATCGGCCCCATCTGCACCACCAACTGCGCAGTGCCTGGGCTGAGCATTTTCAGGCCAACCAGGTACAGCACGTAGTTGCCCACCAGGCCACACACCGCCATGCCCACCAGCCACCCACCCTTGGGGCCAAGCACTTTGCGGCTGGGCAGACGTTTGGTGGCGGCCAGGTAAACGAACAGGCACGTGCCCGCTACCATGAGGCGAAACCAGGTCACGGTGATCGGGTCCATCACCTGCAACACTTGCTTGAGCTTGATCGGGAGAATGCCCCACAGAAACGCGGTCAGCAGGGTCAGGAAGAAACCGTAGACCCAGCGGCCGGAAGAGATGTGCATGAGTGCCCCAGATGCCAGAGGAAGTGGAGCAGGCATTCTAGGGGCAAGTCACTGAGTTCGGATACGTCACAGTTTTGAGTGTGGGAGCTTGCCTGCGATGGCCATACGCCCACGGTAACCACGATGCGAAGCGAGTCGCTCTTGATTTTGCTCTTGATCTGCTTGTGATCGTGATCTCAGGCGCCCCGTTAAACCACGCTGGCCGAACGCAGGCTTGAATTCGTGGGTAACCCGGCAGGACGCCGGGTTAGCCGCCCCGCGCCATGGATGGCGCGTGGCGGCGGCCCACGGATTCAAGCCTGTGTTCGGGCACACCGAGCCTAGGCGAGGTGCCGAGTGGTGGGGCAAGAGCGTTTTGCTTACTTTTGCGCTTTTCAAAAGTGAGCCGCCGTCAGGGCGGAACCCTAAGTGGCCGTTACCGAAATAACGGATATGTACCCGGTCCAACTGTGTTGACTGTTAGGCCGCCTTCGCGAGCAAGCCCGCACACAGGTTGATCGTGGTGTGCCAGGTAGATGGGTGTCGGCTATCAGGCCGTCATCGCAGGCAAGCCAGCTCCCACATTAGCCCTCCCACACTGGCGCTGTTCCAACCGCAGTCAACGCACGGCTTCGAAGAGTCCGGTGGCGCCCATCCCACCCCCCACGCACATGGTGACAACCCCGTAACGCAGGTTGCGCCGTTGCAGTTCGCGCACCAGGTGCCCCACCTGCCGCGAGCCGGTCATGCCGAACGGGTGCCCGATGGAAATCGAGCCGCCGTTGACGTTGTATTTGGCATTATCGATCTCCAGGCGATTGCGCGCGTAAAGGCACTGGGAAGCAAAGGCCTCATTGAGTTCCCACAAGTCGATATCCGCCACCTGCAACCCCTTGGCCTTGAGCAACTTGGGCACCGAGAACACCGGGCCGATGCCCATCTCGTCCGGCTCGCAACCGGCCACGGTAAAGCCACGGAAGAACGCCTTGGGCTTGAGCCCCAGTTCCAGAGCTTTTTCCAGGCTCATCACCAGGGTCATCGACGCACCGTCGGAGAGCTGCGAGGAGTTACCTGCAGTCACCGAGCCATCCTCGGCAAACACCGGCTTCAAGCCGCTGAGGCTGGCCAGGGTGGTGTCCGGGCGGTTGCAGTCGTCCCGGTCTACCACGCCATCCAGGATCTGCACCGCGCCAGTGTTCTTGTCCTCGACCTTGTACTTGACCGCCATCGGCACGATTTCATCGTTGAACAAGCCATCAGCCTGGGCCTGGGCGGTGCGCTGCTGGCTTTGCAGCGCGTAAAGGTCCTGATCTTCGCGGCTGACGTGATAGCGGCGCGCAACGATTTCGGCGGTCTGGCCCATGGGGAAGTAAATGCCCGGCACCTGTTCCTTAAGCAGCGGGTTGATCAGGTTATCGGTGTTGACGCTCTTCATGGTCAGGCTGATGGACTCCACGCCACCGGCAACAATGATGTCGCTGCAGCCCGAAGCGATCTGGTTGGCGGCAATGGCAATCGCCTGCAAGCCCGACGAACAGAAACGGTTGAGGGTCATGCCCGCCGTACCGGTGCCCAGTTGCGAGAGCACCGCCACGTTACGCCCGATGTTATAGCCCTGGGCGCCTTCGTTGGAGCCGGCACCGACGATGCAGTCTTCTACCGTCGCAGGGTCGATACCGTTGCGGGCCAGCAGCGCATTGACACAATGGGCCGCCATGTCATCGGGGCGGGTCTGGTTGAACTTGCCGCGAAAGGATTTGGCCAGGCCGGTTCGCACGCTGTCGACGATCACTACTTCACGCATGGGCTACCTCGATCTTGTGGTTGTTGATCGAGGATAGATCCAGGCCTGGCCGACCGCGATGATCATTCACTGCGTGGATGCAAAAGCATGGGCTATTTCTTTTTCTTCTTGTCGCGCTTATCGCTTTTATCAAACGCCTCTTCCAGCGCACGGTTGATGGTGCGCAGCACCTTGACCCGCGCCCAGCGCTTGTCATTGGCTTCTACCAGGGTCCAAGGCGCCACCTCGGTGCTGGTGCGGTCAACCATATCGCCCACTGCCGCGCGGTAGTCGTCCCACTTGTCGCGATTGCGCCAGTCGTCTTCGGTGATCTTGAAGCGTTTGAAGGGGATTTCTTCACGAGCCTGGAAGCGCTCCAGTTGCGTCTCCTTGTCGATGGCCAGCCAGAACTTGACCACGATCACCCCCGCATCGCGCAGTTGCTCTTCGAAGTCATTGATCTCGCCATAGGCGCGCATCCAGTCCGCAGGGGTACAGAAGCCTTCGATGCGCTCCACCAGCACGCGGCCGTACCAGGAGCGGTCAAACACGGTGAACATGCCGCGCGCCGGGATTTTCTGCCAGAACCGCCATAGATAAGGCTGGGCCCGTTCGTCTTCGCTGGGCGCGGCAATCGGCACGATGTGGTACTGGCGCGGGTCCAGTGCTGCCGCCACACGGCGGATCGCCCCGCCCTTGCCCGCCGCGTCGTTGCCCTCGAACACGCTTACCAGCGCGTGCTTGCGCATAAGTTTGTCGCGCATCAGGCCAGAGAAGCGCGCCTGTTCGGTAATCAGTTGCTCTTCATAGTCGTCCTTGTCCAGGCGCAGGGTCATGTCGAGGCTGTCGAGCAGGCTCTTTTGGTCCACCGAGGCAAGCAACGGCGCCGGGTTCATGCCGCTGGCCTTGACCTTGGCCTGCTTCAGGGCACTTTGCAGCCCATCGAGCAGGATCTTGCCCACGGTCAGCCCACGGTAATGGGGGTCGACGCCTTCGATCACATGCCACGGCGCGTAATCGCGGCTGGTGCGGCGCAGCACACGCTCACCGAAATGCACGAACTTGTCGTAGGTCTTGGACTGCTGCCAGTCCAATGGGCTGATGCGCCAGCTGTGCAGCGGGTCGTCGGCCAGGGCCTTGAGGCGCGCCTTCATCTGTTTTTTGGACAGGTGGAACCAGAACTTGAAGATCAGCGCACCTTCATCGCAGAGCATCTTTTCCAGACGTTCGGCGCCGGCGATGGCCTGGTCCAGGCGCGCATCCTTGATCTGCCCATGCACGCGGCCTTGCAGCATCTGGCTGTACCAGTTGCCGAAGAAAATGCCCATGCGGCCCTTGGCCGGCAGTTGCCGCCAGTAGCGCCAGGCCGGTGGACGCGCCAGTTCTTCGTCGGTCTGCTGGTCGAAGGTGCGCACTTCGATCAGGCGCGGGTCCATCCATTCATTGAGCAGCTTGACGGTTTCACCCTTGCCCGCGCCCTCGATGCCGTTGATGAGGATGATCACCGGGAAGCGTTTCTGCTGTTGCAGCTCGTACTGAACTTCCAGCAAGGCTTCACGCAAGGCCGGCACTTCGGCGTCGTAGGTGTCTTTGTCGATGGCGTGACCGATTTCGGCGGATTCGAACATGGGCAGCTCCGTTTCAAGATGGCTCAAGACTAGCGGATTGGGCCCCGACACGCGCAAGGAAATACAACCCAGCCTTGCCATGGATCAATTCAACGCCGGTTGATCGGCTAGAATGGCCGCCTTGCCTTTGCCCGCTTTCATTTTATGAGCCGCCATGAACCCCATCACCCACGCCCAGCTCGACTGGGATGACCAAGGCCGCCCGCATTCGCGGGTATTCGACGACGTGTATTTCTCCGACCAGTCGGGCCTGGAAGAAACCCGCTACGTGTTCCTGGAGCAGAACCGCTTGCAGGAACGCTTCGCCGCCTTGCCCGCAGGTGGGCGCCTGGTGATTGGTGAAACTGGCTTCGGCACCGGCTTGAACTTCCTCTGCGCCTGGCAGTTGTTCGAACAGCACGCAGTCGCCGGTGCGCGGCTGCACTTCGTCAGCGTGGAAAAGTACCCCCTCAGCCATGCCGACCTGCAACGCGCCCTCGCCCTCTGGCCTGAACTGCAACCCTTGGCCGAGCAACTGCTGGCGCAATACATTGCCATCCACCAGGGTTTCCAACGCCTGGTACTGGACAACGGCCGCGTGACCCTGACCCTGTTGATCGGCGATGCGCTGGAACAATTACCGCAACTGGACGCCCAGGTCGATGCATGGTTTCTCGACGGGTTCGCCCCGGCGAAAAACCCCGACATGTGGACCGCCGAGCTGTTCGCCCACCTGGCGCGCCTGGCGGCACCGGGCTCGACCATCAGCACCTTCACCAGCACCGGCTGGGTAAGGCGGTTGATCAATGCCGCCGGGTTCAAGATGAAACGCACGCCAGGCATCGGCCATAAGTGGGAGATCCTGCGTGGGGAGTTTGTCGGTTGGCCCGCCGACTTACCCGCGCCGGCCCCACGTAAACCCTGGTTCGCCCGGCCATCCGCCATCGAGGGAGAACGTCATGCCCTGGTCATCGGCGGTGGCCTGGCCGGGTGCGCGACCGCCGCCAGCCTGGCCGCCAGGGGTTGGCGTGTCAGCCTTCTGGAGCGCCACGCCGGCTTGGCACAGGAAGCGTCGGGCAACCCACAGGGTGTGTTGTACCTCAAGCTTTCGGCCCATGGCACGGCCTTATCCCAGCTGATAGTCAGCGGTTTTGGCCACACCCGACGCCTGCTGGAACACTTGCACCGAGGTGTCGATTGGGACGGCTGTGGCGTGTTGCAACTGGCGTTTGACGCCAAGGAAATCCAGCGTCAGGCTCAATTGGCAAACGCCTTTGCTCCGGACCTGTTGCATCTGCTGGACCGCGAGCAGGCGCAGCAAAAGGCGGGAATCGAACTGGCCCACGGCGGGTTGTTTTTTCCAGAGGGCGGTTGGGTGCATCCGCCCGCGCTGTGCCAGTGGCAGGCCAAACATCCACTGATTGAAGTGCTCACCCACCACGAGGCACTGGAACTGCACCGGCTCGACGACCAATGGCAAGCCCGCGCCGGTGACCGCGTGCTGGCCAGCGCCGGTGTCGTGGTGCTCGCCGGGGCTGCGGAGATCAAGCGTTTCCCCTTCAGTGCAGACATACCGCTCAAGCGCATCCGCGGGCAGATCACTCGGCTGGCGCAAACCTGCGCGAGTAAAGCGCTGGCCACGGTGGTCTGTGCCGAGGGCTACGTCGCGCCGGCCCGGCTTGGCGAACACACCCTGGGCGCCAGTTTTGACTTCAACAATCAAGACCTCACGCCCACGCCCGCCGAACACAGCGGCAACCTGCAGATGCTGCGCGAGATGTCTACCGACCTGCTGCAGCGCCTGGGTGCCGACCGCCTGGCGGCCGAACAACTGGAAGGCCGTGCCGCGTTTCGTTGTACCAGCCCCGACTACCTGCCCATCGTTGGGCCACTGGCCGACCATGCGGCGTTTCAGCAGGCTTATGCGGTACTGGGCAAAGACGCCCGGCAAGTGCCGCAAACGCCATGCCCGTGGCTGCCGGGGCTGTTTCTCAACAGCGGCCATGGCTCGCGTGGCCTGATCACTGCGCCGTTGTGCGGCGAACTGCTGGCTGCATGGCTGAGTGATGAGCCCCTGCCAGTGCCAACCAGCGTAGCCGAGGCTTGCCACCCCAATCGATTTGCCCTGCGCGCGTTGGTGCGAGGCCAGGGCGCTGCACGAAAAAAGCCGGATTAAAGGCAAGGCGGCTATCTGCCTTATAACTTATCGGTCTAAAACTCCACGCATAGCACTGGGTCAGTTTCTGGGTACGCGCCCTTTTGGGCGTATTGAGTATTGACCCCTCCCCAACGGAAAAACCGGTAAGGAATTTATGTGTGGACTAGCTGGCGAGTTACGCTTTGATCATCAACCTGCCGACCTGGCAGCCGTAGAACGCATCACGCACCACCTCGCCCCCCGAGGCCCCGACGCCTGGGGCTTTCATGCCCAAGGGCCGATTGCCCTGGGCCACCGCCGCCTGAAGATCATGGACCTGTCGGACGGCTCTGCCCAACCGATGGTCGACGCCCATCTGGGGCTGTCCCTGGCGTTCAATGGCGCTATCTATAATTTCCCGGAGCTGCGCCAAGAGCTGGAAGCCCTGGGTTACGCCTTCTATTCCGGTGGCGACACCGAAGTGTTGCTCAAGGGTTATCACGCCTGGGGCGAAGCGCTGCTGCCCAAGCTCAACGGCATGTTCGCTTTCGCCATCTGGGAGCGTGATGCCCAGCGTCTGTTCATCGCTCGTGATCGTCTCGGTGTGAAGCCCTTGTACCTGTCGCGCACCGGCCAGCGCCTGCGTTTCGCCTCGGCGTTGCCAGCGTTGCTCAAGGGTGGGGATATCAACCCGATCCTCGATCCGGTCGCCCTCAACCACTACCTGAATTTCCACGCCGTGGTCCCCGCGCCGCGCACGCTGTTGGCCGGCATCGAAAAGCTGCCGCCCGCCAGCTGGATGCGCATCGACGCCAGCGGCAAGACTGAACAGAAAACCTGGTGGACCCTGCCCTACGGCCCCCATGAGGACGAAAAACACCTGACCCTGGAAGACTGGACCGACCGCGTGCTCGACAGCACCCGCGAAGCCGTGGCCATCCGCCAACGTGCGGCGGTGGATGTGGGTGTGCTGCTGTCAGGCGGCGTCGACTCGAGCATGCTCGTCGGCCTGCTGCGTGAAGTGGGCGTGGAGGATTTGTCGACCTTCTCCATCGGCTTTGAAGACGCCGGCGGCGAACGTGGCGATGAGTTCCAGTACTCAGACCTGATCGCCAAACACTACGGCACCCATCACCACCAACTGCGCATCGCCGAAAGCGAGATCATCGAGCAACTGCCAGCAGCCTTCCGCGCCATGAGCGAGCCGATGGTCAGCCATGACTGCATCGCCTTCTACCTGCTGTCGCGGGAAGTGGCCAAGCATTGCAAAGTGGTGCAGAGCGGCCAGGGCGCCGATGAACTGTTCGCCGGTTACCACTGGTACCCGCAAGTGGACGGTGCCAGCGACCCGTACGCGGCCTACCGCGAGGCGTTTTTCGACCGCAGCTACGACGACTACGCGGCGACCGTCGCGCCCAAATGGCTGACCGCCAACGACGCTGCCGGCGATTTCGTGCGCGAGCACTTTGCAATGCCGGGCGCCGACGCGGCGGTGGACAAGGCCCTGCGCCTGGATAGCACGGTGATGCTGGTGGACGACCCGGTCAAACGCGTCGACAACATGACCATGGCCTGGGGCCTGGAAGCGCGCACGCCGTTTCTCGACTACCGCCTGGTAGAGCTGTCGGCCCGTGTGCCGGCCCAGTTCAAGCTACCCGACGGCGGCAAACAGGTGCTCAAGGAAGCGGCGCGTCGGGTGATCCCCAGCGAAGTCATCGACCGCAAGAAAGGCTACTTCCCCGTGCCCGGCCTCAAGCACCTGCAGGGCGATACCTTGAACTGGGTGCGCGAGTTGCTGCTGGACCCGAGCCAGGACCGCGGGCTGTTCAACCCGGCCATGCTCGACCGCTTGCTCACCGACCCGCAAGGCCAACTGACCCCACTGCGCGGCTCCAAGCTGTGGCAGTTGGCGGCGCTGAACCTGTGGCTGAGCGAACAAGGAATCTGATCCATGAAACCGAATGCCGCGGCTTACAGCCAACGCTTACTCAAGGGCCAGGCGCCGACCTACGAGCGCCTGCAAGCGCGCCTGGCCGAAGATGGCAGCGCACTGGCCGCCGACCCGATTGCCGTGCATTGCGGCTGGGGCCGTTTGTTGATCGGCCACACCTTTCCCGACCCGGCAAGCCTGGCTCAGGAACTGCTCAACGAGCAGCCCGGCGAGCGTGATATCGCGCTGTACGTGGCCGCGCCTCAGCAAATCCTGGGCATTGACCCGCAGCAACTGTTCCTCGACCCGTCCGACACCCTGCGCCTGTGGTTCACCGACTACCGCCCGGCCACCCGTGTATTTCGCGGCTTTCGTATTCGCCGGGTACAGAGCGAGGCCGACTGGCAAGCGGTCAACCACCTGTACCAGGGCCGCGGGATGCTGCCTGTCGACCCGGAACGCCTCACCCCACGTCATCAAGGCGGCCCGGTGTACTGGCTGGCCGAAGACGAAGACAGCGGCGCGGTGATTGGCAGCGTGATGGGCCTCAATCATCACAAGGCCTTCCAGGACCCGGAGAACGGATGCAGCCTCTGGTGTCTGGCCGTCGACCCTCAATGCACCCGCCCTGGCGTCGGTGAAGTGTTGGTGCGCCACTTGGTGGAGCACTTCATGAGCCGAGGCTTGAGCTACCTGGACTTGTCGGTGCTGCACGATAACCGCCAGGCCAAGAGCCTTTACGCCAAGCTCGGCTTTCGGGCGTTGACCACCTTTGCAATCAAGCGCAAGAACGGTATCAATCAACCGCTGTTTCTGGGCCCGGGGCCGCAGGCGGAGTTCAACCCTTACGCGCGCATCATTGTCGAAGAAGCCCACCGACGCGGTATTGATGTGCAAGTGGACGATGCCGATGCGGGCCTGTTCACCCTTAGCCACGGCGGGCGTCGCGTGCGTTGTCGTGAGTCCCTGAGCGACCTGACCAGCGCCATCAGCATGACCCTGTGCCAGGACAAGAGCCTCACCCACAAGGTGCTCAAGGCGGCGGGCCTGCAGGTGCCGGTGCAACAGTTGGCGGGCAGTGCCGACGACAACCTGGAGTTTCTCGACGAACACCAGCGCATCGTGGTCAAGCCGCTGGATGGCGAGCAAGGCCATGGCGTCGCCGTGGATCTGCGCAGCATCGAAGAGGTGCAGCAGGCGATCGAAGCGGCGCGCCAGTTCGACAGCCGCGTGTTGCTGGAAAGCTTCCACGAAGGCCTGGACCTGCGGATTCTGGTGATCGGTTTTGAAGTGGTCGCGGCTGCGATTCGTCGCCCTGCCGAAGTGATCGGCGACGGCCAACATTCGATTCGCGCGTTGATCCAGGCGCAAAGCCGTCGTCGCCAGGCGGCCACCGACGGCGAGAGCAAAATCCCGCTGGATGCAGAAACCGAGCGCACCCTAAAAGCCGCAGGTTACGACTACAACAGCATCCTGCCCCGTGGCGTGCAACTGGCCGTGCGACGCACCGCCAACCTGCACACCGGGGGGTGCCTGGAAGATGTCACGGCGATCCTGCACCCCACGCTGGTGGACGCGGCCGTGCGTGCGGCCCGTGCCCTGGATATCCCTATGGTCGGCCTGGACCTGATGGTACCTGCGGCCGACCAGCCAGAGTATGTGTTTATCGAAGCCAACGAACGGGCCGGCCTGGCCAACCATGAACCGCAACCCACGGCTGAGAAGTTTGTGGATTTGTTGTTTCCACACAGTCAGCCAGCTACCTGACTACCGATCGTTCCCACGTTCCGCGTGGGAATGCAGCCTGTGACGCTCTGCGTCACCACAGCGGACGCAGAGCGTGCCTGAGGCATTCCCACGCAGAGCGTGGGAACGATCGCACGATCGCAGAGCGTCGATCGCCCTCAACTCATCAGGAGTTTCCATGACCCGAACCATTCCCGAACCCGATCTCGCGTACCTGCAAAAAGTGCTGCTGGAAATGCTCGCCATTCCCAGCCCCACCGGTTTTACCGACACCATCGTGCGTTACGTCGCCGAACGCCTGGAAGAGCTCGGCATTCCGTTTGAAATGACCCGGCGCGGCACCATTCGCGCCACCCTCAAGGGCCAGAAAAACAGCCCTGACCGCGCCGTCTCCGCCCACCTGGACACCATCGGCGCCGCCGTGCGTGCGATCAAGGACAACGGGCGCCTGACCCTGGCGCCGGTGGGCTGCTGGTCGAGCCGCTTTGCCGAAGGCAGCCGGGTCAGCCTGTTCACCGACAACGGCGTGATTCGCGGCAGCGTATTGCCGTTGATGGCCTCCGGGCACGCGTTCAACACTGCAGTGGATGAAATGCCGGTGAGCTGGGACCATGTGGAACTGCGCCTGGACGCCTACTGCGCCACGCGTGCCGACTGCGACTCCCTGGGCATCAGCGTCGGTGACTACGTGGCGTTCGACCCACTGCCCGAGTTCACCGAGAGCGGGCATATCAGCGCTCGCCACCTGGACGACAAGGCCGGCGTCGCCGCCCTGCTCGCCGCGCTCAAGGCCATCGTCGACAGTGGCGAACCCTTGCTGATCGACTGCCACCCGCTGTTCACCATCACCGAGGAAACCGGCAGTGGTGCAGCGGCCGCCCTGCCCTGGGATGTGAGTGAGTTTGTCGGCATCGATATTGCCCCGGTCGCCCCCGGCCAGCACTCCAGCGAACACGCGGTGAGCGTGGCCATGCAGGACTCCGGCGGGCCCTATGATTATCATCTGTCCCGCCACTTGCTGCGCCTGGCGTCGGAGAACGACCTGCCGGTACGCCGCGATCTGTTCCGCTATTACTTCAGCGATGCGCACTCGGCGGTCACCGCCGGCCATGACATTCGCACTGCATTACTGGCCTTCGGTTGTGACGCCACCCATGGTTACGAGCGTACCCATATCGACAGCCTCGCCGCCCTGAGCCGCTTATTGGGCGCCTATATCCTCAGCCCGCCGGTGTTTGCCAGCGATGCGCAACCGGCCCAGGGCTCACTGGATCGGTTCAGTCATCAGATCGAGCATGAAACGCAAATGGAGAGCGACACCCGCGTGCCGTCGGTGGACAGCCTGGTCGGCCAGAAGTCCTGACGCGGGGTGAGTGAATACTGGCAACAAAAGTCCCGGCACAGTAGCATCGCCGGGACCTGACACCTGAGGCTTGTATGCTGATTCCCTACGATGCACTTGAAGTCGACACCCTGACCCGCCTCATCGAAGACTTCGTCACCCGCGACGGCACCGACAATGGCGACGACACGCCCCTGGAAACCCGCGTGCTGCGCGTGCGCCAGGCGCTGACCAAAGGCCAGGCGCTGATCGTCTTCGACCCCGAGAGCGAGCAATGCCAGTTGATGCTCAAGCACGATGTGCCCAAGCATCTGTTCGACTGAAAAGCTGCGCCTAAGGGTTGGGCACCGGCACGGGATGAGTAGCCTGGCCCTCGCCTTTGAGAATCTTGCGGTACACCTCGGAGCGGTACACGTTGACGCCCATCGGCGCCTCGATGCCAAACTTCACATGAGTGCCGTTCACGTCAAGGATATGCACGGTGATGTCATCGCCAATGGCGATGGCTTCGCCTATGGCACGGCTTAAGACCAGCATGGCGGTAGTCCTTTTCCAGTAACAGGACCTCGACCATGCCCCCTTGGCGCTGGACCGACAATGGCTTGCGGGCAAATCAGGCATCTCCTACACAGGTAGGTAACTTGCCTGACAGACCCCAGCCAAATCAGGCCTTAACAGCCTGCGCCTTGGCGCGCATCTTGTCGGCCATCAGGGTCATTTCGTCATACAGCAACTGCGGATTTTTCTGTTTCAACGCCCAGGCCATGCGGCCTTGCTCATGAGGCAGGATCATGAATTCGCCTTCGGCCACGCGCTGGTAGATGTAGTCGGCAATATCCGCCGCCGAGATGGGCGAACTCTCAAGCAACTTGCCCACTTGAGCCTTCATGGCTGGGGTTGGCCCACGGAACGAGTCGAGCAGGTTGGTCTGGAAAAACGACGGGCACACCACATGCACGCTCACTTCCTGTTGCTTGAGCTCCACCAACAGGCTCTCGGACAACGCTACCACGCCCGCCTTGGCCACGTTGTAGTTACTCATGGCGGGGCCCTGCATCAGCGCTGCCATTGACGCGATGTTGATGATGCGGCCCTTGCTCTTTTCCAGCAGCGGCAGGAACGCCTTGCAGCCTTTGACGACGCCCATCAGGTTGATTGCGATCTGCCAGTCCCAATCCTCCAGGGACAGTTCAGCGAAGAACCCGCCCGAGGCCACGCCGGCGTTATTGACGATCACATCGATGCCCCCGAGCTTCACCTCACAGGCCTGGGCGAAGGCCGTGAGCTGGCTGTAGTCACGCACGTCACAGCGCTGGATAAAGCCATCCCCCCCTGCTTCGCGAACCTGCTTGAGGGTTTCCTGCAAACCGGGCTCGCTGACATCAGACAACGCCAACTGCCAGCCTTCACGGGCCCAGCGCAGCGCGATTTCGCGACCCAGGCCAGACCCGGCGCCAGTGATCATCATGCGGTTTTGCATAGGAGGTAGCCTTGTGGTTCACGAAAGAAGTGACCGGCAGTGTAGCGAAGGTTTTTGCTCTACCCACGCACCATCAGGGTGATGAATGCCCCGGGCAAACCGCGGGCCCGGTCGCAAGCGTGCCTATCGACTAAGTTCAATTTTTTTCAACTGATTAGTTCAAGTTGCGCACGCGTTAAAAGAAATAAGCGTCACATCAAAATGTTTTATAAAAACAATGAATTTTCTACGAAGTAGCAGAGTCGGAATGGGTAAGGCGTCCCACTGTACATGGACGAACCAACGGTTAAACAGCCGGTTTTTGCAAAGAACCTATAAGGAATAAAACCATGAGCCTCATTCTGATTATTATCCTGATCCTGCTGCTGGTCGGTGGCCTGCCCGTGTTCCCGCACTCGCGTAACTGGGGTTATGGACCGTCGGGTATCCTGGGTGTGGTGCTGGTTGTTCTGCTGGTGCTGTTGTTGCTCGGCAAGATATAAACGCCGCGCTACGCTTTTTGTAGGAGCGAGCTTGCTCGCGAAAAAGGTACAGGCGCCGCGTTTATTCAGGACGCGCGTTATCATTGACCTTCTTCGCGAGCAAGCTCTCTCCTACAAGTAAGAAAGCAAAAAAAAGAGGCCCTCTAGAGGGCCTCTTTTTTATTGCCGGTCAGTTAGTCCGGTTTGCCATCTACCACACCTGCGGTGTTATCCAGCAGGCTCTTGGTCGCGGTCTGCAGGAACGACTCGAGCTTCTGCTTGAGCACAGCTTCGTCCGGCGACTCAGGAATCACCTTGCCAGTCGGCTCGGCGCCCAGTGTGTATTCCCACAACTTGGGTGGCATTTCCTTGGGCAATACCAGTACGCGGTCGCCGGTGAGCAAGGCCACGGTCTGGTCGCTGCCCGATGGCTTGATCACGCCGAAACCCTTGTCACCTTCCGGCAGGTTCAGCAGGTCGCGGCCCCAGCACTGGTGCAAGGTATCGCCGCCCAGGCGGCCCATGATGGTCGGCACGATGTCGATCTGGGTGCCCACGGTGTGGTCACGCTCACCGAACTTCTCGCGCATGCCCGGTGCAATCATCAGCATCGGCACGTTGAAGCGACCCAGGTCCATCTCGGTGATCTGCTGCTCATTGCCAAAGCCGTGGTCACCGACGATCACAAACAGGGTTTCCTTGAAGTACGGCTCTTTGCGGGCCTTTTCAAAGAACTGGCCCAAGGCCCAGTCGGAGTAACGCATGGCCGTCAAATGCTCGTTGAGGCTGCCACGGTCGGTGACCTTCTCAACCGGCAATGGGGTCGGCAATGCGTACGGCGTGTGGTTGGACAGGGTTTGCAGCAGTGCGTAGAACGGCTTGCCGCCTTCGCGCGCCTTCAGTTCTTCCAGGCCACGGTTGAACATGTCCTGGTCGGACACGCCCCATGTAGGGTCGGAGAACACCGGGTCGACGAAGTCATTGCGGCCGATGAAGTTGGTCATGCCCTGGTTGCTGAAGAAGCCCGACTGGTTGTCCCAGGCAAAATCGCCGTTGTAGACATACACATCGTCGAAATCACGCGCACTGAGCAACTGCGGCAGGCCCGACAGCTTGTGGCTGCCTTCCGGAGTCTGCATCAGGTATTCGAAACCCGGCAGGTTCGGGAAGCAGGCCATGGTGGCGAACATACCCTGGTGGGTGTGGGTGCCGTTGGAGAAGAAGCGGTCGAACAGCAAGCCCTCGTGGGTCAGCTTGTCGAAGTACGGGGTGATATTGCCCGGACGTCCCAAAGCGCCCACCGAGTGACCGGCGAAGCTTTCCATCAGGATCACCACGACGTTCTTGATCGGCAGGGTTTTCTCGGCTGGTGGCGTGAAGTCACGGCGCACGGCAGCGGTGTCGGTGTCTACCAGCTTCTCTTGCGGCAGCACCAGCATGTCACGCACGGTCTGGGTGGCCAGCGGTTGTTCCAGGGTCGCCTTCCAGATGTTGGCGCGGTCTTCACCAAAGCGCGCCTTGGCCGCCGCGATCAGCGACAGGGTGCCATTGAGGCCCAACTGGTTGGCGAAGTTCGAATCGGTGGTGTAGACGTCACCCCAACGCAGCGGTGGCCCCTGGCGCAGGGTGCCACGGATGGCGACCACGGCGACCAGCAGGCAAACCATGAACACTGCGATGCGGCTGTACCATGGCGCCACCTGGCGCGTGCTGATAGTGCCGCCGCTGAACGGGCCCCGTGGGCGCGTTGCGCGGTCAGCGCCCTTGAAGGCCATGCTCAGGATCAGCGTGCCCACGGCCCAGGCCAGCAGGTAACGCACCACCGGGAAACCGTACCAGAGCATGCTCATCACGGTTTTCGGGTCTTCCTTCACATACTGGAAGACCAGGCCGTTGAGGCGCTGGTGGAATTCGCGGTAGAAGTCCATCTCCATCAAGCCCAGGAACAAGGCGATGCTGGACGCGACGGTCAGCCACAAACGGAAGAACCCGCGCGCCGCCATGGCCCGCACGCTGAACAGCGCCAACAGCAGCGGAATCAGCAGGTACATCACCAGGCGAATGTCCAGGCGCAGGCCGTTGGCGAACGCTTCAAGGAACGTCGAGGCCGGCGTATCGAGGATCATCTCGCGGTTGTAGACCAGCAACGCCAGGCGCAGCAGGGAAAACATCACCATCATGACCAATGCGCAGAGCAGCGTGTACGCCAGATGGGATTTGACGGTCGGTTGCAGCAGGCGATTTGAAGCTCGCTGCTGATTCAGGGCGTCCGGGTTTGCCATGTCGTTTTAGGACCCATTGGAAGTTTAAGTTGCGAAATAATGCAGTGGCGTCCGTCCCTCGCCCAGGCTGGCTGGGGTAGGCGGTTAACGCGGTGGCACAAATGGTGCCCGATCAAGGCCGGCAAGGCTATTAATTACTGAACGCATGCCACGGCCCTGCCTTTAAGGGCACTGGAGATAGAGCCCTGGCAGCCGGATAAAGCCGGAGAATTGTCTTGGATGGGATGTGAAAATTTCGTGCGGCGAATACTTTCGACACACAAATCTGCTGTTGTAGGAGCGAGCTTGCTCGCGAAAAACTCAAAGTCACCGCGTTCATCCAGGAAGTACGCGTTATCGTTGACGTTTTTCGCGAGCAAGCTCGCTCCTACACTGGCATTAGGGCTCAGATCCGCACGTTACCGCGCGGCCCGGCGATAGCCCAGATGATCAGGCCCAGCACTGGCAACAGCAGGATCAACAGGATCCACAGCACTTTGGCGCCGGTGCTGGCGCCGCTTTTGAACACGTTGATGATCGCCCAGATATCCAGCGCGAGGATGATCAGGCCAATCAGACTATTAAACGTGGAACCCATGGTGTCGCTCCTAAGTGAGGGCATGCACTTGTAGGATAGTCAGCCTTGGCGCGGGTTCCGTTTTATTTCAGACGTGTACGGCAATCTTCAAGGCTTCCAATGATGGTTCGGCCTTGATGCCGACTTCGGCACACAGTTCCAGTACCCGCGCCAGGTCGTTGCCGAACACCAGCACTGCCTGGATCTCGTCATCCAACAACTGGCTGAAGTTCATCAGCACATAACCGCCATCTTCCGGGCTCAGGGCGCTCATCTGGATCTGGATGCGGTTGAGCGCGGTCAGGTCTTCGGTCTTGGCCAGTTGCTTGGGCTTGAGGTTGAACGCCACGCCCGGACCGAACGACGCAACGATCTGGGCAAACAGGTCGCCATAGGTATCGGCCTGGAACAACACCGTGTCCGGCAGGCTACCGACCACCACCCACTCCCCCAGCGGGATCGGGAAACTGTCGTCGTAGTTGATATCCGGATTGGCCGCCAGGAACGCCGCCGGGTCCGCGTAGGCCTGGGCCGCTTCTTCGGCGATACGCGCTACTTCATCGTCCCCCATGACGCCGGCGCTGATTTTGCTGATGAGTTCGACGAGGGCGGTTTTCATGGGGCGATCCTGTAACGGGCAAGTTTTGAAGGGCGCGTAGCCTACACCAGTTTCTGCAACTGCGCCGCCGTATCCACCGCGCCCATGGTCTGCGCCGCGGCCAGTGCCGTCGCGCCTTGTGCATCGGTGGCCTTGGGGTTTGCGCCTTTACCAAGCAGATAGTCAACCATGTCAACGCGGTTGAACATCGCCGCCATCATCAAGGCCGTACGCCCGTCCGAGGAGGCCGCGTCAATCGGCGTGCCGCCCTCGATCAACGCCTGGACCACCGGCAGATTGCCTTTGAACGCCGCGCCGGCAATCGGCAACTGGTTCTTGTCGTTGGCGATCAGGGGGTCGGCCTTGAACTCCAGCAGCACTTTGACCGCCTCGGCATGGCCGTGGTACGCCGCGAGCATCAACAAGGTGTCGCCATTGTGATTACGAAAGTTGGCCGGCAGGCCTTTCGCCAGCAGTGCGGCAAGCATCGCGGCGTCGCCGCGCCGGGCGACGTCGAAGACTTGCTCGGCAAACTCGGCGGCTTCGTCTTCGGTCATTTGTTTAGGCTGATCTGACATGGGGGCTCCTTGCTGAGGCGACTGACATAACTGTTTAAGGCGCCCAGTGTCGCGATGGAGTTCCCCGGTGTCATGGCTTTTTTGTCAAAAACCGCCATAGCCAGAATCAATAACGGAATTGGCCGCCCTGGATCTGCGCCAGCAATTGCCCGGTCACCGGCACATAGCTGTCCGAACCCGGCAACCAGGCGTAGACCGGGTCATTGCCAGCCTTGTCCGGGTCGAACCCTTGCTCCTTGAGCTTCACTTTCTGGTACTTGAACGTGCCGGTGGTTTCCATCTTCACCTTGATCCGCAAAAACAACGGCACCGCATAAGGGGGCAACTGGCCGTGGGCGAATTGCAGCAGTTCGCGCATGTCCAGGCTGGCCAGGGATTCGCTGGGGGTGATGGCGACCATGCCGGCGCGGCCGTTGGTGTTGTCGATCTGGACGCCATAGGCCACCACTTCAGCGATCTGCGGGTGTTTCAGCAGGACGTTTTCCACCTCGGTGGTCGAGACGTTTTCGCCCTTCCAGCGATAGGTATCCCCCAGGCGATCGACAAATTGCGCATGCCCGAAACCGATGCTGCGCACCAGGTCGCCGGTGTTGAAATAGCGGTCGCCTTTTTCGAATACGTCGGTCAGTACCACCTTGCGGTTCTTTTCCGGGTCGGTGTAACCGTCGAAGGGCGACTTATCATCAATGCGCGCCAATAACAGGCCCTGCCCGCCGGTGGGCACCTTGACCATGAACCCGTTGCTGCCGCGCAGCGGTTCACCAGTGTCATGGGCGTAGTCCACCAGCGCCCAATGCTGCAGGCAAAAGCCGATGGTGTTGTCAAAGTTCAGCACGTTGGTAAAGCCGATATTGCCGTCGCTGGCGGCATACAGTTCGCAGATATGCTCCACACCATAGCGCTGCTTGAACTGCGCCCACACACCGGGGCGCAGGCCGTTGCCGACCATCTTGGTCACCTGGTTATCACGGTCCTGCGCACTCGCGGGCTGGTCGAGCAGATAGCGGCACAGCTCACCGACATAGCCCAGGGTGGTCGCCTTGAACTTGCGTGCATCGTCCCAGAACTGGCTGGCGCTGAATTTGCGCCGAATGGCAAAGCCGGACGCACCGATAATCGCCGCCCCCCAGCACACGCACAGGCCGGTGGCGTGGTACAGCGGCAAGGTGCAATAGAGGACGTCCTGTGGCCCCATGTCCAGGGCGATACTGCCGAAGCTCACGGCGGTTTTGGTCCAGCGCCCGTGCTTCATGATGCCGGCCTTGGGCAAGCCGGTGGTGCCGGAGGTGTAGATATAGAAGCAGGGATCGTGGAAGAACACCTGCGCGGAACTCGCCGGGTTGTCCACCGGGCTTTCGGCACTGGCGGCCATCAGGTCGATGTAGCCGTCGGGCACCCTACTGCCCGGCTGATCGGCCACGAACCAAGTGCGCTCGGCCGGGATCTGGACTTGATCGCGCACTGCTGCGTAAGGGCTCAGCAATTCGGCACCGACCACAATGGCAACCGGCTTGACCAGGGTCAGGCTGTGTACCAGCGCCCCTTGAGTTTGCGCCGTGTTGAGCATGGCGCAGATGCCGCCCAGCTTGGCCACGGCCAGCACGTTGAGCAGCAACTCGGGGCGATTCTCGATAAACAGCGCTACCACATCGCCCTTGCGGATGCCCTGGGCCTGCAAGTGATGGGCAATGCGATTGGCGCACTGATTGGCGTCGCGGTAGCTGATCACGCTGTCCCCATACAGCAGGGCAGCACCGTCAGGGTTACGCAAGGTGGCTTGTTCGAAATGCCAGCCCAGGCCGCAGGGTTGGTTGGGGTCGGTGACGTTGGCCGCACGCATGCCGCGCACCACCCGTGGGAGCGCCCGAACAATGGCAGGCACCTTACGCAGCATCATGCGCCAGGTGATCATGTCGACTTGCTGATGAGTCATGGAGGGACGTCCCTTTTCTTATTCTTGGTCTGGTCCAGGTACATCGACTGGTGTAGCGGAAAATACGTCAGCGGTTCTTTGGCTGTACACGCGGGATTTGAAAAGTTTTGTATCCCGTGGCGGCCGCCCGATGCCTATCCCCCTGACACTCCACCATTTAAATGTGGGAGCCGCCTTGCCTGCGATGACGGCCTGCCAGCCGACCGGGATTTTTCCTGGCAAAAGGCGGTCAGTATCATTACAGCCCTTCCCCTCCGGCCCGGAAAATCACCGGGCAGATAGCGCAAAATGCAGGATGCACGATGGCCCTTCATGCAAATTGCACGAAAATGAAAATCCTATAAATTTATAAATGACTGATTTGTAAGGATTTTCTAGAAAATCCAATACTGGCACAATCACTGCACCTATCACTCCATGCTTGCCAACTTGAGCCAATGGAGCTGATAGACATGAGCCTGATCCAAGATAAATTCGCTTCGGTATTCTCCAACTACGACGTCACCACCCAGCCACGTCCGGACGGCGGTATCCTGTTGACCCTGCGCAACAGCGAAGGTAAACAGGTCAAGCGCTCGATCTCTTATCAGCAGTTGCACACCGCCGATCAACTGACCTGGGTCATCAGCGCCATTCGCCGTGACTTGGCTGAACAAGCCAGCGAACTGCCGCAGATTTCGATGTTGCAAAGCCAGAACCGCTTTGCGCTGCCGACTTATCATTCGGCCTAAGCGACAGTATCCAGTCCTGAATAGGTTTACACCTGGTTCTTCCCGACGCCCGATGCATTGTATCGGGCGTTTTTATTCGGTCCCGCAGCCCTCTTAGTGGTCCCAAGTCTAGCCAAATGCCTCTTTGACCAAGCTGTCGAACATGCTGTAGGTCGACAGCGCTTCACGACGGTGATCTTCATCGCTGGCGTCCAGGGGTGTGACCCGCAAGGTCTGGATCTCGATGACATTGCTGGCTGCGTCATGCTGGTAGTGCAGGAGCACCGAGATACCATAGTTGTCGCCACACAGGCTGTAGCAGACATTCATATACTGCGGCTTGAGCAGCTCCAGGCCGTGCATCTGGCTATGGATGGCCAAGGCACAGACCCTGGCCTGGCATGTCGCAGCGAAGGCCGACTTGGGCAGTTTCTCGGCGTAGGCCGCGTCGCCGATCACATGCACATCCGGTACTAGCAGGGATTCCAGGGTTTGGGTGTTGACCGGACACCAGCCATGCTCTGCGGCCAGGCCGTTGTGCCGTGAAAAATCATCTGCCTGTTGGGGCGCAATGATATTGATCACATGGCCGCTGACCGGACCACCCTCGGTCAGCAACTGCCCCTTGGCTTCGTCGAAACCTAGCACGGTCCCCCCCTGCAAGGCGCCGACCCACTGGATGGTGGCCTGCTTACTCCCATAGCCATAGAAACGTTTCCAGGCCTGCTCGAATTGCGCCTGCTTGGCAAACCGCGGCTTGGCATCCAGGACGATCACCCGAGAATCGGGCTTGTGGGTCTTGAGATAATCGGCAATCAGGCTGGCCCTTTCATACGGCCCGGGTGGGCAGCGGTAATCGTCCACGGGTACCGAGATCAGCACATTGCCGCCGTTGGGCATGGCCTCCAGTTGCTGCCGGAGCAAGCGCAGTTGCTCGCCGCCGCCCCAGGCATGAGGTACACGACTGGACACCGCCTCGCTGTAACCGGCGATGCTGTCGTACTTGTAGCCAATACCCGTTGCCACTACGCAGCGGTCAAAGCCGAGCACCGAACCGTCCGCGAGCCTGATCTGCTTTCGTTTGGCATCGATCAAGCGCGCCTTCTGATGGACCACCTCGATGCCCTCGGCTCGTAACTGCTCGTAACCAAAGACCAGGGTTTCTTCGTCCCGCTTGCCCACCAGGTATTCAACCCCCAGCAGGCAGCAGTGATACTGCCGGCTGGGCTCGACCAGAGTGATGCCGACGTTGGCGTCCAGGCGCCTGAGAGTACGAGCGAAAGTTGCGCCGGCAAAACCACCGCCGATCACCACTACCGCATAAGAGTGGGCCGTCACGGCCACCGCAGGTCTGGCCAGGGCCTGGATCGAGGAAACGCCGATGCCCGTGGCCAGCCACCTGAGCAGCAGCCTGCGTTGTGGGTTCATCGACATAGAGCCCCCTGCGCGCAACCTTGTAGATACCCCAGAAGCTGCTGCAACTCCTCGCCTTTGAGGGCAGACATCGCACTGGTCATTTCCTCTGGCATCGTTCGTTGGCCTGTGACCATATCCTTCAGCACTCCTTGCATATACTGCGCATTCTGTCCTCTCACATACGGCGTATCTGCCTGCTCCTCATGGCAACTGGAACAGTATTGCGCGTACAGCCGCTCACCCTGTTTGTGTGCCTGGGACGAGGCCCCCCCCAGCGATTCTTTCGGCAGGCTGCTGTAATACTCGGCTAACTGCCTGAGCGTCTGGTCGTCGTACCCTTCCATCGCCCGGTTCATGATGGTGCCTTTGAGAGTGCCGTCGCGATAAGCCGCCAGGGTCTTGTACAGGTAGGCCTCGGGCTGGCCGGCCAGCGAAGGAATCGCCCCCGGCGTGCGCTGTCCCTCGAAACCGTGGCAATTGATACAACCGTTGCTCAACATGAAGAGCTCGCCACGACTGCCTGCTTGCAGACTGGGAACCGCGAAAAACACTAGGCCAATCAACAACGCCCCGATAACCACGCGCATAGCCTGGACTCTCTCTGCGTATCGGCCGCTGCATCGGCGGCCGAGTAATTCCTTCGACTACTCAGTGAGTACGTTGCTCATGTACACCTTGGTGTGACGCAGGTACTCCTTGGGAATGTGGTAACCGCCGTAGGCTTTCACATGGCCGTCGATATAGCCGCTCATGGCCTCGCGCGAAGCGAATATCCGCTTGGCTCGCTCGAAGGTCGCAGGGTCGCGGTAGATCATCAGGTGGATCAGCGGCTCGCCCAGTTCGGTGGGGATCAGGTTGATCACCTTGACCCCTTCCTTCGACTTACCCGCATAAGTCTGCATGTGCGCAGCCTGAGAGGTGACGAAGGTATGCAGGAACGCCTCTTCCTGACCCTTGGGCGGCTCGAAAATGATGGTCATTGCTTTGCTGGAGGAGGTGGCGGCCGAGGCTGGGGCTGTCGGGGCCTGAGTCTGAGCCCATGCATGGCTGCCAAAAAACCAGATAAAGCCGACTAGGCCAAGACGCGCTGTAAGATTGCTCACCGTTATCACCGTTATTGTTACCAATGGTTTTTTATGTCGAGCCAAGCATGTCCGGCGAGCGGACCTGGGATGGCTGACTCGAGGCTTTTGCTATTTGTGCAGCACGACTGAAATCATTTTCCCGTCCAAGTCCGCCGTGGGGTTGGCCGTATCCCTGGGCGCAACCTGCACGGAACTGATTTCCACGCGGCGATAGTGTTCGAACATCACACGCTGGTACTCCTGCGGCAGCAAGGTCCGGATGCAGAAAAGGGCGAGGCGCCCGCCATCATCGAGCAGCGACTGCGCGGCAAACTTAAGGAACCTGAGGTTTTCGTTGTCAACCGCCGCCATTTCATCGGCGAACGGATCGAAGAAAATCGCGGAATAACGCTGGCTGCTGGTGTCAAGCTGCTGCCAGTAGCCGGGGTGCAACTGAATGTTCTTACGTACGCCCTTCCAGCGCTCGGCCTGGAGCAGCACCTGTGGGTGGGGCTCGACAATGGTATGGGACGCCGGGCCGAACTCCTGCAGGATGCTGGCCGAGATACCCATACCGAAGCCGATTTCCAGTAGCCGGTCATCAGGCGTGAGCTTGAGGTCCTCGACCATCCTGCGGATCAGTGGCCTCTCCCACTCATGCATGACGTACTCGTTGCCGATGCGCAGTGAATCGCCGGTGTAGACCGCCTCTGTCGCCAGATAGTCCTTGCGTTGCGGGTCCATGAACACTCCTTTTCTCGTCAATCACGGGTAGGTACGGCGATCACTCCAACAGGCAGACGGCGTTACCGCACCAGTTTCAATTCGGGCCTGCCGACGAAGGCTTGCGCCGGCGTTACATTCGATTTCAGCAGCAGTGTCTGGAACCCGTCCTTGAACGGAACCCTGGCGAGGATCGCGATACTCAGCTCTTCGAGGTACAGCGAAAAGCCTTGGAGCATCTTCAATGGCAGACCGGCAAGTACGGCATATGCGATTTCGAGCAGTAACTGGTCGAGATAGATCACTAGGGTTCTTTCGCTGTACCGGTGCAGAATCGCTTCCAGTTCGATGGCAAATACATGGTAGAGAGTGTTGAGGCTCTGGCTACCGTAGCGACCAGCATAGGAATCGAACAACCAATCCATCTTGCGAGCCCCATAGACCTGCTGCGGATCGTAGAACTCCTGCTCGAAGACCAGGGTCTGGATCCCCAAGCTGCCAGCCAGCGACAGGACCGGGGCATAGCAGGTCGAGCACCCGGACAGAACTAGCAGGTCACCATGTGCGCACTGCAGCGTATGCAGGTGGTTTTGCAATAACTCCTCATCGAACTTCTTCGCACGGCGCATGAGAATCACGTTCATCTCATCGAACTCCTGAAGCCAGCCTCGCAGGCCGTCAATGCCTCGATATGCCGCGTACGGGTAGCGCCGACGATACAAGCGTCTACCTGCCGATGATGAAAGGCGTAGTGCAGCGCAGGCGCCAGCGGAATATCGCCGCCCGCCAGGCAATGCACGGCGTAGAGGCGGGATCGGGCCTTGATTTGGCGCAAGTAGCCGGCGTAGCTTGGGCATTGCATGTTCAGCAGGTTGACCGGCACCGCGGCGCCGGCGAACGATCGCTCTCTCAGCACCTGCAGGAAGCCGGCGCTGGGGTGGAACCCCAGGAGAATTCGCGAGGCAATCGCAATGGCCGCCTCCATCTGTTGCAGGATCGCTTCGAGCAGCGCGTATTGCTGTTGCGCAAGCAGAATGTCCAGCCAGTCGCCCCCTAGGGTCACTAGGCCCGGCTGGCAGTAGTGGATGATATCGAGGTCTTCGGCTATCTGTTGCGCATCGGCGGCGAAAGTATATCCAGGAGCCGTGTAGTAGTACTCCGGGTTGGCCTGGATCTGACGGACACTGACGCCCTGCCCCGTTGCCTGCTCGGTGACTCGCAGCAAAAACCGCGAATGATAGATATGCCGCGTTCGTGCGCCCCCAGCCAAGGCATTGCTGACAGCCTTGGCTGTGGACCAGTCGCCGCTGGCCAGGCCCAGTCCGGATTTGGCCAGAACCCTGCGCGCGATCTCCTCGACCTGTTGCGCCGAGTAAGGACTGCCGTAACGTTTAAGAAACCCCCGGTCGCCCAAGTACAGAATCGGCTCATCCATGAGTCTTTCCTCGCTCCGGGCAATCAACTACCAGCTCGCCGAGCTCTATGTCATTTTCCAGTCGGCAACGATGATCCACCAGCACCAGGGTGTTACCGCTACGCTCGGCGTAAAGGTGCAACGCTTGCACACGCTCGGCCAACTGCTCCGCGCGCAAAGCACTGAACGGCTCGTCCAGCAACAACAGATGATGGCGGTCCTCCGGCAACGCGCTCAGCCAAGTATCCAGCCAGCCGCTTGCCCCGGGTTCACCGCCGAGCAGCGCCAGGGAATTACTGTCCAGGTAATAGCAGGTTGATGTCATGGCCTTCACCATGCCCGCCTCTTCGATGATCACGTCGGTGATACCGGCCACGCCCTTGAGGTAATCGCTCTTGCCAGAACCGGAGTGCCCCGATAGCGAATACAACCGGCTCCGTTCCAGGCTCAGGGCACGATAGGCATGTTGAGCAATAAAGGGAGCAATGCTCAGGCTTTGCCCAGCAATCGCCACGACCACCGAGCTTTTGGGCCGGGCAAAATGCTGCAGACGCTCCACCGACACCGACTGCGACTTGAAACCTGTGACGGCCAAAAACACATTGGCCAGATCGGAACGCACCAGTAACAAAGCCGTGACCGCGAGCACAAAAGCCGAATCGCTGGGCCGGTAGAGCCAGCCCATCAGGACCACCAGAACAATCACTAGGTCGCTGAGCAAAGTGCAACTGGCTGCCGTGACGGTACGGGTGATAACACTGCGCATGCGAGTGGTGTAGAAATGCCTCACCCCCTCGACTATCGTCCCCCGCTGAGTGAGCGCTAGCCAATCTCCCATGCGTTCAAAACCCACGCCACCGGCCCGGGAAATAGAAAACGTCACATGGGCCGAGCGCAATAGGGAGTCAAATCCCTTAACGCTTTCCACCCGGGTCCGATATAGCTCGTTGATCGAAAGCCGGTACAACCCCGCCAGCAAGCCGCTGAACAGCAGCGCCACCGCGATGCCGAACAGGCCGAACCCCATCCACAAGGCCACGCCATTGCACAGCAATAGCGCGATAATCCAGGCAATGTCGTGGGCATACCAGGCAATACGTTCGAATGTCGTGGTGACGTCGCGAGAAACCACCTGCAGCGCATCGGCCAGGCCAGTGACCCGAATGTCTCGCAAGCCATCGGTGAACAAGCGGGAAAAGCGGCTGCGCAACAGATTCTCGATAAACAGCCCGGCAGCGATTCCTGCCCCTACCCCGACCACGGCATACAACACAACCTGCCAAGGCGAGAAGCCTGCCTCTGGTAGCGTCAGGTTGGCGGCATAACTCATCATCAGCGCCGGCACCATCAACATCAGCACACCCCAGCCACAATACTTGAACAGATCGCCGAGACTGAAGCGATCCAGTGCCCGGCAGTTAGCCGGCACCGTCGAAGCCGTCCGCTCACTAACCTGCACGGGTGAGCCTTTGCGCTGCGCTATCGCTCTTGCTGCCGATGGGCTGAAGCTTACCCAGGACAGGCACTCCAAGGCGTCTTTCACTGCCAGCGCGGCCGCAGCGTCCAACGCCGAGAGGTCGTGGTCGATATTCAGGGTTCCGTCCTGGGCACGGGCCAGAAACACCCCGCGCAGCAGTTGCAGGCGCAGGCGTTGTCCGGCAGAGAGATTGCTCCCGTCCAGCTCGATGGGCAGCTGCAGGACCTGCTGTGGGTTCGGCCCCAGCTCGGGTACCAGCCGGAAAGCGCCCAGCAACGCGTGCAGGTCCTCGCGCTGGCTCTCCAGCGGGCCAGGAATCAGTTCGACCAGCTTCGCAGGCCAGACCGGCCAGTCGGCATCGAACTCGATCACGCCCCGGGCCAGATCGGCGGCGGCGGGTCGCAGCACCGAATGCCTGGAGGAATTCTGATACAGACCATTGAGTGCTTCCAGAGAGCGGCCGATGGCCTTGTAACTCACATAGGATCGGGGCAGCGCTAGCACCGCCGCCAGCAACGGGATGCTCAGCCAGAAAATCGCCCCTTCCCAGACCGTGGCCGATTCCGAGGTGCCCAGCAGCCCCAGCAACACAAAGGGAATCAAGCGACCGAAACCGATGATGTAGCTGTCGGCACCACGCAACAGAGTATCCAGGTTGCGCAGGCAGCGTTCGCCCCCCAGTGTCCGCTCGATGCTCTGCAAGACCGTCCGGTCGGCGAACTGCTTGAGCCACGGGCCTTTACGCAACCATGCCGAACACCGTTCGATACGCTGCGCCGCCATATCCATGATCCGCTGGTAGTTGCGGTCTGAGAGCCAGGACAGCAGATAGGAAAGCGGCAGGAACACACCGATCACCGCAACCGCCCAGAAACCTGCCGTGCCAAAGACCAACAACGCCAGCAGGATTGAAAGCAGCAGGAAAACCGGAATAGCCAACAGGTTAACGCTAGCACCGATGCCATCGAGAATGACGCTGAAATCCCGCGAAACCACCCGCTCCAGCACCGACACATCTACACGGGGCTGCATCTTGCGCGCCAGAAGGCGCTCGAACTCGCGGCATAACGTCAGGGAGATGTAGCGTTCCAGATTGAGCTCGCTCACCATCAGCAAAAAACCGCTGATGGCCAAGAACGCCAGGAGCACGGTGTCCGTCAGTACAATATCGACGATGCCTTGGGCCGCCACCAGTGTGCTCAGCTTGTAGATGAACAACAGCGGCACGGCGTATTGCAACAACGACACCCATACATAAGCGCCGACCGCCCAGGGCGCAAGGCTGAAGGCCAAGCCGAAAAAGCCGTCGGCGAAAGCTCGCTCTTCGGAGCGAGCGAACGGCTGATAGCGTAATGTCGGCGTAAAACAGTACATCCACTTCACGACAGCGCCTCCTCGCAGTACACCCGACCAGGCTCCAGGGCCTGTACACGCAGCAGGCAGTCTTGGATTTTCTGCAGATCATAATAGTGGGCGGGAATCTTCCGGCACTCACAGTAACGGGCCACCCATTCCTCCAGACTCCACGAACTTACCGGCCCCACCCCCAGGAAGCGGCTCAAGGACAAGATGTCGAACCACACACTGCGCTGCAGGGAATGAGTCTCCAAGTCGAGGATGCGCACGCCATCCACGGTAACGAGCAGATGCTCCGACTTGCAGTCACCGACGCTGATGCATTGCAGGTCGAACGGCGGCAAACGGCAGCGCGACGACAGGCAGGGATCGAGAAACTCAGGGGTACTGCGGTGCCCCATGACCCGCTGGATATTCGCAAGGGCCGTGGCATGCATCGCCGCGTAGGCCGCGATCACTTCAGGCAGGTCGGCCGGACCGGGCAAACGCCCTTGAAGAGACTCCAGCACGAGTACCTGGTGCCGCGCATCCTGACAGCGCATGCCTGCGATCGGCCCCGAGCGGAACAGCAAGTATCCGCTGGCTTCGGCGGTATAGGCCGCCTCATCGAAATAACGTTTGATCACCACCTGCTCGCCCGAGGCCACGCACACGCCCGAGCAGACCAGGGACTTCACCGACTGGCCAAGTACCCGCAAAACCTGATAACGCTCGGCCAACAGCTCGGCAAGCGCCTGTCGCTGCTGCTGTACCTGAGCTGCGCCGAGGAGTTCGAGATGCACATGCTCAAAGGCTCTTTGCCGGCTCATGGCGCAGTCACCAGGGACAGCTCATAACTGCGCAAGGCACGTCCATAGTCCACTTGCTCGTTGTAATACTCGAGCCAGAACGCCAGTGGGCTGTCATAGCGATCGCAGACATACCACTGCGATGCCGACAGGTTGAGCAGCTCCCATATCTGCAACTCGCCGAGAACCAGCTTGCAGAAATCGCCATGGTCGACACGGATGCCGTAGGGATAACGCTTGATCGCCCCCTCGCCTTCGTCCGGCACCTCGATGAACTCGACCCTGGACACATCCAGCACCCACTGGTGACCGGCGCCGTCGTCCCGGATCAATTGCAGCACCGCACGGCACGGACTAACGGGGCGCCCCAGGTAGTTGCTCTGAGCCATCAGGACCTGGCCGTAGCGAGTAATCAGCCAGGTCCTGGCCATTTCGTCGAGATGGGCCTTGATCCGCTGTGTATCAAGAGAGACCGTCTGGCGTCGCCCTTTCGGTGGGCAGGGCCCTATCTGTTCCTCGGATGCGCAGATCCAGCCAGCCGGTTCGCCAGGCCGAGCCGGCGCCACGTCAAAGCTTTCGCCGGGTGTCAGTGAGTGCACCGCTCGCAACAAAGACAGTTCGCTACAGATCTGCGCAAGTTCGAGGTTCGACCAGGGGTGATGCGTCTTGCCAAAGGGATCGCGATATCCATTGCCCGCGAGGAGCAGGGTCGGCACCTGGTTCAGTCGGCGCATCGGTCTGTGTACGATTTCGTCCAGCAGACGCAAGCCGGACAGCCGGGTGTAGCGTTGGTCCGGCACCGGCAACAGGTTGTCCAGGCCAATCGGCCCTTGCGTCCCGCTGCACTGGAAATTATTGGTCATAACCATGACCTGGGGCCAGGCAACGGCTCCATTATTGACATCGGCAAAGTAGACGTCGGCGATTCGGGTGTCGGACTGGATGAACACCGCCTCGCGGCCCTGATGCTCGACATGCAGCGACGCTACCCGGCTGTCCCAGAACAGTACCTCGGTGAAGGGCATGTAGAAGCGCAGCCTCAGCGAGCCGATAACGAACTCTGCCTGAGTATCGACCCGCCGCACCTCGTAACCGCATGCACGGACAATCGCCTCGGCCGCGCCGGGAAACAGTTCCGGGACATAGACCACTTTGCGCTTGAGCAAATGCCCACAGTCCGACGACAGACGGCGCAAGGAGGGCGGGTGAAAGTGCTGCAGGTGCTCGGTGGTCAATACAATGCCATCCACCGCCGGCATACGCTGCAGATCGACGTTGCGCGCCGGGATTATCGCAAACTGCCGGTCAGCATCGGAACCGAAGCCACCACCCAGCACCGGGTCAATCAACACATGGCAATCACCAGCCTGCAGTGACCAGCTTTCGTGGCCGATCATCGTCAGTTGCATGGGCACACCTCAAGATTGCGCATGCTGCGCCAGATGATTTTCGCCAAGAGCTCAGGGCTGCCGTTCTCGCCGTAATAGCTGTAGAAGAACGGGATCAGGCCATCGAAGATGCCGGTCTCAAACCAGGACTGGACCGAAACGCCGACGATGTCCCAGACCTGCAGGTCCCCTTCGACCATGCCGATGAAGTCCACCAAGGGCAGGCATACTCCAAAGGGATACAGCCCCACCAGCGATTCGAGCTGGTTATGCGCCTCAGCCTCGAACTGGCCGCTGATCAGATTCAGTGCATAGCTGTCCTGACGCCCCAAGGCATGGGCGACAAAACTAAAAACGATTCTTTTCGGCCCGAGCTTGCACCCGTTGTAGTGAGACATCGCCAACACCTTGCGTCCGGTGATAAACAACATCAGGCTTTTCGCCAGGCGTTGCAGCTCGGCTTGCGCACGTCGCAGCAACTCTTCATACGCCTCGGCGTCCTGCACGTCCGGGCGTACCGATGCGACCACCTCGACGGTCTTGCGGGCATCGATGAACTGGTCCAGCTCCTCCATTAGCAAGTTGTGCTGCACCTTATCCACCTGAACCCAGTCGATAACCGCCTGCGGCCTGGGATCAGTGTCCAGGGCAAAGGCTTCGCCTGGCAGCAGGCCGACAATATTGGTGTCCAGGCTGAGCTGATTGGCCAAGCGGCTCAATGTCGGCTGATCGGAAAACGGGAAAGCGGCGAAACCGCCCAGGCGCTTGATGAACCCACCACCGCAAAGGGCGATGTTCTCGGGTTGCACCGGAAAATCGTCCATGTAGCCGGTCAGCACGGCGCTGAGCACACCAATCCCCAACGGACCGACTTTACGGTTGCTGTCACTTGCGTTCTTGCCCCAGTTTTCCAGGGACTGAAAGGCTCCTGGAGGCGATACCCTAGAGTTGTTCGAGACGATCACCAGCTTGGGCGGTACCAGTCGTCCTGCGACGATATCGGTCTTGAACACTTCGGACACCAGGGCATCCACAGCAATGAAGATGCCACCGCTCGACTGCTCGGCCTCCTCGATATGCACCTGGGTGACCCGGCTTTCCCAGAAGGCGGTCTTCGGATCCGCCGGGTAGAAGCGTAGGCTCAAGTCGCCGACCCGCATTTGATCGGTGTCGTTGACTTGCGTAAGGGTAAATCCGAGGTCACGGATGCATTGTTTGACCGGTTCAACAATGGTCGCCCCCACCACAAACTGGGCGGAACGTGGTAACAGATTCAGCGACTTGATATCGAAATGATCGGAATGTTCGTGACTGAGGAAAATCAGGTCTATATCGGAAAGTGCGGCGGCATCGACGGTACGCGGCGGATAGATCTCGATCCGGTGCTCGTCGACCAGCCCGAAGTCTTCACATAACAGCGGGTCAATCAGGATCCTTGTACTTCCATGTTCCACTAGCCACGTTTGATGGCCGATAAAGATCGCCCTCATGTCCACCTCCCTGATCGACAACTGAATACTCAGTACCCAAAAAATGAAAAAGCAAGAAAGGACTTTCTTGCTTTTTCGGGGTCAGTTCAACGGTGGTACGCGCAGCTCGCAGCCTTGGTTTCGGAAACACGGGTCTTGGACTTCTTGATGGCATCGCTCAAGACCTGCAACTCTTCCTTGCTGAAGAATACTTTCTCGACGTCTTGATGATTGGGTGCGGTCGCACCTTCCTGGATCTTCTGGTTCATGGCTTGCTCCTTGTCTAAGTGTTTGCAGGTATGCCAAAAGGGTAATGGCACTTGCAAAAGCCGAGTCGCGGATAGGCAGCGACATGCCAACACTAGAACCCCGGTAGGGTGCACGCAATGGAAAATGGCCGGCAACAGCATCTTTGGGAAACGTCCGACAAGAAGGCGAGAACTCTAGTTTTTCGGCGCAAATACACATCGCAAAGCTTGTCTGAGTGCGTGAACAGAAGCAGAAGGGCTCTTGCATCAATGGGCGTCTTCGAGTTGAGCGAATTCAAACGCAAAAAAGGGCCGCGGCGCCATTGGCGTCGCGCCCCTTTTTTGTGCCTTCAGCACAAGCCCTGGCGTGCGGCCTCATTCTTTGCCTGTACACGGTTGGTGACATCCAACTTGCCGTAGATGTTGCGCAGATGAAATTTAACCGTGGCTTCAGAGGTGGCGCGAATCTGGCTGATTTCCCAGACGGTCTTGCCCTCGGAGGCCCATCGCAGGATTTCCAGCTCGGTGGAAGTCAGGGGCTTGCCGGACAAGCTCATGCGTTTTCTGATAGCCGTCGGCACGATAACCAACGGGCGATACGTCTCCTCGGGGCCACTCATTGTTCTCTCCTTATATCTGCTGATGCGCTGCCATCTTTCGGATTCCTCCCATTGACAGATGGCATAAACATTGACGCCGAACAGAGAGTTACATAAAGAGTGGAATCAAAGCGCACAGCACCGAACAAACAGCGTTGCCCTACAAATAATTAAGTTTCTTCCCACAGCAACTTCCAACTTGCCAGGGTTGAACATTCAGTTATCTATGCTTAGTCATCCAGCCTTGGAAAGCGGGCGGCAATCGCATCACCGGTCAAAGAGGGCACAACGCCTTGGGCCGTGTTGAACAAACGCAGTGTCACACAGTGCGGGTTTTCGCCGATGTCGAACCAGTGCGGTACACCGGCCGGGATGATCAGCAAGTCATTCTTCTCACAGCGCAAGCTGTACACATAGTCGCCTATGTGCAGCGTAAACAGCCCCTGGCCTGCGATGAAGAAACGCACTTCATCTTCACTGTAGGTACGTTCATCCAGGAACTGTGCGCGCAACTCGTCTTTCTGTGGATGGTCGTGGGTCACGCTGACCACTTCAACAGCGGCGTAGCCCAGAGCATCGATCTGCGCCTGGTACGCGGCGATCATCTGCGCCGCACTGGCGCCCTTTTCGATTGGGCTGGGCTGCCAGCGTTCGAACCGCACACCGTGCTCGGCCAGGGTCGACTGGATGTCGTCGGCATGGGTCAACACTTTGTTCGGGGTGTCCGGGGTGGCGATGGAGTAGACGGCTACATAGCTCATTGCACGGTTCCTTGGTTCGGCTCTTGCAATCGAAGGCCAATGATAATGGCGGCGGCCAGCGCCGCGAGGCTGGCGATACTGAACGTGAAGGTTGGCCCCAGCAGATTCCAGCTGTAACCGGAATACAGGGCGCCGAGCGCGCCGCCGGTGCCGGCCAGCGCGGCATATAGGGCCTGGCCCTGGCCTTGCTGGCGGTCACCGAAGCTGCGTTGCACAAAGGCAATCGCCGCCGCGTGGAAGCTGCCGAACGTGGCGGCGTGCATCAACTGCGCCACCAGCAGCAGCCAGAAAACCTCGGCAAATGAACCCAGCAGCCACCAGCGCAGCGCCGCCAGCAAGAAGCTGGCGAGCAGCACCCGGCGCACCGAAAAGCGCGCAAGAATACGGCTCATGGCCAGGAACATCAGCACTTCCGCCACCACCCCAAGCGCCCACAGCAGGCCGATCACGCCACGGCTGTAGCCCAAATGCTCCAGGTGCAGGGTGAGGAAGGTGTAATACGGGCCATGGCTCATTTGCATCAGCGCCACGCAGGCATAAAACGCCAGCACGCCTGGGCTGCCCAATTGCTTGAGAAAGCCATCGCCGGCCAGGCGGTTGCCGTGGCTGGCCGGCTGCGCGTTCGGTACCCACAGGCTGGCGCCGATGATGCCGGCCATGATTACCACGACCACCACCGGGTAAATATCCAGGCTCAGCCAATCGAACAGGCGCCCCATAACCACCACGGTGAGGATAAAACCAATGGAGCCCCACAGACGGATCTGGCTGTAGCGCGAGGTTTGCTTGTGCAGGTGGGCCAGGGTGATGACTTCAAACTGCGGCAGCACCGCGTGCCAGAAGAACGCGTGCAGGGCCATCACCAGCGCCAGCCAGGCGTAGGTTTTGCTGACAAAAATCAGGCAGAAGCTGGCCAGGGTGCACACCGCGCCGAAGCGCACAATGGCCAGACGCCGGCCGGTGTAGTCGCCGATCCAGCCCCACAGGTTGGGGGCCACGCAGCGCATCAGCATGGGAATGGCCACCAGCTCGCCGATGCGCGCGCTGGAGAAACCGAGGTGATCGAAGTACAGCGCCAGGAACGGCGCGGTCGCCCCCAGCAGGGCGAAATAGAAGAGGTAGAAGCTGGAGAGGCGCCAGTATGGGAGCGGTGGGAGCATGTTATTGGGGCTGCTGCGCAGCCCAGCGCGAGCAAGCTCGCTGGCCACAACAAGCTCGCTCATTGCCCCAGGCGATCACAGTTGGCCCAGTATCGGGGTACTCACGCGCACATCGGCATTTTGCCCGCGGTTGCGCAGCAGATGGTCCATCAACACGATGGCCATCATGGCTTCGGCAATCGGTGTGGCACGGATGCCGACGCACGGGTCGTGGCGGCCCTTGGTGATCACGTCCACCGGGTTGCCGTGCACATCGATCGAACGGCCAGGCGTGGTAATGCTCGACGTGGCCTTGAGCGCCAGGTGCGCCACGATCGGCTGGCCGGAAGAAATACCGCCGAGGATGCCGCCCGCGTTGTTGCTGAGGAAACCTTCAGGGGTCATCTCATCGCGATGCTCGGTACCGCGCTGGGATACGCAGGCGAAGCCGGCGCCGATTTCCACGCCTTTCACCGCGTTGATGCTCATCAACGCATGGGCCAGTTCGGCGTCGAGGCGATCAAAGATCGGCTCACCCAGGCCCGGTTTCACGCCTTCGGCCACCACGGTGATCTTCGCGCCGACCGAGTCCTGGTCGCGGCGCAACTGGTCCATGTAGGCCTCCAGTTCCGGCACCTTGTCCGGGTCGGGGCAGAAGAAGGCGTTGTCTTCGACGCTGTCCCAAGTCTTGAACGGGATTTCAATCGGGCCCAACTGGCTCATGTAGCCACGGATGACGATGCCCTGGGTGGCCAGGTATTTCTTGGCGATGGCGCCAGCGGCCACGCGCATGGCGGTTTCACGCGCCGAGCTGCGGCCACCGCCACGGTAGTCGCGTTCGCCGTATTTGTGGTGGTAGGTGTAGTCGGCATGGGCCGGGCGGAACAGGTCCTTGATCGCCGAGTAGTCCTTGGACTTCTGGTCGGTGTTACGAATCAACAGGCCAATGGCGCAGCCCGTGGTGCGACCTTCGAACACTCCGGAGAGGATTTCGACTTCGTCCGGTTCCTGGCGCTGGGTGGTGTGGCGGCTGGTGCCGGGCTTGCGGCGGTCGAGGTCGCGCTGCAGGTCGTCCAGGCTCAGCTCCAGGCCTGGCGGGCAGCCGTCGACAATGGCGACCAACGCCGGGCCATGGCTTTCGCCCGCGGTGGTGACAGTGAACAGCTTGCCGAAGGTATTGCCGGACATGCAGGGCGCTCCGTGAAATCAGTTGAATCAAGTCAACCGTAATAACTTAAGACAGCCAGTATACGCAGGCTAACCGACTAGTTCATCCTCGAAACCTTACCGGTAGACGTTGGTCCAACCGGCACCTCTCCAATGATGGCGCTATGATGCTGCGAGTTCTGCTGTTCACCCTCACCCTGTTCACCGCCGTGGCCCAGGCCGCCTCCCCTGTTGTCTTGCAACGCCCGATCAGCCTGGACACCGGCAGCGGCCAACTCTTTGGCTCCCTGCTGTTGCCGCAATCGGATAAACCGGTGCCGGTGGTGCTGATCATCGCCGGCTCCGGCCCCACCGACCGTAACGGCAACAGCGCCGACGGCGCGCGCAATGACAGCCTCAAGCGCCTGGCCTGGGTACTGGCCCGGCATAACATCGCCAGCGTGCGCTACGACAAGCGCGGCGTGGCCGCGAGCCTGGCGGCCACGCCGGATGAACGCAACCTGACTTTGGAGGCGTATGTGGCCGACGCCGTGGCCTGGGGCAAGTTACTCAAGGCCGACAAGCGCATGGGCCCGCTGATTGTGCTGGGCCACAGCGAGGGCGCGCTGGTCGCCGCCCTCGCCGCGCCGCAACTTGAACCGGCCGGGGTCATTTCCTTGTCTGGCAGCGCCCGCCCGGTGGACCAGGTGATCCGTCAGCAACTGGCCGATCACTTGCCCCCTGCCCTGCTGCTGCGCAGCAATGAAATACTCGATCACCTCAAGGCCGGCCAGGTGGACGCCGACGTGCCGCGCCCATTGGAGGGTATTTTCCGACCCAGCGTGCAGCCGTATCTGATCAGCCTGTTCCGCGCCGATCCGTCGGCCGCCTTTGCGCGCCTGGACATGCCGGCGCTGATCATTCAGGGCACCAACGATATCCAGGTTGGCGTAGGCGACGCCCGGCAACTGAAGCAGGCCAAGCCCGACGCGCAGTTGACGGTGATCGAAGGCATGAACCACGTGATGCGCATCGTGCCCAATAACGTAAAGCAGCAACTGGCCTCCTACAATGACCCGAAACTGCCGCTGGCTGCGGAGCTGGGCCAACGTATCGTCAGCTTTATCGAAGGACTTCAACCCCGTTAAGCGGCAATTGGCCTCCAGTCCTGGGAAAAACGGCCGATAAGTCCAGAGTCGACAGTAAAAAGACTGTCGGCTCGCAGGGCTTGGACAGGATCGCGCCGCATGACAACCACCGAAACAACACCCGAATCTACCGCCGAAACTACGGCCGCAACCGAAGCTGGCGCCGCAGCGGCCCTGCCGTGGGCCGACGTTCACGCCGAACATTTCAAGATGCTGCGCCTGGCCCCGCTGGCCACCGACCGCGCGACCGGCGCACGGCCGTTGCGCTTTGTGCAGTTCGGCTATGCCGAGCGCCATGATAAACACCACAGCCTGTTGCGCATGGTCATCCAGTTACCGGGCCAGCGAGTACGGCGCGAGCAGAACCACCTGGATATCTGGGTCGATCACGATAAACACCGCGTGCATTTCGGGCCCGGCAACAGCCTGGAAATCGAGCCGGCCAACCGCGGTATCGGGCGCTTCCTGGTGGCCCAAGGCGCCGCCTGGGCGAAGAAGAAGTGGTCCCACTACCGCGTCGACGGCGTGGACCTGGCCAATAAGGACGCCCTCAACGAAGCCACGCGCCTGCGCCGCGATCACTTCCTGCGTATCCAGGGGTTCGATGTGGCCTACGCCGATGTGCAGCACCTCAAGGGCAATGTGCAACCCGGCAAGGTCAGCGACGTGCTGGACAGTTGGAACACCGAGAAAGTGCAGTTCGTGGAGATCCTGGAAGCCGCGCAGATGCTGCAACAGGCAGAGCAGAACCTGGCGGAGCAGGAAGTGAAGCTGCGCAAGGAAGAGGAGAAAGTCACCAAGTTCAAGCGTGAAGACAGCGGGCTGCGCTTTACCATCACCTGTCTGGTGGCGTTTACGGTGTTTCAGGCGGGGTTGTTGATCTGGATTGCCACACACCGCTGATAGATTGAAATGCAATCAACATGTGGGAGCTGGCTTGCCTGCGATAGCGATGTATCAGTAGCACCAGTGCAAGCTGACCCACCGCTATCGCAGGCAAGCCAGCTCCCACATTGACCGAGTTTCTGCAGTTATATCCGGGCAGCGAAAACGGCCTGGTGTTGGCGGCACTGCTCAGCCGTCAACATAAACACCCCATGCCCACCGCGCTTGAAGTCCAGCCAGGCGAAATCCACTTCCGGGTACAGCGCCTCGACATGCACCTGGCTGTTGCCCACTTCGACAATCAGCAGGCCCTTCTCGGTGAGGTGGTCCGCAGCTTCAGCCAGCATCCGGCGTACCAGGTTCAGGCCGTCGTCGCCGCAGGCCAGGCCCAGTTCCGGTTCGTGCTGGTATTCATCGGGCATGTCGGCGAAATCTTCGGCATCCACGTAGGGCGGGTTCGACACGATGAGGTCGAAACGCTGGCCGGGTAGCCCGTCAAAACCATCGCCCTGCACGGTGTAGACCCGCTCGTCGACGCCATGGCGCTCAATGTTCTGGTTCGCCACTTCCAGGGCTTCGAAGGACAAGTCTCCCAGCACCACTTCGGCCTCGGGGAATTCATAGGCACAGGCGATGCCGATGCAACCGGAGCCGGTGCACAGGTCGAGGATGCGTGCCGGCGGCTGGGCCAGCCAGGGTTCGAAGCGGTCTTCAATCAGCTCGCCTATGGGTGAACGCGGGATCAATACGCGCTCATCGACGATAAACGACATGCCGCAAAACCAGGCCTCCTTCAACAGGTAGGCCGTTGGCACTCGCTCATGGATACGGCGATGCAGCAAGCGCTGCACGTGGGAGATTTCCTCTTCTTCCAGGTTGCAATCCAAATAGCTGTCGGCGATTTCCCACGGCAGGTGCAAGGCGCCCAGTACCAATTGCCGGGCTTCGTCCCAGGCATTGTCGGTGCCATGGCCAAAAAACAGGTCTTCCCCATGGAAACGGCTGACAGCCCAACGGATGTGGTCGCGCAAGGTGCGCAGGCGAGAAGTGATCACGGGGGCAAGCTCCTGGAAAAAACGACTGGCGATTCTAACAGCCTTCACCTGTACCGACGATGTACGAAAAACCTGGCGCCGTACGTCGGATTTCATCGAATCTGCCCGCATTGTGTTAAACAGGCCTGCCTCTTGACATGGCTGCACGCCAGCAACGGCGTACCTTACGATAGTAGCGATTCACAGAAGCGCTCAGCCAGTGGACAATGTCGCAAAAGCCCCACTCACAGGAGCCCCAGAATGTCCGTTCCAAAGACGATGTTTCAACTCAGCGGTCGCGGTTACGCAGCAGCCAACCTCAATCATGCGACCCTGGTGATCATCGACGCCCAGAAAGAATACCTCAGCGGCCCGCTCGCCCTCTCGGGCATGGACGCGGCGGTAGAAAACATCAAGCAGCTTGTGACCGCAGCGCGCAGTGCCGGGCGCCCGATTGTGCATGTGCGCCACCTGGGCACCGTGGGCGGCCTGTTTGACCCCCAGGGCGAGCGCGGCGAATTCATTCCGGGCCTAGAGCCTGAGGGTGACGAAACCATCATCGGCAAACTGCTGCCCAGCGCCTTCCATGGCACCGGCCTGGAAAAACACCTGCAAGACCTCGGCTCCCTGGACCTGATCGTCTGCGGTTTCATGAGCCACTCCAGCGTCAGCACCACCGTGCGCGCGGCCAAGAACCTGGGCTTTCGCTGCACGCTGGTGGAAGACGCCTGTGCCACCCGCGACCTGCCCTACAAGGGCGGTATCCTGAGCGCCGAGCATGTGCAGCAAACCGAAATGGCCATCATGGCAGACAACTTCGCCACCCTGGCGCTGGCCAAAGACTTGATCTGATGCTGCTGGCGGTGAGCGGCGTGTTTATTGCTCCGCTCATCCGCAAAGCCCTCTCATTTGGCGCATTTACCTCTCCCCCCGGAACAACCTGTGTATCTTCCGGTCGAAGGGCCGATACCCTGGAGGAAAGGTCGGAATGAAGATATCCGATGGTTTTGATGCTCGTCGCTTGCGCCCCAAGGGCCCGAGCAATTGGCGTCTGCGCCTGGTAGCGTGCATTGCCGCGTTGCTGGCGCTAGTAGGCTTGTTGTTGGCGGGCGCTGGTGGCGCCGGTCTGTTTGGGCATTCGCCCGCCCTGGGCGAACTGAATGCCAGCCCGGGCGGCTCGGCACTCCTGCTGGGGATCGGCTTGCTGGTGCTGTGGTTGGGCGTGTGGTTGTGGCGTCGCAGCCGCCGGAAAATGCGCCAGCCGCTGTCGTTGAATATCGCCTCTCACCTGATGAAAAAGCACGACTGATGGCGCTTGGATAGCGTTTCCTGCGCCCTGGCCGCCGCGATTTAGGTAAACTGCCCGCCCTTCGCGGAGGCTGACATGCAAGACGACGATTTTTCCCTGTTCAAAAACGAGCTGCGCGGCGTCAAGCCGATCAAGCACGACCGCGCCGACACCGGCAAACCCAAGACTGACCGCGCGCAGATCGCCAAGCTGCGCCAGGCCGCGACCGTGCGCACCGATGCCACTACCGTGGACGGCCTGTCGGACCAGTTCGTGATCGACGTCGGCCCCGAAGATGAACTGATGTGGGCCCGCGACGGCGTGCAGGAAAGCCAGATGCGCAAGCTCAAGGCCGGCCAGATCCCGTTCGAAGGCAGCCTCGACCTGCACGGCATGACCGTGGAAAAAGCCCGGGAAACCCTCTGGGCCTTCCTGGCCGAAGCGACCAAATTCGAAATCCGCTGCGTGCGCGTCACCCATGGCAAGGCTGTGCGGTTGGACGGCAAGCGCCCGATGATCAAGAGTCACGTCAATACCTGGCTGCGCCAGCATGCCCAGGTGCTCGGCTTTACCTCCTGCCAGGCTCGTCACGGCGGTGCCGGCGCGGTGTATGTGATGCTCAAGCGCACCATGATGGAAGGGCGCGACGAGTAACAAGTGCCATCGTCAGGCTTGCAGCGATGTGTCCGCCACCGTAACCTTGCGCTTTGCGAAAATCCCACAGGTAGTTTCATGTCCCTGGAACAGAATTACACCGCGATCCTCGGCCAACTCGGCGAGGACGTGTCCCGCGAGGGCCTGCTCGACACGCCAAAGCGTGCCGCCAAGGCAATGCAGTATCTCTGCCGCGGTTATGAACAGACACTCGAGGAAGTCACCAACGGTGCCTTGTTCAGCTCTGACAACAGCGAAATGGTGCTGGTCAAGGACATCGAGCTGTACTCGTTGTGCGAACACCACCTGCTGCCGTTTATCGGCAAGGCCCACGTGGCGTATATCCCGAGCGGCAAAGTGCTGGGTCTGTCGAAGGTCGCACGCATTGTCGACATGTATGCGCGCCGCCTGCAGATCCAGGAAAACCTCAGCCGCCAGATCGCCGACGCCGTATTGGAAGTGACAGGCGCCCTGGGCGTGGCCGTGGTGATCGAGGCCAAGCACATGTGCATGATGATGCGCGGTGTGGAGAAGCAGAATTCGTCGATGATCACCTCGGTGATGCTGGGTGAGTTCCGCGAGAACGCGGCCACCCGCAGCGAATTTCTCAGCCTGATCAAGTAACCGGCTGGGCAGGAAGGAACCGGCGTTCATCGCCGGTTTTTTTTCGCCTGCAGAAATCAGGTAAGCTGCGCCCCCTCAGTCATGGGCAAGAGGTTTCAGCCATGTTCGTCAAAGCACTTCGAGTGGGCCTCGGCCACGTCATCATCGCGGGCGACTTTCTTACCCGCCCACGCAAAAAGCAACGCCCTGCCGAACAACAGGCCAAGGTCAATGCTGCGGCCAAGGACCTGACCCTGTATCAGTTCCACGCCTGCCCGTTCTGCGTGAAGACCCGTCGCACCCTGCACCGCCTGAATGTGCCGGTGGCGCTCAAGGATGCGAAGAACAACGAGCAGGACCGCCAGACCCTGCTGGAGCAAGGCGGCAAGATCAAAGTGCCGTGCCTGCGCATCGAAGAGAACGGCCAGACCACCTGGATGTATGACTCCAAGGTGATCATTGACTACCTGGACAAGCGCTTCGCTGCGATCTGAAGCCCGCGGCGATCAATGTAGGAGCGAGCTTGCTCGCGAAAAACGTCAACGATAACGGGGGCTGCCTGAATAAACGCGGTGCCTGTGAGTTCTTCGCGAGCAAGCTCGCTCCTACAGAAATCAGGTGGGTATTGCCAGGTCGAGATCCAACAGTGCCGAACCCAGGCACTTGCCGTGGGCGTCCAGGGCCAGCGAGCGGGTTACGCCGCCGCGCAGGATTCCCGGCAGGACGAAGTTCAGCGCCTGCACGTTCGGCAGCTCATGGCGCTGAACCGGTGCCGCATCGGGATCGCGTAAATCGGCAAAGAACTCGGCCACGCGCTCAGCCGTCAGCTGTTCACACAGCAACGGATAATCCTCGGCGCGATAGGCAATGATCGAGATGT
Organism: Pseudomonas sp. NFPP02; assembly: GCF_900119355.1. NCBI lineage: Bacteria > Pseudomonadati > Pseudomonadota > Gammaproteobacteria > Pseudomonadales > Pseudomonadaceae > Pseudomonas > Pseudomonas sp. NFPP02. Next base: position 143,398 of record NZ_FPJI01000011.1, read on the forward strand.
TCGACGTGTCGCCCTTATCCCCGGTGCGGGAATGGGCCAGCCTGTGCAGTTTCATTCTTCAATCCTCGGTTTGACCGCTTCACGGGGCAACAGCAACGACGCCACCGCCACCACCTGACGCACGCTCTTGCTCGCCCCACCGCCCCCGGCCGGGCCGTTGGTGTAGAGGGTCTCTACTTCATTGCCGACCCGCACGGCGTCGCTGCGCTCGTCACAACGGGCGGCAACCCGCAGGCGCACTTCCCAAGGCTCGACGCTGCTGCGAGGGCCGTGCAATGAATCCATGCCGATCAACTCGGCACGCAGGTCCTGCATGTTGACCCCGATCAACGCGAGACGCTTGAGCACCACTTCCCGCGCCAACTCGGCCCGTGCGACAGCGCCAGGACCACCGTAGGACATCTGCCCTTCACCAATCCAACCGTCCAGATAACCGACGCTGACCTTCAGTTGATCAGGCCGGGCACGCCCACTGGCTCCCTGGGCACGCACCCGGTCCACGCCCTCCTCGACAAACCCCACCTGGGAAAAGTCGGCCGTCACATCCGGGGTCAAATAAGCTGCCGGGTCGTGAACTTCATAAATCAGTTGTTCGACGCAGGTCGCGCGGCTGACCCGCCCACCCGAGCCTGCCACCTTGGTGATCACTGCGTTGCCGTCGGCGTCGATCTCGGCCAGGGGAAAGCCCAGGCGCGCCAGATCCTCCACATCCTTGAAGCCTGGATCGGCGAAATAACCGCCACTGACCTGCCCCGCGCACTCAAGCAAATGCCCCACCAGCGTGCCCCGGCCCAGTCGCGGCCAATCATCGAAGGCCCAGCCGAACTCGAACATCTGCGGCGCCAGGAACAGCGAAGGGTCGGCCACGCGCCCGGTGATCACCACATCGGCGTCGGCGCGCAACGCTTGAACAATGCCCTCCACGCCCAGGTAGGCATTGGCAGAAATCAGCCGCTCACCCAATGCGCCTACGGTCTGGCCGTTATCCAGCAACTGCTCGGCAGACAAGGTATGCAGCACGTCATCCCCGACCACCGCCACAACCTTGAGGCCCAGGCCCAGCTCGCCAGCAATGCGCCGTACTTCACTGGCCGCCGCCAGCGGGTTGGCCGCGCCCATGTTGGTGATCACGCGCAGGCGTCGACGCCCCGTCCCCTGCCCCACAAAGGGCAAGACACGGCGCATGCGCTCAGCCAGCAGCGGGTCATAACCGCCTTGCGGTTCGCTGATACGCGCCTGTTGCGCCAGGGCGATGGTGCGTTCGGCCAGGCATTCGAAGACCAGGTAATCCAGGTCGCCGTGTTCGGCCAGTTCCACGGCGGGTTCTATACGGTCGCCGGAGTAGCCGGCGCCGGAGCCGATGCGCAAGGTGTTCATGTCAAATCACTCCCAGGAGCAACGCCGTCAGGGTCATCAACACCGAGGCGGCAAACAGGAAAGGAATGGTGAAGCGCTGGTGATCGGCCAGTTCGATCTTGCACAGGCCCACCAGCAGGAAGGTCGCAGGGGTCAGCGGGCTGACCGGGAAGCCGGTGGTGTGCACGCCCAGCAGCGAAGCCTGGGCCACCTGAAGCGGGTCGACGCCCAGGGCTTTGCCGACTTCGGCGATCACCGGCATCACGCCGAAATAGTAGGAATCTGGGTCAAACAACATGCTCAGGGGCATGGACAAAAAGCCCACGACGGCCGGAATCAACTTGCCGTGGCCCGCCGGAATCTGCGCCACCGCCACTTCGGCGATGGCCTTGAGCATGCCGGTGCCTTGCATGATGCCGGTAAATACCCCGGCCGCGAGCAGGATACTGGCCATGGTCAGGGCGGTTTTCGCATGAGCGTCAATGCGCGCACGCTGGGCGTCCACGTTGGGATAGTTGATGCACAACGCAACCACGGTGCCGAGCATGAACATCACCACCGGGTCGACCCAGCCGGCGATCATCACCACCATCACCAGCACGGTCAGCACCAGGTTGACCCAGAACAACCGTGGACGGCGCAGCTTGATGTCGTCATCGCTGAGCACTCGTTGCGGCACCGCCTCCACGCTGGAACCGGCGCCCAGGCCCAGGCGTTTTTCTTCGCGATGGCCCAGCCACCAGGCGCAGGCGAAGACAAAGATCAACCCGACGATCTGCACCGGGATCAGTGGCTGGAACAGGTCGGCCACTGGCACATGCAGCGCCGCCGACGAACGCAGCACCGGGCCGGTCCAGGGCAGGAAGTTGACGCCGGCGGCCATCGCACACACGCAGGCGAGGATGCGTTTATCAATGCCCAGCCGCGTATACAGCGGCAGCATCGCCGGCACCGTCACCAGAAAGGTCACCGCGCCAGAGCCGTCCAGGTGCACCAGCAACGCCAGGGTCGCGGTCCCCACCACAATCCGTGTAGGACGCGTGCCGACCGTGCGCAGGATGCGATCAATGATGGGATCGAGCATGCCCGCGTCGGTCATGATCCCGAAAAACAGGATCGCGAACACAAACATGCCGACCACAGGGGCGACGTTCTTGATACCGGTAATGATGAAGGCACTGGTTTGCAGGCCGAAGCCGCCGATCAGCGCAGCGATGATCGGCAAGGCGATCAAAGCCACCAGTGGCGAGAGGCGCTTGCTCATGACGGCAGCGAGCAGGCACAGGATGGTGATGACACCCAGGGTTGCGAGCATGGGTTACTCCAGGCGGCCTGGTTGGCCAGTTATTGTTTTCCCTGGAGTATTGGAAGCGGGTTAGTCTTTGTAAATTGGAATATTCGGCCTAGCTCGTTCGGAAAAACAAAATGAAGAACTCCATCCAGCACATCCAGGCGTTCCTCGCGGTGGCCCGCACTGGCAGTTTCACCAAAGCGGCCAACGAGTTACACCTTTCGCCGTCGGCCCTCACCGTGCAGGTGCAACAACTGGAAGACTGGCTCGGCGTCGCCCTGCTCGACCGCAGCCCGCGCCACGTGAGCATTACCGCTGCGGGCCAGGAGGCGCGCGGGCCCATGGAAAAACTGGTGCTGGACCTGGACAACATCGTCACCGGCTCCCGCGACCTCGCCGCCTTGCGCCGTGGAGTGGTAACCATCGCCGCGCTGCCCTCAGTCTGCGCTGGCGCCCTGCCCCCGGCCTTGCGCCTGTTTCGCGAACGCTTCGCCGGCATCGAAGTGCGCCTGCATGACCTGGTGGCCCAGCGCATTCACGCAAAGGTTCGCAACGGCGAAGTGGATTTCGGCATCGGCGTGCGCGCCCGCCTGAGCCACGGCCTGGACTTCATACCGGTGCTCAATGATCGGCTGTGCGCATTTGTGCCATCGGGCCATGCGCTCGCCCGCCATCGCCAACTGACGCTGGAACAATTGGCGGACCAGCCAATCATCCTGACCGGGCGCGACAGCAGTGTGCGCGAGCAAGTGGACACGCTGTTCGATGACACACGGTTGACGCTGAACGCCGGCATGGAGGCCAACTACATGTCGACCGTATTGGCCTTGGTGCGCCAGGGCCTGGGCATCAGTGTGTTGCCGGAGTCAGCGGCCGATAGCCTGGAAGGTTTGAAGCGGATCAGCATCGATCATCCCGGGGTGAATCGGGAGATCGGGTTGATCAGCCGTAGCGGGATGGGCTTGAGCCCGGCGGCGCAGCGCTGCTTTGAACTGCTCAACAAAGCACTGCCTGACACGCCGCCGCGCTGAATGTGGGAGCAGGCTTGCCTGCGATGCAGACACCTCGGTTTAGCCGGGGCACCAGGGTGACGCTATCGCAGGCAAGCCAGCTCCCACATTGGACCGAGGGAGTCAGTCGAGCATCGCCACGTAGTTGGGATGACTGGCCACGCGCTGCAACCACGCCTGCACCGCCGGATACGGCGCCAGGTCAAAGCCGCCTTCATGGGCCACATGGGTGTAGGCATACAACGCAATATCGGCAATGGAAAATTGCTCGCCCACTAAATAAGGCGTGGCTTGAAGCTGACGCTCCATCACCCTCAAGGCCTTGTAACCGCCTTTGTGGGTGGTCTTGTATTCTTCCAGCCGATCCTCGGGCATGTTCAGGTAAAACTGAATGAACCGCGCCACCGCAATGTAGGGCTCGTGGCTGTATTGCTCGAAGAATTGCCACTGCAGGACTTGCGTGCGCAGGCGCGGTTCGGTCGGTAGGAACTCGCTGCCATCGGCGAGGAAGTTGAGGATCGCGTTGGACTCCCACAGGCAGGTGCCATCTTCGAGCTCCAATACCGGGACCTTGCCATTGGGGTTCTTGGCCAGGAACGCCGGGGTCTGGGTATCACCCTTGAGGATATCGATATCAATCCATTCATACGGGATGCCCAACAGATTGAGCATCAATTTGACCTTGTAGCAATTGCCCGACTTGTAATCGCCATAAACCTTGTACATGGGGCTCCCCTTTTTCGCCGCGCTGACCGAATGCTTGCGCCCACAAGGTGCGGGTATCGAAGGCTTGTTTCAAGGCGTCGTGCAGAATAAATCCCTTGGCCTGGGCCTTTCATCCCTTTTCGCCAAGATAATCGAAAACATTATTTGCTTTATTTGTATACAAAAGCATAATTCGCTTCGTGCGAGTTCCTGACCTTTTGGTCAACAAAGCCCGCCAGTACCTCAAAGCGCGGTTGCCCACTCATGTAACCGGCGCTGGAAATAACAATAAAACGATTGAGGAGTACTCGCTGTGGATAGCCGTAAAACCGAAGCCCCTACGTTGGATCTGGCCGCGCCCCGAGGCGGTTGGCTGGAGCGCCTGTTCAAACTGCGCTTGCATGGCACCACAGTGAAGACCGAGCTGATCGCCGGCCTCACCACCTTTATCACCATGGCCTACATCATTTTCGTCAACCCCAACATCATGGCCGATGCCGGTATCGATCACGGCGCGGCTTTCGTCGCCACCTGCATCGCCGCCGCGCTGGGCTGCCTGTTGATGGGCCTGTACGCCAACTGGCCAGTGGGCCTGGCGCCGGGCATGGGCTTGAACGCGTTTTTCACCTACACCGTGGTCGGCACCATGGGCTACAACTGGGAAACCGCCCTCGGTGCGGTATTTGTCTCGGGTGTGCTGTTCATGATCCTGACGCTGTCGCGTATCCGCGAATGGTTGCTCAACAGTATCCCGGTCAGCCTGCGTCATGCCATGGGCGCGGGCGTGGGCCTGTTCCTGGGGGTGATCGGCCTGAAAACCGCCGGCATCATCGTCGACAGCCCGGCCACCCTGATCAAGCTCGGCTCCCTGCATGAACCCGCCCCACTGCTGGCGGCGGTGTGCTTCCTGCTGATCGCCATCCTCAGTTACCACCGCGTATTCGGCGCGATCCTGATCAGCATCATCGCCGTGACCCTGGCGGGCTGGGGCCTGGGCCTGGTGCATTACAACGGCATTCTCTCTACCCCACCGAGCCTGGCACCGACCTGGATGGCCATGGACGTGATGGGTGTGTTCAATGTGAGCATGATAAGCGTGGTATTTGCCTTTCTTTTTGTACACATGTTCGACACTGCCGGTACACTGATGGGCGTTGCCCAACGCGCAGGGCTAGTCAAGGCAGACGGCAAGATCGACAACCTGTCTCGTGCATTAAAGGCCGACAGTGCTTCCAGCGTGTTCGGCGCCATGGTTGGCGTGCCGCCCGTGACCAGCTATGTGGAAAGCGCTGCCGGTGTAGCTGCCGGCGGCCGCACCGGCTTGACTGCCGTGACCGTAGGCGTGCTGTTTGTGGCGGCGATGTTTTTCGCGCCGCTGGCCGGCATGATTCCCGCCTATGCCACGGCGGGCGCATTGATTTACGTGGCAATGCTGATGATGGCGAGCATGGCCCATATCAATTGGGATGAAGCCACCGACAGCATTCCGGCCATCGTGACCGCGATCATGATGCCGTTGACATTTTCGGTCGCCGACGGAATTGCCCTGGGCTTTATCACCTATGTGGCGTTGAAGGCCGGCACCGGCAAGTACCGTGAGATTTCCATCAGCCTGTGGGTGCTGTGCGCGATCTTTATCGCCAAGTTCATCTTTCTGTAGTTCAGGAAGGGCTGAAAAACCGCCTCACCTTCGGGTGGGGCTTTTGCACGTAAGGGAGAACTGTAGATGAACCTGGATACCTGGCTGTTGTTCAGCGGCGCTGCGCTGGTTGTGATCCTGATCCCCGGCCCGCTGTCATTGCTGATGATCAGCAACAGCCTCAACTTCGGCCTGCGCCGCTCTTACCCGGCGTTTCTGGGCGGCGTATTTGCTTCGATCTGTCTGCTGAGCGCCTCGGCACTTGGCCTCGGCGCGCTGTTGCTGGCATCCGAGCAATTGTTCAGCGCACTGAAGATCGTCGGCGCGCTGTACCTGTTCTACCTCGCCTGGCAAAGCTGGCAGCAATCGCGCCTGCCGAGCGCAGGCGCCGAAGTGCCACCGTCCCCGGCTGTGCCGCGCTTTGGTGCGTTGTTTGGCCGGGCCTTCGTACTGGGGGCCAGCAACCCCAAGGACATCCTGTTTTTTGCGGCCTTCCTGCCGCAGTTTCTCAGCGCCGAGCAGGCGTTTTTACCGCAATTGTTGATCATGATCGCCACCTGGACGGTGCTCGACCTGTTGTGCAAATTGGCTTACGGCTTGGGCGCCCATGGCGCCGCGCGGTATTTGCGCAGCGGTTCGGGCCAGAGCTGGTTCAACCGCACCAGCGCTGCGCTGTTTGGCGGCGCCGGTGCAATGGCTCTCATCAACGCTAAGGGTTCAATTTGACGAAATAGACAGTGGGGGCCAACTGCCCCTTTGTGGGCCACTGAATGCCGGCCACAATCCGCACCAAGCGTTGTTCTTGCATCGCGTTGTCAACCGCCCTTAATAAAGCAGAGTCAGGGTGGGAGTTGATGGCTACCCGAACCCACTTGTCCGAAAGCTTCGTTCTCACGCTAATTCGCCCTGTCTCAAACCATTGGTAGGCCACGTAGTAAATTGTGCTCGAACGGGGATGAGTCACGACTGATTCAATACTGTTTTCTCCAACAGGTAACCCTGGACGTCGCACAGACAAGTCCACAATGCGGTAACCCTGCTGCTCCAACACGGTTCTGACGGCGGCGCGCTCTGCTTCAAGCCTCTGCGTCCTGACCGGTCTGACAGCATATTGCAGGCTCGGGTCTAACGGATGAGGCGGTATGAAGTCGACACGCGTGAAGCCGGGCGCCTTGCCTTCAAAACCGATGTATAGATATTCGCTGCGACGTTCATTAGGTCGCAACATCCGCAGTAAATCATCCGTTTGACCGCTCCTCGCAGGAGGCGCGGGAAGCCATTCGTCCAGCGTCGCGCGGATGTCGAGCAAATGGCTTGCCGTGGCAGCCCGGGAAGGACCTGACAACTCAACCAACCTTATGACGGCAAACGTTCGAGCGTCATTCGTCAGGGTGGGAAAGGCCATGGTCACATACTGCCTCAACGGCCTGTCGAACAGTGCCGGATGATTTTGCCACCCACCTGAAGGCAGGCGTGATACGGGAATAGGCTGGTCGCGAATATCAGTGCTTGTCCAGCGCATGATATCGGTTAGCGCGGATCGCCCCGGTGGCTCATTTCGGGTGATAAACACCAGGCCGTTCAACGGTGCACGATCACCCTGCGGGAGCATCCGGTAGAAACCGCTGCTCGGATCCTGGATGGCGGTATAAGGAGGAGCCACGCGTAAAAACCTGGCATTGAGCTCAGAACCTCTGGGACCCACGCCTACCTCAAACACGCCAGCCGCCGGAAAGTCTACAATTTGACTGGGTTGGACTTGAACACGCCAACTCAGCCACTGAGTATCCGTTGTACGTGACTGCACAATCCGATTCTCGGTAGCCGTGCGCGTACGAGGGGGTTGCCAATCCGGCAATGGGGAAACGGGCCATGGGTTATGCACCCCGGAGCTGGGCCCAGGTTGTGGCGCATTCATGCCCAACAACCACTCTTTAGGCTCTTGAATGTTGATGACCAACTCATCCAGTCCCGGTTCCCGGCTATTTCGCAGACGAAATACCTCTTCGCTTTCGCGCTGGTAAACCGGGTAATGGTGCGTATCGTCCGCTATGAACTGCTCACCGTTCTTGACATGCACGCCTTGCCTGCCCGGCCCTTTCAACGCTACGGCGCCCTCGGGCTTACCCTTGATTCTGAAACGGTCCAAGAGCTTCGATTGCGTCACCAGCGACGAAGACGCGCTGGGCAAATGACTACGTATTGCCATCGGCAAGCGACGGATACGACTCAGAACCTTCATCGGCGAACGCATACCTATGACCTTACCGCTCTTCACTTTGGGAACAGGTGCAAAGTCTGTCGCCAGTTCGACCGCCAGAAACAGGGTCATGAACGCCACATCCACGGCATCGTTAGGGTCGCCAAAGCGATGATAGCGTCGGGCAGCCAACAGCAAATCATGGAAGTCGTTAGCCTTACCGAATAACGGAATCAAAATACCCAGCAACCCGCGCCTGGTGGCCTCGCTCTGCTCTTCAAGACGTTGAACCCGATAAGTCGCCAACATCCAGCTGGAGTTACTGACGGCTTGAACCCGCCCTTGCAGCTCCAGCGAGCTGGCCGCGTACAGCAGTGCCATGGCGTCAGGGTAGGTGGTGGGCACCACCGCCAACCAGTTCGCTGGTGCACTGGCAATCTGCTCGTGGATCAGCTCTTCGATTTCATTGACCGCTGGCGTAGGCTCAAGGTGCGTGATTTTGAATGAGCGGAAAAACTCATAGCTCCTCCACACACCTTCGAAGAATGAAAAACCGGCGAGGATATGGTCCACGTCATAAATCGAGCTGGTCTTGTTTGTTGCATCGACGTTATGGGCGATGGCCTCGAATGCCCAACCCGGTGCAACCTGTCGCGCCAGAACCTTAACGTAATCGGGCTCTGCAGCCATACGATTGAGCGCCGCCAGGGCTACTCCCACACTGGTGTATTCGCTGATGACCAAGGCTTGGGGCGCGGCCGGCCAGTAAACCACGCAGCGTCCGCTGGCCTGGTCCGCCATCACCACAATGCCTGCGATGTAACGATCATGCAGCATCGTGTGTCCTACCAAATGAACCACACTGAGCGTCAGCCGATGCCCGTTCTTTAACAGGTCTTCAGCCGTGCGGGCTGCCATTGCAACCTTGAACAGGCTCTGCGCCTGGGCGCTCAAACCCTGGGCGGCCGCTGAAAAAAGCTGCATCTGCGCGCAGTCCCGCAACGTGCGATTTATCAGCACAGGGATACGTTCTTCCCTCTGACCGCTCGCCCCCGCAGGGTAAAATGCACGGTGGGCCCGTATCGCGTAATTACCGCCGATATCCAGCGAAGACACGGTGTTGATCAGATAATCGGCGTTCAGTCGCTGGCGCCACTGCGGTTGCAGATAGCGGCCGCGTGTCAATCGCGGGCGTGTCCAGGGTGCTTGCGAGTCAAGGTTATGCAACGCCAGTTGCAGCATGCTGAACGTGTGGCGTTTGAGGCTGGGTGTCACGATGACTTTGCGATCGCCCGGCGTGCAGCGGCTTTCGTGGCCACAAAAACTGCTGTAGGTGTCATCCGGCAAGTCGATCAACGGCTTGTCGATGTCCAGTTCCGGGTAAAAACCGTCTTCAGTCAAACGAGCGATCAATGCACTGCGGGCGAAGGTGTCCAGGTCAGGCAGGATCTGCACGAGCCCGCTTTCAGCGGCAGCGGCACTGCCCAGGTACCTGCGCTTGAGGCGTTGGAATTGTTTGAGCTGGGTACGCGTTGCGCTGGCCAGCCACGGTGGAGATTCTTTCATCTCAAGCGCAACTTTACGCAGCACGTCCACATTGGCCAACGCCTGGCTCAAAGCATGGTTGGGAGGAAACGCCAGATGTTGGTGCAGCTCGACCACCCACAACAAGCGGCTGACCATCGCATCCTTCACCTCGCCGAAAAGCCCCGTCATGCCACCGATGCGTTTGCTCAACCCTGCGTAGTACATCACCAGGTTTTTCAGCGAGAGACCCGTGGGGCTGATGTAGACAGGCTCGTAACGCACAGCCAGCGTTTTGCGCACCGCATGGGCGCGCAAGTCGTGGAGCTTATCCCGTTCGACACAACCCCATAACCTGGAATAGTCACTGCTGCCCAGTGTCGCTTTGAGCCCCTGCGTCAGCGCCTCCAGGCCGGAAAAAGCCATAAGCCCGCCATAGTCTCCAAATGCATACAGCACCACCGGAATTGCGCCTGCCGGTTTTTTCAGCGCGGTCACTCGCGTCACCACCCACACGTTATGCAGCGGATAGAAGGCATCCGGCGCGCTGCCCACCGAGACCGACAGCACCTGGGTTCGACTGCCAGGGCGTTTGCGCGCTGCAGGCTGGTCCAGCACTTCGCTAATCACGTCACGATGCGCCGTGGATATGAGCTTTAGCTGGTGTTGCAACTCAACCTCACAGCGCAATGCTTCGACCTGGGCGCTCAAAAACAGCGCAGCACGCCTGCGCCCTCCCCCAGGGCGCGCAAGCCAGAACGGCAAATCGAACAGTTGATGCTGCGCATCCTTGATCTGTGCGCTCAACACCTGCGTGTGCTCCTTGCGCTGACGCTCGAGCGCCAACACCTGCTCAAACGCCGCGCTCTGCGCACTCGGATCATCCTGGTTAAGCAACGCAACCAGGCCTTTTTCATAGCGTTTGACCTGTTGCTCTGCCGTAAGCCGGGCCAGCTCGGGCATCGCACTGGCAAACAGGATTTCTGGCTCCCGTCGCTGCCGGTCCCAGATAAGTAATTGGTCGCACACGTTGTGCAGCCGGGCGCTGCCTGCCAGCCGTTTGCGAGCTTGCTCGATCGAACGGAGAAAGACCGTGGCCGACAACGTTTCAGGCCGCGGCCTGCTTGCAGCGAACACATGCGCGTGATTGATCGCCAGCGCGCAGGCCAACTCATTCGCCCACTGGCCATCCAGCAACGCCCGGGCGCTCAGAGCCAACGCATCCTCCGTCACCGCCGCGCCACGCACGACAACGGAGGCTGGGCTCAGGTGATCGGGTCGGCATAATTGGTGACGACGCTTTAGTGGCAAGCATTGCCAGAGTTCATCGAACAGCGTCTGACTGGTCAACGCCAACAGGCCGCATTGAAGCGAGAAGAACGACGGGTACTCGTAAAAATGGCGGGCCACGCCCGGCAGGTAAATCACATGCGGCGCACCCTCGGGGTCGCCGTCTCGATAAATATGCAGTGCCCCGGGAATCGCGACTGCAGGCAAGCCTGGCCACATCAATTGGCTTACCCGCACGCTGGCCCAACTGCCCCCGGCGCGCTGGCGCGCCTCGGTGTCGGGGGCATCCACCAATTGCTGGACCAGGGTCATTCCCGCAATGGAAATCTCATCCAGTTGCCGTGCCATGAAAGCCTGCTCGGCAAAAGCTGCGGCGTATGATTCAGCCCAGCGTTCCTGACGTGTGTGCCACGATCCATGCGCCAAGGCCTGCCAATATTCCGTTACCGCTTGAGGCAGCCGCTCCAGCAGGTTCATCGCGATCATGCGTCGCAACACCTGCAAAGGCGTATACGGCAGCCGACGGTTTGGATCGCCCTTGACACTCAAGGAGGTGAATTGATTGAGGTTGTCCGGTACCGAAGGCAATGCCAGCGACAGCAGCGCCCGGTCGGTCAAACTGTCAACTTTGGCGGCCGCCCCCGGCAATGCCGCCTGGGTAAACAGCAGGCTGTCGGGGTCAATTTCAAATTCCTTGCGCAGCGCGGCACGAATCACTCCCAGAACCCGGGGCGCATGACCTATCAAGCGGGCGAGCACTCTGGTCGACTGGAAACACCGCCGGTCGGCCTCCGCGAGCTGGTTGATCAGGCGGCCGGGCTGGGGATGAGTGTTGATGCGCCGAGTCAGTTGATCGCGCATCTGCTGCACGCGTTCGGCAGTGATATCCGGATCATCTGAATAGATGTTGCCGATGGCTGAAGTCATGGTGCTTTCTTCTTGATGGAAGGACAAACACCAGCCTAGGCAGCGTCGCGGCTCAAAAGGCGTTAGATAATTGAACACACCACGGGCGAAAAAAAGCCCGCAGTGTGCGCGGGCGAAACCAACGAAGAGCATTTGGGGGTATGAAGCGAGGTGACGACTCAGCTACCGCGATAGGTGGAATAGCTGTAAGGCGAAATCAACAGGGGTACATGGTAATGCTCTTGCTCGGCGCTGATGCCAAAGCGTAGTACCACTACATCCAGGAAAGCCGGCTCCGGCAGCTGCACGCCACGGGCGCGGTAGTAATCGCCAGCGTTGAATTGCAGCTGGTAGACACCGCTGCGGTAATCGTCGCCTTGCAACAGCGGCGCATCGCAGCGGCCGTCGCTGTTGGTGGTGGCGGTAGCGACCAGCTCAAGCTGCGCACCTTCGACGCGGTACAGCTCAACCTTGATTGCGCTGCCGGGGCAACCGTGCGCGGCGTCCAAAACGTGTGTGGTCAAACGTCCCATGGCTTTTATGCGCCTCCCGAAGTCAGTCATAGAGAAACCCGCACTCTTTCAGGGCAGTGAAAAAGCCGGCGATGGCTGATTAAGACATTTTCAAAGAAAATTGTACACAATAAATTTCACAGCGCTTCAACCCCCTGTAGGAGCGAGCTTGCTCGCGAAAAACGCCAACGATAACGCGGGCTCCCAGGATGAAAAGTGGCGCCCTCAGGTTATTCGCGAGCAAGCTCGCTCCTACAGTGGGCTTTTTGATCTTAACCTGACCACTCAGGCAAGTTTCTTGCACAGACCCGTAGAGAGCCCGTTCAGAAAAAATGCAGAAATGCAGGCTTACAAAGTTTGCAATAAGTTGTATACAATCACTCATCGCTGTGACGCCACTCAGTCATTCTACTGCCCGGACGCCACACACACCTGCTACCACGAACAAGAAGGAAGACTGCAGTGAGCGCTGACTACCCACGCGACCTGATCGGTTACGGCAGTAACCCTCCTCACCCCCACTGGCCGGGCAAGGCACGCATTGCGCTGTCGTTCGTACTCAACTACGAAGAAGGCGGCGAGCGCAACATTTTGCACGGTGACAAAGAGTCCGAAGCCTTCCTCTCGGAAATGGTCTCGGCGCAACCGCTGCAAGGCGAGCGCAACATGAGCATGGAGTCGCTGTACGAGTACGGCAGCCGTGCCGGTGTGTGGCGCATCCTCAAGTTGTTCAAAGAATTCGACATCCCGCTGACCATCTTCGCCGTGGCCATGGCCGCCCAGCGGCATCCGGATGTGATCCGCGCCATGGTCGCCGCCGGCCACGAGATTTGCAGCCACGGCTACCGCTGGATCGACTACCAGTACATGGACGAGGCCCAGGAGCGCGAGCACATGCTCGAAGCCATCCGCATCCTCACCGAACTTACCGGTGAACGCCCATTGGGCTGGTACACCGGTCGCACCGGCCCCAACACCCGTCGCCTGGTGATGGAGGAAGGCGGCTTCCTGTACGACTGCGACACCTACGACGACGACCTGCCCTACTGGGAACCCAACACCCCGAACGGCAAGCCGCACCTGGTAATCCCCTACACCCTGGACACCAACGACATGCGCTTCACCCAGGTGCAGGGTTTCAACAAGGGCGATGACTTTTTCGAGTACCTCAAGGATGCCTTCGACGTGCTGTACGCAGAAGGCGCCGAAGCGCCGAAGATGCTATCGATCGGCCTGCATTGCCGCCTGATCGGTCGCCCGGCACGCCTGGCCTCGCTCAAGCGCTTCATTGAATACGTCAAAGGCCATGATCAGGTGTGGTTCACCCGCCGCGTGGACATCGCCCGTCACTGGCACCAAACCCACCCTTTCCCGGGAGCAGCGAAATGACTGCGTTCCAGACCCTGAAACCTTCGACCTTGAGCCGCGACGCCTTCGTCCAGGCCTTTGCCGATATCTACGAACACTCGCCATGGGTGGCCGAAAAGGCCTTCGACCTGGGCCAGGACGCGTCGATCGACCAGATCGAAACCCTTCACCAGCGCATGAGCGATATCCTGTTGAGTGCTGATCACGCCTCGCAACTGGCGCTGATCAATGCTCACCCGGACCTGGCCGGAAAAGCTGCCGTCCAGGGCCAACTGACCCAAGCCAGCACCGATGAACAAGCGGGCGCGGGTATTCACCAATGCACGGCCGAAGAGTTTTCTCGCTTCACCGAGCTGAATGAGGCCTACAAAGCCAAATTCAAGTTTCCCTTCATCATGGCGGTAAAAGGCAGCAACCGGCATCAGATCCTCGCCGCGTTCGAAACGCGCATCCACAACTCGGCAGACACCGAGTTCAAGTGCGCGCTGGACGAGATCAACAAGATCGCGTTGTTCCGCTTACTGACCCTCTAGCAGTCCATCCCCAGCCACTCTATCTAAGGCAGACAAGAAGAATGAAAGCTTACGCCGTACCTTTCGAAAAGTTCGTCAACCTGGCCGACGCCCGCCTGGGTACCAAGATCATCTCGGTGACCGATGACTGGTTCGCTGACGCCAACCGCCTGTTCCAGCCGACCCCGGCCGTGTGGAAGGAGGGCGTTTTCGATGACAACGGCAAGTGGATGGACGGCTGGGAGTCACGCCGCAAGCGCTTCGAAGGCTACGACAGTGCGGTGATCCGCCTGGGCGTGCCGGGTTCGATCAAAGGCGTGGACATCGACACTTCATTCTTCACCGGCAACTTCCCGCCGTCGGCTTCCCTGGAAGCCTGCTTCCTGGCCTCGGGCGAGCCGGATGCCAACACCCAGTGGGTGGAAGTGCTGTCAGCCGTCGAGCTGCAAGGCAACAGCCACCACTACCACGAGATCAACAACGACCAGGCGTTCAGCCACCTGCGCTTCAACATCTACCCGGATGGCGGCGTGGCCCGTCTGCGTGTGTACGGCGTGCCGTTCCGCGACTGGTCTTCGGTGGGCGACAACGAACAGGTCGACCTGGCTGCCGCGCTCAATGGCGGTCGTGCCCTGGCCTGTTCCGACGAACACTTCGGCCGCATGAGCAACATCCTCAACCCGGGCCGCGGCATCAACATGGGCGATGGCTGGGAAACCGCACGTCGTCGCACGCCAGGCAATGACTGGGTGATCGTCGCCCTGGGCCACCCGGGCGAGATCGAGAAAATCGTGGTGGACACCCTGCACTTCAAGGGCAACTACCCGGACACCTGCTCGATCCAGGGCGCCTTCGTGAAAGGCGGCACCGACAGCCAGATCGAAACCCAGTCGCTGTTCTGGCGCGAACTGCTGCCGGCGCAGAAGCTGGAAATGCACGCCGAACACACCTTCGCCGAGCAGATCAAGGCGCTGGGGCCGATTACCCACATCCGCTTGAACGTGTTCCCGGATGGTGGTGTGAGTCGCCTGCGCGTCCTGGGCAAGGTCGCCAAATAACACCCGATCGTCCCCACGCTCTGCGTGGGGATGCACCCCGTGACGCTCCGCGTCACACAGCGGACGCAGAGCGTCCAGGGCAGCGTTCCCACGCAGAGCGTGGGAACGATCTATAGACAAGACAAGAAGACAGCCATGCGCACACTGATGATCGAACCCCTGACCAAAGAAGCCTTCGCCCCTTTCGGAGACGTTATCGAAACCGATGGCAGCGATCACTTCATGATCAACAACGGGTCGACCATGCGCTTTCACAAACTGGCCACGGTCGAAACCGCGAAGCCGGAAGACCACGCCATCATCAGCATCTTCCGCGCCGACGCGCAGGACATGCCGCTGACCGTGTGCATGCTGGAGAGACACCCGCTGGGCAGCCAGGCTTTCATTCCGCTGCTCGGCAACCCCTTTCTGATCGTGGTCGCGCCACTTGGCGATGAACCTGTATCGGGCTTGGTCCGCGCCTTCGTCACCAACGGCAGGCAGGGCATTAATTACCATCGCGGCGTCTGGCACCACCCGGTGCTGACGATCGAAAAGCGGGATGACTTCCTGGTGGTTGATCGCAGTGGCACAGGCAATAACTGCGATGAGCATTTTTTCAAAGAGGATGAGCGTTTGATCCTCGCCCCCCACCAATAAGAGAAGGTCTGATCACCCGACAACAAGGGTGACAGGCGAGAGGTAAAGACTGTGGAAGCACATCTGTTGGAATGGCTGAACCTGAGCGTGCGCTGGGTTCACATGATCACTGGCGTCGCCTGGATCGGCGCTTCTTTCTACTTCGTCTGGCTGGAAAACAACCTTAATCGCGTCAACCCCAAGAACGGCCTGGCCGGTGACTTGTGGGCGATCCACGGTGGCGGTATCTACCACCTGGAAAAATACAAACTGGCCCCGCCGACCATGCCGGACAACCTGCACTGGTTCAAATGGGAAGCCTATTTCACCTGGATGTCGGGCGTCGCGCTGCTGTGCGTGGTGTTCTACCTCAACCCGACGCTGTACCTGCTCGCCCCCGGCAGCAGCCTCAGCGGTACCGAAGGCGTATTGCTGGGCATCGGCTCACTGTTCGCCGGCTGGTTCATCTACTCCTTCCTCTGCGACTCGGCCCTGGGCAAACGCCCTGCCCTGCTCGGCTTGATCCTGTTCGTGCTGTTGATTGCGGCGGCTTACGGCTTCAGCAAGGTGTTCAGCGGCCGCGGTGCCTACCTGCACGTGGGCGCGGTGATCGGCACGATCATGGTGGGTAACGTGTTTCGCATCATCATGCCGGCCCAACGCGCGCTGGTGGCAGCCATCGCCGAGAATCGCACGCCCGACCCGGCGCTGCCGGCCAAAGGTCTGCTGCGCTCACGCCACAACAACTACTTCACCTTGCCGGTGCTGTTCATCATGATCAGCAACCACTTCCCGAGCACCTATGGCAGCCAATACAACTGGCTGATCCTGGCCGGTATCGCGGTGGCAGCAGTGTTGGTGCGCCATTACTTCAACACCCGGCATGACAGCCAGAAGTATGCGTGGACCTTGCCTGTAGGCGCCTTGGCGATGATCAGCCTGGCCTACGTGACCGGGCCCAAGCCGGCTGAACCGATTGCCAAGGCACCGGCTGCCATCGAGTACCAACCCCTGCCGGAAACCGCACTGGGCGGTGGCTTGAAACCGGCCGCGCCTGCCGCACCCGCCGCACCCGCCGCACCCGCCGCTGAACCGGCACCGGCCCAGGCCACCACGGACTTCGGCCAGGTGCACCACGTGATCGAGCAACGCTGCACCGTGTGCCATTCGGCCAAGCCCACCAGCCCGCTGTTCAGTACGGCACCGGCTGGGGTGATGTTCGACACACCGGCACAGATCCAGCAGCAGGCGGCGCGGATTCAAGCGCAGGCCGTGGCCAGCCAGATCATGCCGCTGGGCAACATTACCCAGATGACCCAGCAGGAACGGGATTTGATCGGCACCTGGATTAATCAGGGGGCCCGTACCAACTGACTGTTTCACACCGTTCCCATGTGGGAGCTGGCTTGCCTGCGATAGCGGCAGATCACCAACATTTTCGGTGACTGACACACCGCCATCGCAGGCAAGCCAGCTCCCACAAGGGAGATCAGTGATGGTTTGAAGATTAAGTTTCATCCGGCAATTGAATGCCAAACAACACAAAAATAAAAAGATTCGAGGTGTTGCATGTCCCAGTTAGAAACGCAGACTCCTGCCGCGCCCGCCATGGTGCGGCTGCCCCTCTTGCAACTGATCCTGGTAGGCCTGCAACACGTCTTGCTGATGTACGGCGGTGCCGTCGCCGTGCCCCTGATCATTGGCCAGGCCGCCGGCTTGAGCCGTGAAGAAATCGCCTTTCTGATCAACGCCGACCTGCTGGTAGCCGGTATCGCCACCATGGTGCAGTCGTTCGGCATCGGCCCCATGGGCATCCGCATGCCGGTGATGATGGGCGCCAGTTTTGCCGCCGTGGGCAGCATGGTCGCCATGGCCGGCATGCCCGGCATCGGTTTGCAGGGCATCTTCGGCGCGACCATCGCCGCCGGGTTCTTCGGCATGCTCATCGCACCGTTCATGTCCAAGGTGGTGCGCTTTTTCCCGCCGCTGGTGACCGGTACGGTGATCACCGCCATCGGCCTTTCGCTGTTCCCCGTGGCGGTGAACTGGGCCGGCGGGGGCAGCGCCGCCGCCACGTTTGGCTCGCCGGTCTACCTGGCGATTGCCGCCCTGGTACTGGCCACGATCTTGCTGATCAACCGCTTCATGCGCGGCTTCTGGGTGAACATCTCGGTACTGATCGGCATGGGCCTGGGTTACGCGCTATGTGGTGTGATCGGCATGGTCGACCTCAGTGGCCTGGCCCAGGCGCCGTGGGTGCAGGTGGTGACGCCGTTGCACTTTGGCATGCCCAAGTTCGAGTTGGCGCCGATCCTGTCGATGTGCCTGGTGGTGGTGATCATTTTTGTCGAGTCCACCGGCATGTTCCTCGCCCTGGGCAAGATCACCGGCCAGGAGGTCACGCCGAAGATGCTGCGACGCGGCCTGTTGTGTGATGCCGGCGCGTCGTTCTTTGCCGGCTTCTTCAACACCTTTACCCACTCCTCCTTCGCGCAGAATATCGGCCTGGTGCAGATGACCGGCGTGCGCTGCCGCTCGGTCACGCTCATGGCCGGCGCGTTCTTGATCGTGCTCAGCCTGTTGCCCAAGGCGGCCTATCTGGTGGCTTCAATTCCACCTGCGGTACTCGGCGGCGCGGCGATTGCGATGTTCGGGATGGTGGCCGCAACCGGGATCAAGATTCTGCAGGAAGCCGACATCGCCGACCGCCGTAACCAGTTGCTGGTGGCGGTGAGCATCGGCATGGGCCTGATCCCCGTGGTACGCCCGGAGTTCTTCGCACAGCTGCCGTTGTGGATGAGCCCGATTACCCACAGCGGCATCGCCATGGCCACCCTCAGCGCGCTGTCGCTGAACATCCTGTTCAACATCCTCGGCGGCGCTGAGCGCCCCGAAGTCGCGCATACGCATTGATTCCTTTGTTAGTACAAAAATAACAACAAACAGGGAACCCCCACATGCACAACCTTGACATGGGGCCGGCCACACGCCGCGCCCCATTCTTGCCCCTCGCGCTCTGTTACAGCGCACTTGAGCCCAGGCCTGGGAGCCAGTATTCTCCGCGCCCGCTCGAATCGACTCAAAAAAAAACAGCGAATGTAAAAGCTGACCTCAAGGCCAACTTATCCCGGCCTGATGTTTGCTGCCAAAGTGCACAAAAGTCCCCTGAATTCGACTGCATCCGCTGCAGCCGACGGGGATTTTTTGGCTTTTTCAGCACCTTGGCGCAGCTCTTGCTAAAAGCATCAAAGCTGACCGAACAGACGATTTTTGCAGCGAACCAAAAGGCGCCACACCAGAGCGCCTGCGTAGAAGAAAAACCATAAAATTTTAACTCGGGAGCAACCGAATGAAACCTATGTTCAAAGGCCTGATGCTGGCTGGATCACTGTTGGCCGGTGGCCAGGCCGTAGCCGGTGACTTGTTGCAGTGGCAAAACAACAGCCTGACTTATCTGTGGGGCAAGAGCTTTACCGTCAACCCGCAGATCCAGCAAACCGTCACCTTCGAACATGCCGACGCATGGAAGTACGGCGACAACTTCTTCTTCCTCGACCGTATCTTTTACAACGGCAAGGAAGACGGCAATGTCGGCCCGAATACTTACTACGGCGAGTTCAGCCCGCGTTTGTCGTTCGGCAAGATCCTGGACAAGGACCTGTCGTTCGGCCCGATCAAGGACGTGCTGCTGGCCTTCACCTATGAGTTCGGCGAGGGCGATAACGAGTCCTACCTGCTGGGTCCGGCGTTCGACTTGAACATCCCCGGTTTCGACTACTTCCAGTTGAACTTCTACCAGCGCCAGACCGAGGGCAATCGCCCGGGTGACGGCGTGTGGCAGATCACTCCGGTCTGGTCGTACACCATTCCCGTGGGTAATTCCGACGTGCTGATCGACGGTTTCATGGACTGGGTGGTGGATAACGACAAGAACGCCCGCGGCACTTATCACGCCAACCTGCACTTCAACCCGCAGGTCAAATACGACTTGGGCAAGGCGCTGCATTGGGGCGACAAGCAGTTGTATGTGGGTTTTGAATACGACTACTGGAAGAACAAGTACGGGATTGAAGACAGCGGCGCCTTCAAGACAACCCAGGACACAGCAAGCTTCCTGGTCAAATACCACTTCTAAAGGTTGACCGCGGTTCCCTGTGGGAGCTGGCTTGCCTGCGATCGCGATGTGTCTGTGCCAACAGTGTTGGCTGGCATACCGCTATCGCAGGCAAGCCAGCTCCCACATTCAGTTCGGCGTCAGGCCCAGGAAACGAGTGATTTCTTCGCGCTTGGCCAGCGCATCCTTGCGCCCCAGTTCGATCAACTCACTGCAATACCCCCCCTCGAACAACAGATAACTCAACACCCCTGCCCCGCTGGTCTTGGTCGCCCCCGGCCCGCGCAAAAACACACGCAACGCCGCCGGCAATTCCTGGCGATGTCGCGCGGCGATTTCATCGATGGGCTGGCTGGGCGCAATCACCAGCACATCCACCGGCGCCAGGCCCTGTACCGCGGCATCGGCAGGGACAACCCGACTGAACTGATTCAAGCGCTCCAGCAGCTCGATATCGCTTTCCAGGCTGTCAATGAACGTGCTGTTGAGCATGTGCCCGCCGATTTGCGCCAGGGTCGGTTGCTGGCCGGTGTAGGTGCGTTGCGTCGAGGCTTCATTGCCCCTTGGGTTGCCGCTCACACCGACGACCAATACGCGGCTGGCCCCCAGGTGCAAGGCCGGGCTGATGGGCGCTGACTGCCGCACGGCGCCATCGCCGAAGTACTCTTCGTCAAGTTTGACCGGAGCGAACAACAGCGGAATCGCGGAGCTTGCCAACAGGTGCTCTACCGTCAGTTGGGTCGGTACCCCAATGCGCCGATGACGCAACCAGGCATCGATGGTGCCGCCGCCCTGATAGAAGGTCACCGCTTGCCCGGACTCATAGCCAAAGGCCGTCACCGCCACCGCCTGCAAGTGCTTGCGGCGGATAGCCTCGTCGATACCGTCCAAGTTCAAGCGTTCCTGCAACAGGTCGCGCAGCGGCGAGCTGTCGAGCAACGCCACCGGCACCTGGCTACCCAGGCCCAACAGGCTATGGATCAGGAAACGACTGGCCTGGCGCATCACCCCCGGCCAGTCACTGCGCAGCACCTGATGGCTGCGAAAGCCCTGCCAGAATGCGGTCAGCCGTTGGATGGCTGCCGAAAAATCACTGGCGCCGCTGGCCAGGCTCACCGCATTGATTGCACCAGCCGAGGTGCCGACGATCACCGGAAAAGGATTCGCTGTCCCCGCAGGCAGCAACTCGGCAATCGCCGCCAGCACCCCCACCTGATACGCCGCTCGCGCCCCGCCGCCAGAAAGAATCAAGCCTGTGACCGGTTCAGCTTGGCGCATTGCATCAATCCATGTGAGAAAGGGTTGGGCTTATCGACGGCGCTTTTCGTACAACTTGGGCTCACCCGGCGGCCGGCTCTTGAAGCGGCGATGGGTCCACAGGTATTGCTCAGGGCATGCGCGTACCGAGGCTTCGACCCACTGGTTGATGCGCAGGCAGTCGATCTCGTCGGTTTCACCCGGGAAGTCGGTCAGCGGCGGATGGATCACCAGGCGGTACCCGCTACCGTCAGCCAGGCGCTCCTGAGTAAACGGCACCACCAGCGCCTTGCCCAGGCGTGCGAATTTGCTGGTAGCGGTAACGGTAGCAGCCTGGATGCCGAACAACGGCACGAAGATGCTTTGCTTGGCGCCGTAGTCCTGGTCCGGTGCGTACCAGATGGCCCGGCCGGCGCGCAGCAGCTTGAGCATGCCGCGCACGTCGTCGCGCTCCACGGCCAGGGAATCGAGGTTGTGGCGTTCACGGCCACGGCGCTGGATAAAGTCGAACAGCGGGTTGCCGTGTTCGCGGTACATGCCGTCAATGGTGTGCTTCTGCCCCAGCAGCGCCGCGCCGATTTCCAGGGTGGTGAAGTGCAGCGCCATGAGGATCACGCCCTTGCCGTCCAACTGCGCCTGCGTGAGGTGCTCCAGCCCTTCGACATGGGCCAGGCGCGCCAGGCGCGGCTTGGGCCACCACCAGCTCATGGCCATTTCAAAGAAGGCGATGCCGGTGGAAGCGAAGTTTTCCTTGAGCAGGCGTTTGCGTTCCTTGACGGATTTTTCCGGGAAGCACAGCTCTAGGTTGCGCGCCGCGATGCGGCGACGATCACCTGCCACGCGGTACATGCCCGCGCCCAGCAGGCGACCAATGGTCAACAGCGCCCGATACGGCAATTGAGTGACCAGCCACAGCAGGCCGAGCCCCAGCCATAGCAGCCAAAAACGCGGGTGAAGAAATACAGCTCGAAAACGCGGGCGATCCATTACAGATTCCGGTAAAGACAAGGGCCGCGCATTCTACAACGGTTCGACTCGGCTTGCGGCGGGTGAGTGTTCTCGTTATAAGTCTCGACACTTTTCGTGACAAGCCGCTTTCGCCGACCATGAGCCAAACCGAACCGCTAGACCAAGATCCCGTGTTCCAGCTAAAAGGCAGCATGCTCGCCATTACCGTGCTGGAACTGGCCCGCAATGACCTCGACGCCCTGGACCGCCAACTGGCCGCCAAGGTCGCCCTGGCGCCGAACTTCTTCAACAACGCCCCGCTGGTGCTGGCGCTGGACAAGCTGCCGGCTGGCCAGGGCGTGATTGATTTGCCCGGCCTGATGCGCGTATGCCGTTCCCATGGCCTGCGCACACTGGCGATTCGCGCCAGCCGCATCGAAGACATTGCCGCCGCCATCGCCATTGAACTGCCAGTACTGCCACCGTCCGGCGCCCGCGAGCGTGCGCTGGAGCCATTGGTCGGCGAAGAAAAGAAAAAACCGGAAAAACCACCGGAGCCTGCGATCAGGCCTACAAAGATCATCACCTCGCCGGTACGCGGCGGGCAGCAGATTTACGCCCAGGGCGGCGACCTTGTGGTGGTTTCCTCGGTCAGCCCGGGGGCGGAACTTCTTGCCGATGGCAACATCCATGTATACGGCCCGATGCGCGGACGCGCCCTGGCCGGCATCAAGGGGGATACCAAGGCACGTATTTTCTGCCAGCAGTTGACCGCCGAGCTGGTTTCCATCGCGGGTCAGTACAAGGTTTCCGAAGATTTGCGCCGCGATCCACTGTGGGGCGCTTCGGTACAGGTCAACCTGTCGGGCGATGTGTTGAACATCATCCGTCTTTAACGGATACTGCCGCATTTTCCAAGCATCTCTAGACTCTGATAGCAAAGCGAAACCGGCAAGACTTGTGTAGGACTAATTGGAAGTTGGTGTTTCCCCATGGAAACTCCTTCTTTTCCTGCAAAGGCTGTCCGCCTGCAGCGAGTTTCAAGAGATGTTTTTCAGGGACCGAAAGTCCTTTTTCCTTAGGGGTGAAACACCTTGGCCAAGATTCTCGTGGTTACATCCGGCAAGGGTGGTGTGGGTAAGACCACCACCAGCGCCGCTATCGGTACCGGCCTCGCTCTGCGCGGCCACAAGACAGTCATCGTCGACTTCGACGTCGGTCTGCGTAACCTTGACCTGATCATGGGCTGCGAGCGTCGCGTGGTGTATGACTTCGTCAACGTGGTGAACGGCGAAGCCAACCTGCAACAGGCCCTGATCAAGGACAAGCGCCTTGAGAACCTGTACGTGCTGGCTGCCAGCCAGACCCGTGACAAAGACGCGCTGACCAAAGAAGGCGTCGGCAAAGTCCTCGCCGAGCTCAAGGAAACCTTCGAATACGTGGTCTGCGATTCTCCGGCCGGTATCGAAACCGGTGCTCACCTGGCGATGTACTTCGCCGACGAAGCCATCGTGGTAACCAACCCGGAAGTCTCCTCCGTACGTGACTCGGACCGCATGCTCGGCCTGTTGGCCAGCAAGTCCAAGCGCGCCGAAGAAGGCCAGGACCCGATCAAGGAGCACCTGCTGCTCACCCGCTACAACCCGGAGCGCGTCAACAACGGCGAAATGCTGGGTGTTGAAGACGTGAAGGAAATCCTCGCCGTGACCCTGCTGGGCGTGATTCCGGAATCCCAGGCCGTCCTGAAGGCATCCAACCAGGGCGTACCGGTGATTCTCGACGACCAGAGCGACGCCGGCCAGGCGTACAGCGATGCAGTTGATCGCTTGCTGGGCAAGACCGTGGAACACCGCTTCCTCGATGTCAAGAAGAAGGGATTCTTCGAGCGTATCTTTGGAGGCAACTAAACAATGAAATTTCTCGACTTCTTTCGCGCCAACAAAAAGCCAAGTACCGCGTCGGTAGCGAAAGAGCGTCTACAGATCATCGTGGCGCACGAACGCGGCCAACGCAGCACGCCGGATTACCTGCCAGCCTTGCAGAAGGAACTGGTCGAGGTGATCCGCAAGTACGTCAATATCGGCAACGATGACGTGCATGTCGCCCTGGAAAATGACGGCAGCTGCTCGATTCTGGAACTCAATATCACCCTGCCCGATCGTTGATCGAACGGGCGGTCGCCACGGCGGCTCCACTGACGGCCCCCTCGCTCCTACAGGGTGAGGGGGCCGTCAGTGGAGCCGCCGTTGGCGTTTGTTACGAGGCTGTTTAATGCCGCTGTCCAATATCCATATCCTGCATCAGGACGACGCTGTCCTGGTGGTGAACAAGCCGACCCTGCTGCTCTCGGTGCCTGGTCGCGCCGACGACAACAAGGACTGCCTGATCACTCGCCTGCAGGAAAACGGCTACCCCGAAGCCCGCATCGTCCATCGCCTGGACTGGGAAACGTCGGGGATCATCCTGCTGGCCCGGGACGCGGATACCCACCGCGAACTGTCCCGCCAGTTTCACGACCGCGAGACCGAAAAGGCCTACACCGCCCTGGCCTGGGGCCAACCGGCACTGGACAGCGGCAGCATTGACCTGCCCCTGCGCTACGACCCGCCGACCAAGCCCCGCCATGTGGTCGACCATGAGTTCGGCAAACATGCACTGACCTTCTGGAAAGTCCTGGAGCGTTGCGGCGACTGGTGCCGCGTAGAGCTGACACCCATCACCGGGCGCTCGCACCAGTTGCGCGTGCATATGTTGTCCATCGGGCATCCGTTGCTGGGCGATGGTCTGTACGCCCATGAACAAGCCCTGGCCGCCTGGCCGCGCCTGTGCCTGCATGCAAGCATGCTCAGCTTCACCCATCCGCAAAGCGGCGAGCGCCTGCGCTTCGAGTGCCCAGCCCCTTTTTAAGACAAAGACGATGACCTTGTAGGAGCGAGCTTGCTCGCGAAGAACCTGAGAACACCGCGTATAGCCTGAATGGCTGCGGTGCCGTTGAGTTTTTCGCGAGCAAGCTCGCTCCTACAATGAATCGGCGGGGCCAATACGGTAAACTCCGCACACTGCTGTCTGGAGCTATTTATGCGCGAAGCGTTGAATCAAGGCCTGATCGACTTCCTCAAGGCCTCCCCTACTCCTTTTCACGCCACTGCCGCCCTGGCCCAACGCCTGGAAGCGGCCGGTTACCAGCGTCTCGACGAGCGCGACACCTGGGCCACCGAGGCCAACGGTCGCTACTACGTGACCCGCAACGATTCCTCGATCATCGCCTTCAAGCTCGGCCGCCAATCGCCGCTGCAGGACGGTATCCGCATGGTCGGCGCCCATACCGACAGCCCATGCCTGCGGGTCAAGCCCCAGCCGGAGCTGCAACGTCAGGGCTTCTGGCAACTGGGCGTGGAAGTCTACGGCGGCGCGCTACTGGCGCCCTGGTTCGACCGCGACCTGTCCCTGGCAGGCCGTGTTACCTTCCGCCGCGATGGCAAGGTCGAGAGCCAACTGATCGATTTCAAGCTGCCGATCGCCATCATTCCCAACCTGGCCATTCACCTCAACCGTGAAGCCAACCAGGGCTGGGCAATCAATGCCCAGACCGAGCTGCCGCCGATCCTGGCGCAGTTTGCCGGTGACGAACGCGTGGACTTTCGCGCCGTGCTCACCGAACAGTTGGCCCGCGAGCATGGGTTGAATGCCGATGTGGTGCTCGACTACGAGCTGAGTTTCTACGACACCCAAAGTGCTGCCGTGATCGGCCTCAATGGCGACTTCATTGCCGGTGCGCGCCTGGACAACCTGCTGTCGTGCTACGCCGGCTTGCAAGCCTTGCTCACCAGCGACACCGATGAAACCTGCGTGCTGGTATGCAACGACCACGAAGAAGTCGGCTCCTGCTCGGCCTGCGGTGCCGATGGCCCGATGCTGGAACAGACCCTGCGTCGCCTGCTGCCCGAAGGTGAAGAATTCGTACGCACCATTCAGAAATCCCTGCTGGTATCGGCAGACAACGCCCACGGCGTGCACCCCAACTACGCCGAGAAACACGACGCCAACCACGGCCCGAAACTCAACGCCGGCCCGGTGATCAAGGTCAACAGCAACCAGCGCTACGCCACCAACAGCGAAACCGCCGGGTTCTTCCGCCACCTGTGCATGGCCCAGGAAGTGCCAGTGCAAAGCTTCGTGGTGCGCAGCGACATGGGCTGCGGCTCGACCATCGGCCCCATCACTGCCAGCCACCTGGGCGTGCGCACCGTGGACATCGGCTTGCCGACCTTTGCCATGCACTCGATCCGCGAGCTGTGCGGCAGCCATGACCTGGCGCATCTGGTCAAGGTGCTGGGGGCGTTCTACGCCAGTCGCGATTTACCCTGAGACCCAGGCGCGCCCATCGCGGGCAAGCCCGCTCCCACATTTGATCTGTGAATGCATTTCAGTGTGGGAGCGGGCTTGCCCGCGATGGGTTTCCAAACAGATATAAGGCTATCTGACTCACATCAACTGCACTTCTGCCAATCCGGCCTAGACTTGTCAGAACTTCCAGTCCGACAAGGCCGCCCCTCGCCATGATCTCAATGTCCTCATTCCACGCCATGCTGATCCCCATCGTGATCGGCATGATCATGCTCGCGGTCGGCTTCAACTTTCGCGACAAGCCTCTGGGCGTGTTTGGCATGTGGATCGGCATGCTGTTGATCCTCGGCACCGTGCTCTACAAGATCCTCGCCAAACTGGCGCAGTGACAAATGCGCTCGCATTGGGCATAGCGGCCTCGTACACTCGGTCAATTCGTCGTTTTCAAGGTTGACCGCCTCGTGCTTTCCCGTCTGTTTGCCCTGCCCTGCTACCTGCTGATCGCCCTGCTCACGCTGCTGCCAGTGATGCCCGCCCAAGCCGTGGGCTTGCCCGGGATGCTGGGCGGCTCCAGCAAGACCCAACCCCGGGCGGAAGTGCCCCTGGGGCAGTCGCTGGACGAAGTGATCAAGACCCTGGAAAACGACCAGCAACGCACCCAGTTGCTCAGCGACCTGAAAAAACTGCGCGCCGCCACGCAAAAGGCCCAGCCCGCCGCCGAACTCGGGGTACTCGGGTTGATCGGCAGTACGCTGTCGGGCTTTGAGCAGCAGTTTTCCGGCGCCGACAGCCCGCTGGGGCGCTGGTCCAATGAAGTCGACCTGGCCAAGGATGAACTGGCCGCCCTGATGTTGCCGGCCAGCGAATGGCTGCCGATCATCTTCGGTTTTGCCGTGATCCTGGCCGTATGGAGTCTGCTGGCCGCTGCGCTGATCTGGCTCAGCCATCGGGTGCGCGAGCGTTTCGGCCTGCCCGAAGAGCTGCCGCAGCACCCGCGCACCTGGGACATGCTGCGCTTTGCCCTGCGCAAGCTGGGCCCCTGGCTGATCGCTTTGGTGATTACGGTTTACCTCAGTTACGCCCTGCCTTCCTCCCTGGGCAAATCCCTGGCCATGGTGCTGGCCTATGCCTTGGTGGTCGGCACCTGTTTCTCGGCAATCTGCGTGATTGCCTTCTCCGTACTCGACGGCCCGCACCGCCACCGCGCCTTGTATATCCTGCGCCACCAGGCGTTCCGCCCGCTGTGGTGGATCGGCAGTTTTGCCGCCTTCGGCGAAGCCTTGAGCGACCCGCGCCTGGTTGCCGCGCTCGGCCAGCATCTGGCCCACACCGCCGCGACCGTGGCCAATGTCATGGCGGCGTTGTCCACCGGGGTGTTTATCCTGCGTTTCCGCCGGCCCATCGCGCACCTGATTCGCAACCAGCCGCTGTCGCGCCGACTGACCCGCCGCGCCCTCACCGATACTCTGTCGATCATCGGCACCTTCTGGTACATCCCGGCTCTTCTGCTGGTGGGCATCTCACTGTTCGCCACCTTCCTGTCGGCCGGCGACACCAGCACCGCCCTGCGCCAGTCGTTGCTGTGCACGGTGCTGCTGGTGTTGTGCATGGTGATCAACGGCCTGGTGCGCCGCCACGCTCTCAAGCCGCAACGCGGGCACAAACGCCACGCGCTGTACTCCGAACGCCTCAAAGGCTTTGTCTACACCCTGGTGCACCTGGTGGTGTGGCTGGTATTCATCGAACTGGGGCTGCGGGTCTGGGGCCTGTCGATGATTCGCTTTACCGAAGGTGAAGGTCATGAAATAGCCGTAAAGCTGTTCGGCCTCGGTGGGACCTTGTTGTTTGCCTGGCTGATCTGGATCCTCAGCGACACCGCGATTCACCACGCACTGACCCGTTCGCGCAAAGGCCTGGCCAACGCGCGTGCGCAAACCATGATGCCGCTGATCCGCAACGTGCTGTTCGTGACCATCTTCATCATCGCCGCCATCGTGGCCTTGGCGAACATGGGTATGAACGTCACGCCCCTGCTGGCCGGTGCGGGCGTGATCGGTATCGCCATCGGCTTTGGTGCGCAATCGCTAGTAGCCGACTTGATCACCGGCTTGTTCATCATCATCGAAGACTCCCTGGCCATCGACGACTACGTGGACGTCGGCGGCCACCTCGGTACCGTAGAGGGCCTGACCATCCGTACCGTGCGCCTGCGCGATATCGACGGCATCGTGCACACCATCCCGTTCAGCGAAATCAAGAGCATCAAGAACTACTCCCGCGAGTTCGGCTACGCCATCTTCCGGGTGGCGATCCCTTACAACATGGAAATCGACGACGCGATCAAACTGATGCGCGAGGTCGGCCATGCCATGCGCAACGACCCGCTGCAACGCCGCAATATCTGGTCGCCGCTGGAGATCCAGGGCGTGGAAAGCTTCGAGTCCGGCAGCGCGATCCTGCGCGCACGCTTCAAGACCGCGCCGATCAAGCAGTGGGAAGTGTCGCGGGCATTCAACCTGTCGCTCAAGCGGCACCTGGATGAAGCCGGGCTGGACCTGGCGACACCGCGCTTGAGCGTGCAGGTGCAGACTGCCGGCAGCGTGCAGGAGAAAGATCCACAACAATAAGCAAGGAGAGGTTGGTATGCGAATGAACGGTCTGACACACCAATGGGTTTTGGGTCTGCTCGGCGCGGTCGCGAGCAGTGCAGTGATCGCCGCCAGCAGCGGCCAGGACAGTGCCCGGGAAACCATTGCCGCCCAGGCAAAAATCCTCGAACCCAGCCTGTTGGAAACCCGCCGCGATATCCACGCCCATCCGGAACTGGGCAATACCGAAACCCGCACCGCCGAGTTGGTCGCCAAACAGTTGCGCGAACTCGGCCTTGAGGTGAAGACCGGGGTGGCCCGCACTGGCGTCGTCGCCATCTTGAAAGGCGCCCTGCCCGGCCCGACCGTGGCCCTGCGCGCAGACATGGATGCGCTGCCGGTCAAGGAAGTCGCCGACCTGCCCTTCGCCTCCAAAGCCAAGGGCACCTACCTGGGCAAAGAAGTCGACGTGATGCACGCCTGCGGCCACGACGCCCATACCGCTATCCTGCTGAGCACTGCGAAGATTCTCACCGGGATGCGCGAGCGCCTGCCCGGCACCGTGGTGTTTTATTTCCAACCGGCCGAAGAAGGCCCCAGCGACTTTATCCCCGACGGCAAGAACACCTGGGGTGCGAAGATGATGGTGCAGGAAGGCGTGATGAAAGCGCCCAAGCCCGATGCGGTATTTGGCCTGCATGTGTGGGCCGGTGTGCCTGCCGGGCAAATCGCCTACCGCCCTGGCCCAACCCTGGCCAGCTCCGATGACCTGCGCATCAGGATCCTCGGCAAACAGACCCACGCCGGCCGCCCCTGGGACGGTATCGACCCGATCACCGTTGGCGCTCAAACCATTGTCGGCCTGCAGACCGTGGTCAGCCGCCGTACCGATATTTCGTCATTCCCCTCTGTGGTGAGCATCGGCACCATCAACGGTGGCACCCGCTATAACATCATCCCCGAGTCGGTGGACATGAGCGGCACCATTCGCTCCTACGACTACGGTATCCGCCAGAAGCTGCATGCAGACGTGCGTCAAACCGTAGAGAAAATCGCCGAAAGCGGTGGCGCCAAGGCCGAAGTGACGATCATCGAGAAGTACGACCCCACCATCAACAACCCGGCGCTGACCGAGAAAATGCTGCCGAGCCTGCGCTGGGCGGCTCAGGATGATGTGGTGCAAGGCCCGTTGGTGGGTGGCGCCGAAGACTTCTCGTTCTATGCCAAGGAGGCGCCGGGGCTGTTTGTCTTCCTGGGGGTGACCCCAAGGGATCAGGACATGAGCAAGGCGGCGCCGAATCACAACCCAGGGTTCTTTGTGGATGAGTCGGCGTTGGTGGTAGGCGTGAGGACGCTGGCGTCGTTGGCGACGGATTACCTCTATACCCATACCCCCCTGTAGGAGCGAGCTTGCTCGCGAAAAACTTCAGAACGCCGCGTTTATTCAGGGTAAACGCGGCGTTCTTGCGTTCTTCGCGAGCAAGCTCGCTCCTACAGTGTATTGGGGTGAATCAGTTGGCGAGGGCCGCGCCATCCATTTTCTGGCGCAGGCTCAACGGCCGCATGTCGGTCCACACTTCCTCGATATACGCCAGGCATTCCTTCTTCATGCCACTCTTGCCCACGGTGCGCCAGCCTTCCGGCACGGCCTTGTAGTCGGGCCAGATCGAATACTGTTCTTCATGGTTGACCACTACCTGAAAGAGGATGTCGTCGCGGTCAAATACTGAGGTCATTGCTGTTCTCCGTCGCTCAAAGGCTGGCTGCGCACCACGCGCAGCACCGATATCTGTAGAAACGTACCAAGGGCCTGGAAAATTACAGGCTGGCCACGGCCGCCGCCAAGGCACGCCCGAAAATCTCAGCCACCTGGTCGACTTCGCCAGCGGTGATCACCAGCGGTGGCAGGAAACGCACCACACTGCCATGGCGCCCGCCCAGTTCCAGGATCAGCCCGCGCTTGAGGCATTCGCGCTGCACCAGCGGCGCCAACTGGCGATGCACCGGTGGGTGGCCCTGACTATCAGGCGTGCCAGTCGGGTCTACCAGCTCCACCCCCAGCATCAGCCCACGCCCACGGATATCCCCCAGGTGCGGGAAGTCGCGCTGCAGGATGCGCAGGTGTTCGCCCAGGCGCTCGCCCATGGTCGCCGCATGGCCTGCCAGGTCGTGATCCTTGAGGTAGCGCATCACCGCCGAGCCCGCCGCCATCGCCATCTGGTTGCCGCGGAACGTCCCGGCATGGGCGCCCGGCAGCCAGGTGTCGAGCCAGTCGCGATACACCACCACCGCCAACGGCAGGCTGCCGCCAATCGCCTTGGACATGACCACCACGTCCGGAATGATGCCGGCGTGTTCGAAGGCAAACATTTTGCCGGTACGCCCAAAACCGCTCTGGATCTCATCGACGATCAGCGCCACCCCCGCTTGCGCGGTGATACGGCGCAGGCCACGCAGCCAGTCGAGGTCCGCCGGGATTACGCCGCCCTCACCCTGGACCACTTCGACAATCACCGCCGCTGGCAACAGCACGCCGGCTTCCGGGTCGTTGAGCAGGTTTTCCAGGTAATGCAGGTTGACCCGCACACCTTCGGCGCCACCCAGCCCAAACGGGCAACGGTAGTCATACGGGAATGGCAGGAATTGCACGCCATTGCCGAGCAAGGCGCCCAAGGGTTTCTTTGGCCCCAGGCTGCCCATCAAACTCAGCGCGCCCTGGCTCATGCCGTGATAGCCGCCCTGGAACGACAGCACGGTGCTGCGCCCGGTAGCAGTGCGCACCAGCTTCAACGCGGCTTCCACCGCATCAGTGCCGGTGGGGCCGCAGAACTGGATTTTCGCTTCTCGCGCCAGTTCCGACGGGAGCAAACCGAACAGGTCCTGCACGAATTGATCCTTGACCGGCGTGGTCAGGTCCAGGGTATGCAGGGGCAGTTCGTCGCTCAGCACTTGCTGGATGGCCTGGATCACCACCGGGTGGTTATGCCCCAGCGCCAGGGTTCCGGCGCCGGCCAGGCAGTCGATAAACCGCCGCCCCTCCACGTCCTCCACGTAAATGCCCTTGGCGCGTTTGAGTGCCAGGGGGATGCGCCGTGGGTAGCTGCGGGCGTTGGATTCCTGCTGGCGCTGGCGGGCCAGCAGCGGGCTTTCGTCAAACTGATAGAGCGTTTCCGCGGCCTGCACCGGGGCGTCTTCGATACGGCTGGTAGCGACTGACATCTGTGGATCCCTCAATACGCTGATGATCGTGACCAAACTGCCGATCCGTTGGCGTCTGGCCCAAGGGCATGCGCACGGATTTCCTGTTGTGGAGACGCTTCAGCGTGAAAAGGATTTAGGGGACGAGGGTTGTTAACTGATGAATGAAGATCCAATTGTAGGAGCGAGCTTGCTCGCGAAAAACTCCCCGGCGCCGCGTTTATCCAGAAAGCCCGCGGTATCGTTGACGTTTTTCGCGAGCAAGCTCGCTCCTACATTTGAACAGTGCTCGGTATTAAATCCCGCGGTACTTTTCGTTCAGGGCATACAAGATCGCGCACGTCTCTGCATCCAGGAATCCACAATAATCCCGTGGCCGAAAGTGCATCTGGAACGCCCGGGTGCGCTGTTCAAAGGCCCGGCGATTCTGCGCGGGCTTGTAGCC
Source organism: Pseudomonas sp. NFPP02 (assembly GCF_900119355.1). Lineage (NCBI taxonomy): Bacteria > Pseudomonadati > Pseudomonadota > Gammaproteobacteria > Pseudomonadales > Pseudomonadaceae > Pseudomonas > Pseudomonas sp. NFPP02. The sequence goes on from NZ_FPJI01000011.1 coordinate 176,284, forward strand.
ATAACGCTGAAACGCCCGCTCCACTTCGACCTCCGGCGGCAAGCCGAGACAAAAGCGGCGCTGGTACATCGCCCGGCTCGATTCATCAAACCAGGCCCCGATGCCGGCCTCATGCAGCACACGCCAGGGCAACCGAGGCCCAGGGTCGCTCTTTCGCCAGTAGGCCACGTCCGAATGCCCGAGCCAGTCAGTGGGGCCCACCTGTGGATAGCGCTCCAGCAGGTCGCGAAGCAATTCAATCAGTAGGTCAATCTGTGCCGGTGCGTACTCCGGAAAGGTAAAGACCCCCGCTTCATCCCGCGCCAGGTTGACGATTTCAATGCCCACCGAGCGGCTGTTGAGATCGGCCTTCCCCGCCCAATAGCTCACGCCTGCGTGCCAGGCGCGCTGGTCCTCGTCCACCAGGCGAAACACCCGCAGCTCTTCATAACCGGCAGCGCGGTAGCTGGGTTCAGCGGGATCGGGCACCAGATAGTGGGCGCTGACGCCATCTTGGGTGAGGGTGCGTAGCGAGGAAGCAAAGGGCGCGGCGGTGTAGTGCACAAGCACCTGCTGCACGGATTCGCCGCGGCGGTCGTTGAAATCCCTGGCGGGGAAACTGGTGTCGATCACCAACATAAGAACAGTCCTTTTCAATTCAGGCCGACTCATTCGGCCCGTTCAAGCGCAAAAAAATTACCGCCATCCTGAAGGCTTGAGCCTCAGGCGGGCGGTAATTATTTGCCACGTGAATAGGACTGCTCAGCGCCGCAACGGCATGCCCAGGTCGACCCGCATACCATCGGGCTGACTGTCGAAGTGCAACGAGCAGGAACAGCGCTGCACGATCGCCTGGACAATCGCCAGGCCCAGGCCACAGCCTTCGCTGCTGCCATTGCGCCAGAAGCGTTGGGTGAGGTATTGCAGGTCTTCGCTGGAGATTTGCTGGCCATGGTCACGCACGCGGAACACCACGTTAGCCGGAGTAGAAAACACCTGCAGTTCCACGCGGGTATCGGCCGGGGTATGGCGCAAGGCGTTGTCCAGCAGGTTACGCAAGGCCGCGACGGCAAGGCCCACAGGCATTGCCACTGGAACAGGGGAAAGATCCGGTGCCAGGATCAGATCAATGCGTGAATTGTCGCCGGCGTTGGCATCCTGGATCGCCAACCGAGCGACTTCCTCGGCACTGGACTGCAGGCCATCGTCAAACGACAGGCTGCCCTCCACCCGCGCCAGCAACAACAGTTGCTCCAGGGTGCGATGCAAGCGATCGGCGCCCTCCTCGGCGTGCGCCAGGGACTGGTCGCGGGCCGCGCCCTCGGTCATGCGCGCGACTTGCAGGTGGGTCTTGATCGCGGTCAACGGGCTGCGCAGTTCATGGGCGGCGTCACCGGTCAGGCGACGTTCGCGCTCGATGGTCTTGGCGATGCGCTGCAGCAATTGGTTCTGGGTGTCGAGCAACGGCTTGAGTTCACTGGGCAGCGGGTGAATCTGCAGAGGCTCGAGGGAGTCGACACTGCGCCGCATCAGGGCATCCCGCATACGGTTGAGCGGCACCAGGCTCTGGCCAATGCCCAGCCACAGCAGGCACAGGCAGCCCAGCAATGCCACGCCGACCGGCACCGACGCCGCCAGCAGGATCGACAGGTTGAGGGCTTCACGCTCCACCTGGCGGTCGGCGGTGGTGATCAACAAGTCGCCACGGGACAGGGTAAAACTGCGCCAGCCCACGCCGTCGATGATCTGGTCGCGAAAGCCGCTGCGGCGCGACTCCAACCCTTCCTCCGGCGTGGTATGGCTGCGCGCCAGGATCTCGCCACGCAAGGAGCTGACCTGGCAAGCCATGCCACCCGGCACATTCAGTTGTTCGGTGCGCAAATGCGCGCCCCCGCTGACGCTGGCCAGGCCCGGCATCTGCTCGGTGAGCCCGGCCACCATGCGCGCAGAAGCCACCAGGCGCTGGTCGAGGGAAAACATCATCTGGTTGCGCAAGTCGTTGAGCATCCAGGCGGCCGCCAGCACCCAGATCAGTACAAAAGCGGCGCCCAGCTTGAACGTCAGGCGCAGACGCAAGCTCTTCACGGCGTGTTTTCTCCCCCATCAGCCGTGCCGAGGCGATAGCCCAGCCCCCTGACGGTTTCGACGATGCCATTGCCCAACTTGCGCCGCAGGTGGTGGATATGCACGTTGAGGGCGTTGCTTTCCAGTTCGTCGCTGAAGCCGTAGACGCTGTCCTTGAGCTGTTCGCTGGACAGTACGCGGCCCTTGTTGTGCAACAGTGCCTGCAACAACGCCTGTTCACGCCGGGACAGATCCACCGGCTGGCCGCCGAGGAAGGTCTCGCGGCTGCTGGGGTCGTAGGCCAGGCGCCCATGTTCGATCAGGTTGACGCTGCGCCCCGCCACCCGGCGCAACAGGGTTTGCAGGCGAGCGGCGAGTTCACGCAAGTCGAAGGGCTTGAGCAGGTAATCGTCGGCGCCGGCTTGCAAGCCATCGACGCGGTTGGTCACCGAGTCCCGCGCGGTGAGGATCAGCACCGGAATGTCCAACCCCTGGCTGCGCTGTTGTTGCAGCAGCTTGAGGCCGTCTTCGTCGGGCAGGCCAAGGTCGAGCACCATGATGTCGAAGGCCGCGGCCTTGAGCATCGCCCGCGCCGCCGAGGCCGTGGCCACGCGCTCCACGGTAAAGCCCTGGGCGGTCAGGCCGGCCACGATGCCACTGGCGATCAGTTCGTCGTCTTCACAGACCAGTACGTGCATGGTTAACCCTTCATGAAAGATGGCGCGATTAGAAAAGCCACGGATTAAGCGCGCATTATGCCGCTAAAGTTCGCAACACCGGACAATCCCTACGCTCTAGAATAGCGGCGGTTAATCATCGGTTAATCAACGCCACACATTGTGTGCCTCACTTGCATCGAACTAAGGCTTGACCATGCGGCATCTGTTTACCTTTCTGCTGGTGTTGTTCGCGGGATTCGCGCAGGCAGCGCCGGGCAGCCCCTTCGAAACCAAACCCGACTTCCTCCCGGTAGGCAAAGCCTTCGCCTTTACCTCCGAACGTCTTGAAAGCGGCGAAACCCAGCTGTTTTGGCAGATTGCCGACGGTTACTACCTGTACCAGCAGCGCATGAAGTTCGACGGCCTGGCCGAAAAACCCGTGCTGCCCGAGGGTGAAGCCCATAGCGACGAGTTCTTTGGTGAACAACAGGTGTATCGCCAGGGCCTGGAAGTGAAGATCCCCGCTGGAACCACTGGCCAGGTCAAGCTCGGCTGGCAGGGCTGCGCCGATGCGGGCCTGTGCTATCCGCCGCAGTCGATCACCGTGGACCTGGGCGGCAACCCGGCCGTCGCCGCGACCGCGCAAGCCCAGGATCAAAGCCTGGCCAGCGGCCTGCAGCAGCGCAGCCTGGGGTGGAGCTTGCTGGTGTTCTTCGGCCTGGGCCTGCTGTTGGCGTTTGCGCCCTGCTCGTTGCCGATGCTGCCGATCCTCGCTGGCCTGGTGGTCGGTAGCGGCGCCAGCCCGCGTCGCGGCTTTGCCCTGGCCGGCAGCTACGTGGTGTGCATGGCGCTGGTGTATGCCGCCCTGGGGGTGATGGCCGCGTTGCTCGGCGCCAACCTGGCGGCGTTACTGCAAACCCCGTGGATCCTCGGCAGCTTTGCGGCGTTGTTCGTGCTGCTCGCCCTGCCGATGTTCGGCTTCTTTGAACTGCAACTGCCCGCCTTCCTGCGCGACCGCCTCGATAACGTCAGCCGCCAGCAAAGCGGTGGCAGCCTGGTAGGTGCCGGTGTGCTCGGCGCGTTGTCCGGCCTGCTGGTGGGGCCGTGCATGACCGCGCCCCTGGCTGGCGCCCTGCTGTACATCGCCCAGAGCGGCAATGCGCTGCACGGGGGGCTGATCCTGTTTGCCATGGGCATCGGTATCGGCATCCCGCTGTTGCTGCTGGTGACTGTGGGCAATCGCTTCCTGCCCAAGCCGGGCACCTGGATGAACGTGCTCAAGGGCATCTTCGGCTTCCTGTTCCTGGGCACCGCGGTGCTGATGATTCGCCCGGTGGTCGGCGACAGCCTGTGGATCGGCCTGTGGGGCGCCTTGGCGCTGGTGATGGCGTACTGTGGCTGGGCGCTGGCCCGTGAGTCCGGCCTGGCGGCCAAGGTATTCGGCGCTGGTTCCCTGGTGCTGGGCCTGTGGGGCGCGGTGCTGGTGGTGGGGGCGGCCGGTGGCAGCGATGAGCTGTGGCAACCCTTGAAGGTCTACAGCGGCTCAAAGGTCGCCGGAGCACCGAGCGCCCACGATGCCTTCACCACGATCAACGACCCGGCCGTGCTGCAAAGCCAGCTCGACAGCGCCAAGGCCCAGGGCCAATGGGTGCTGCTGGACTACTACGCCGACTGGTGCGTGTCGTGCAAGATCATGGAGAAACAGGTGTTCGGCAAACCCGAGGTGATGGACGCGCTCAAAGACGTGCGCCTGTTACGCCTGGACGTCACCGCCGACAACGCCGCCAGCCGCGAGCTGCTGGGCCGCTACAAAGTGCCAGGGCCACCGAGCTTCGTGTGGATCGGCCCGGACGGTGAAGAACGCCGCGCCCAACGCATCACCGGCGAAGTAGACGCCGCCGCCTTCCTGCAACGCTGGACCCAGACGCGGGACGCTCTCTGATGCTGACCCTCACCATCGGCACCTTCGCCATCGCCCTGAATCACCTGCTGCTGATCAGCGCGCTGATTCTCGCCACCCTGGTGGGCTGGCGCGTGGCCAAGCGCGGCGGCGAAAACCCGGAGTCGGTGCTGTTCAGCCTGTTTCTGCTGGGCCTGCTCGCCGCCCGCGTCAGCTTTGTGCTGATGTACTGGAGTTATTACAGCCACGACTGGGTGGAGATGGTCGACCTGCGTGACGGCGGCTTTCTCGCCTGGCCCGGGATCATCGCGCTGATCCTCGGCGCGCTGGTCTACGGCTGGCGTCGCCCTGCCCTGCGCAAGCCGCTCAGCGCCGGGGTGATCACCGGCCTGGTGTTCTGGGGCATGACCAGCCTGTCCCTCAGTCTGTACGAAAAAGGCACGCGCCTGCCGGATATCACCCTGCGCAATGCCAATGGCGAGGTGGTGCAACTGGCGGATTATCAAGGCGGCCCGTTGGTGATCAACCTCTGGGCCACCTGGTGCCCGCCGTGCCGACGCGAAATGCCGGTGCTGGAAAACGCCCAGCGCATGCGCCCCGATGTGACCTTCCTGTTCGTCAACCAGGCCGAAAGCATGCAAAGCGTCAGCACTTATCTGGCCACCCAGGGCCTGAACCTCGACAACGTGCTGTTCGACGCCAGCGGCCGCCTCGGCCAGGCTGTGGGTTCCATGGCGCTGCCGACCACGTTGTTCTACCAAGCCGATGGGCGCCTGATCAACAGCCACCTGGGCGAACTCTCCGAAGCCAGCCTGGCCCGTGCCATGGAACCCTTCGACAACACCACGACAAGGAAACCGACATGCCTCGCCTCCGCCACCTGCTGACCCTGCTGCCTTTGACGCTAGCCGCTACGCTGGCCCAGGCCGAAGACCTGCCGGCCCCGATCAAACAGATCGAAGCCAAAGGTGCCAAGATCATCGGCAAATTCGATGCCCCCAGCGGCCTCACCGGCTACGCCGCCCAGTACCAGAACCGTGGCATGGCCCTGTACCTGACCGCCGACGGCAAGCACGTGATCGCGGGCAACCTGTACGACGCCCAAGGCAATGACCTGAGCACCGCGCCCCTGGAAAAACTGGTGTACGCGCCGATGGCCAAGGAAGTCTGGGCCAAGATGGAAAACAGCAGCTGGATCCAGGATGGCGATAAAGACGCCCCGCGCACCGTCTACCTGTTCAGCGACCCCAACTGCCCGTACTGCAACATGTTCTGGGAACAGGCCCGCCCGTGGGTGAAGGCCGGCAAGGTGCAGTTGCGCCACATCATGGTCGGCATCATCCGCGAAGACAGCCCAGGCAAATCCGCCGCCCTGCTCGCCGCCAAAGACCCGCAAAAAGCCCTGCAAGAACACGAAGCCGCCGGCAAGGGCAGCAAGCTCAAGGCGCTGGAAAAGATCCCGGCCGAGGTCGAGGCCAAGCTTGATGCCAATATGAAGCTGATGGATGAACTGGAGTTGTCGGCGACGCCGGCGATCTTCTATCTGGATGACAAGGGTGGGTTGCAGCAGCAGCAAGGGGCGCCTTCGCCGGATAAGTTAGTGAAAATTCTCGGACCAAAATAAGCGCCGCCCTCGCGGGCGCCATCGCAGGCAAGCCAGCGATGAGCATAGGTATCTACACAACTTCGGCACGACGCTAAATCTGTGGCGAGGGAGCTTGCTCCCGTGACGGCCTGGCAGCCGACACAGATATAACTGATGCCCCGCGATCCAATGTGCGAGCTGGCTTGCCTGCGATGAGCATAGGTATCTACACAACTTTGTGGGTTGTAACAGCAGACGGTAACCACGATGCGAAGCGAGTCGCTCTTGCTCTTGATCTGCTTTTGATCTTGATCTTAAGCGCCCCGTTAAACCACGCTGGCCGGAATTCGACAGGGATTTGGGGGGTAAACCGGCAGGGATGCCGGTTTAGCCGCCCCGCGCCATGGATGGCGCGTGGCGGCGGCCCCCCAAATCACTGACGGATTACGGGCACACCGAGCCTAGGCGAGGTGCCGAGTGGTGGGGCAGGAGCCCTTTTGGTTACTTTTGGGGCTCTTTTCCAAAAGTGACCCGCTGTAAGAGCGGAACCCTAAGTGGCCGTTACCGCAGGAATGGATATGTACTCGGTCTGACACCTGTGTCGGCTGTCAGGCCGCTATCGCAGGCAAGCCAGCTCCCACAATTTGATCACGGGGCCTCAGGTAGATAGGTGTCGGCTGGCAGGCCGTCTTCGCAGGCAAGCCAGCTCCCACATTTGGATCGCGGTGCACCAGCTCGATCAGCGTCGGCTGCCAGGCCGTCACGGGAGCAAGCTCCCTCGCCACAGGTCCAGCTGTGTAGATGCCTATGCTGCAATGAGGCCCTGATAGACAACGAAGATCAAAGCCCCTCCAACTCCGCCATCAAATCACTCAACCGATCCACCTTCTCGGCACTGATCTCATTGTCTGCCACCCCCTCGATATACTCGGCCAACTCCGCCACGGTGCTGCACTCGAACATCGCCCGCAACGGCACATCGCGCTGCAGTGTCTTCTGCACCCGCGAGGCAATCTGCGTGGCCAGCAGCGAGTGCCCGCCCAGTTCGAAGAAGTTGTCCTGCACCCCGACCCGCTCGACCTTCAGCACCTCGGCCCAGATACCCGCCAACGTGGTTTCCAGTTCAGTGCACGGCGCCACATAGTCCTGATTGTGCAACTGGCCGATCTCCAGGGCCGGCAGGGCCTTGCGGTCGAGCTTGCCGTTGGCATTCAGGGGCAGGCGGTCAAGCCATAGCCAATGCAGTGGCACCATGTATTCCGGCAGTTCGGCACGCAGGCGTTGCTTGATGCGCTCCAACTGCTCGCTCGGGTCGAGTGTGGCATCGGCGGCCACCAGGTAGCCGACCAGATGTTTGCCATTGGCCCCCTCTTGCACACCCACCGCCGCGTCGCGCACGAGGGGTTGTTCATGCAGGCGCGCTTCGATTTCACCCAGTTCGATGCGGTAGCCGCGAATCTTCACCTGGTGGTCGATACGCCCGACATACTCCAGCACCCCATCGCTGCGACGCCGTGCCAGGTCGCCGGTACGGTAGAGGCGCTCACCAGGCGCGCCAAAGGGGTTGGGTACAAACACCTGGGCGGTGCGCAGCGGATCGCTGACATAGCCACGACCGACACCGGTGCCGGCGACGCACAACTCGCCCACCGCCCCTTGAGGCACCAGCTCTAAAGCGCCGTCCAGCAGGTACAAGCGGTTGTTGTCGGTCGGCGTACCAATCGGCAGGTAAGTGCCACGGGTCGACGCCAGATCGACGCGGAAGAACGCCACATCATCGGAGCATTCCGCCGGGCCGTAAGCATTCACCAGGCCAATCTGCGGGTAACGCAGCAGCCACTGATGGGCCAGCTCAGGTGGCATGGCCTCCCCGGTCGGCAACATCCAGCGCAGGCCCTCGAGGCTGATACGCTCCTGGGCCAGCATGCCCTGGATCAGCGACGGCACACTCTCCAGCACGGTGATGCCCTGTGCTTGAACATGGGCCAGCAACCCTTGCGGATCATGGGCGATGGTATTGGGCACAATGTCCACCCGTGCGCCAAACAGCGGCGCGGCGAGGAACTGCCACACAGAAATATCGAAGCTTTGCGACGCGGTCTGGGCAATCACATCGGCATCGCTCAGGTTCAGGTACGGCACCTTGCTCAACTGGTTATTGAGCATGCCACGCTGTTCGACCATCACGCCCTTGGGCAAGCCGGTGGAACCCGAGGTGTAGATCACGTAGGCAAGATTGTCCGGGCCGCTGTAGACACCGGGGTTTTCGCCACGGGCGGGCACTTCCTCCCACACCAGCAGTTGGCAATCAACCCCTTGCAGCAACTCGACGGCCTGCTCGCGGCACGCCTCGGTGCACACCAGCAGCGGCGTGCGGCTCATGTCGATGATGCGGCTCAGGCGCGGGCCGGGCAGCCCTGGGTCCAGCGGCAGGTAACCGGCACCGGCCTTGAAGCTGCCGATGATCATGCCGAGCAAGTCCAACCCACGTTCAGCCAGCAACGCCACCGGTTGGTCCAGGCCCACACCGGCCGCAATCAACGCGTGGCCCAGGCCGTTACTGCGGCGGTTCAGTTCGTCGTAGCTCCATTGCTGGTCCAGGCAACTGGCGGCGATGCGCTGCGGATGCTCTGCCACCTGGGCCTCGAACAGCTCGATGTAGCTCGTCTCCAGCGGATAGGCTCGCTCACTCTGGTTACAGCCCGCCACCAGGAATTCACGTTCCTGCTCGCCAATCAGCGCCAGCTCGGCCATGTCGCCATGGAAGCCCTGCACCAGCGCCAGCAACAGGCGCTTGAACTCAGCGAGCATGCCTTGCACGGTGCTTTCGTCGAAATAACGCTGGTCGTAGGACAGGTGCAAACCGAGGTCATCGCCGGGGTAGCACACCGCCGTCAGCGGGAAGTTGGTGTGGGTACGCCCGGAATCCGAGGTGGCGTTCAGGCTTTGTGCACGGTCCAGCACCGAGACTTCCACTGGCGCGTTCTCAAACACAAACAGGCTGTCGAACAGCGGCTGGCCTTTGGGCAATTCGCTGTGTTCCTGGATCGTCACCAACGGCAGGTATTCGTACTCGCGCAGTTGCATATTGCTGTCGAGCAAGGCGCTCAACCACTGGCGCACGCTGCACGTCTGGCCGTCCTCGGGCAGTTTCACCCGCAGCGCGATACTGTTGATAAACAGCCCCACGGTGCGTTGCATCTCGGGCATGTCCACCGGGCGCCCGGCCACGGTGACGCCGAACAGCACGTCGCGATCGCCACTCAAACGCCGCAGCACCAAGGCCCACGCCGCCTGGGCGAAGGTGTTGACGGTGAGCTGATGCGCCTGGGCCAGGTCGCGCAGTTGCGCACCGTCGCGGGCATCCAGGCGGGTGTAGCAGTCGCCCACCACCATGCCGCCACTGCCACCGGCGTGTTCGCGCAGGAACGGGCGGTCACTCGGGATCGGCGTGGCGCGCTCGAAGCCTTGCAAGTTTTGCTGCCACCACTGGCGCGCCTCGTTGAGGTCCTGGCGTTGCAGCCAGGCAATGTAGTCGCGATAGCGCGGCGGCGTCGCCAGTTGCGCATCGCGGCCTTCGCCCAGGGCTGTGTAGATATCGAAGAAGTCATTCATCAGCAGCGAACGGCACCAGGCATCGATCAGGATGTGGTGGTTGCTCATCATGAACCAGTAGCGCGCCTCGCCCACGCGAATCAGGCGCAAGTGGAAAGGCGCCTGGTTGAGCAGGTCAAAACCGGCTTCGCGCTCGGCCTTGAGCAAGGCTTGCAGACGCGGCTCCTGCTGATCCTGCGGGTCGGCGCTCCAGTCCAGGTACTCGATCGGCGTACTGCCGGGCTTGTGGATCACTTGCAGCATGTCTTCGCCGACGTTCCAGCAGAACGAGGCGCGCAAGGCCTCGTGGCGGGCAATCACCGCTTGCCAGGCCTGGGCAAAACGCTCCGGGTCCAGGGCGCTGTTGATGCGATAGCGGTCCTGCATGTAATACAGGCCGGTGCCGGGCTCCAGCAGGGTGTGCAGCAGCAAGCCCTCCTGCATCGGAGTCAGCGGGTAGACGTCTTCGATGGCGCTGGCCGATACCGGCAAGGCGTCCAGTTGCACCTGGGTCAGGCGCGCCAGGGGGAAGTCGGACGGCGTGAGGCCACCGGCATCGTCCTGCAGGCAATGGGCGATAAGGCTGTGCAATTCGGCCAGGTAAGCTTCGGCCAGATCGCGAATTACCTGCTGATCATGCCGCTCACGGCTGAACGTCCAGCGTAGCACCAGCTCGCCGCCGTAGACCTGGCTGTCGATGCTCAGTTCATTGGGCAATGGCGCATCCGGGTCATGGGCCAGGCCGGCGGATTCCTCCAGCGGATGGAACAGCGCGTCAGTGCCAAAGCTCTGGTCGAACTGGCCAAGGTAGTTGAAGGTGACCTGCGCGCTCGGCAATGCGGCCATGCTCTGCTTGCACAGGTCATCGGCCAGGTAACGCAGCACGCCATACCCCAAACCTTTATGGGGCACGCCACGCAGTTGCTCCTTGATTGCCTTGATCGAGTCGCCCTGCTCGGCCTGCGGCGTCAGACGCAACGGATAGGCGCTGGTGAACCAGCCCACGCTGCGGGTCAGGTCGATATCATCGAACAAGGTTTCGCGGCCATGGCCTTCCAGTTGGATCAGTGCCGAGGCCTGCCCGCTCCAGCGGCACAGTACGCGGGCCAGGGCGGTCAGCAACAGGTCGTTGACCTGGGTGCGATAGGCACTCGGCGCCTGTTGCAGCAACTGCCAGGTGCGCTCGGCATCCAGGCGCACGCTAACCGTTTCGGCATCGCTATTGCGCCGTGCGCCTTGGGGACGCTGTACTGGCAAGGCCACGGTGGGGCCAGCTAGTTGCGCTTGCCACAGGCTCAGCTCTTCGCGCAGTGACTCACTGTGGGCATAGGCTTGCAAACGTGCAGCCCAATCACGCAGCGCGCTGGTTTTGGCCGGCAGGCTGACGGACTGGCCTTCACTGAGTTGGCGATAAACATTTTGCAGGTCTTCCAGCAGGACGCGCCACGACACGCCGTCCACCACCAGGTGATGGATGGCGATCAGCAAGCGCTGCTGGCCTTGCGGCCCGTCCACCAGCAAGGCGCGCAGCAGCGGCCCCTGTGCCAGGTCGAGGCTGCGCTGAGTGTCGGTGAACAACGCCGTGCACGCGTGCATGTCGCGCACCTGCGCCTGCAGCAGCACGCCGCCTTCCGGCACGCCCAGGTGTTCGGCATGCCATTGCGCATCGCGCGGGGTAAAGCTCAAGCGCAGCGCGTCGTGGTGTTCCAGCACCGCCAGCAGCGCTTGCTCCAGGCGATGGGCATCGAGCAGTTGCAGTGGCTTGAGCACCAACGCCTGGTTCCAGTGCTGGCGCGCCGGGATATCGGTGTCGAAGAACCAGTGCTGAATCGGCGTGAGGCCCGAGGGGCCGGTCAGCAGCCCTTGCTCGGCGATGATGAGCTCCGAGCGAGTCGCCACGGCAGCCAGGCTCTGTACGGTCTGGTGCTGGAACAGGTCACGGGGGCTGAAATGAATGCCGGCCTGGCGCGCCCGGCTCACCACCTGGATCGACAGAATCGAGTCGCCGCCCAGTTCAAAGAAGTTATCGTCGAGGCCCACTTGCTCCACGTTCAGCACCGCGCACCAGATGGCGGCCAGGCTGTGTTCCAGCTCGCTGCGCGGCGCCACGTAGGCTTGGCGATTGGCCTCTGGGTCCGGCTCAGGCAAGGCGCGGCGGTCGAGCTTGCCGTTGGCGGTCAGCGGCATGCTCTGCAGCACGATCAGATGCGCGGGCACCATGTAGTCCGGTAGTTGCGCCTTGAGGTACGCCTTCAACGCGTCGCGCAAGGCGGCGTGCTCGGCATCGCTGACCAGGTACGCCACCAATTGCTTGCCGCTCGGCGCATCCAGTGCCAGCACCACCGCTTCGCGCACAGCTTCATGTTCGAGCAAGCGCGTTTCGATTTCGCCCAGCTCGATGCGAAAACCGCGGATCTTCACCTGATGGTCGATGCGCCCTAGGTACTCCACCAGGCCATCGGCGCGTTGGCGTACCAGGTCGCCGGTGCGGTACAGGCGCCCGCCCTTGCCAGCAAACGGGTCTGCGACAAAGCGCTCCGCCGTCATCCCCGGCCGCTGGTGATAACCCTGGGCCAGGCCGGCGCCGCCGATGTACAGCTCACCGCTGGCGCCCTGGGGCACCAGCGCCAGGTCGGCGTCGAGAATGTAGGCCACGCGCTCGCCGACGATGCTGCCGATCGGCACGCTGCCAGCGCCCTCCTCCAACTGCTCGGGCGCCAGGCTGGCCAGGGGCATCACCACGGTTTCGGTGGGGCCGTAGGCGTTGAAGAACAACTGGGGCGTGAACGCTGCGCGGATGCGTTGCAGGTGTTCGCCGGTCAAGGCTTCGCCACCGGTGATGCACATGCGCACCGGCAGCGTCTGTTGCTGGGTCGCCAGCCACTGCGCCAACTGGCTGCCGTAGCTCGGGGTGAAACCGAGCACATTGATGCGATGGGTACGGATCAGCGCGCAGATTTCCTCCGCATCCCACTGGCCCTGGGCGCGCAATACCACCCGCGCCCCGCACAGCAGCGGCACCAGCAAACGCTCGGTGGCAGCATCGAAGTTGATCGAGTAAAAGTGCAGCTCGCAGTCATCCGGGCGCATATCAAAGCGCTCGATCACCGCCTGGCAATGCATGGCGATCTCACCGTGGGACACCACCACACCTTTGGGCTTGCCCGTGGAGCCCGAGGTGTAGATGAGGTACGCCTGGTGTTGTGCCAGACTCACGAACGGCAGCGCTTCGGCGGGGTAATTCGCCAGCACCGGCGAGTCATCCTCCAGGCACCAGCACGCCACCGTCGCCGGCAACTCACCAAGAGCTTCGAACAGCGCCGCATCACTGAGCAGCAGGCCGATGTCACTGTCTTCGATCATGTAATGCAGGCGGTCCAGCGGGTATTCCGGGTCCAACGGCACATAGGCACCGCCGGCCTTGAGGATCGCCAGCAAACCGACGACCATTTCCAGCGAACGCGGCAGCGCCAGGCCCACGCGCATCTGCGGGCCCACGCCACGCTCGCGCAGCATCCAGGCCAGGCGGTTGGCGCGCTCATCCAGTTGCGCATACGAGAGGGTCACACCGGCAAAGGTCAGCGCCGGGGCCTCCGGCCGCTGGCTGGCCTGCTGGCTGAACAGTTGATGGATGCACTGGTCGAGGCGATGCTCGCCCTTCTCCACCCCCAGGCTGTCTTGCAAGGCGCGTTGTTCATCTGCGCTCAGCAACGGCAATTCGCTCAGGCGCTGGCCAGGATCGGCGACCAACGCTTCAAGCAAGTTGCGCCAATGCTCGGCCATACGCGCAATACGCGGCTCGTCGAACAGGTCGGTGCTGTAGGTCAGGCAGCAACCCAGGCGATGGTCGAGGTCGGTGACTTCCAGGTTGAGGTCGAACTTGGTCGCCCGCGCATCGTTGGCCAGGTACTCCACGGTCATGCCAGCCAGTTGGCGGCTTTGCTGGAACTCCCAGCGCTGCACGTTGCACATCACCTGGAACAACGGGTTGTACGCCGCGCTGCGCGGCGGTTGCAGGGCTTCCACCAGATGGTCGAACGGCAGGTCCTGATGGGACTGGCCCTCGATCACGGTATGGCGCACCTGCTCGAACAGCTCGCTGACCTGCATCTGCCCATTGAGCTGGCAACGCAGCACCTGGGTATTGAGGAACGCGCCAATCAAGCCTTCGCTTTCCGGGCGGATACGGTTGGCCACTGGCGCGCCGATGCGCAGGTCGGTCTGGCCGCTGTAGCGGTAGAGCAACACCGCCAGGGTCGCGGTCATGGTCATGAACAGCGTGAGGCCGTGCTGGGCGTTGAAGGCTCGCACGCGGGCGGCCAGCTCATCGCTCAAATCAAACCGGTACAGCTCGCCCCGATGGCTTTGCACCGGTGGCCGCGGACGGTCGCCGGGCAATTCCAGCAACGGGTGTTCGTTGCCCAGTTGGGCGGTCCAGTAGTCCAGCTGACGCTGGCGCTCACCGGCTTCCATCCACTGGCGTTGCCATACGCTGTAGTCGAGGTACTGCACCGGCAACGCTGGCAGCGGTGAGTCGCGCTCGTCGATAAAGGCTTCATACAAGGCGCTGAGTTCACGGGCAAAGATGTCCATGGCCCAGCCTTCGGTGACGATATGGTGCAGGGTCAGCACCAGGTAATGTTCCTGCTCGCCGGCCTTGACCAGGCAGGCGCGCAAAAGCGGCCCGGTTTCCAGGTTGAACGGCGTGTGCGCCTCGACATCGGCCAGTTGCTGCAAACGCTGCTGGCGCTGCGGCTCATTCAGCGCGGAGAAATCCTGCCAGTCCATGCGCACATTGGTTTGCGCCGAGACCTTTTGACAGGCCACACCATCGACACTTGGGAAAGTGGTGCGCAGGGTTTCGTGACGCATGATCAAGGCCTGCAAGGCGGCCTCGAAACGCCCCACATCCAGCACGCCGCGCAGGCGCGCCATGCCGCCGACGTTGTAGGCCGGGCTGTCCGGTTCCATCTGCCAGAGGAACCACATGCGCTGCTGGGAATAGGACAAAGGGACCGGCTGGCTGCGGTCGACTTTGGCGATGGCAGTCTGTTGGTTGCGCTGGCCCGCCGCCTGCATCAGCCCGACCTGCTGGGCAAAATCGCCCAGCTCGCTGGCTTCGAACAGCGTGCGCAGGGGCAGTTCGACGTCGCAGGCCTGGCGGGTGCGGGAGATGATTTGCGTGGCCAGCAACGAGTGCCCGCCGAGTGCGAAAAAGTCATCGCGCAGGCCGATGAGTGGCAGGCCAAGCACCTCGCGCCAGATCGCGGCGATTTGCAGCTGCAAAGGTGTGTGCGGTTCGACGTGTTCGCGGGTTTGCCATACCGGCTCTGGCAAGGCACGCCGGTCGAGCTTGCCGCTGGGGCTCAGGGGCATGGCGTCAAGGCGCATCAGCAGCGCGGGCACCATGTACTCCGGCAACTCGGCGGCCAGGGCGGTTTTGACCCTTTGCTCATCCAGTTCGGTGTCGGCGGTGTAGTAGCCGATCAACTGTGCATCACGCACCAGCACCACGGCCTGGGCAACGCCTACCTGGGCCAGCAGGCGCGCTTCGATTTCTTCCGGCTCCACCCGGAACCCCCGCAGTTTGACCTGCTGATCGAGGCGTCCGAGGTATTCGAGCACGCCATCGGCGTTCCAGCGCGCACGGTCACCGGTGCGATACAAGCGGGTGCCCGCCGCGCCCAGCGGGTCGGCGACAAAACGTTCGGCTGTCAGCCCGGCACGGCCCAGGTAACCCCGCGCCAGGCCGATACCGCCGATGCACAGTTCGCCCGGCACACCGGCCGGCAACGGGTTGAGCTGCTCGTCCAGTACGCGGCAGATCACATTGCCCAACGGCCGGCCAATCGGCGAGCGCTCGCCATCCGAGGCGGCGCACTGCCAGTGGGTGACGTTGATCGCGGTTTCGGTCGGGCCATAGCGGTTGTGCAATTGCACCGCTGGCAAGCGCGCCAGTACACGGTTACGCAGTTCGGCGGGCAAGGCTTCGCCGCCGGAGAACAGGCGACGCAGGCTGGTGCATTCGGCCACCAGCGGCTCGTCGATAAACAGCTGCAACAGCGGCGGCACGAAGTGCAGCGTGGTCACCCCATGTTCCTGCACAAGCTGCGCGATGCGGTTCGGGTCGCGATGTTCGCCCGGCCCGGCCAATACCAGGCGGCAGCCGGCAATCAATGGCCAGAAGCATTCCCACACCGACACGTCGAAACTGATCGGCGCCTTTTGCATCAGCACATCGGTTTCGTTCAGTTGATAGGTGGCCTGCATCCACTGCAAACGCTCGGCCAGGGCGCCGTGGGTGTTGCCCACGCCTTTGGGTTGGCCGGTGGAACCGGAGGTGTAGATCACGTAGGCGAGGTTATCGCCGTGCAGGTGCAAGCCTGGCGCCTGGGTCGGCCAGCTGTCGAGGTGCAGGCTGTCCATGGCAATCACGCACACGCCTTCGGCGCTGGGCAGTTGGGGCAGCAACGCGGTCTGGGTGAGCAGCAGTTGCACGCCGCTGTCCTTGAGCATGTAGGCCAGGCGTTCGGCGGGGTAATCCGGGTCCAGCGGCACGTAGGCGCCACCGGCCTTGATGATGGCGAGCAGGCCGATCAGCAGTTGCGGCGAACGCTCGGCGGCGATGGCCACGCACACGTCCGGGCCGACGCCTTTGTCGCGCAGGTAATGGGCCAGGCGGTTGGCCTGGGTGTGCAATTGGGCGAATGTCAGGCTGCCGTCCTGCCAGACCAATGCGGTGGCGTCCGACGTCTGCTGATTGAGCAGCTCGGGCAGCCAGTGCCGGGCCGGCGCGCAGGGGGCCTCGCTCCAGGGTTGCTGTTCGTCAGCCTGCATAAACGGCAGATCGCCGATGGCGTGTTGTGGTTGCGTACACACAGCTTGAAGTAGATGGATGAAGTGCTCGGCCAGACGCTGGATGGTCGCGCAATCGAACAGCTCGTCGGCGTAGTCGAACGACAGGCTCAAGCGCCCATTGCGGTCTTCTTCGCTGTGCAGTTGCAGGTCGAACTTGGCTTCGCGGCTGTGCCAGGGCAACTCATCGGCCAGCAGGCCCGGCAGGCGGCGCAAGGCACTGAGGTCGCGCTGCTGGTGGTTGAACATGACCTGGAACAGGCCCTGCTCGCGGGCCTGGGGGAAGGCTTCCAGCAGTTGTTCGAAGGGCAGGTCCTGATGGGCCTGGGCGGCCAGTGTGGTCTCGCGGGTGGCGGCCAACAGTTGGTTGAACGGCAGGCGCCCGTCCAGCTCGGCGCGCAGCACCAGGGTGTTGATAAAGAAGCCGATCAGGCCCTGGGTTTCATGGCGTGGGCGGTTGGCATTGGGCACGCCGATACGGATGTCGCGCTGGCCGCTGTAGCGATAGAGCAAGGTCTGGAACGTCGCCAGCAGCAGCATGAACGGTGTTGAGTCATGGGCCTGGGCGGTCTGGCGGATCGCCGCACTGAGGCGCGCATCCAGGCGCTGGCGATGGCGCGAGGCGCTGTGCCGATGCTGGGCGGCACGCGGGTGATCGGTGGCCAGGTTCAGGGCCGGATGCTCGTCACCCAACTGCGCTTTCCAGTACGTCAGCTGTCGCTGGCCCTCGCCTTCAGCCAGCCATTGGCGCTGCCAACTGCCGTAGTCGGCGTATTGCAATGCCAGCGGCGGCAGCTCCAGGGACTGGCCTTGGGCGGCAGCGGCGTACAGGCGCGAGAACTCGTCGATCAGGATATTCAGCGACCAACCGTCAGCAATGATGTGGTGCAGCGTCACCAGCAGTTGGTGCTCTTCATCGCCCAGGCGCACCAGGGTAACCCGAAGCAACGGGCCTTTTTCCAGGTCGAACGGGCTGCGCGCCTGGTCTTCGCGAACCTCTTGCGCACGGGCTTCGCGCACGGCGTTTGGCAAGTCGCTGAGGTCGATGGTCGACAGTTCGAAATCCGCCGTAGCCTCGACACGCTGGAACGCCTGGCCGTCGCGCTCGTAGAAGCGCGTGCGCAGGGCTTCGTGACGCTGGATCAGTTGCTGGAAGCTGTGGCGCAGTGCGTCTTCATCCAGCTCGCCGCGCAGGTGCAAGGCGCCTGGAATGGTGTAGGCACTGCTGTGAGGGTCCAATTGCCAGGTGATCCACAGGCGGTTCTGTGCCAGGGATTGGGGCAGGTCTTCTTGACGTGACAGCACGTGGATTGCGCCTTGGGCCACGCCGCCATCCTGTTGCAGTTGCGCGACGGCCGTGGCGAAGGCGGCGAGGGTCGGCGCTTCGAACAGCAGGCGCAGGCTCAGTTCCAGCCCCAGGCTTTCGCGCAGGCGGGCGACCACTTGGGTCGCGGTGATGGAGTTGCCCCCCAGCAGGAAAAAGTGATCGTCGCCCGCCACATGAGCCAGTTGCAGTTGTTCGCACCAGATCGCCGCGATCTGCTGTTGCAGGTCCGATTCCAGCGCCACTTCGCTCGCCTGCCCCGGCTGCCCGGGGAACTGCGCGTAGCTGTCGAGGCTGCCATCGGCATGCCGAATCGCACAGGCCGCACGCTGCACTTTGCCGCTGGAGGTCTTCGGCAAAGCGCCTGGGTTGAGCAGCACCACCACGCTCGGAGCTTGCTGGCAGGCCTCGGCCACGGCTTGGCGGATCGCTTTGATCAGCGCTTCGGGCGGCAGGATTTTCTGCACGCTGCGGCTGATTTCCGCGGCGATGCCGATGCCTTCCAGGCCCTGGTCATTGACCGCAAACGCGGCGACCCGCCCCTTGCGCACCACTTCCACTTCGCGCTCGATGGTCTGTTCGATGTCCTGGGGGTAAAGGTTGTGGCCGCGCACGATCAGCAGGTCTTTCAGGCGCCCGGTGATGTACACCTCACCGTCGCGGATAAAACCCAGGTCACCGGTGCGCAACCAGGTGCGGCCAGCATGCTGGACGAAGGTCTTGGCGCTGGCTTGCGGGTTGCGCCAGTAGCCGTGGGCGATGCTCGGGCCCGTGGCCCAGAGTTCGCCGACGCACTGGTCGGGCAGCTCGGTGAGGGTGTGCGGGTCGGCGATCAGCACGGCGTGGTCCGGCTGGCTGGTGCCGCAACTCATGATCGCAGGGCCCTGCCCCGGTTCGGCACGGTTGGCGGCCAGCGCCTGTTCGTCCAGGCGCAGGGCGGGAATGCCATGGCCACGGGTGCCGCCGGCGACAAACAGGGTGGCTTCGGCCAGGCCGTAGGAGGCGAAGAAATTATTCGGGGTGAAACCACAGGCCGCGAATTTTTCCGCGAAGCGTTCCAGGGTGTCGAGGCGGATCGGCTCGGAACCCGAATAGGCGACGCGCCAGCGACTCAAATCCAGGCGCTCCAGGGCCGACTCACTGACCCGTTCGCTGCACAGGCGGTAGGCGAAGTCCGGGCCACCGCTGATGGTGCCGCCGTATTCGCTGATCGCCTCCAGCCAGCGCAAAGGTCGGCCAAGGAAGTAGGCCGGCGACATCAACACGCAGGGCACGCCGCTGAAGATCGGTTGCAGCAGGCCGCCGATCAGGCCCATGTCGTGGTACAGCGGCAACCAGCTGACGATCACGTCATCGGGGTTGAGGTCGATGCCAAAACCACGGCGGATCAGCACTTCGTTGGCCACCAGGTTGCCGTGGCTGACTTGCACGCCTTTGGGCAATGCGGTGGAGCCGGAGGTGTATTGCAGGAACGCGATGTCGTCCGCCTTGAGGTCGGGCTCGACCCACTGGTCGGCCTGCTGCGCCTCCAGGGTGTCGACGCTCAACACCTTGGGCGCGTTTTCAATCTGCGCCAAGCCCTCGCTGAGGCTGGCAATGGTCAACAGCAGCCGCGGCTCGGCATCGCTGATGATCGACAGCAGGCGCTCCTGGTGATGACGACGCGTGGATTCCGGTGGATACGCCGGCACCGCGATCACCCCGGCGTACAGGCAACCAAAGAACGCCGCCACATAGTCCGGGCCACTCGGGAACAGCAACACCGCACGCTCGCCCAGGCCAGCGTTGGCTTGCAAGGCGGCGGCGATGGTGCGGGCGCGTTGGTCGAGGTCGCGATAACTGAGCACCACACTGTGCTCGGCACTCTCGGCGAGGAAGCGCAACGCCACCTGGTCCGGCGTCTGCGCAGCACGCTGTTGAAGGGACTGGGCCAAGGTGCGGGGGAGTTCGAAGGCGTCCATCATGGGGTTCCTGCCTGAAATCGGCTTACGGGAAATTCGGGAAGTCGGTGGGGTTCAGCCGGCGACGAGCTGCCGCGTCGCACCAATGCGCCAGCGCGCCAAGTGCTCGTCGGCATAGCGACGCACGCAGCGCAGCACGGCGCTTTCGTGCTGCACGAGGAAGAAGTGATGGCCGTCAAACATGTCCAGGGAAAACCCACTGGCGGCGTCGAGTTGCCAGTCGAGCAACTGGTCGGCACGCACGCTGTCTTGCTTGCCACCGAACACGTGAATCGGCAGCGTCAGAGGCTGACGCTCGCCATAGGTGAAACTGCCGCACAGCAGGAAATCAGCGCGCAGGATCGGCAACATCAGTTGCATCAGCTCGGGGTTGGCCAGGGCTTCTTCGGTGGTGCCCTGCAATTCGCGCAGCCGGGCAATGAGTTGGGCATCGGTCTTTTCGACGGCGTACTCGCTCACATCACGACGCGCCGGGCCCGCCGTGCCGGACGCGAACAACGCCAGGGGCGCGGGCAGATTGCGCGCGTTCAGAGCGTGAGCCAATTCAAACGCCAACAGCCCGCCAAGGCTGTGGCCGAACAAGGCATAGGGGCCATCGAGATCACGGCTGATTTCTTCAGCAAGCTGCGCGGCCAAGGCCTTGATATCGCGCTGCAATGGCTCGTCCATGCGCATGCCGCGTCCCGGCAATTCCAGCGGGCACACTTGCAGCCAGTCCGGCAGGACCCGGCGCCAGCGAGCGTAGACCGAGGCGCTGGCGCCTGAGTGGGGCAGGCAAAACAGGCGCAGCCGCAGGGACGTACTCATCCCGCGAGGACTCCGAACTGAAACACGCTGAATGCACGATAAAAACCCATCTGGTCCTCCTGCGGGTGCTGATCCTTGGCCGTTGTACTAACGAACCTGTCACCCATGAGAACGGACGGAGCCTTCAAATAATTAGTCGCCGGGGGCGAGCGAGACGTGGTTCACACCTTTGCCCAAGGCATAAGATTAGTTCGTCTTCTCATTTGACAATCATTATCATTAAGCATAATTTGTTGCCCGATATGTAGGAGGCCTCAGCAGGGATGCCCTCCCCTAACCTATTCGCAGCAAGGTGATTTCCATGACGGAACAAGTATCCACAGGCAGGTGCGATTCACCCCTTCTCCAGGCGTTCGTCGACAATCGACTGATTTTGGTGAAGATCGCGGCCCGTATCACCGGGTGCCGCTCCCGCGCCGAAGACGTGGTGCAGGACGCCTACTTCCGGCTGCAGTCGGCGCCGACCATCACCTCATCGTTCAAGGCCCAACTGAGTTATCTGTTTCAGATCGTGCGCAACCTGGCGATCGATCATTACCGCAAGCAGGCCCTGGAGCTCAAATACTCCGGGACCGAAGAGGAAGGCTTGAATGTGGTTATTCACGGCGCTTCACCGGAAACCTCGCACATCAATTTCAACACCCTGGAAAACATTGCCGACGCCCTGACGCAACTGCCCCAGCGCACCCGCTACGCGTTCGAGATGTACCGCTTGCATGGCGTGCCGCAAAAAGACATCGCCAAGGAGCTTGGGGTGTCTCCGACCTTGGTGAACTTCATGATTCGCGATGCGCTGGTGCATTGCCGCAAGGTGTCGGGCAGTCATAGCGATACGTTTGCGCGGCGGGTTTAATGCAGCGCAGACATATGTGGGTAAGGGCTCCACGGTAACTACGATGCGAAGCGAGCCGCTCTTGATCTTGATCTGCTTGTGATCTTGATCTGCTTGTGATCTTGATCTGCTTGTGATCTTGATCTGGCTTTTGATCTTAGGCGCCCCGTTAAACCACGCTGGCCGGAATTCGACAGGGATTTGGGGGGTAAACCGGCAGGGATGCCGGTTTAGCCGCCCCGCGCCATGGATGGCGCGTGGCGGCGGCCCCCCAAATCACTGGCGGATTACGGGCACACCGAGCCTAGGCGAGGTGCCGAGTGGTGGGGCAAGAGCGTTTTGCTTACTTTTGCGCTTTTCAAAAGTGAGCCGCTGTAAAAGCGGAACCCTAAGTAGCCGTTACCGCAGGAATGGATATGTACACGGTCCAACTGCGTTGACTGTCAGGCCGTCTTCGCAGGCAAGCCAGCTCCCACAGTTGATCCCACTGAGCCCGAAGGATTTTACTTGCTAAGACCTCAGGGCAGCGCCGTCACATCAATACGATACGGCTCAAAAATCTTCAGCATCTGGCCACTGTCGCGCAGACGCTTGAGCAGTTCGGCAAACGCCGGACCAGTGATCGGTGCCTTGGGCCGCAACAACGCGTAGTGGTGATACACCTGGTCAATACGCTCCGACACCAAAAACTGCCCCGCCATGTCTGCGTTGCGCACCATGAAATCACTCAGGTACGAACGGGTAACCAGTGCAATATCCGCACGCCCACGAGCAACCATCAGCAAATTACTGTCATGGGAATAGGTCAACGTCGCGTTGAAACGCTCGGCCATGTTCTTGGGATCGGGATTGAAGTCGGCAAAGGCATAGTGATACCCGCTGAATACCGCCAGGCGCTTACCGGTGAGGTCGGCGAAGTAGCTCTGGTCGCGCCCGGGTTGACGCTGGGCAACGAATATTTCCGCATCTTCCAGCCCCATATCAACACTGGTATGGGCAATATTCTGCCAACCCCAGGACGGGTTTTCGAAGATCGCCATGTCGACCCGGCCTTGCTCGAAGTCACGAAAACGCCGGGGGATCGAGGTAGGCACCACCACAAACTGGTAATCGGTTTGCGCAGCGTTCAACGCCTCGACCAATTGCGGCAGCAACCCGGTGTCGGCGCCTTGTTCAGGGCGTACGGTGTAGGGCGGAAAATGCGCCGCGCCGATTCTCACCAACTGCGCGGCACCGGCCTGCGTCCACGCGGCGGTGCCCAGTGCCCATAAAGTAAGTCCTGCAGCCAGCCGCCATGGCGAAAACATCGAGGCACGCACCGTTGAAGAGTTCAATGCCGATAAGCTAGGCGTTTTTACTGGGGGAGACAACTTTCGCCAGCAAATTAATAACTTGCGCCTCAGTCCGACTTCAGCACCATCAACAAAGCCTCTTCGGCCAACTCTTCAAGGGTCAGGCTGCCTTGGGCGCGAAACCAGGTGGTGGTCCAGGACAAGGCGCCAGTGAGGAAGCGCCGGGTGATAAACACATCGCCCCGGATGTAGCCAGCGGCCTTGGCCTCGCCCAGTACCTGCAACCAGATCTGCTCATACACGTCACGCAGGGCCAGCACGTGCGCCTGGCCTTCGGCCGACAGCGAGCGCCATTCGTAGACCAGCACCGCCATGGCCTCGCCACTGCCACCCATGATCGACTGCAACTCGCAGCGGATCAGCGCCAGCACGCGTTCGCGCACCGTGCTCGCCTCTTCCAGTGAAGCGCGCATCATCGCGGTGTTGTAATGGATGGTTTCCTCCATCACCGCACGCAATATCTCATCCTTGCTCTTGAAGTGATGAAAGATGCTGCCGGACTGGATGCCCACGGCGCTGGCCAGATCTCGCACAGTGGTGCGCTCGAACCCCTTGTTGCGAAACAGATGAGCTGCGGTTTGCAGCAACTTGCCGCGGGCGCTCTCGGGGTCGGTCAATTGGCCACCATCGACCATGGTGCGCATCACCCCCAGGGCTTTGTGCTCATCCATGCTGCTCTCCTTCACGTCTACTGTCGTCTTGGCCGGCAATTTAGGCCGTGACTGCCACCCAAGCAAGCGCTTGGGTAAAACTTGTGACTGGAGTTTACAAACCAAGCGCTTGCTTGGTAGTCTCGGCACCAGCCCTTGGAGGAAGGATTTCTCATGAGCAAGACGGTACGTATCGGCTGCGCCAGCGCCTTCTGGGGCGACACCTGCACCGCCGCCGCCCAATTGGTGCAGGGCGGTGCCTTGGATTACCTGGTGTTCGATTACCTGGCGGAAGTCACCATGTCGATCCTCGCCGGTGCCCGCCTGAAAGACCCCAAGGCCGGTTACGCCACGGATTTTGTCGAGGTGCTTACGCCCCTGCTGGCGGATATCCAGCGCCAGGGCATCCGAGTGGTCAGCAATGCCGGCGGTATCAACCCCCAGGCCTGCGCCGCCGCCCTGCAAGCGGCCTGCGATAACGCCCACATCCCCCTGAAAATCGCCGTGTTGCTCGGCGATGACCTGCACCCTCAACTCAAACAGCTGCCGACTGTCACCGACCTGTACAACGGCGCCCCGCTGCCGCCCCTGTGCGTGTCCGCCAACGCCTACCTCGGCGCACCGGGCATTGCCCAGGCTCTGGGGCTCGGCGCTGATATTGTCATCACCGGCCGGGTGGTCGACAGCGCAGTGGTCAGCGCGGCACTGGTGCATGAATTCAATTGGTCATGGCAGGACTACGATCACTTGGCCCAGGCCGCCCTGGCCGGGCATATCATCGAGTGCGGCGCCCAATGCACCGGCGGAAACTTCACCGACTGGCGTGACGTGCCCGACTACGAACACATCGGCTTCCCTATCGTCGAAGTCAGCGCCGACGGCCAGTTCACCGTCAACAAGGTCGAAGGCAGCGGGGGGCTGATCAGCGAACTCAGCGTGGCCGAACAACTGCTGTATGAAATCGGTGACCCGCGCGCCTATGTGCTGCCGGACGTGATCTGCGATTTCAGCCAGGTCAAACTGCAGCAACAAGGCAAACACGCGGTGCGCCTGCACGGCGCCAAGGGCCTGCCACCCACCGACCAGTACAAGGTCAGCGCCACCTACCCCGATGGCTTTCGCTGCACCGCCAGTTGCCTGCTCGCTGGCATCGACGCGGTGGCCAAGGCCGAGCGGGTCAGCCAGGCGCTCATCAACAAGACTTCGGAGCTATTCAGCCAGCGCGGCTGGGCGCCCTACACCGACGTCAACATCGAACTGCTTGGCAGCGAAGCCACCTACGGCGCCCACGCCCGGCGTGCGGATTGCCGTGAAGTGGTGGTGAAGCTGGCGGTGCGGCATCCGAACAAGCAGGCGCTGGTGCTGTTCGCTCGCGAGATCGCCCAGGCGGCCACCGGCATGGCACCGGGGCTGACCGGCATTGTTGGCGGGCGGCCGACGGTGTATCCGCTGATTCGGCTGTTTTCGTTCCTGGTCGACAAATCACGGTGTAGCGTCGCCATCGAGTACCAAGGCCAACGTCATGCCGTCGAGCTGCCCGCCTCCGCGTCTCTGCTCACGCCGGCTGTGCCCATCGAGCCGGCCAAGCCGGAGGGCCGTGCCGATGCCAGTGTGCCGCTGGTGAAACTCGCCGTGGCGCGCTCAGGTGACAAGGGCAACCACAGCAATATCGGCGTGATCGCTCGCCACCCTGACTACCTGCCGTGGATCGCCGAAGCCCTGACCCCGGAGGTGATCGTCGACTGGATGGACCACGTGCTCGACCCGATCCATGGCCGCGTCGAACGCTGGTACTTGCCCGGCAGCCACAGCCTGAATTTCCTGCTGGAGAATGCCCTGGGCGGCGGCGGTATCGCCAGCCTGCGCATCGACCCGCAAGGCAAAGCCTTCGCTCAGCAACTGCTGGAAATCCCCATCGCCGTGCCGCAATACATTGCCGATCAACTCACCTAAAGGACCGTCGCCGTGGCCTTCGACTCGATCTTCAAAGCCGACCTGTTCAAGGGGCAAACCGTGATTGTCACCGGAGGCGGCAGTGGCATTGGCCGCTGCACCGCCCATGAGCTGGCGGCCCTTGGTGCCTGCGTGATCCTGGTGGGGCGCAAGCCAGAAAAACTGCAGAAGGTCGCGGCGGAAATTGCTGAAGATGGCGGCGTCGCCCATTGGCATGCCTGTGACATTCGTGAGGAAGAGGCGGTGAAAGCGCTGGTCACGCAGATCCTGCACGACCACGGCCCCATCCATGGCCTGGTGAATAACGCGGGCGGCCAATACCCGTCGCCACTGGCGGCGATCAATCAGAAGGGCTTTGAAACCGTACTGCGCACCAACCTGGTGGGCGGTTTCCTGATGGCGCGGGAAGTGTTCAACCAGTCGATGAGCAAGCACGGGGGCGCGATCGTCAACATGCTCGCCGACATGTGGGGCGGCATGCCCGGCATGGGCCACTCCGGCGCGGCGCGCTCCGGCATGGACAACGTCACCAAGACCGCCGCGTTTGAGTGGGGCTATGCCGGGGTGCGCGTCAACGCCGTGGCGCCTGGCTGGATTGCCTCCAGCGGCATGGACACCTACGAAGGCGCGTTCAAGGCGGTGATTCCCACCCTGCGTGAGCATGTACCGCTCAAGCGCATCGGCACCGAGTCGGAAGTCAGCGCGGCCATCGTCTTCCTGCTCAGCCCGGCTGCGGCCTTTATCAGCGGTAGCACCCTGCGCATCGACGGCGCCGCCAGCCTGGGCAGCCGCGCATGGCCGCTGCACAAGGCGCAGGCGCCGAGCGAGCCATTCAACGGGTTCCACCGCGCCTACCTGCCGGATGTGCTCAAGGCGGAGCAATAACGCCATGCCAATCATTGAAACCATGATCGAGCCTAACAGCCCAGCGTTCGCGCAAAACCGCGAAGCCATGCTGGCGTCCATTGCCCAGCTACGCCAACTGGAACACACCCTGCTGGCCAAGGCCCAGGAAGCCAAGCCCAAGTTCGACAAGCGCGGCCAATTGCTGCCCCGTGAGCGCCTCAACCTGCTGCTGGACCCCGGCGCGCCTTTCCTGGAGCTGGCCAGTCTGGCCGGCTACAAACTCCACGACGACAAGGACGGTAGCGCCGCCGGTGGCGGGCTGATCGCTGGTATCGGCTATGTCAGCGGCGTGCGCATGCTGGTGGTGGCCAACAACAGCGCGATCAAAGGCGGCACCATTTCCCCCTCCGGGCTGAAAAAATCCCTGCGCCTGCAACAGATCGCCATGGAGAACAAACTGCCAGTGGTGACCCTCGCCGAAAGCGGCGGCGCCAACCTCAACTACGCAGCCGAGATTTTCGTCGAAGGCGCGCGCAGCTTTGCCAACCAGGCACGCATGTCCGCCATGGGCTTGCCGCAGATCACCGTGGTGCACGGCTCGGCCACGGCCGGCGGTGCGTATCAGCCGGGCCTCTCGGATTACGTGGTGGTGGTGCGCGGCAAGGCCAAGCTGTTCCTCGCCGGGCCACCGTTGCTCAAGGCCGCCACCGGCGAAGTCGCCACCGATGAAGAACTGGGGGGTGCGCAGATGCACGCGCAAACCGCAGGCACCGCTGAGTACCTGGCCCAAGACGATGCCGACGGCGTGCGCATCGTGCGTGAAATTGTGGGCCTGCTGCCCTGGAATGACCGCTTGCCGCACGCGCCCCCCCGCGCCTATCGCGAACCGCTGTACCCGATTGAAGAGCTGTTGGGGCTGATTCCCGATGACCCGAAAAAGCCCTATGACGTGCGCGAGATCCTGGCGCGCCTGGCCGACGGTTCCAACCTGCTGGAATTCAAAGGCGAGTTCGACCCCCACACCGTCTGCGCCCATCTGCATATCCAGGGGCGCGCCGTGGGAGTGATCGGCAATAACGGCCCCATCACCCCAAAGGGCGCGAGCAAGGCCGCGCAGTTTATCCAGCTGTGCGACCAGAGCCGTACGCCGCTGCTGTTCTTGCATAACACCACCGGCTTCATGGTGGGCACCGAGTCGGAACAGCAAGGGGTGATCAAGCACGGCGCGAAGATGATCCAGGCGGTGGCCAATGCCCGCGTGCCTAAACTCACCATCGTGGTCGGGGGTTCCTACGGTGCGGGCAACTACGCCATGTGCGGCCGCGGCCTGGACCCGCGCTTTATCTTCGCCTGGCCCAACAGCCGCACCGCGGTGATGGGCGGCGCACAAGCGGGCAAGGTGCTGCGCATTGTCACCGAGGCCAAGCAACTCAAGGACGGCCTGGTGCCCGACCCAAAGGTGCTCGACATGCTCGAACAGGTCACCGCGCAGAAGCTCGACAGCCAGTCCACCGCCCTCTACGGCAGCGCCAACCTGTGGGACGACGGGCTGATTGATCCACGGGACACCCGCACCTTGCTCGGATTTTTGCTGGATATCTGTCACGAAGCCGAACTGCGGCAACTGCAACCGAACACCTTCGGCGTGGCGCGCTGATCATTCCCACGCTCCACGTGGGTGATCGTTCCCACGCTCCGCGTGGGAATGCAAACCAGGACGCTCCGCGTCCCAACAGGGAGAACAATAAAAATGATCTTCACCCAGGAACACCAGGAACTGCGCCGCACCGTGCGCGCCTTCGTCGACCGCGAGATCAACCCGTACGTGGATGAATGGGAAAAAGCCGGGCGCTTCCCCATTCACGAAATCTTCCGCAAGGCCGGCGACCTCGGCCTGCTGGGCATCTCCAAACCGGAAAAATTCGGCGGCATGGGCCTGGACTACAGCTACTCCATTGTCGCCGCCGAAGAGTTCGGCACCATCCGCTGCGGCGGCATCCCCATGTCCATTGGTGTGCAGACCGATATGTGCACTCCGGCCCTGGCGCGCTTCGGCTCCGATGAACTGCGCGAAGAGTTCCTGCGCCCGGCCATCAGCGGCGAACAAGTGGGCTGCATCGGCGTCTCGGAAACCGGCGCCGGCTCCGACGTGGCCGGGCTCAAGACCCATGCGCGCAAGGACGGCGACGACTACGTGATCAATGGCAGCAAGATGTGGATCACCAATTCGCCCAGCGCTGACTTCATCTGCCTGCTGGCCAACACCTCGGACGACAAGCCGCACATCAACAAATCCCTGATCATGGTGCCGATGAACAGCCCCGGCATCAGCGTCAGCCCGCCGTTGGAAAAACTCGGCATGCACAGCTCCGAGACCGCCCAGGTGTTTTTCGACGGCGTGCGCGTACCGCAACGCAACCGCATCGGCCACGAAGGCGCGGGCTTCATGATGCAGATGTTGCAGTTCCAGGAGGAACGCCTGTTTGGCGCGGCCAATATGATCAAGGGCCTGGAGTACTGCATCGACAGCACCATCGAATACTGCAAGGAGCGCCAAACCTTCGGCAAGGCGTTGATCGACAACCAGGTGATCCACTTCCGCCTGGCGGAACTGGCCACCGAAATCGAATGCCTGCGCGCCTTGGTCTACCAGGCCACCGAGCAGTACATCAAGGGCCAGGACGTCACGCGGCTGGCCTCCATGGCCAAACTCAAGGCCGGGCGCCTGGGCCGTGAGGTCAGCGACAGCTGCCTGCAATATTGGGGCGGCATGGGCTTCATGTGGGACAACCCGGTGGCCCGCGCCTATCGCGACGTGCGCCTGGTGTCGATTGGCGGCGGTGCCGACGAAATCATGCTGGGCATCATCTGCAAACTGATGGGCACCCTGCCCGGTAAAAAGCCATGAGCACCTTGCTGCTAGAAGCCCACAACGGCGTGCTGCATATCACCCTCAACCGGCCCGAATGCCGCAATGCAATGAGCCTTGAAATGGTCAATGAGCTGCGCGCGGTACTGGCGCAGTTGGACAGCCAGGTGCGCGCCGTGGTGATCAGCGGCGCGGGCGGGCATTTTTGCGCGGGGGCCGATGTGAAGGATCTGGTCAGCGCGGGGGATCAACTGCAAGCGTTGAACCGCGCATTTGGCACCTTGCTGCAAGAGGTGCAGGCACTGACACCCGTGGTGATCGCGGTGCTGCAAGGCGCGGTGCTGGGCGGTGGGTTCGGGCTGGCGTGCGTGAGTGATATTGCGATTGCAGAGGGCCAGGCGCAGTTTGGCTTGCCCGAGACCCGCCTGGGCTTGTTGCCGGCGCAGATTGCGCCGTTTGTGGTCAAGCGTATTGGCCTTACTCACACGCGGCGCCTGGCGCTGACGGCGGCGCGGTTTGATGGGGTGGAGGCTGGGCGGCTGGGAGTGGTGCATTTTGTCGAGCACGACGCCCAGGCATTGGCGCAGCGGGTGGATGAGGTATTGGGGCAGGTGTTGCAGTGTGCGCCGGGGGCGAACGCACGGACTAAAGCGCTGTTGCTGGCCAGTGTGGATGAGCCCCTTGAGGCCGTGCTGGATCGCGGGGCGCAGTGGTTTGCCGAGGCGGTGAGGAGCGAAGAAGGGGTCGAGGGGACGCAGGCGTTTGTGCAGAAGCGAAAGCCGAGTTGGTCTCGATGACGCCATCGCAGGCAAGCCAGCTCCCACAGGGGGAGACATTTCAAATGTGGGAGCTGGCTTGCCTGCGAAGAAGCCCCAACACACGCCACATCCACCAAGGGATAACCCAATGCCCGCATTCACCAAGATCCTGATCGCCAACCGCGGTGAAATCGCCTGCCGCATCCAGCGCACTGCCCAGGCCCTCGGCTACCGCACCGTGGCCGTGTACAGCGACGCGGATACCGATGCCCTGCACGTGCAGATGGCCGACGAAGCCGTACACATCGGCCCGGCGCCCGTCCACCAGTCCTACCTGAACACAGAGGCCATCCTCGCCGCCGCCCAACTGACCGGCGCCGACGCCATTCACCCCGGCTACGGCTTCCTCTCGGAAAACCCCGACTTCGCCCGCGCCTGCCAGCAGGCCACGCTCACCTTCATCGGCCCCAGCGCCGAGGCGATCGAACTGATGGGCAGCAAACGCCTGTCCAAACTCGCCATGCTCGACGCCGGCGTACCTTGCATCGCCGGTTATCAAGGCAGTGCCCAGGACGATGCCACCCTGCAACGGGAAGCCGAACGCATCGGCTTCCCACTGATGATCAAGGCCAGCGCCGGTGGCGGTGGGCGTGGCATGCGCCTGGTGCACCAGCGCGAACAGCTGCTGGAGCAACTGCGCACCGCACGCTCGGAAGCCATGAATGCGTTCGGCAGCGACGAGTTGATCCTCGAACAGGCGCTGATCGACCCGCGCCACGTGGAAGTGCAGCTGTTCGGCGACAGCCATGGCAACCTCATTTACCTCGGCGAACGCGACTGTTCGATACAGCGCCGCCATCAGAAAGTCATTGAAGAAGCGCCCTGCCCCGTGATGACGCCCGATCTGCGCCAGGCCATGGGCGAAGCCGCGCTCAAGGCCGGGCGGGCGGTGAGCTATGTAGGTGCCGGCACCGTGGAGTTTCTGCTCGACCGCAACGGCCAGTTTTATTTCCTGGAAATGAACACGCGCCTGCAAGTCGAACACCCCGTCACCGAGATGATTACCGGCCTCGACCTGGTGGACTGGCAGTTGCAGATCGCCGCCGGCCAACCGCTGCCACTCACCCAATCACAGGTGACCCTGACCGGCCACGCCATGGAAGTACGCCTGTACGCCGAAGACCCGGCCCAGGGCTTCCTGCCGCAAACCGGTGACGTGTTGCGTTGGGAACCAGCCCCCGGCGTACGCATCGACCATGGATTGCTTGAAGGCCAAACCGTCAGCCCGTTCTACGACCCGATGCTGGGCAAGATCATCGCCCACGGCGCCAGCCGCGAAGAAGCCCGGCGAAAACTGCTGCGGGCCGTGGAAGACAGCGTATTGCTGGGCGTGGCGACCAACCAGCGTTTGCTCATCGACCTGCTCAAGCACCCGGACTTTATCAATGGCGACTTCAGCACGGGGTTGATCGCCGAACACTTCAGCGTCATCCCACAGCAGACGGCGACCGCTGAACAGCTCAAGCTGGCCGCCGCGCTGTTTTATCAACACAGCGCCAACCAGCACACCCAAACACTTGCGCGCTGGCGCAATACGGCGAGTGTCCCCGTAACGTACCGTCTGGAGGCCAACGGCCAACTCCAGAGCGTCAGCGTTGACGACCTGCAACTCACCACCGACGGCCGTCACGCCAGCCTCGTCATCAAGGGGGTCCGCCGCCGCATCGCTTATCACCTGGACGGCAACCGGCTATGGCTACCAGGGCTGACCGTCACAGACCGCACCCAGCAAGTCGCCAGCCGCCAGGCCGACGCCAGCAGCGGCACGGTCCAGGCGCCCATGGACGGCGCCATCGTCGATATACGGGTGTGCGTCGGTGAGACCGTCAGCAAAGGCCAACTGTTGCTGGTGGTCGAAGCGATGAAAATGGAGCACCCGTTGAAGGCCGGCATCGATGGCACCGTCAAGGAGATGCGCGTCATGACGGGCGACCAGGTGCGCAACCGTCAGGTTTTGCTGGAGATCGAATAACGCCCCTAGGCGGAACTACAGGGCCGGGCTACGCTCTATCCCCATCAGGAAGGGACGAGTACGGGAACCTGCACATGCCTCATTGGCTGATTATTGACCTTGAAGCCACAACGGATGACGGCGGCTGGCCCGTGACAGAGATGGAAGTCATCGAGATCGGCGCCAGCCTGGTCAACCGCCAGGGCCGCGAACTGGACCACTTCCAGCGCTTTGTGCGGCCCTTGCGCCGGCCGTTGCTGACACCCTTTTGCCGCAAACTCACCCATATCACCCAGGCCAATATCGACATGGCCGCGCCGATCACCGAGGTGTGGCCGCTGTTCGAGCGCTGGCTGGGCCAACATCAGCCACGCCTGGAAGGCTGGGCCAGTTGGGGTGACTATGATCGCGTGCAGCTTGAGCTGGAGTGGCAGCGCCATGGCCTCGCTAGCGCCTTGGGCGACACCCCGCATGTGAACCTCAAGCAACGCTTTGCCAAGGCCCGGCGCCTGGACAAGCCGCTGGGGCTCAATGGTGCGCTGCAATTGGCAGGAATGCAGTTCAATGGCCAGCAGCATCGCGCCCTGGAGGATGCACGCAACACCGCACGCCTGCTGCCGCTGATATTGCCGGTCTAGGCAGCGTCCACAGCCTTGGGCATACTGGCCAGCCATTTTCCTTTGATGCTGCCCACCTGCACCAACGAAATCCTGTGGCGAGCAAGCTTGCTTGCGCTGGGGTGCGAAGCTCCCCCAAAAAACGGGGACTGCTACGCAGTCAACGGGAGCAAGCTCCCTCGCCACAGAAGCCCGCGCCTGCAGTGATGAGCGTAAGCATCCATCTTTTCCGAGGATTCACCCATGTTCAAAGTCAACGAGTACTTCGACGGCACCGTCAAGTCGATCGCTTTCGGCACCGCAGAAGGGCCGGCGACCATCGGCGTGATGGCTCCGGGTGAATACGAATTCGGCACCGCCCAACGTGAAATCATGCACGTGGTCTCCGGCGCCCTGACCGTGAAGCTGCCCGACAGCAGCGACTGGGAAACCTTCGCTGCCGGCAGCCAGTTCAACGTACCGGCCAACAGCAAGTTCCAGTTGAAGGTTGCGGTGGACACCGCCTACCTGTGTGAATACCGCGGCTAAGCGGTACCCGGCACACAAAAAGCCCGTCTCCCACGAGACGGGCTTTTTTATTCCAGCACCGTTACCGGCATGCCGACTTCCAGGCGCCCGATGCCATCGTTGACCAGGTTCTGGCCGAACATCGCGCCCTTTTCGGTCTGGCGGTAGGTTTGCAGCGTCGCGAAAGGCTCGCGGTCGGGGCTGCGCTCACCGGTCTGGGGGTCGACTGTGGTGAGGATGCACCGCGAGCACGGCTTGACCACCCGAAACTCCACGTCGCCGATGCGCAAGCGCTTCCAGCCGTCTTCGGCGAAAGCCTCGGCGCCCTCGATGACCAGGTTGGGACGAAAACGCAGCATCTGCATCGGGCGGCCGATCTTTTCACACAAGTCGTCGAGGGAGCCCTGGCCGATCAACAGCAACGGGTAGCCGTCAGCGAAGCCGACCTTGTCGTCATCCTTGCCATACCCGGCTTCGGTGGTGCGCGCACGTTCCAGGGGCAGTTGCACCAAGCGCGTCGGCTTGCCAATGAATGCACTGACCCAGGCCGCGGCCTCATCGCCAGCATCCGGCACACGCAGGGTGTCGCGCCAGATGGTCACACCACGCAGTTCGCTGGCGCTGCCCGGCAATGCCACATCCAATGGCGCGTAGCCCGGCGAACTCAGGGTCAGGCCCCCGCTGCTGTTCCACAACGCCGAGAGCTGGCTCATCTTCGCCACGGCCCGTTGCGTCAGGAACCGCCCGCTGGCTTCATCCACCAGCATCCAGCGTCGATCCCCGTCCAACCCGAGTTTATCCAGGCCAATCTGCTGCAAGGCTTCGGCCTTGCCGGACTTCAAGGGGTAACGGTACAACGCGCTGAGACGCAGCATGGGCCTGCCTTCCTAGGAAACAAAGTGTCATCCTAAAGTCAGGCGGGCATTTCGTCCAACATCAGTCGCTGGCGTACCACGTCCACCAGCTTGTCCGGCTGGAATTTGGAGAGGAAATTGTCGCAGCCGACCTTTTTGACCATCGAGTCATTGAAGCTGCCCGACAGCGAGGTGTGCATCACCACGTACAGACCACGCAGGCGCGGGTCGTTGCGGATTTCGGTAGTGAGACGGTAGCCATCCATCTCGGGCATTTCGGCGTCGGTGAAGATCATCAGCAGTTTGTCGGTCATCACCTGGCCGCTGTCGGCCCAAGCCTTGAGCATGTTCAGTGCCTTGAGACCGTCGCTGGCGACGTGCATCTTCACGCCCAACTGGCCCAGGGTGTCACGCAACTGCGACAACGCCACGTTGGAATCATCCACCAGAAGCACTTCGCGGCCACGGGCACGCTCCAGCACCGGATCTTCAAGTTTGTCCCGGGAGACCTTGGCGTTGTAGGGCACGATCTCGGCGAGGACTTTTTCCACGTCGATGATTTCCACCAGTTGCTCATCGACCTTGCTGATGGCGGTGAGGTAGTGCTGGCGACCGGCGCTGGTCGGCGGCGGCAGGATGGCTTCCCAGTTCATGTTGACGATGCGGTCGACGCCGCCCACCAGGAACGCCTGCACCGAGCGATTATATTCGGTGACGATAATGGTGCTGTTGGGGCCCGGCGCCAAAGGACGCATGCCGATGGCCTGGGACAGATCGATCACCGGCAGGGTCTGGCCACGCAGGTTGACCACCCCACACACGAACGGGTGGCGCTGGGGCATCAGGGTCAGCTTGGGCAATTGCAGCACTTCCTGCACTTTGAACACGTTGATCGCGAACAACTGCCGTCCGAAGAGGCGGAACATGAGAATTTCCAGGCGATTCTCACCCACCAATTGCGTGCGTTGATCTACCGTGTCGAGAATGCCGGCCATTAAAAGCTCCTGGTGTACACGCCGCAGGCGCGTGAAAGGGTATGCAGCTGTATAAGCACGTTATCGGCGGCAAGCGCCGGACCTTGACCCCAATAAAATGCCATGTAAATCCATTGATGTCACACTGACATCATGCTTTACTGCTTGGGCCCTTGATGCTCTTTCAAGCCGCCTTGCGCGACAGTCGAATTGACGTGCAGTTCCACCACATAGGGGATTCCCCTATACGCAATCAGGCCCAACCTGATATTCGCGATATCTAATAGCCATTAATGTGACGCCATTCTCATTGCATGAATGGAGTCAGGCTTTTGTTTGCCCACCCAAGCCCTTGGTCTACGGGCCTTTCAGGCACTCACGTATCGGCAACTGAAGTTGCGTCATCCCGCCTAACAGCGGTTAAAGGCGGCATTCGTGAGTTTTTCAATAAACGTCCTACTGGATTATCGGAAGCAACCTACACGCCCCAGTCGTATTTCAGCGCTAGTTTTAAGCCATTCACCCGGTGCGACATCTCATCACCCGACCTTAAGTTGTGGAGACTTGCATGATGAATAGCGCGAACGAATGGCAAACCGCGCTTCCCGAGTTTTTGCTGGAAGCCGAAATGCTGCTGGCCAAGTCCGAGGAATGCCTAAACCACCTGCATTTGATCCGCAATGACAGCGACGCCATCGACTGCATGAAAACCAGCTTGGCCAAACTGGCAGAAAAAGCCGATGGCCTGGCCTTGCAGGCGATCAGCGAGTTCTCCCGGCATATTCAATACCTGATCGCCAATGCCGTGAGCCCGGTGCAACTGCATGACCAGGCCCTGGAGGCGTTGCACGACTGCCTGAGGTTACTGGCTTGGCAACTGGAGCTGATTGACATCCGTACCGGGGAACTGGGCCTGGATGACAGTGAGCAAACTTCGCTGATTGCCACGGTGACCTCGCAGATTCCGCAAAAAGACTACGGCCATCAGCAGCGTCTACAGCAGAGGTCTTAAACCAAGGAGAGGTCGTATTTAATACCCGTGTTATCTAAAAGCGACCGTTTAAGCCAAAGATGAAACACTTCTAGAGACTGAAGAAATATCAATTAGCCAGCACCTTAAAAATTGTACAAATCAGTCTAACTAATACAACTCAAGAGCGCTGGCCTGACCGTCAGGGCATTTACGTGGTTAATATATCGAGGGAGGAATATGCCAGGCGACCAACGGTAATAGTGGTGGTACCATGCCCCGCTCGAAATGAAGCAACTTCATTATGGATAACCACGATCCGGCACCGCACTCTCGACAGAGCCCAGTCAACCGCCGTGACCGGTCTTCGCGCAGTGAACCCTCATTGGCTCCATCCGCTATGTACGCCAGCCTCAAGTCACTCATCGCAAGGTTCGTGTCCCGCCGCCATGCGCGCCCCCTCATCCTTGCCCTGTGCCTGTGCTCACTGCTGGTCAGCCTGTGGGTTTACCTGCAAGGCGCGCCGCTGCCATTAGTGATTGTGTTGCTCAACCTGGTCACGTTGGCAGTGGTCGCCCTGCACCAGTGGCGCTCGCGCAAAGCCATCAAGTTCCAGCCCCAGGAGCTGGCCGACCGCCTGCTGCAAGTCCAGGAAAACGAACGCCACCGCCTCAGCCGCGAGCTGCACGATGACATCGGCCAACTGCTGACCGCCGCCAAGTTGCAGAGCGAATGGTTGCAGCGTCGACTGCCCCAAGACCTGCAAATTCATTGCTCGGTGCTATGCAATACGCTCAATGAAACCCTGGCCAAGGTGCGCGACGTGTCCGCCATTCTCAACCCTCGCCAACTGGCAAGCCTGGGGCTGGAAGCCAGCCTGCGCGCGCACCTGCTCAAGGCCCTGGAAAATACCCAGGTGTGCTGGAGCCTGGAGTGCCAGCAACGCCTCACCGGCATTCCCGAAGAAATGGCCGTGGCGGCCTTTCGCATCACCCAGGAAGCGGTCACCAACATGCTGCGCCATGCGAAGGCACACAACCTGCTGGTGCGCCTGCAACGCTTGCCGGAAGGGCTGTCCCTGACGATATGCGATGACGGTCAGGGCTTCGCACCTGCCGCCGACCCCGGCAAGGAAGGCCAACGGGGTATGGCCGGCATGTGCGAACGGGCCCACCAGTTGGGCGGCACCGTGTCCGTCAGCAGCCAGCCGGGCAACGGCACACGCATCCACGCACTTTTCCCCTGGGCCCCCCGCGCCCTCGAACGGGCCAGTGCCCATAAGGTTCTCCGGTGACCTGCAATCTGCTCCTGGTCGATGACCATGCCTTGATCCGCGCCGGCGTGCGCGCGCTGATCCTGGATATCCCCGGCTACGCCGTTGTTGGCGAGGCCAGCGACGGCGCGCAACTGCTTGAGAAATTCTGCGCCCTGCAGCCCGACATTGTGCTGCTGGACCTGTCGATGAAACACACCGGGGGCCTGGATGCCTTGCAGCAACTCAAGCGCGCCTACCCCAAGTGCAAAGTGCTGATCCTGTCGATGCACACCGATCCCGAGATGATCATGCGCGCCCTGGAGTCTGGTGCCCACGGCTACCTGCTCAAGGACACCACCGCCAACGAGCTGGAACATGCCCTGCTGGCCCTGCGTAACAACGAACGCTACCTGAGCCCCGCCATCGCCCACACAGTGATCAACCAGGCGCTGATCCGTAGCCAGGCCCCCAGTGCGCCTGTCGCCCACAGCCACAGCCTGACGGCGCGGCAACTGGAAATCCTGCGCTTGATCGTGCGCGGCAAATCCACCCGGGAAATTGCCCACGGCCTGGGCCTGAGCATCAAGACTGTCGAAGCCCACCGCTCGCAGATCATGAAGCGCTTGCAGATTTTTGACGTGGCGGGCCTGGTGTTATTTGCCGTGCGTGAGCAGATCATCAGCCTGGACGACTAACGGCGAACCCAGCGGCAAGTGCACGCGCAGGGCCTTGGGCAGCGCCTCGAAGTGCAGGTCGTCGCCTTCCAGCGGCTCGCCGTCGAGGTTGATGTACAAGCCTTGTGCGACCTTGATCTTCACCCACGGCAAGCGTGCGCGCACGAACATGGTGTCCAGGCCCCAGCCGTTGTTCATCAACTCACGCAACGTGCCCACCACTTCCTGGGGCGCCGGCAGGATGCTGACATCCAACAGCCCGTCATCAGCCAATGCACCGGGGCACAGCACATGCCCGCCACCGGCCTGGCGACCGTTACCGATGCCCAGCGCGAGCAACTCGCCTTTCCAATGGAAATCCGGGCCTTCCAATTCACCGTAGGCGGCTTTCAATTCACTGAAGCGGGTTAAACCGGTAAACAGGTACGCGGCACCGCCCAGGACCTTCTTCAGGTCTTCGGACGTGTTGGCCGTGACCTGGCTGCCAAAACCACCGGTGGCCATGTTCAGGAAGATTTGCCCACCGACCTGGCCCAGGTCAATCGCCTTGGGCTGTACGTCCAGCAAGGCCAGGGCGCCTGCCGGCTCCAACGGCACGCCGGCGGCCTTGGCGAAATCATTGGCGGTGCCCAGGGGCATCAGCACCAGGCTGGCGTCGGTGTTGGCATGGGCCATGGCTTCGGCCACATCGCGCAAGGTGCCGTCGCCACCGCCGGCAATGATATGGGTGTACCCCTCGGCCAGGGCTTCATTGACCAGTCGCCGGGCATCGCCGCCCTCCCAGGTCACCCGCACCGCCAACTCCCCACCCTGCTCACGCCGCGACAGCACAGCAGCGCGCACATCCTCGTTGAGGGCTTGTTTGCCGTGGAGGATCAACAGGGCTTTGGGGGCGGTCATTTGGGAGAATCTCCTGGGTCAAGGTGCTTGAAGGATGTTGACCTTTGGGGAACAGGAAAAGTCTGTGGCTGGAGAAAATTGATTGAGGTATGCAGATCAAAATGTGGGCTGTCAGGCAGATAGATGTCGGCTGGCAGGCCGTCATCGCAGGCAAGCCAGCTCCCACAGTTGGATCGTTGGGCGCAAGGTAGAGAAGCGTCGGCTGCCAGGCCGCTATCGAGAATCAGCCCTTGTGCAACTTACTCATCAACTGCGCCTCAGCCTGGGTCAGCCCACACGACTGCGTCAGCTCATCCACCGTCGCCCCCATGCCGACCAGCTTGGCCGCCTGGGCAAACGACAGGTTCGACGGATCACGCTGCTCCAACTGCACCAACCTGTCGGGCAACGGCGCGAGAATCGCGCGCAGTTCATGCACTTCATCCCCAACCCGCACCGCACTTTGCTGGAAGTGATCAACACGCTTGACCAGTTCCAGAATGCGCCGGTCGCGCACCGCATCGCGCTCGGCCTGTTGCAAGGCTGACTCCCGCTGCTGGCGCATAGAGCGCAGCACAAACGCCAAGGTCCCGGCCCACAACAGGGCCAGGACAATCACCGCTGCCTCAAGGAACAATCAGATGCTCTCCAGTTCCGACCACTCTTCTTCGCTCATCATCTTGTCCAGCTCAACCAGAATCAGCAGTTCGCCGTTCTTGTTGCACACGCCCTGGATGAACTTGGCCGACTCTTCGTTACCGACGTTCGGTGCGGTTTCCACTTCCGATTGGCGCAGGTAAACCACCTCGGCCACGCTGTCGACCAGGATGCCGACCACTTGCTTGTCGGCCTCGATGATCACAATACGGGTGTTGTCGCTGACTTCAACCGTGTCCAGGCCGAACCGCTGGCGGGTGTCGATCACCGTCACCACATTGCCGCGCAGGTTGATGATGCCCAGCACGTAGCTTGGCGCGCCTGGAACCGGGGCGATCTCGGTGTAGCGCAGCACTTCCTGCACGCGCATCACGTTAATGCCGTATGTTTCGTTGTCCAGCTTGAAGGTCACCCATTGCAGGATCGGATCATCCAAACCTTGTGCGGACGCTGACTTGTTCATTCATCTGACCCCTTCAAATGCCGCTATCGACGGCGTGTGTGCACGTAGGCCGCGCAACCGCACGGCCCTTATTGTTCAATCAACTGCGTTTGTTCTGTGGCATTGCCTTCACCGCACCGCTGGCGATCAACTCGGCCAGTTCGGCGACATCCAGCAACGCGCACATGTGTTCAATCACCGTGCCCGCCAGCCACGGCCGCTGGCCGCGGTGGCTGCGCCATTTGATTTCATTGGGGTCCAGGCGCAACGAGCGGCTGACTTGATGCACCGCCAACCCCCACTCGTAGCCCTGCACCGAGATCACGTATTGCAGGCCCTGGCGAAAATCATCGCGGTAGCGGTCGGGCATCACCCAGCGCGCCGTATCCAGCACCTTGAGGTTGCCGGCCTGGCTGGGCAGGATGCCGAGGAACCACTCCGGCTGCCCGAACAGCGGCGTCAGCTCCTGGCCTTCCAGGGAATAGATCGAGCCCAGGCACACCAGCGGCACCGCCAGGGTCAACCCGGCAACGTCGAACAGCAGGCACTCGAACGGCTCGGCGGCCCACGAAGGGCGACCGTCGCCCGTCACCGGCGGCGGCGTGAGGCTGGGCGGCAGGTGCACTTCCACCAGCGGTTCAACCACCGGGGGCGCCAACACCGCCGGGACGCTTGGCACCACCACGGGAGCCTCCACCACCTGCGCATCCCGCGCCTGTTCTTCCATCACCGCCTGCTGGAATTCATCCAGCGGGCTTTCGGGTTCGACAGCAGGCTCAAGTACCAGAATCGGTTCTGGCAGTTCCTCGGCCGTCGCATCCTGCAGCAAGGCATCCAGGTAGGATTCCAGAGCCAGTTGCGGGCGGGTCTTGAGTTCGACAGGACGGTTCATCACGCCACCTGCGCCACAAGCTGTTGCGACAGCAGGTGCTTGAGCAACGCACGGTAGGCCAGCACGCCACGGCTCTTGCCGTCGAACTGCGACGGTGTGAGCCCGGCACGGCTGGCGTCACGCAGGCGCGTGTCCACCGGGATGTAGCCATTCCAGATAGTGTCCGGGTAGGCATCGCGCAATACGCGCAAGGTGCCGAGGGACGCCTGGGTGCGACGGTCGAACAAGGTCGGCACGATGCTGAACGGCAGCGCCTGCTTGCGCGAACGGTTGATCATCGCCAGGGTGCTGACCATACGCTCCAGGCCCTTGACCGCCAGGTGCTCGGTCTGCACCGGGATCACCAATTGCTGGCTGGCCGCCAACGCATTGACCATCAGCACGCCGAGCAACGGCGGGCTGTCGATGATCGCGTAATCGAAGTCCTGCCACAGCTGCGCCAGGGTCTTGGCGATCACCAGGCCCAGGCCGCTCTGGCCTGGCGACTGGCGCTCCAGGGTGGCCAGGGCGGTGCTCGACGGCAGCAGGGAAATGCTTTCGTTGCTGGTGGGCAACAGCAGTTGCCCAGGCAGATCCGCCGGGACGCTGCCCTTGTGTAAAAACAAGTCATAGCAGCTGTGTTCCAGCGCATCCGGGTCGTAGCCGAAATAGCTGGTCATGGAACCGTGGGGGTCCAGGTCGACCACGACCACACGCTTGCCCGCTTCGGCCAGCAAACCGGCCAAGGCGATGGAAGTGGTGGTCTTGCCGACCCCACCCTTTTGATTGGCAACTGCCCAGACTCTCATTCGGTTGGTTCCTCCCGGCGGGCACAGGCGCGACCGAGAC
This sequence comes from Pseudomonas sp. NFPP02, assembly GCF_900119355.1. NCBI lineage: Bacteria > Pseudomonadati > Pseudomonadota > Gammaproteobacteria > Pseudomonadales > Pseudomonadaceae > Pseudomonas > Pseudomonas sp. NFPP02. Next base: position 217,832 of record NZ_FPJI01000011.1, read on the forward strand.
ATTGCATACGGTTATTGAGCCAGCGACGGAGAATTGACGTTACTCGGTCGGACCGGCGGCTTGACAACGGGCGGTGCAGTTTGTGTGCCAGCACGCTTCAACGCCGCATCCGGGGTGGCATTGGCAGTGCCAGTACCGGTCAGGCTGCGACGCACATCCAGGTTGCGCGAGACCACCAGCACCACCCGGCGGTTACGGGCGCGGCCTTCCACCGTGGCGTTATTGGCCACCGGCTGGAATTCACCATAGCCCACCGACGCCAGGCGCTGGGGGTTCACGCCCTGCATGGCCAACATGCGCACGATGCTCGACGCGCGGGCCGAGGACAGTTCCCAGTTGGTCGGGTACTGCGCGGTGCTGATGGGGAAATTGTCGGTGAAGCCTTCCACGTGGATCGGGTTTTCAAACGGTTTGAGGATCGCCGCCACCTTGTCGATGATCGTGAACGCCTGGTCACTGGGCAACGCATCGGCACTGGCGAACAACAGACTGGAGTTCAGCTCGATCTCCACCCACAACTCATTGCCGCGCACGGTCATCTGGTTGGAGCTGATCAGGTCGCCAAAGGCGGCACTGATATCGTCGGCGATACTTTTGAGCGGGTCGCTGGTGCCTTGGATGCCGGCGGCGGTTTCATCACTGTTATTGACCAGGGGCTTGGCCGGGGTCACCGTCTTGGGCCGCTCTTCGCCGATGGGGATCGGCTTGAGCGCCCGCTCGGCATCGTTGAACACGCCGACCAGCGCCTGGGAAATGATCTTGTACTTGCCTTCGTTGATCGACGAGATCGAGTACATCACCACGAAAAACGCGAACAGCAAGGTGATGAAGTCCGCGTAGGACACCAGCCAGCGTTCGTGGTTGACGTGCTCTTCAGGCTCGCGACGGCGACGGCTCACAGGCAAATACCTCCCTGACCGCTATTGGCCGCTTTACTGTGGCGAGCGAGCTTGCTCGCGCTGGGGCGCGAAGCGGCCCCCATCCAGGCAACGCGTTTGTTCAGACAGATTGCGGTACCTGGTTTTGGGGCTGCTTCGCAGCCCAGCGCGAGCAAGCTCGCTCGCCACATAAAGCTCACTGGCCACAGGTCAATGTGCATACCCATCAATCCATGAAGCCCTGAAGCTTCAATTCGATGGAGCGCGGGTTTTCGCCCTCGGCAATCGACAGGATGCCTTCGAGCAACATTTCGCGATAACGCGACTGGCGCATGGCAATCGACTTGAGCTTGCTGGCCACCGGCAGCAACACCAGGTTGGCACTGGCCACGCCGTAGATGGTCGCGACAAATGCCACGGCAATGCCGCTGCCCAGTTGCGAAGGGTCGGCCAGGTTGCCCATCACGTGGATCAGGCCCATCACCGCGCCGATGATGCCAATGGTCGGCGCATAGCCGCCCATGCTTTCAAAGACTTTGGCCGCATTGATGTCACGGCTTTCCTGGGTGTAGAAATCCACTTCGAGGATGCTGCGGATCGCTTCCGGTTCGGCGCCATCGACCAACAGTTGCAGGCCTTTGCGCGCGTAGCTGTCAGGCTCGGCATCGGCCACGCCTTCCAGGCCCAGCAGGCCTTCCTTGCGGGCGGTGAGGCTCCAATTGACCACACGGTCGATACCGCCTGCCAGGTCGACCCGTGGCGGAAAAATGATCCACACCAGAATCTGCATGGCACGCTTGAATGAGCTCAGGGGCGACTGCAACAACGCCGCGCCCACGGTGCCACCGATCACGATCAGCGCTGCCGGGCCGTTGGCCAAGGCGCCGAGGTGGCCGCCTTCCAGGTAGTTGCCACCAATGATGGCGACAAACGCCATGGTGATGCCGATCAGGCTCAACACATCCATCAGAGGCAGGCCTCCACCAGGTGCTTGCCGATGTCGTCCAGGCTGTAGACCGCATCGGCCAGGTCAGCCTTGACGATGGCCATGGGCATGCCATAGATCACGCAACTGGCTTCATCCTGGGCCCAGATGGCGCTACCGCCCTGTTTGAGCAGGCGCGCACCTTCACGGCCATCGGCTCCCATACCGGTGAGCACCACCGCCAGAACTTTGTCGCCATAGGACTTGGCCGCCGAACCGAAGGTGATGTCCACACACGGCTTGTAGTTCAGGCGCTCATCGCCCGGCAGGATTTTGATCGCGCCACGCCCGTCCACCATCATCTGCTTGCCGCCCGGCGCCAGCAGTGCCAGGCCAGGACGCAGAACGTCGCCATCCTCGGCTTCCTTGACGGTGATACGGCACAGCTTGTCCAGGCGCTCGGCGAAGGCTTTGGTGAACGCCGCCGGCATGTGTTGCACCAGCACAATCGGCGCCGGGAAGTTGGCCGGCAGTTGAGTCAATACCCGCTGCAAGGCCACCGGGCCGCCGGTAGAGGTGCCGATGGCGACCAGCTTGTAAGCCTTGCGCTTGGGCGCGGGCGAATGCGCACTCGACGCTGCGGCGGCACGTACCGGCGCGACCGCAGGCCGGGCCACGGGCGCAGGCGCCGGGCGCGCAAACGACGAGGTCGGCGCCGCTGCTGCGGGCGCAGGCGTGGCAGCTGGCGCGGGCGTGCTGATCAAGCTGCGACGGTTACTGCGGGAAATGCTGTGCACCTTCTCGCACAGCATCTGCTTGACCTTGTCAGGGTTGCGCGAGATGTCTTCGAAATTCTTCGGCAAAAAGTCCACCGCGCCGGCATCCAAAGCGTCGAGGGTCACCCGCGCGCCTTCGTGAGTCAGCGAGGAAAACATCAATACCGGTGTAGGGCAGCGTTGCATGATGTGGCGCACGGCCGTGATGCCATCCATCATCGGCATCTCGTAGTCCATGGTGATCACGTCCGGCTTCAAGGCAATGGCTTGATCGATCGCCTCTTTGCCGTTGGTGGCCGTGCCGACCACCTGGATCGTTGGATCAGCGGAAAGAATTTCCGAGACGCGGCGGCGGAAGAAACCCGAATCGTCCACCACCAGGACCTTGACTGCCATAAACACTCCGTTAGGCGGGGCGGGCATGACCGCCCTGCCCCACCAAAATCAAATACGCCGTGCGGCGTAACGCTTGAGCATGCTCGGAACATCGAGAATCAGTGCGATGCGACCGTCACCGGTAATGGTTGCGCCCGACATGCCTGGGGTTCCCTGCAGCATCTTGCCCAAAGGCTTGATCACCACTTCTTCCTGGCCCACCAGTTGGTCGACCACAAAGCCGATGCGCTGGGTGCCCACGGACAGAATCACCACATGGCCTTCGCGCTGTTCTTCATGGGCGGCCGAGGCCACCAGCCAGCGCTTGAGGTAGAACAGCGGCAACGCTTTGTCGCGCACGATCACCACTTCCTGGCCGTCCACCACGTTGGTGCGCGACAGGTCGAGGTGGAAGATCTCGTTGACGTTGACCAGCGGGAAGGCGAACGCCTGGTTGCCCAGCATCACCATCAGGGTCGGCATGATCGCCAGGGTCAACGGCACCTTGATGACGATCTTGGAGCCCTGGCCCTTGGTCGAGTAGATATTGATCGAGCCGTTGAGCTGGCTGATCTTGGTCTTCACCACGTCCATGCCCACGCCACGCCCGGACACGTCGGAGATCTCGGTCTTGGTCGAAAAGCCCGGGGCAAAGATCAGGTTGTAGCACTCGGTATCGGTGAGGCGGTCGGCGGCGTCCTTGTCCATCACGCCGCGCTTGACCGCGATATTGCGCAAGATGGTCGGGTCCATGCCTTTGCCGTCATCGGTGATCGACAGCAGGATGTGGTCGCCCTCTTGCTCCGCCGCCAAAATCACCTTGCCGTTGCGGGACTTGCCGGCGGCTTCGCGTTCTTCCGGGGTTTCTACACCGTGGTCGACCGCGTTGCGCACCAAGTGGACCAGCGGGTCGGCCAGGGCCTCGACGAGGTTTTTGTCGAGGTCGGTTTCTTCGCCCACCAGCTCCAGGTTGATTTCTTTCTTGAGCTGGCGCGCCAGGTCGCGAACCAGGCGCGGGAAACGGCCGAAGACTTTCTTGATCGGCTGCATCCGCGTTTTCATCACCGCGGTTTGCAGGTCGGCGGTGACCACGTCGAGGTTCGACACGGCCTTCTGCATGGCTTCGTCGCCACTGTTCAGGCCCAGGCGCACCAGGCGGTTACGCACCAGCACCAGTTCGCCCACCATGTTCATGATGTCGTCCAGGCGCGCGGTATCCACGCGCACGGTGGTTTCGGCTTCGCTGGCAGGTTTTTCCGCTGCCGCTGGGGCCGCTGCACGCGCAGGGGCCGGGGCGGCGGCAGGTGCTGGCTTGGCAGCCGGCGCAGGTTTGGCAGCAACCGGTGCCGCAGTGGCTGGTGCTGCAACCTGCGCGGCCGCGGCCGGGGCCACTTCGCTGAACTTGCCTTTGCCGTGCAACTCGTCGAGCAGAGCTTCGAATTCGTGATCGGAGATCAGCCCATCATCGGCAGGTGCTGCGCTGGCCGCTGGCGCAGCGGCGGCAGTGGCCGCCACCTCAGGCAGGGCTTCAGCCACAAAGGTGCCTTTGCCATGCAGTTGGTCGAGAAGTGCCTCGAACTCGTCGTCGGTGATGTCGGTGCTGGCGTTGGCAGCGGGTGCTTCTGGCGCAGCAGCAGGCGGGGCCACGGCATCTGCTGCGAACTGGCCTTTGCCGTGCAACTGGTCGAGCAACGACTCGAATTCGGCGTCGGTAATGTCTTCACTGCTCGGCGTCGCGGCAGGCTGCACCGGCGCTTCAGCTTCGGCCTTGACCGCGCTGAGGGAGTTGAGCAGTTGTTCGAACTCACTGTCGGTCACGTCCGGCTCGGCTTGCGCCACCGGCTCCGGTGCGGCCTCGACCACCGGCGCAGCCGCGGTGTCGGCAGGTTCGGCCAGGCGCGCCAGGGCGGCCAGCAGTTCCGGGGTGGCAGCGGTGATCGGTGCACGTTCACGCACCTGGCTGAACATCCCGTTGACCGCATCCAGTGCTTCGAGAATCACGTCCATCAATTCCGAGTCGACGTGACGCTCACCCTTGCGCAGGATGTCGAAGACGTTCTCGGCGATGTGGCAGCACTCCACCAGCTCATGGAGCTGGAGGAAGCCGGCGCCCCCTTTTACAGTGTGAAAACCGCGAAAAATTGCATTGAGCAGGTTCGCATCATCCGGTCGGCTTTCCAGCTCGACCAGTTGTTCGGACAGTTGCTCTAGAATTTCGCCGGCCTCTACAAGGAAATCCTGAAGGATTTCTTCATCGGCGCCGAAGCTCATGTGGGTGCTCCTTAGAAGCCTAAACTGGATAACAGGTCATCTACGTCATCCTGACCTGACACAACGTCTTCACGTTTATCGGCATGAATCTGCGGACCTTCACCCTTGGCGAGATGTTTTTGTGGATCTTTTTCCGAGAGGATCGCTTCGCGGTCATGTTCGATGCCGGCAAAACGATCGACCTGGCCGGCCATCAGCACCAATTTGAGCAAGTTGCTTTCCACTTCGGTGACCAACTGGGTCACGCGCTTGATCACCTGGCCGGTGAGGTCCTGGTAATCCTGGGCCAGCAGGATGTCGTTGAGGTTGCTGGCCACCGTGCGGTTTTCCTGTTCGCTGCGCGACAGGAACCCGTCGACGCGACGCGCCAATTCACGAAACTCTTCAGCGCCCACTTCGCGGCGCATGAAGCGGCCCCAGTCCTGGCTCAAGGCCTGGGCTTCGGTGGCCATGCCGTTGACCAGGGGCGTGGCGTTTTCCACCAGGTCCATGGTGCGGTTGGCCGCTGCCTCGGTCAGCCTGACCACATAGGACAGGCGCTCAGTGGCATCAGTGATCTGGGAAATTTCTTCGGCCTGGGGCATGCGCGGGTCAATCTGGAAATTGACGATTGCGCTGTGCAGCTCGCGTGTGAGCTTGCCCACTTCCTGGTACAGGCCGCGGTCACGGGTCTGGTTAAGCTCATGGATCAACTGCACCGCATCGGCGAACTGGCCTTTTTCCAGGCTGTCGACCAACTGGTGAGCATGTTTTTTCAGGGTCGACTCAAAGTCGCCCTGTGACGTTTCGTTATGCTCCATAGCTCCCCCGCGATGGCATTAGCCGTGGATGCGTTCGAAGATTTTCTCGATCTTCTCTTTCAAGGCCAGTGCCGTGAATGGCTTGACCACGTAACCGTTGACCCCGGCTTGGGCGGCTTCGATGATCTGTTCGCGCTTGGCTTCGGCGGTCACCATCAGCACAGGCAGGCTGCGCAGTTTTTCATCGGCGCGCACATGGCGCAGCAGGTCGATACCGGTCATGCCCGGCATGTTCCAGTCGGTCACCAGAAAGTCGATGCTCCCGCTGTTGAGGATCGGAATGGCCGTCAGGCCGTCATCCGCCTCGACCGTGTTGGTGAACCCAAGGTCACGCAACAGGTTTTTAATGATCCGCCGCATCGTTGAGAAGTCATCAACGATGAGGATTTTCATGTTCTTGTCCAATTCGACCTCCAAGCAGTCTTAAACGCGCCCAGCACCTGGACGCGCCATTTCAATCAACAGGCGTTACACAAAAAGGACTGCCCAGGGCACCACGGCACACACCCGCGAAACCTTGCGATCTCACGGCAGCGTCTGCAGTGCCCCCACACTGCCTGTCAGCGCGCGCGCCACTCGGCCAATCGGCCCCGCAAGCGGGCTGCGCACTGGCTATGCAACTGGCTGACACGCGATTCGCTGACCCCCAGGACCTCACCGATTTCCTTGAGGTTCAGCTCTTCGTCGTAGTACAGCGCCAGCACCAGCCGCTCACGCTCTGGCAAATTGGCGATTGCATCGGCCAACGCGCCCTGGAAACGTTCATCTTCCAGGTCGCGCGACGGCTCCGTATGCGCGCTCGCGCCGTCCTCGTGCAGCCCTTCGTGCTCGCCGTCCTGTAAAAGGTCGTCGAAACTGAACAGGCGGCTGCCCAAGGTATCGTTCAAAATCCCGTAGTAATCGTCGAGACTCAATTGGAGTTCGGCCGCAACTTCATGATCTTTAGCGTCACGGCCGGTTTTTGCTTCAATTGCCCGAATTGCATCGCTGACCATGCGCGTATTGCGGTGTACCGAACGCGGCGCCCAATCGCCTTTACGCACTTCATCGAGCATCGCGCCACGGATACGGATACCCGCATACGTTTCGAAACTGGCACCCTTGCTGGCGTCGTATTTGGTCGAGACTTCAAGCAGGCCGATCATGCCGGCCTGGATCAAGTCTTCGACCTGCACACTCGCGGGCAGGCGCGCCAACAGGTGATAGGCAATGCGCTTGACCAACGGCGCATAGCGCTCGATCAATTCGCCCTGGCTGTCACGTGCCGACTTTTTGTAAAGGTTGTAGCCGCTGGATGTCATAGCACCGGTCCTGCGCTCGTCTGATGCACCAAACGCTCGACGAAAAACTCCAGATGCCCCCGCGGGTTGGCGGGCAACGGCCAGGTATCGACCTTCTGGGCAATGGCCTTGAACGCCAGTGCGCATTTCGAACGAGGGAACGCTTCGTAGACCGCACGCTGCTTTTGCACGGCCTTGCGCACACACTCGTCATAGGGAACTGCGCCGACGTATTGTAAAGCCACATCGAGGAAGCGATCCGTGACCTTGGTCAACTTGGCGAACAGGTTGCGCCCTTCCTGCGGGCTCTGGGCCATGTTGGCCAGAACGCGGAAGCGGTTCATGCCGTAGTCACGGTTAAGCAGTTTGATCAGCGCATAGGCGTCGGTGATGGAGGTGGGTTCGTCGCACACCACCAACAGCACTTCCTGCGCTGCGCGCACAAAGCTGACCACCGACTCGCCGATCCCGGCGGCGGTGTCGATCACCAGCACGTCGAGGTTGTCGCCGATGTCGCTGAACGCCTGGATCAGCCCGGCATGCTGCGCGGGGCTCAGGTGCACCATGCTCTGGGTGCCCGAGGCCGCCGGCACGATGCGAATGCCTCCGGGGCCCTGGAGCAGCACGTCGCGCAGCTCACAGCGGCCTTCGATCACATCGGCCAGGGTATGTTTGGGTGTCAGCCCCAGCAGAACGTCCACGTTCGCCAAGCCCAGGTCAGCATCCAGCAGCATGACGCGACGGCCAAGCTCTGCCAGGGCCAGGGACAAATTCACTGACACGTTAGTTTTCCCGACGCCACCTTTGCCGCCGGTCACCGCGATCACCTGTACGGGATGCATGCTGCCCATTTTATTTCTTTACCTTGTCTTGCTTAGACGCAGGCTACATGGCTTGGCCGCGTGAATCGCTTGCAGACCATCGATGTAGGTACATTTCACGGTGTTCATCCTGCCTCAACCCACCCGTTTAGCCGGGTGGTGGTAAAGGTCGGCGAACATATCGGCCATCGCTTCCTCGCTAGGCTCGTCTTGCATTTGCACACTCACGGCACGGCTGACCAACTGATGACGGCGCGGCAGATGCAGATCATCCGGGATCCGCGGCCCGTCGGTCAGGTAGGCAACCGGTAATTCATGGCTGATGGCCAGGCTCAACACCTCGCCCAGACTCGCTGTTTCGTCGAGCTTGGTGAGGATGCAACCGGCCAGGCCGCAACGCTTGTAACTGTGATAAGCAGCGGTAAGAACCTGTTTCTGGCTGGTGGTTGCAAGCACCAGGTAATTTTTTGACTTGATGCCTCGCCCGGCCAGGCTTTCGAGCTGCATGCGCAGCGCCGGATCACTGGCTTGCAGGCCGGCGGTATCGATCAGCACCACGCGCTTGCGCAACAACGGGTCGAGGGCATTGGCCAGGGACTGGCCCGGGTCGACATGGGTCACCGGCACGTTGAGGATGCGGCCCAGGGTCTTGAGCTGCTCCTGAGCGCCGATACGGTAACTGTCCATGCTCACCAGGGCGATATTCTGCGCGCCGTATTTAAGCACGTAACGGGCCGCAAGCTTTGCCAGGGTGGTGGTCTTGCCCATGCCGGCGGGGCCGACCATGGCGATTACACCGCCCTCTTCCAGGGGTTCGATTTCCGGCGTGGCAATCATGCGCGCCAAGTGCGCCAGCAGCATGCGCCAGGCCTGCCGCGGCTCTTCGACTTCAGCGGTCAAGGCCAGCAGGTCGCGGGACAACGGGCCGGACAGGCCGATGCGTTGCAGGCGACGCCAGAGGTTGGCTTGCTGCGGCTTGCTGCCTTGCAGTTGGGTCCAGGCCAGCGAGCCGAGCTGCACTTCGAGCAATTCACGCAGGCCGTTGAGTTCAAAACGCATCGAGTCAATCACGCGCTGGTCAACTGCGGCAGCCGGGGCAGGCGCTGCAGGACGCGGCGGTTCGACAAAGGTGGGTTCAACCAGCGGCTCGGCGGCGGTCAGCGGCAGGCCGGCAAACAGCTGGCGATTGGTGCTGGCATCGCTGTCGCCACGCATGCTCAGTTCAGCCTGGGCCGACACAATGCGCGAGGCGGTCTTGCGCAGCTCGTCTTCGAGCTCCATGTTTGGCACGCGCGGGGCCAGCGCCTGGGGCGTGTAATCCAGGGCAGCCGTCAGCTCGACACCGCCGGCAATCCGACGGTTACCGATAATCGCGGCATCGGCGCCCAGCTCATCACGGACCAGTTTCATGGCCTGACGCATATCGGCGGCGAAAAAACGCTTAACTTGCATAACCCACTACCTCAGCCATTGGGCCCAACTGTCGCGACAATAGTCACTTGCTTATTGTCAGGAATTTCCTGGTAAGCCAACACGTGCAAATTCGGTACGGCCAGGCGTCCGAACCGCGACAACATCGCGCGAACCGGGCCGGCCACCAGCAGGATCACCGGGTTGCCCTGCATTTCCTGGCGCTGTGCGGCGTCGATCAACGAACGCTGCAGCTTTTCAGCCATGCTTGGCTCCAGTAAAACGCCCTCTTCCTGGCCTTGCCCTGCCTTCTGAATACTATTGAGCAATATTTGTTCCAACCTGGGCTCCAGGGTGATCACAGGCAGCTCCGACTCAGTCCCTACAATGCTTTGCACGATTGCGCGGGACACGCCGACACGCACCGCCGCCACCAGAGCGGCAGTATCTTGACTCTTGGCGGCATTGTTGGCGATGGCCTCGGCAATGCTGCGAATGTCGCGCACGGGCACCTGTTCGGCCAACAGCGCTTGCAACACCTTGAGCAACTGCGACAGTGACAGCACGCCAGGCACCAGCTCTTCGGCCAGTTTTGGCGACGATTTGGCCAGCAAGCCCATCAATTGCTGGACTTCCTCGTGGCCGATCAACTCGTGGGAGTGCTTGTAGAGAATCTGGTTGAGGTGCGTGGCGACCACGGTGCTGGCATCCACCACGGTGTAACCGAGGGACTGCGCCTGGCTGCGCTGGCTGACTTCGATCCACACCGCTTCCAGGCCGAAAGCCGGATCTTTGGCGGTAATGCCGTTGAGGGTACCGAACACTTGGCCGGGGTTGATCGCCAGTTCGCGGTCCGGGTAGATCTCGGCTTCGGCCAGGATTACCCCCATCAGGGTCAGGCGATAAGCGCTGGGGGCCAGGTCGAGGTTGTCACGGATATGCACAGTGGGCATCAAGAAACCCAGGTCCTGGGACAGCTTCTTGCGCACACCCTTGATCCGCGCCAGCAGTTGCCCACCCTGGTTGCGGTCGACCAGCGGGATCAGGCGGTAACCGACTTCCAGGCCGATCATGTCGATGGGCGTGACGTCGTCCCAGCCCAACTCCTTGGTTTCCTGGGCGCGGGCCGGGGATGGCAGCAGCTCCTGTTGACGGGCGATTTCCTGCTGGGCCTGGACTTTGACCTGGTTCTGCTTTTTCCAGAACAGGTACGCCGCACCACCCGCCAGGGCCGCCATGCTCAGGAACGAGAAGTGCGGCATGCCCGGCACAATGCCCATGATCGCCATGATGCCCGCCGCCACGGCCAGGGCCTTGGGCGAAGCGAACATCTGCCGACTGATCTGCTTGCCCATGTCTTCGGAGCCCGAAGCACGGGTAACCATGATGGCCGCCGCTGTGGATAACAACAGTGATGGCAATTGCGCCACTAAACCGTCACCGATGGTCAGCAAGGCATACACCTTGCCGGCATCGCCGAATGTCATGCCGTGCTGAAACATACCGACGGCCACACCGCCGATCAGGTTGATGAACAGAATCAACAGGCCGGCGATGGCGTCGCCGCGCACAAACTTGCTGGCACCGTCCATGGAGCCGTAGAACTCGGCTTCCTGGGCGACTTCCGCCCGACGGGCCTTGGCTTGGCCCTGGTCGATCAGGCCGGCGTTGAGGTCGGCGTCGATGGCCATCTGCTTGCCGGGCATGGCGTCGAGGGTAAACCGCGCGCTCACCTCGGAAATCCGCCCGGCGCCCTTGGTCACCACGACGAAGTTGATGATCATCAGGATCGCGAACACCACGATACCGACCACGTAGTTACCGCCGATGACCACCTCACCGAACGCCTGGATCACCTTGCCGGCGGCGGCGTGGCCGTCCTGGCCGTGGAGCATCACCACCCGCGTGGAAGCGACGTTCAATGCCAGGCGCAGCAGGGTCGCCACCAGCAAAATCGTCGGGAACACCGCGAAATCCAGTGGTCGCAAGGCGTACACGCACACCAGCAACACAACGACGGACAGGGCAATGTTGAAGGTAAAGAACACGTCGAGCAGGAACGGCGGCATCGGCAACATCATCATTGCCAGCATCACCAGCAACAACAACGGCACACCCAGATTGCCCCGCGACAGGTCAGTCAGGGTGCCACGGGCCGTGTTGAGCATTTGAGAGCGATCTACCACCGGTATTCCTCGGGTCCTTGAAGCAAAGTTTTGACGCTGGAGGGCGACTTGGAGGCGGGGTTGCAAGAAGCCTTCCAACTTTGCTTTTGGGGCGATTTTCGAGTGGTAACCGATTCAAGTGTGGGAGCTGGCTTGCCTGCGATGCGGTGTGTCAGGCGCACGACTTGAGCACTCTGCAAGGGTGACGCAGAGCGTCAAGCGATGCGTTTCCCACGCGGGAGCGTGGGAACGATCAAGAGGCTTGATA
>NZ_FPJI01000013.1:0-155496 GCF_900119355.1 Pseudomonas sp. NFPP02
CACGACTCAGTACCCGAATTTCTTGACGACCATAGAGCATTGGAACCACCTGATCCCATCCCGAACTCAGCAGTGAAACGATGCATCGCCGATGGTAGTGTGGGGTTTCCCCATGTGAGAGTAGGTCATCGTCAAGATTAAATTCCAAAACCCCAATTGCGAAAGCAGTTGGGGTTTTGTTTTGGGCGCTCGAAAATCTGGTGGGGCGTCGATCATGACTGATATCCAGCCTTTCTATGCAATGACCCTGCGCATGGCTATCATGCGTGCCTCATTCTGAGGCGATATGTGCATGCTGACGTTGTTGAAACTTCTGAAAGATGGTCGCTTTCATTCTGGAGAAGCGCTTGGTGCCGCCCTAGGCGTCAGTCGCAGTGCCGTGTGGAAGCAGCTTCAGCATCTTGAGGCAGAACTGAATCTCCCCATTCATAAGATTCGGGGGCGAGGATATAGATTGGCTGCGCCATTGATGTTTTTGAATGCGCAGGAAATTTCCCAGAGGGCGGCTTCCCTGGCTTGGCCTGTTCACATTTTCGACTCCATTGACTCCACTAATGCTGAGGCTTTACGTCTTGTCGATGCGGGCAGTGCGGCTCCTTTTATTGTGTTAGCGGAGCAGCAGACGGCTGGTAGGGGGCGACGAGGCCGCAAATGGGTCAGTCCATTTGCGCAAAACATTTACTACAGCCTTGTATTGCGTGTTGAGGGCGGCCTGCGGCAACTGGAAGGGCTGAGTCTGGTGGTGGGGCTGGCAGTCCTGCAGGCTCTGCGTGAGTCGGGCGTGGAGGGCGCAGCTTTGAAGTGGCCAAACGACGTCCTGGTTGGGCACAAGAAAATCTCAGGCATCTTGCTTGAGTTGGTGGGAGATCCCGCAGATATCTGTCACGTTGTGCTAGGGATAGGTATCAATGTGAATATGCAGAAAGCTGTAGAGGTTGATCAGCAGTGGACCTCGATGCAGCTCGAGACGGGCTCTTCTGTTGATCGCAATCACCTGGTGGCGCGACTGGGCTTGCAACTGCAAGCCTACCTGGACCGACACAAGGCTGCGGGTTTTGCTGGGCTGCAAGCAGAATGGGAGCAGCATCACGCGTGGCAAGGGAAGTGTGTGTCGCTTATCGCGGGCGTCAATCAGATTGATGGGGTTGTGCTCGGTGTGGATTGTCAGGGTGCGTTGCGTTTGGATGTCGGTGGCGTTGAGAAAATATACAGCGGTGGTGAGCTAAGCCTGAGGTTGCGTGATGATTCTTGAGCTCGACTGTGGAAATAGCTTTATCAAGTGGCGTGTTCTTGAGTCGAGTGATGCAAGTGTCCGCGCCGAAGGCATCGCAGGTTCGGATATTGCGCTGATCGACAGTTTGGTGGCTTTGCCTGGTCTATTGCTCACGCGTTGTCGGTTGGTGAGTGTTCGCGCGCTTGAGGAGACCGATAAGTTGATAGCAGCGTTGGTAGGGGCATTTGGCGTTGCTGTTTCCTGTGCCACCTCTGCTCGAGAAATGAGCGGAGTACGCAACGGCTACGAAGACTTCCAGCGCCTAGGAATGGATCGATGGCTGGCCATGCTAGGCGCGTTCAAGTTGGCGTCAGGTGCATGTCTGGTACTCGATTTTGGTACGGCGGCGACCGCAGATTTTATCGGTCCGGACGGTGAGCACCTGGGGGGGTTTATTTGCCCGGGTATGCCGCTTATGCGTAATCAACTGCGAACCCATACTCGCAAGATACGTTATGACGACGCGGCCGCTGAGCGGGCGCTGGAGCGTCTCTCTCCAGGTCGCACGACCGTAGAGGCCGTCGAGCGTGGTTGTACGCTCATGCTTAGAGGTTTCGTGCTGACTCAGCTCGAGTTGGCGCGAGGCTATTGGGGGGAGGATTTCACGGTCTTCCTCACTGGAGGCGATGCCGACCTGGTCAGGGATGCTGCGCCTCAGGCTCGGCTGGTCCCGGACCTGGTGTTTGTTGGTTTGGCGATGGCGTGTCCTTTGTCTTGAGGTGATTATGCGCTGGCTGTTTTTACTTTTACTGGTTCTCAATGTTTTTTATTACGTCTGGCATCAGCAAGAGGCGCCATTGCGGGCCAAGGATGTCACGCCCTTGAATTTCCATCGAGGAGCGCAGCAAGATATTCGCCTCTTGAGTGAGTCGGCAGATGCGGTGGCTCGGCGTGATCGAGCGAGGTCGGCGGAGGCGCAGAATACCTGCTTGTACATCGGTGGGTTCTCCGATCGACGCCAAGCCTCCTCTCTTGAGCAGAGGCTCACGAGCCTGGATATAAAGGTCACGGTCCAGTTGCTGAATGCGCAGAGCGCCTCGGGTTATTGGTTGCGTGTGGCTCCTGAGAGCCGTCGCCTGGCTGACGATCTGCCCTTTGAAAGCCTTGCTAATGAATTCAATGAGTTAAAACATAAAATAATGCTGTGCGAAGGCATTGCAACTCTCGAATAGTTTGCATAGAATGGCGCCCGCTTCGCAGTGAAGACCTTTAAGGGCTACAGTGCAAAGCTACCGTCAATGCAGCTAACCTCATAATTTAAATGAGAAAATGCTTGACAGAAGGTCGGCGTGATGTAAAATGCCGGCTCGCTTAGGAGGGGTTCCCGAGCGGCCAAAGGGATCAGACTGTAAATCTGACGTCTACGACTTCGAAGGTTCGAATCCTTCCCCCTCCACCATTTTTAGCGTGAGCTGCAAGCTCCGCGGGTATAGTTTAGTGGTAGAACCTCAGCCTTCCAAGCTGATGATGCGGGTTCGATTCCCGCTACCCGCTCCAAGTTTGCAGGTTGTGCAAGGTGTTTCGCTCTTGTAGCTCAGTTGGTAGAGCACACCCTTGGTAAGGGTGAGGTCAGCGGTTCAAATCCGCTCAAGAGCTCCATATGACAAGGCAGATATGAAAATATCTGCCTTTGTTTTAACAGCTGCCTCGGCTTGAATGTTGTTCGATGTTTCAGGTCTTGTGGGGTTGGTTGTTGTAAAGTCTTTTTCAGGCCTGCATAATGGTCGGCCTGATTTTGTTTTAGGTCAGTAGCTCAATTGGCAGAGCGACGGTCTCCAAAACCGTAGGTTGGGGGTTCGATTCCCTCCTGACCTGCCAGATTCACGTGGTGTGTCTGGCTTTCTTTTCACAGGATCTTCATAGATGACTCCTAAGGCTGAAGCTCAAAGCTCTCGTTTCGATCTGGTAAAGTGGCTCGCTGTAGTCGCCTTGGTGGTCGTAGGCGTTGTTGGCAATCAGTACTATTCTGCTTCGCCGATCCTGTACCGTGTACTCGCTTTGCTTGCCCTCGCTGCTGTAGCTGCCTTTGTAGGCCTGCAGACTGCCAAAGGCAAGTCCTTCGCGGTACTGGTTAAGGAAGCTCGCACCGAAATCCGTAAAGTCGTTTGGCCGACTCGCCAAGAAACCACTCAGACCACATTGATTGTCGTGGCTGTTGTTCTGGTTATGGCGTTGCTGTTGTGGGGGCTTGATTCCCTGCTCGGCTGGCTTGTTTCCTTGATTGTTGGCTAAGGGTGTCCCGTGGCTAAGCGTTGGTACGTTGTGCATGCTTACTCGGGTTACGAGAAGCATGTTATGCGCTCTTTGCTGGAGCGCGTAAAGCTGGCAGGCATGGAAGATGGCTTCGGCGAAATTCTGGTTCCCACTGAAGAAGTGGTTGAAATGCGGAATGGGCAGAAGCGCAAAAGCGAACGCAAGTTCTTCCCTGGCTACGTGCTGGTACAAATGGACATGAACGAAGGTACTTGGCACTTGGTCAAGGATACCCCTCGCGTCATGGGCTTCATTGGCGGTACTGCCGACAAGCCTGCTCCGATCACCGACAAAGAGGCGGAAGCAATTCTGCGTCGTGTTGCTGACGGTAGCGACAAGCCCAAGCCGAAGACATTGTTCGAGCCGGGTGAGGTTGTTCGCGTTACAGACGGTCCGTTCGCTGATTTTAACGGTACGGTCGAAGAAGTTAACTACGAAAAGAGCCGGATCCAAGTGGCAGTGCTCATTTTCGGTCGCTCTACCCCGGTAGAGTTGGAGTTCAGCCAGGTCGAAAAGGTCTAGCTGGGCAAGCATCCCAACCCCGCAGCCTAGGCTGTGGGGTTTTGTCGTCACTGGGATAAACGCGCAAGTAACCGGGGAGCCTTTCGAGGCGTTTGAACCCGTAATTGGAGTGCCTCATGGCCAAGAAGATTACCGCTTACATCAAGCTGCAAGTGAAGGCCGCTCAGGCCAACCCTAGCCCACCCGTCGGTCCAGCTCTGGGTCAGCACGGCGTGAACATCATGGAATTCTGCAAGGCCTTCAACGCCCGTACTCAGGGTCTTGAGCCAGGTCTGCCGACTCCAGTGATCATCACTGTATACAGCGACCGTAGCTTCACCTTCGAAACCAAGTCGACCCCGGCTTCGGTTTTGCTGAAGAAAGCTGCCGGTCTGACCAGCGGTTCCGCTCGTCCTAACACCGTTAAGGTTGGCACTGTAACCCGTGCTCAGCTGGAAGAAATCGCGAAAACCAAAAACGCGGATCTGACTGCAGCTGATATGGATGCAGCCGTGCGTACCATCGCCGGTTCTGCTCGTAGCATGGGCCTTAACGTGGAGGGTGTGTAATGGCTAAGCTGACCAAGCGCCAAAAGGCTATCGCCGGCAAAATCGAAGCGGGCAAGTCCTACAACTTCGTAGACGCTGCTGCCCTGCTGACCGAGCTGTCGACTGTCAAGTTCAGCGAGTCTGTTGACGTTGCTGTGAACCTGGGCGTTGACCCACGTAAATCCGACCAGGTCGTTCGTAGCGCTACTGTGCTGCCACACGGTACTGGCAAGACTGTACGTGTTGCCGTCTTCACCCAAGGCCCAGCTGCTGAAGCTGCTCTGGCCGCTGGTGCTGATCGCGTTGGCATGGATGACCTGGCTGCCGAAATGAAAGGCGGCGACCTGAACTATGACGTCGTAATTGCTTCCCCGGATGCAATGCGCGTTGTAGGTCAGTTGGGTCAGATCCTCGGTCCACGTGGCCTGATGCCTAACCCTAAAGTCGGCACCGTAACTCCAGACGTAGCTACCGCGGTTAAAAACGCCAAGGCTGGTCAGGTTCGTTATCGCACCGACAAAAACGGCATCATTCACACCTCCATTGGCAAAGTCGGCTTCGATGCCGTCAAGCTGAAGGAAAACGTTGAAGCCCTGATCGCTGATCTGAAGCGTATCAAGCCTGCTTCTTCGAAAGGTATCTACGTCAAGCGCGTTACCCTGAGCACCACTATGGGCCCAGGCCTGGTCATCGACCAAGGCTCGCTGGACGTATAAGACATAAATTGGCGCAAGTAATTGCGCCAATTGAAAGATTGGGGTCCCTGCCTGGCGGGGGCTATCCAAGACCGTAGGCGACGCAAGTCTTAAACCAACAAGCCTACGCAGATGGTGCTCCCGGTTCCTTACCGAATCAGACACCAAAACGACATCAGGCCTAGGCCAGATGAAACGGTAACAAGCAGGAGTTAAACCCGTGGCAATTAATCTCGAAGACAAGAAGGCCATCGTCGCTGAAGTCAACGAGGCTGCCAAAGCTGCTCTGTCCGCTGTCGTGGCTGATGCCCGTGGTGTGACAGTAGGCGCTATGACCGGACTCCGTAAAGAGGCTCGTGAAGCTGGCGTATACGTACGTGTTGTACGTAACACCCTGCTCAAGCGCGCCGTTGCTGACACTGAATACAGTGTTCTCAACGACGTGTTCACCGGCCCGACTCTGATCGCGTTCTCTAAAGATCATCCAGGCGCTGCTGCCCGTTTGTTCAAAGAATTCGCCAAGAGTCAGGATAAGTTCGAGATCAAGGCAGCTGCGTTCGAGGGCAAGTTCCTCGCAGCTAACCAAATCGACGTACTGGCAACACTGCCGACCCGCGACGAAGCCATTTCGCAGCTGATGAGCGTGATTCAAGGCGCTACCAGCAAGCTGGCTCGTACTCTGGCTGCAGTTCGCGAGCAAAAAGAAGCTGCCGCAGCCTAAGGCTGAGCAACCTCTCTCGCGTATTTTTGTTTATTTCGATGGCCGCGTAGGCCGTCCCCCAATTCAGGAAATACAGCAATGTCTATCTCCCAAGACGATATCCTCAACGCCGTAGCTGAAATGTCGGTTCTGCAGGTTGTTGAGCTGATCAAAGCTTTCGAAGAAAAATTCGGCGTTTCCGCTGCCGCTGCTTCCGCCGGTCCAGCTGCTGCTGCTGCCGTTGTTGAAGAGCAAACCGAATTCAACGTCATGCTGACCGAAGCTGGCGAGAAGAAAGTAAACGTGATCAAGGCAGTACGTGAACTGACCGGTCTGGGCTTGAAAGAAGCCAAGGCTGTAGTTGACGGCGCTCCTGCCATGGTTCTGGAAGCTGTTACTAAAGACGCAGCTGACAAAGCCAAAGCTACTCTGGAAGAAGCAGGCGCTAAAGTCGAGCTGAAGTAAGCATCGACCTTGCGTCTCCAGCCCAAGCGTTAAGCTGAAGGCTGATGGCTGGTGGCTCTTGCCACCGGCCTTTTTCCGTTCTTGGCTGTCGACTCGGTCGCCGCCATTAACGCGCTGTAGCCACCCGAAGCGGTGGTGCAAACCATGGGGTTTGCAAGATTTTCTGGCTGCTCCCGTCGGAGGGGCCAAACAAGCAGGTGACCAAGCTGGGGAACGCTGATGGCTTACTCATATACTGAGAAAAAACGTATCCGCAAGGACTTTAGCAAGTTGCCGGACGTCATGGATGTCCCGTACCTTCTGGCTATCCAGCTGGATTCGTATCGTGAATTCTTGCAGGCGGGAGCGACCAAAGATCAGTTCCGCGACGTGGGCCTGCATGCGGCCTTCAAATCCGTTTTCCCGATCATCAGCTACTCCGGCAATGCTGCGCTGGAGTACGTCGGTTATCGCCTGGGCGAACCGGCATTTGATGTCAAAGAATGCGTGTTACGTGGCGTTACGTACGCCGTACCTTTGCGGGTAAAAGTCCGTTTGATCATTTTCGACAAAGAATCGTCGAACAAAGCGATCAAGGACATCAAAGAGCAAGAAGTCTACATGGGCGAAATCCCATTGATGACCGAGAACGGTACCTTCGTAATCAACGGTACCGAGCGTGTAATCGTTTCCCAGCTGCACCGTTCCCCGGGCGTGTTCTTCGACCACGACCGCGGCAAGACGCACAGCTCCGGCAAACTCCTGTACTCCGCGCGGATCATTCCGTACCGCGGTTCGTGGTTGGACTTCGAGTTCGACCCGAAAGACTGCGTGTTCGTACGTATCGACCGTCGTCGCAAGCTGCCGGCCTCGGTACTGCTGCGCGCACTCGGCTATACCACTGAGCAAGTGCTGGACGCTTTTTATACCACCAACGTATTCAGCCTGAAGGATGAAACCCTCAAGCTGGAGCTGATCGCTTCGCGTCTGCGTGGTGAAATTGCCGTCCTGGACATCCAGGATGAAAAAGGCAAGGTCATCGTTGAGGCTGGCCGTCGTATCACTGCGCGCCACATCAACCAGATCGAAAAAGCCGGTATCAAAGAGCTGGAAGTGCCTCTGGACTACGTTCTGGGTCGCACTACCGCCAAGGTCATCGTTCACCCGGCTACAGGCGAAATCCTGGCTGAGTGCAACACCGAGCTGAACACCGAGATCCTGGCCAAAATCGCCAAGGCCCAGGTTGTTCGCATCGAGACCCTGTACACCAACGATATCGACTGCGGTCCGTTCATCTCCGACACACTGAAGATCGACTCCACCAGCAACCAATTGGAAGCGCTGGTCGAAATCTATCGCATGATGCGTCCTGGTGAGCCGCCAACCAAAGACGCTGCCGAAACCCTGTTCAACAACCTGTTCTTCAGCCCTGAGCGTTATGACCTGTCTGCGGTCGGCCGGATGAAGTTCAACCGTCGTATCGGTCGTACCGAGATCGAAGGTTCGGGCGTGCTGTGCAAGGAAGACATCGTCGCGGTATTGAAGACTTTGGTCGACATCCGTAACGGCAAAGGCATCGTCGATGACATCGACCACCTGGGTAACCGTCGTGTTCGCTGCGTAGGCGAAATGGCCGAGAACCAGTTCCGCGTTGGCCTGGTGCGTGTTGAGCGTGCGGTCAAAGAGCGTCTGTCGATGGCTGAAAGCGAAGGCCTGATGCCGCAAGACCTGATCAACGCCAAGCCAGTGGCTGCGGCGGTGAAAGAGTTCTTCGGTTCCAGCCAGCTTTCGCAGTTCATGGACCAGAACAACCCGCTCTCCGAGATCACCCACAAGCGCCGTGTTTCTGCACTGGGCCCGGGCGGTCTGACCCGTGAGCGTGCTGGCTTTGAAGTCCGTGACGTACACCCGACGCATTACGGTCGTGTATGCCCGATCGAAACGCCGGAAGGTCCGAACATCGGTCTGATCAACTCCCTGGCTGCCTATGCGCGCACCAACCAGTACGGCTTCCTCGAAAGCCCATACCGTGTGGTGAAAGACGCCCTGGTCACCGACGAGATCGTATTCCTGTCCGCCATCGAAGAAGCTGATCACGTGATCGCTCAGGCTTCGGCCACGATGAACGACAAGAAAGTCCTGGTCGACGAGCTGGTAGCTGTTCGTCACTTGAACGAGTTCACCGTCAAGGCGCCGGAAGACGTCACCTTGATGGACGTTTCTCCGAAGCAGGTAGTTTCGGTTGCAGCGTCGCTGATCCCGTTCCTGGAACACGATGACGCCAACCGTGCGTTGATGGGTTCCAACATGCAGCGTCAAGCTGTACCGACCCTGCGTGCTGACAAGCCGCTGGTAGGTACCGGCATGGAGCGCAACGTAGCACGTGACTCCGGCGTTTGCGTCGTGGCTCGTCGTGGCGGCGTGATCGACTCCGTTGATGCCAGCCGTATCGTGGTTCGTGTTGCCGATGACGAAGTAGAAACTGGCGAAGCCGGTGTCGACATCTACAACCTGACCAAATACACCCGCTCGAACCAGAACACCTGCATCAACCAGCGTCCGCTGGTGAGCAAGGGTGATCGCGTTCAGCGTAGCGACATCATGGCCGACGGCCCGTCCACCGACATGGGTGAACTGGCTCTGGGTCAGAACATGCGCATCGCGTTCATGGCATGGAACGGCTTCAACTTCGAAGACTCCATCTGCCTGTCCGAGCGTGTGGTTCAAGAAGACCGCTTCACCACGATCCACATCCAGGAACTGACCTGTGTGGCGCGTGATACCAAGCTTGGGCCTGAGGAAATCACTGCAGACATCCCGAACGTGGGTGAAGCTGCACTGAACAAGCTGGACGAAGCCGGTATCGTTTATGTAGGTGCTGAAGTTGGCGCTGGCGACATCCTGGTCGGTAAGGTCACTCCGAAAGGCGAGACCCAACTGACGCCGGAAGAGAAGCTGCTGCGTGCCATCTTCGGTGAAAAAGCCAGCGACGTTAAAGACACCTCCCTGCGTGTACCTACCGGTACCAAGGGTACGGTCATCGACGTACAGGTCTTCACCCGTGACGGCGTTGAGCGTGATGCTCGTGCACTGTCCATCGAGAAGACTCAGCTCGACGAGATCCGCAAGGACCTGAACGAAGAGTTCCGTATCGTTGAAGGCGCGACCTTCGAACGTCTGCGTTCCGCTCTGGTAGGCCACAAGGCTGAAGGCGGCGCAGGCCTGAAGAAAGGTCAGGACATCACCGACGAAATCCTCGACGGTCTTGAGCACGGGCAGTGGTTCAAACTGCGCATGGCTGAAGATGCTCTGAACGAGCAGCTCGAGAAGGCCCAGGCCTATATCGTTGATCGCCGCCGTCTGCTGGACGATAAGTTCGAAGACAAGAAGCGCAAACTGCAGCAGGGCGATGACCTGGCTCCAGGCGTGCTGAAAATCGTCAAGGTTTACCTGGCAATCCGTCGCCGCATCCAACCGGGTGACAAGATGGCCGGTCGTCACGGTAACAAGGGTGTGGTCTCTGTGATCATGCCGGTTGAAGACATGCCGCACGATGCCAATGGCACCCCGGTTGACGTCGTCCTCAACCCGTTGGGCGTACCTTCGCGTATGAACGTTGGTCAGATCCTTGAAACCCACCTGGGCCTCGCGGCCAAAGGTCTGGGCGAGAAGATCAACCGCATGATCGAAGAGCAGCGCAAAGTCGCAGACCTGCGTAAGTTCCTGCACGAGATCTACAACGAGATCGGCGGTCGCAACGAAGAGCTGGACACCTTCTCCGACCAGGAAATCCTGGATCTGGCGAAGAACCTGCGCGGCGGCGTTCCAATGGCTACCCCGGTGTTCGACGGTGCCAAGGAAAGCGAAATCAAGGCCATGCTCAAACTGGCAGACCTGCCAGAAAGCGGCCAGATGCAGCTGTTCGACGGCCGTACCGGCAACAAGTTCGAGCGCCCGGTTACTGTTGGCTACATGTACATGCTGAAGCTGAACCACTTGGTAGACGACAAGATGCACGCTCGTTCTACCGGTTCGTACAGCCTGGTTACCCAGCAGCCGCTGGGTGGTAAGGCTCAGTTCGGTGGTCAGCGTTTCGGGGAGATGGAGGTCTGGGCACTGGAAGCATACGGTGCTGCATACACTCTGCAAGAAATGCTCACAGTGAAGTCGGACGATGTGAACGGTCGTACCAAGATGTACAAAAACATCGTGGACGGCGATCACCGTATGGAGCCGGGCATGCCCGAGTCCTTCAACGTGTTGATCAAAGAAATTCGTTCCCTCGGCATCGATATCGATCTGGAAACCGAATAACACGTGACGCGAATCGAGAGCGGGGCTGTTTAGCCCGCTCTCTGCTCCGCCAGGAGGAAAGGCCTTGAAAGACCTACTGAATTTGCTGAAAAACCAGGGTCAAGTCGAAGAGTTCGACGCCATCCGTATTGGGTTGGCATCGCCTGAGATGATCCGTTCGTGGTCGTTCGGTGAAGTTAAAAAGCCGGAAACCATCAACTACCGTACGTTCAAACCTGAGCGTGACGGCCTGTTCTGCGCCAAGATCTTTGGCCCGGTAAAGGATTACGAGTGCCTGTGCGGTAAGTACAAGCGCTTGAAGCACCGTGGTGTGATCTGCGAGAAGTGCGGCGTTGAAGTTGCGCTGGCCAAGGTTCGTCGTGAGCGCATGGCGCACATCGAACTGGCTTCGCCGGTTGCCCACATCTGGTTCCTGAAATCGCTGCCGTCCCGTATCGGCTTGCTGATGGACATGACCCTGCGTGATATCGAACGTGTTCTCTACTTCGAGAGCTATGTCGTTATCGATCCAGGCATGACCACCCTTGAAAAAGGTCAGCTGCTGAACGACGAGCAGTACTTCGAAGCGCTTGAAGAGTTCGGCGACGATTTCGATGCCCGCATGGGTGCCGAAGCTGTCCGTGAGCTGCTGCACGCTATCGACCTGGAGCACGAGATTGGTCGTCTGCGTGAAGAGATTCCGCAAACCAACTCCGAAACCAAGATCAAGAAGCTGTCCAAGCGTCTGAAGTTGATGGAAGCCTTCCAGGGTTCCGGCAACTTGCCAGAGTGGATGGTGCTGACCGTTCTGCCGGTTCTGCCGCCAGACCTGCGTCCGCTGGTACCGTTGGACGGTGGTCGTTTCGCGACGTCCGACCTCAACGACCTGTACCGCCGCGTGATCAACCGTAACAACCGCTTGAAGCGCCTGCTTGATCTGTCCGCTCCGGACATCATCGTGCGCAACGAAAAGCGTATGTTGCAAGAAGCGGTCGATGCCCTGCTCGACAACGGTCGTCGTGGCCGCGCTATCACCGGTTCGAACAAGCGTCCTCTGAAATCCTTGGCTGACATGATCAAGGGTAAGCAAGGCCGTTTCCGTCAGAACTTGCTCGGTAAGCGTGTTGACTACTCCGGTCGTTCGGTAATTACCGTAGGCCCGACCCTGCGTCTGCACCAGTGCGGTCTGCCTAAGAAGATGGCACTCGAGCTGTTCAAGCCGTTCATCTTCGGCAAGCTTGAAATGCGCGGTCTTGCGACCACCATCAAAGCGGCCAAGAAAATGGTCGAGCGCGAACTGCCAGAGGTTTGGGACGTTCTCGCTGAAGTGATCCGCGAACACCCGGTTCTCCTCAACCGTGCACCGACCCTTCACCGTCTGGGTATCCAGGCGTTTGAACCTGTACTGATCGAAGGTAAGGCTATCCAGCTGCACCCTCTGGTCTGTGCTGCGTACAACGCCGACTTCGACGGCGACCAAATGGCCGTGCACGTACCGCTGACACTGGAAGCCCAGTTGGAAGCGCGTGCGTTGATGATGTCGACCAACAACATCCTGTCGCCAGCCAACGGTGAGCCAATCATCGTTCCGTCGCAGGACGTTGTATTGGGTCTGTACTACATGACTCGTGAAGCGATCAACGCCAAAGGCGAAGGTCGTGTGTTCGCTGACCTGCAAGAAGTTGACCGTGTGTTCCGTGCTGGCGAAGCCGCACTGCACGCCAAGGTCAAGGTGCGGATCCACGAAACCGTCAACGACCGTGACGGCGGCAGCGTGAGCAACACCCGTATCGTCGACACTACTGTCGGCCGTGCGCTGTTGTATCAGGTTGTGCCAAAAGGCCTGTCGTACGACGTCGTCAACCTGCCGATGAAGAAAAAGGCGATCTCCAAGCTGATCAACCAGTGCTACCGCGTGGTTGGTTTGAAAGAGACCGTTATCTTCGCTGACCAGTTGATGTACACAGGTTTCGCTTACTCGACTATCTCCGGCGTTTCCATCGGTGTTAACGACTTCGTTATCCCGGATGAAAAAGCTCGCATCATCAGTGCTGCCACTGACGAAGTGAAAGAGA
The DNA here is from genome assembly GCF_900119355.1 of Pseudomonas sp. NFPP02. Lineage (NCBI taxonomy): Bacteria > Pseudomonadati > Pseudomonadota > Gammaproteobacteria > Pseudomonadales > Pseudomonadaceae > Pseudomonas > Pseudomonas sp. NFPP02. Next base: position 12,783 of record NZ_FPJI01000013.1, read on the forward strand.
TCGAGAGCCAGTACGCCTCCGGCCTGGTAACCCAGGGCGAGAAGTACAACAAAGTGATCGACCTTTGGTCCAAGGCCAACGACGAAGTGTCCAAGGCGATGATGGCCAACCTCTCGAAAGAGAAAGTCATCGACCGTCACGGCGACGAAGTTGACCAAGAGTCCTTCAACTCGATGTACATGATGGCCGACTCGGGCGCACGGGGTTCTGCTGCGCAGATCCGTCAGCTCGCCGGTATGCGTGGCCTGATGGCCAAGCCGGACGGTTCCATCATCGAAACGCCGATCACTGCGAACTTCCGTGAAGGTTTGAGCGTACTTCAGTACTTCATCTCCACTCACGGTGCTCGTAAGGGTCTTGCGGATACCGCGTTGAAAACCGCTAACTCCGGTTACCTGACTCGTCGTCTGGTAGACGTTGCACAAGATCTGGTTGTAACCGAGATCGATTGCGGCACCGAGCACGGCCTGCTGATGACGCCGCACATTGAAGGCGGTGACGTTGTAGAGCCGCTGGGTGAGCGCGTATTGGGTCGTGTTATTGCCCGTGACGTATTCAAGCCAGGTACCGAGGAAGTTATCGTTCCTGCCGGCACCCTGGTTGACGAGAAGTGGGTCGAGTTCATCGAACTCAACAGCATCGACGAAGTGATCGTTCGCTCGCCGATCAGTTGCGAAACCCGCTACGGCATCTGCGCCAAGTGCTATGGCCGTGACTTGGCTCGTGGTCACCAGGTGAACATCGGTGAAGCGGTCGGCGTTATCGCTGCCCAGTCCATCGGTGAGCCGGGTACCCAGCTCACCATGCGTACGTTCCACATCGGTGGTGCGGCAAGCCGGACCTCCGCAGCCGACAGCGTTCAGGTGAAGAATGGCGGTACCGTCCGCCTGCATAACCTCAAGCACGTTGAGCGAGTGGATGGTCACCTGGTTGCTGTGTCCCGTTCCGGTGAGCTGGCCATCGCTGATGACTACGGTCGTGAGCGTGAGCGTTACAAGCTGCCGTACGGTGCTGTGATTTCGGTTAAAGAAGGTGACAAGGTCGACGCTGGCGCAATCGTGGCCAAGTGGGATCCGCACACTCACCCAATCGTTACCGAAATGAAAGGTACCGTGACCTACGTGGGCATGGAAGAAGGCATCACGATCAAGCGTCAGACTGACGAATTGACCGGTATGACCAACATTGAAGTACTCGACGCCAAAGATCGTCCAGCTGCTGGTAAGGACATCCGTCCTGCCGTGAAGATGGTCGATGACAACGGCAAGGATCTGTTGCTGCCAGGCACTGACGTAATCGCTCAGTACTTCCTGCCAGCCAACGCCCTGGTCGGTGTAGCGGATGGTGCGAAGATCGCGATCGGTGATGTTATCGCGCGTATCCCGCAAGAAACTTCGAAGACCCGTGACATCACCGGTGGTCTGCCGCGTGTTGCCGACTTGTTCGAAGCTCGTCGTCCGAAAGAAGCGTCGATTCTGGCTGAAGTCAGCGGCACCATCGCGTTCGGTAAAGAAACCAAAGGCAAGCGCCGTCTGGTTATTACCCCGAACGACGGTAGCGATCCGTATGAAGAGCTGATTCCGAAGTGGCGTCACCTGAACGTGTTCGAAGGCGAACAGGTAAACCGCGGCGAAGTTATCTCCGACGGTCCGAGCGATCCACACGACATCCTGCGTCTGCTGGGTGTGAGTGCGCTGGCCAAGTACATCGTTAACGAGATCCAGGACGTTTACCGTCTGCAAGGCGTGAAGATCAACGACAAGCACATCGAGACCATCCTGCGTCAGATGCTGCGTAAAGTTGAAATCGCTGAATCCGGCGATTCCAGTTTCATCAAGGGCGACCAGATGGAACTGACTCACGTACTGGTAGAAAACGAGCGCCTGGCGAACGAAGAGAAGTTTGTCTCCAAGTTCACTCGCGTGCTGCTGGGTATCACCAAGGCGTCGTTGTCCACTGAGTCGTTCATCTCGGCGGCCTCCTTCCAAGAGACCACTCGCGTACTGACCGAAGCAGCGGTAACCGGCAAGCGCGATTACCTGCGCGGCCTGAAAGAAAACGTAGTCGTGGGTCGTCTGATCCCGGCAGGTACCGGTTTGGCTTACCACAGCGAGCGTAAGCGTCGCCGTGATGCTGACAAGCCGCTGCGCGTAAGCGCCAGTGAAGTGGAAGCTGCACTGACCGAAGCGCTGAACTCAAGCGGTAACTGAGTTCTGCGATAGATGAGTCTGGGCCCTGGCACTCCCGTTCGTCGGATCGAGGCATTTTTGCCCCGGTTCGACGCGAGGGGAGGTCGGGGCCTTGCCTTGACTGGGGACAAGATCCTCTTTAGACTCTTGTACCCCTAAATTTGGCGGGAATTCGTTCCTGCCATTTTGCTTTTCTTGCAAGACAATAGCGTCGCAAGACAACAGTGGAGCTAGTAGATGGCAACTATCAACCAGCTGGTACGTCAGCCGCGTAAGCGTATCGTCGAGAAATCCGACGTACCTGCGCTGCAGAACTGCCCGCAACGTCGTGGCGTATGCACCCGTGTGTATACCACCACGCCGAAAAAACCTAACTCGGCACTGCGTAAAGTATGCCGTGTGCGTCTGACCAACGGTTTCGAGGTTTCCTCGTACATCGGCGGTGAAGGCCACAACCTGCAAGAGCACAGCGTGGTACTGATCCGCGGCGGTCGTGTAAAAGACTTGCCAGGTGTTCGTTATCACACCGTACGCGGTTCCTTGGATACTTCCGGCGTTAAAGGTCGTAACCAGGGTCGTTCGAAGTACGGTACCAAGAAGCCTAAGTAGTAGCGGCTTTTTGTAAACCTGAATCATCTTATTTTCTGAGTCGATAAGAGTAAGGTCGGAGGCGTCCCGAAAGGGCACCGATTCCGAGCGAACCTGAAGACCGTTTGAGGGCTTATCCATGCCAAGAAGACGCGTAGCAGCCAAGCGCGAAGTGCTTGACGATCCAAAATACGGAAGCCAAATCCTGGCCAAGTTCATGAACCACGTGATGGAAAGCGGCAAGAAAGCCGTTGCCGAGCGTATCGTTTATGGCGCGCTGGAAAAGGTTAAAGAACGCAAGAACAGCGACCCCCTGGAAATCTTCGAGAAAGCTCTCGACGCCATCGCTCCGCTGGTCGAAGTGAAGTCGCGCCGTGTAGGCGGTGCTACTTACCAGGTTCCGGTTGAAGTTCGCCCGTCCCGTCGTAACGCTCTGGCAATGCGCTGGTTGGTAGACTTCGCCCGTAAGCGCGGCGAGAAGTCTATGGCTCTGCGTTTGGCCGGCGAACTGTTGGACGCTGCTGAAGGTAAAGGTGCTGCTGTTAAGAAGCGTGAAGACGTGCACCGTATGGCTGAAGCCAACAAAGCTTTCTCGCACTACCGCTTCTAATTTTAGCTTCACTAATTTTGCGAGGGCTTTATGGCTCGTACTACTCCGATTAGCCGCTACCGTAACATCGGTATCGTCGCTCACGTGGATGCTGGTAAAACCACCACCACCGAGCGCGTACTGTTTTACACCGGCAAAAGTCACAAAATGGGCGAGGTGCATGACGGCGCCGCGACCACAGACTGGATGGTTCAGGAGCAGGAGCGTGGTATTACCATTACTTCTGCTGCTATTACCGCCTTCTGGAAAGGTTCCGAGAAGCAGTACAAAGACGAGCATCGCTTCAACGTAATCGATACCCCGGGCCACGTAGACTTCACCATTGAAGTTGAGCGTTCCCTGCGCGTACTCGACGGCGCTGTCGTTGTGTTCTGCGGCACCTCGGGTGTTGAGCCTCAGTCGGAAACCGTATGGCGTCAAGCCAACAAGTACGGTGTTCCACGTCTTGTTTATGTAAACAAGATGGACCGTGCTGGTGCCAACTTCCTGCGCGTGATCGGTCAGATCAAGCAGCGTCTGGGTCACACTCCGGTGCCTATCCAGTTGGCTATCGGTTCCGAAGACAACTTCCAGGGTCAGATCGATCTGATCAACATGGAAGCTGTTTACTGGAATGATTCCGACAAGGGTATGGTTCCTGTTCGTAAGCCTATCCCTGAAGAACTTCAGGAACTGGCTGACGAGTGGCGCAACAACATGGTTGAGGCTGCTGCCGAAGCCAGCGAAGAGCTGATGAACAAATACCTCGAAGGTGAAGAGCTCACCAACGTGGAAATCAAGGCCGCTCTGCGTCAGCGTACTATCGCTGGTGAGATCGTCTTGGCTGTTTGCGGTTCCTCGTTCAAGAACAAGGGTGTTCCCCTGGTTCTCGACGCCGTTATCGACTACCTGCCTGCTCCAACTGACATTCCTGCTATCAAGGGTTCCAACCCTGATAACGAGGAAGAAGAAATGGAGCGTCACGCCGATGACAACGAGCCGTTCTCGGCTCTGGCGTTCAAGATCGCTACCGACCCATTCGTGGGTACTTTGACCTTCGTCCGCGTTTACTCGGGCGTGTTGGCCTCCGGCGACGGCGTGATCAACTCGGTTAAAGGCAAGAAAGAGCGCGTGGGTCGTATGGTGCAAATGCACGCAAACGCCCGTGAAGAGATCAAGGAAGTACGCGCTGGTGACATCGCGGCCCTGATCGGCATGAAGGACGTCACCACTGGTGAGACTTTGTGCGACGCTGCCAAGCCAATCATCCTGGTTCGCATGGACTTCCCGGAGCCGGTTATTTCGGTTGCCGTAGAGCCTAAGACCAAGGATGACCAGGAAAAAATGGGTATCGCTCTGGGCAAGCTTGCTCAGGAAGATCCATCTTTCCGCGTCAAGACTGATGAAGAGACTGGTCAAACGATCATCTCCGGCATGGGCGAGCTGCACTTGGACATCCTGGTTGACCGGATGCGCCGTGAGTTCAACGTCGAAGCCAACATCGGTAAGCCTCAGGTTTCCTATCGTGAGCGCATCACGAAGAACTGTGAAATCGAAGGCAAGTTCGTTCGTCAATCCGGCGGTCGTGGTCAGTTCGGTCACTGCTGGATCCGTTTTGCTCCTGCTGACGAAGGTCAGGAAGGTCTGCAATTCGTGAACGAAGTAGTAGGTGGTGTTGTTCCTAAGGAATACATCCCTGCTATCCAGAAGGGTATCGAAGAGCAGATGAAGAACGGTGTTGTTGCCGGCTATCCGCTGATCGGCCTGAAAGCAACCGTTTTTGACGGTTCTTACCACGACGTCGACTCCAACGAGATGGCGTTTAAGGTGGCTGCTTCCATGGCAACCAAGCAACTGGCCCAGAAGGGCGGTGGTGAGTTGCTTGAGCCAATCATGGCGGTAGAAGTTGTTACACCTGAAGACTATATGGGTGATGTCATGGGCGACCTTAACCGTCGTCGCGGCATGATCTTGGGTATGGAAGACACGGTTTCCGGCAAAGTGATTCGCGCCGAGGTTCCGTTGGGTGAGATGTTCGGTTATGCGACCGACGTTCGCTCCATGTCCCAGGGTCGCGCAAGCTACTCTATGGAATTCAAAAAATACAACACAGCTCCGGCGCACATCGCTGAAACTGTATCCAAAAAACAAGGCTGATTCAGTCCTTTAGGCAAGGAGTTAATTGTCGTGGCTAAAGAAAAATTTGATCGTTCCCTACCGCACGTAAACGTTGGCACCATCGGCCACGTTGACCACGGTAAAACCACTCTGACCGCTGCTCTGACTCGCGTCTGCTCCGAAGTTTTCGGTTCGGCTCGTGTTGACTTCGACAAGATCGACAGCGCACCAGAAGAAAAAGCTCGTGGTATCACCATCAACACCGCGCACGTTGAGTACAACTCGACTATTCGTCACTACGCTCACGTTGACTGCCCAGGTCACGCTGACTACGTGAAGAACATGATCACTGGTGCTGCCCAGATGGACGGCGCTATCCTGGTTTGCTCGGCCGCTGATGGTCCGATGCCACAAACCCGTGAGCACATCCTGCTGTCCCGCCAGGTTGGCGTTCCGTACATCGTGGTTTTCCTGAACAAGGCTGACCTGGTAGACGACGCTGAGCTGCTGGAACTGGTTGAGATGGAAGTGCGCGATCTGCTGAGCACTTACGACTTCCCGGGCGACGACACTCCGATCATCATCGGTTCTGCTCGTATGGCTCTGGAAGGCAACGACGAAAACGAAATGGGCACCACTGCCGTTCGTAAACTGGTTGAAACTCTGGACAGCTACATCCCAGAACCAGTTCGTCTGACCGACAAGCCGTTCCTGATGCCAATCGAAGACGTATTCTCGATCTCCGGTCGCGGTACTGTTGTGACTGGTCGTATCGAGCGCGGTATCGTTCGCGTTCAGGATCCACTGGAAATCGTTGGTCTGCGTGACACTACTGTCACCACCTGCACCGGTGTTGAAATGTTCCGCAAACTGCTCGACGAAGGTCGTGCTGGCGAGAACTGCGGCGTTCTGCTGCGTGGTACCAAGCGTGACGACGTTGAGCGTGGCCAGGTTCTGGTTAAGCCGGGTTCGGTCAAGCCGCACACCAAGTTCACCGCAGAAGTTTACGTTCTGAGCAAAGAAGAAGGCGGCCGTCATACTCCGTTCTTCAAAGGCTACCGTCCACAGTTCTACTTCCGTACTACTGACGTGACCGGTAACTGCGAATTGCCAGAAGGCGTTGAAATGGTAATGCCAGGCGATAACATTCAAATGACTGTTACCCTGATCAAAACCATCGCAATGGAAGACGGTCTGCGCTTCGCTATCCGTGAAGGCGGCCGTACCGTTGGTGCTGGCGTTGTAGCTAAAATCATCGAGTAATCTCTCTTTTGAGTGAGCTCTGATGTTTTGAAAAGGCCCCCGCTTAGCGGGGGCCTTTTTTATTGGGTTGACACCTATCTAGGGCGTCTATAGAATTGCGCCTCCTTTTAACGGGCGTATTGCGCCCGGTGGGAATAGCAGCCGGAGTCTGAAATCCAATGCAAAATCAGCAAATCCGTATCAGGTTGAAGGCTTTTGACCATCGCCTGATCGACCAATCCACCCAGGAAATCGTGGAAACCGCGAAACGTACTGGTGCTCAAGTGCGTGGTCCAATTCCACTGCCTACCCGTAAAGAGCGGTTCACCGTTCTGGTCTCCCCGCACGTCAACAAAGACGCGCGTGACCAGTACGAGATCCGTACTCATAAGCGCGTACTGGACATCGTCCAGCCAACGGATAAAACCGTTGATGCACTTATGAAGCTCGATCTGGCGGCCGGTGTGGAAGTACAGATCAGCCTCGGCTAAGACTTGGGTCTTAGTCGTGTAACGCTCTGAAATGGGCGGCCATAGCGGGTGAAAGCCCCGTACACTCATGAGGTTTACAACATGACTATTGGTGTAGTCGGTCGTAAATGCGGTATGACCCGTATTTTCACCGAAGAAGGTGTCTCCATTCCGGTCACGGTCATTGAGATCGAACCGAATCGCGTCACCCAGTTCAAAACTGAAGAAACCGATGGCTATCGTGCAGTGCAAGTCACTGTCGGCGAGCGTCGTGCTTCGCGCGTGACTGCTGCTCAAGCAGGTCACTTCGCTAAAGCAAACGTTGCAGCTGGTCGTACTGTCATGGAGTTCCGTCTTGAAGACGGCGACTACCAGGCTGGCGATCTGATCAACGCTGAAATCTTCGCCGCTGGTCAACTGGTTGATGTAACCGGTCAGTCCAAGGGTAAAGGCTTCCAGGGTACGATCAAGCGTTGGAATTTCCGTGGTCAAGACAACACTCACGGTAACTCCGTTTCCCACCGCGTCCCGGGCTCTATTGGCCAGTGCCAGACTCCTGGTCGTGTATTCAAGGGCAAAAAAATGTCCGGTCATATGGGCGCTGAGCGCGTGACCGTGCAGTCCCTCGAAGTAGTGCGCGTCGACGCTGAACGCAATCTGTTGTTGGTCAAGGGTGCTGTTCCTGGCGCTACTGGCGGCAACCTGGTTGTACGTCCAGCGGCCAAGGCTCGCGGTTAAGGGGAAGCTGACATGCAATTAAATGTAAATGACGCTCAAGCGATCGAAGTTTCCGAACTGACATTTGGCGGCGAATTCAACGAGACGCTCGTTCACCAAGCAGTCGTGGCCTACATGGCCGGCGGCCGTCAAGGTAGCAAGCAGCAAAAGACCCGTTCCGACGTACGTGGTGGCGGTAAGCGCCCTTGGCGTCAGAAAGGCACTGGCCGTGCTCGTGCCGGTACTATCCGTAGCCCAATCTGGCGTGGCGGCGGTACCACTTTCGCAGCTCGTCCACAGGATCACTCTCAGAAGCTCAACAAGAAGATGTACCGCGCAGCACTGCGCTCCATCCTTGCTGAACTCGTGCGTACTGATCGTCTGGTCGTGGTTCAGGACTTCGCTGTTGAAAGTCCAAAAACCAAAGATCTGCTGGGCAAACTGAACAACATGAGCCTGACCGACGTTTTGATCGTGTCCGAAGCTGTTGATCAGAACCTGTACCTGGCTGCTCGCAACCTGCCACACGTTGATGTACGTGACGTGCAAGGTTCCGATCCAGTTAGTCTGATCGCATACGACAAGGTGTTGATCACCGTGTCGGCCGTGAAGAAATTCGAGGAGCTGCTGGGATGAACCAGGAACGCGTATTTAAAGTTCTGCTTGGCCCGCACGTTTCCGAAAAGGCTACGGTTTTGGCTGACAAGAAAGGCCAGTTCGTTTTCAAGGTTGCAACTGACGCAACCAAGCTGGAAATCAAGAAGGCCGTCGAAAGCCTGTTCAGCGTGAAAGTAGAGCGTGTTACTACCCTGAATGTTCTGGGTAAGAGCAAGCGCACTGCTCGCGGTCTGGGCAAGCGTAATGACTGGAAGAAGGCAGTTATCTCCCTTCAGCCAGGCCAAGATCTCGATTTCAGCAGCAGTGCTGAGTAAGGAAGGGGTGCATCATGGCAATCGTTAAATGCAAACCGACTTCCCCTGGCCGCCGTTTTGTGGTCAAGGTGGTCAACCAGGAGCTGCATAAAGGCGCTCCTCACGCACCGCTGCTCGAGAAAAAATCGAAGTCTGGTGGTCGTAACAACAATGGTCGTATTACCACTCGTCACATCGGTGGTGGCCATAAGCAGCATTATCGTCTGGTCGACTTCCGTCGCAACGACAAAGATGGCATCGCTGCCACTGTCGAGCGTATCGAATACGATCCAAACCGTACTGCTCACATCGCTCTGCTGCTGTACGCAGATGGCGAGCGTCGCTACATCATCGCCCCTAAAGGCGTGAGTGCTGGCGACCAGCTGATCGCAGGTGCTCTGGCACCGATCAAGCCGGGCAACGCTCTGCAACTGCGTAACATTCCAGTTGGTAGCACCGTACACGGCATCGAATTGAAGCCAGGTAAAGGCGCACAGATCGCTCGTTCCGCTGGTGCTTCGGCTCAGTTGATCGCTCGTGAAGGTGTCTACGTGACCCTGCGTCTGCGTTCTGGTGAGATGCGTAAAGTACTGGCTGAATGCCGTGCGACCCTGGGCGAAGTCTCGAACTCCGAGCACAGCCTGCGTTCGTTGGGTAAAGCTGGTGCCAAACGCTGGCGTGGCGTTCGCCCAACCGTTCGTGGTGTTGCCATGAACCCGGTTGACCACCCACACGGTGGTGGTGAAGGTCGTACCTCTGGTGGTCGTCATCCGGTATCGCCATGGGGCTTCCCGACTAAGGGCGCGAAGACTCGTGGTAATAAGCGTACCGACAAAATGATCGTCCGTCGTCGCAAGTAAATAGAGGGATACGACAGTGCCACGTTCTCTGAAAAAAGGTCCTTTTATTGATCTTCACCTACTGAAGAAGATCGAAGTGGCGGCGGAAAAGAACGATCGCAAACCAGTTAAGACCTGGTCGCGTCGTTCGATGATCCTGCCACAAATGGTCGGTCTGACCATCGCAGTACACAACGGTCGTCAACACGTCCCAGTTCTCGTTAACGAAGACATGGTCGGCCACAAACTGGGCGAGTTCGCCGGTACCCGCACTTATCGTGGGCACGTGGCAGACAAGAAAGCCAAGCGTTAAGGGGTTAGGAAATGGAAGTAGCCGCTAAGTTGTCGGGCGCTCGAATCTCCGCCCAGAAAGCCCGCTTGGTCGCCGACCAGATCCGCGGGAAGAAGGTGGGCGAAGCGCTCAACCTGTTGGCTTTCAGCAGTAAGAAAGCCGCCGAGATCATGAAGAAAGTGCTGGAGTCGGCCGTAGCCAACGCCGAGCATAACGAAGGCGCAGACGTTGATGACCTGAAGGTCAGCACCGTTTTCGTCAACGAAGGGCGTTCGCTGAAGCGCATCATGCCACGTGCCAAAGGCCGTGCTGATCGCATCGTCAAGCGGTCTTGCCATATCACTGTCAAGGTTGCTGACAAGTAACGGAGTCGAAGAGATGGGTCAGAAAGTACATCCCATTGGCATTCGCCTGGGAATCGTCAAGGAGCACACCTCCGTCTGGTACGCAGACGGTCGGACTTATGCGGACTACTTGTTCGCTGATCTGAAGGTGCGTGAGTATCTCCAAGACAAACTAAAAAGCGCGTCCGTAAGCCGTATCGATATCCATCGTCCGGCCCAAACTGCACGTATCACCATCCACACCGCTCGTCCAGGTATCGTTATCGGGAAGAAAGGTGAAGATGTTGAGAAACTGCGTCAGGACCTGACCAAGCAAATGGGTGTGCCTGTGCACATCAATATCGAAGAGATCCGCAAGCCGGAGCTCGACGGTATGCTGGTTGCGCAGAGCGTAGCTCAGCAGCTGGAGCGTCGCGTAATGTTCCGTCGCGCTATGAAGCGCGCCGTACAGAACGCCATGCGCATTGGTGCCAAAGGCATCAAAATCCAAGTGAGCGGTCGTCTCGGCGGTGCTGAAATCGCACGTACTGAATGGTATCGCGAAGGTCGTGTGCCACTGCACACCCTGCGTGCCGACATCGACTATGCCAACTACGAAGCTCACACCACTTACGGTGTGATCGGTGTAAAGGTTTGGATCTTCAAAGGCGAAGTAATTGGTGGTCGCCAAGAAGAACTGAAACCACAAGCACCAGCGCCTCGTAAAAAAGCTGCTAAGTAAGGGGTACGCCAAATGTTGCAACCTAAGCGTACGAAGTTCCGCAAGCAGATGACAGGCCACAACCGTGGTCTGGCTCAGCGCGGTAGCAAAGTCAGCTTCGGCGAGTTCGCGCTGAAGTCTGTAGCTCGTGGTCGTCTCACCGCTCGTCAGATCGAGTCAGCGCGTCGTGCTCTGACCCGTCACGTAAAACGTGGCGGCAAGATCTGGATCCGTGTATTCCCGGACAAGCCGATCTCCAAAAAACCTCTCGAGGTTCGGATGGGTAAAGGTAAGGGTAACGTGGAATACTGGGTAGCCCAGATTCAGCCAGGCAAAGTCCTGTATGAAATCGAGGGTGTTTCTGAAGAGCTGGCGCGTGAGGCTTTCGCCCTGGCTGCTGCAAAGCTGCCGCTCGCCACCTCCTTTGTTAAACGGACGGTGATGTGATGAAAGCGAATGAACTTCGTGAAAAATCCGCACAGCAGCTGAACGAGCAACTGCTCGGCCTGCTGCGCGACCAGTTCAATCTGCGTATGCAGAAAGCAACTGGCCAGTTGGGGCAGTCTCATCTGCTCTCGCAAGTTAAGCGTGACATCGCTCGCGTGAAGACTGTGCTCAACCAGCAGGCAGGTAAGTGATCATGGCTGAAGCCGAAAAGACTGTCCGTACGCTGACTGGCCGTGTTGTCAGCGACAAGATGGACAAAACCATCACCGTTTTGATCGAGCGTCGCGTTAAGCACCCGATCTACGGTAAATATGTTAAGCGTTCGACTAAGCTGCACGCGCACGACGAAACCAATCAGTGCCACATCGGCGACAAAGTCACTATTCGTGAAACTCGTCCGATGGCCAAGACCAAGTCTTGGGCACTGGTTGATGTTCTCGAACGCGCTGTGGAAGTCTAAGGACTAGGGGTCGGAGAAATTATATGATTCAGACTCAATCCATGCTCGATGTGGCCGATAACAGCGGCGCTCGCCGTGTTATGTGCATCAAGGTGCTGGGTGGCTCCCATCGTCGTTACGCTGGTATCGGTGACATCATCAAAGTTACCGTGAAGGAAGCAATTCCTCGCGGTAAGGTGAAAAAAGGCCAAGTGATGACTGCTGTTGTAGTCCGCACTCGTCACGGCGTACGTCGTGCTGATGGCTCCATTATCCGCTTTGATGGCAACGCTGCTGTTCTTCTGAACAACAAGCAAGAGCCGATCGGCACCCGTATCTTTGGGCCAGTGACCCGTGAACTTCGTACTGAGAAGTTCATGAAGATCGTCTCGCTCGCCCCAGAAGTGCTGTAAGGAGATCCGACATGCAAAAGATTCGTCGTGACGACGAGATCATCGTGATCGCCGGCAAAGACAAAGGTAAGCGCGGTAAGGTGCTTAAGGTTCTCGCTAATAACCGTCTGGTTATCGGTGGTCTGAACCTGGTCAAGCGTCATACCAAGCCTAACCCGATGTCGGGCGTGCAGGGCGGTATCGTCGAGAAAGAAGCTCCGCTGGATGCTTCTAACGTCGCCATCTTCAACGGCGAAACCAACAAGGCTGACCGCGTTGGTTTCAAAGTAGAAGACGGTAAGAAAATTCGTGTCTTCAAGTCGACCCAAAAAGCGGTTGATGCTTGAACACTGCTAGGTAGATTAGACCATGGCACGACTACAAGAGATTTACCGGAAGGAAATCGCCCCTAAGCTTAAGGAAGAACTTAAGCTCGGGAACGTGATGGAAGTTCCGCGCGTCACCAAAATCACCCTGAACATGGGTCTGGGCGAAGCGATCGGCGACAAAAAAGTCATCGAGCACGCTGTTGCTGACCTGGAAAAGATCACCGGTCAAAAAGTCGTTGTGACTTACGCTCGGAAATCCATCGCTGGCTTTAAAGTCCGTGAAGGTTGGCCGATCGGCGTCAAAGTGACTCTGCGCCGTGAGCGTATGTACGAATTCCTGGATCGTCTGCTGTCGATCTCCCTGCCTCGGGTCCGCGACTTCCGCGGCCTGAATGCCAAGTCCTTCGATGGTCGTGGTAACTACAGCATGGGCGTGAAAGAGCAGATCATCTTCCCGGAAATCGACTACGACAAGATCGATGCTCTCCGCGGTCTGGACATCACCCTGACCACCACTGCCAAGAACGATGATGAAGGCCGCGCTCTGCTGCGTGCGTTCAAATTCCCGTTCCGCAACTGATTGGAGTAGGACCATGGCCAAGATGAGCATGAAAAACCGCGAGCTGAAGCGTCAGCTCACGGTTGCCAAGTACGCCAAGAAGCGTGCAGCACTGAAAGCAATCATCGTTGATCTGAACGCAAGTCCAGAAGCGCGTTGGGAAGCTACAGTTGCTCTGCAGAAGCAGCCACGTGACGCAAGCGCTTCGCGCATGCGTAACCGCTGCCGCCTGACCGGTCGTCCACACGGCGTTTACCGCAAGTTCGGCCTCGGCCGTAACAAACTGCGTGAAGCGGCAATGCGTGGTGACGTACCAGGTCTGGTTAAAGCCAGCTGGTAAGTACTTTCAACGTCCAGGTGGTCGGAATCGCAAGATACTGACCGCCGGTGACCTTGAATCTGGATCAAGCCCCTTTTGGGGCTTGTTTCATTTCTGGAGTATGTCTAAAATACGCGGCTCGCCTGAGCCCGTGTTTTTTGTGCTCGGAGATTCTCGGCGACATATGTAGCCGCAAGGCTAATTTTTTTGTATTAGGAGCGTCTAGCCCATGAGTATGCAGGACCCGTTAGCGGACATGCTAACTCGTATCCGTAATGCCCAGATGGCTGAAAAGTCCGTCGTAAGCATGCCATCTTCCAAGTTGAAGGTAGCTGTTGCCAAAGTCCTGAAAGACGAAGGCTACATTGCGGGTTATCAGATCAGCAGCGAAATCAAACCACTGCTGTCCATCGAGCTGAAGTACTTCGAAGGCCGTTCGGTCATCGAGGAAGTGAAGCGCGTTAGCCGTCCAGGCCTGCGTCAGTACAAGTCCGCTGAAGATCTGCCGAAAGTTCGTGGCGGTCTGGGCGTGTCTATCGTCTCCACCAACAAAGGTGTGATGACGGATCGTGCTGCGCGCGCTGCCGGTGTCGGCGGCGAAGTTCTTTGCACTGTGTTCTAAGGGGGGATAAGCATGTCTCGCGTCGCTAAGAACCCCGTTAAGCTGCCAGCCGGTGTCGAAGTCAAATTCGCAGGCCAACAGCTTTCGGTGAAGGGTGCCAAGGGTACTCTTGAACTGAACATCCATTCGTCCGTTGAGATCGTTGAAGAAGCTGGTGAGCTGCGTTTCGCTGCTCGCAATGGCGATCAACAAACTCGCGCAATGGCCGGTACCACGCGTGCGTTGGTAAACAACATGGTCCAAGGCGTAAGCCAAGGCTTCGAGCGTAAGCTCCAGCTGGTCGGTGTTGGTTACAAAGCGCAAGCAAAAGGCACGGTTTTGAACCTTGCCCTTGGCTTCTCGCACCCAGTGGATTACGAACTGCCAGCGGGCATCACTGCTGAGACTCCTAGCCAGACCGATATCCTGATCAAGGGCATCGACAAGCAGCTGGTAGGTCAAGTGGCCGCTGAGATCCGCGACTTCCGTCCACCAGAGCCGTACAAAGGCAAAGGTGTGCGCTACGCGGACGAAGTCGTCCGTCGTAAAGAAGCCAAGAAGAAGTAGGGCATAGCAAATGACCGACAAAAAAGTTACTCGACTGCGTCGCGCTCGCAAAGCACGCCTGAAAATGCACGAACTCGAAGTCGTGCGTCTCTGCGTGTTCCGCTCGTCGCAGCACATCTACGCCCAGGTCATCTCGGCCGACGGCAACAAAGTCCTGGCAAGCGCCTCGACTTTGGATAAAGAACTGCGTGATGGTGCCACTGGCAACATCGACGCGGCCACAAAGGTTGGCCAGCTGGTCGCTACGCGTGCTAAGGCCGCTGGCGTCTCGCAAGTGGCTTTCGACCGCTCTGGCTTCAAGTACCATGGCCGCGTGAAAGCGCTGGCTGATGCTGCTCGTGAAGCTGGGCTGGAGTTCTAAGTTATGTCAAATAACGACCAAAAGCGCGACGAAGGCTACATTGAGAAGCTGGTTCAAGTTAACCGCGTAGCCAAAACCGTTAAAGGCGGCCGTATCTTCACTTTCACCGCGTTGACCGTGGTGGGTGATGGTAAAGGGCGTGTTGGCTTCGGCCGTGGCAAGTCACGTGAAGTGCCTGCCGCGATCCAGAAGGCGATGGAAGCTGCTCGTCGCAACATGATCCAGGTTGATCTGAACGGCACCACTCTGCAGTACGCAATGAAGTCCGCTCACGGCGCTTCGAAGGTGTACATGCAGCCTGCTTCTGAAGGTACCGGTATCATCGCTGGCGGCGCTATGCGTGCTGTCCTCGAAGTTGCTGGCGTTCAGAACGTTCTGGCCAAGTGCTACGGCTCGACTAACCCGGTAAACGTGGTTCACGCCACTTTCAAGGGTCTGAAGGCTATGCAATCTCCTGAGTCCATCGCTGCCAAGCGTGGTCTGACTGTCAAGGAGATCTTCTGATCATGGCTACCGTTAAAGTAACGCTGATCAAAAGCATGACCGGCCGCATCCCTAACCACAAATTGTGCGTTAAAGGTTTGGGTCTGCGTCGCATCGGTCACACTGTAGAAGTCCAGGATACTCCCGAGAATCGCGGGATGATCAACAAGGCTTACTACATGCTGCGTGTAGAGGGTTAATCGATGAAACTCAATGATCTGAGTCCAGCGCCGGGTTCCCGTCGCGAAAAGCATCGTCCGGGCCGTGGTATCGGTAGTGGTTTGGGTAAGACCGGTGGCCGTGGCCACAAGGGTCAAACCTCCCGCTCCGGTGGCACCATTGCTCCAGGCTTTGAAGGCGGTCAACAGCCGCTGCATCGTCGCCTGCCCAAGTTCGGTTTCGTATCCCTGAAAGCCATGGATCGCGCAGAAGTGCGTCTGTCCGAGCTGGCTAAAGTGGAAGGCGACATCGTTACTGTGCAGACCCTGAAAGATGCCAACGTGATCAACGTCAACGTACAGCGTGTGAAAATCATGCTGTCCGGTGAAGTGACTCGCGCTGTCACTATCGGCAAGGGAATCGGCGCCACCAAAGGTGCGCGTTCGGCTATCGAAGCAGCTGGCGGCAAGTTCGAGGAATAAATGGCTAAGCAAGGTGCTCTCTCAGCGCTCGGCAAAGGCGGTATGTCTGAACTTTGGGCTCGTCTGCGTTTTCTGTTCCTGGCGATTATCGTCTACCGAATAGGCGCACACATCCCGGTTCCAGGTATCAACCCGGACCGACTCGCAGACCTGTTTCGACAGAATGAGGGGACCATTCTTAGCTTGTTCAACATGTTTTCCGGCGGCGCGCTGGAGCGGATGAGCATCTTTGCACTGGGGATCATGCCGTATATCTCGGCATCGATCATCATGCAGCTGATGACAGCCGTCAGCCCGCAGCTGGAGCAGTTGAAGAAGGAAGGTGAAGCTGGCCGTCGCAAGATTAGCCAGTACACCCGCTACGGCACTGTCGTCCTCGCCCTGGTTCAAGCTATCGGCATGTCCGTTGGCCTGGCAGGGCAGGGCGTTGCGTTCACTGGTGACTTTGGCTTCCATTTCGTCGCGGTATCCACGTTTGTGGCTGGTGCGATGTTCATGATGTGGCTGGGTGAGCAGATTACTGAGCGTGGTGTTGGCAACGGTATCTCGATGTTGATTTTCGCAGGTATCGTCGCCGGTCTTCCGAGAGCAATCGGGCAGTCTTTCGAGTCTGCGCGTCAGGGTGATATCAATATCTTCGCCTTGGTTGCCATCGGTTTGCTGGCAGTAGCGATTATCGGTTTTGTGGTGTTCATTGAGCGTGGCCAGCGTCGTATTGCTGTTCACTACGCCAAGCGTCAGCAGGGCCGTAAGGTCTTTGCTGCGCAGACCAGCCACTTGCCGCTGAAAGTGAATATGGCCGGTGTTATTCCGGCAATTTTCGCGAGCAGCATCTTGCTGTTTCCGGCTTCGTTGGGTACCTGGTTTGGTCAGTCTGAAAATATGGGCTGGCTGCAGGACCTCTCTCAGTCGATCGCTCCTGGTCAGCCGTTGAATATTCTGCTGTTTAGTGCAGGGATTATTTTCTTCTGCTTCTTCTATACGGCGTTGATGTTCAATCCGAAAGACGTAGCGGAAAACCTGAAGAAGTCCGGTGCCTTTATTCCGGGCATCCGTCCAGGTGAGCAGTCGGCACGCTACATTGATGGCGTTCTGACCCGTTTGACCCTGTTCGGTGCTCTATATATGACGGCCGTGTGCTTGTTGCCCCAGTTCCTGGTGGTTGCAGCAAACGTTCCGTTCTACCTTGGCGGGACCTCGTTGCTGATCGTGGTCGTGGTTGTGATGGACTTCATGTCCCAAGTACAATCGCACCTCGTTTCGCACCAGTACGAATCCCTGATGAAGAAAGCCAACCTGAAGGGCTACGGCAGCGGCATGTTGCGCTGAGTACCCCATAAGGTTCGAGGAGTTGGTGATGAAAGTTCGTGCATCGGTGAAAAAGCTGTGCCGTAACTGCAAGATTATTCGCCGCGAAGGTGTTGTTCGAGTAATTTGCAGCGCGGAACCGCGTCACAAACAGCGCCAAGGCTGAGTGTGATCCGCTTGAAGCCCGGCAGCTAGTGCGCTGCCGGGTTGATTATTTGTTATTACAGCGATATTATCTCGCGCCCTATTTCTTGGCTTCCGGGGCGTAGGTAGCTGTCAATTGGAGTCCCACTGAATGGCCCGTATTGCAGGCGTTAACATTCCAGATAACAAGCACACTGTTATCTCGCTGACCTACATCTATGGTGTTGGTCGCACTACTGCGCAGAAAATTTGCGCGGTTGCTGGGGTAAACCCAGCCGCTAAGATCAAGGATCTGAGCGACGAGCAGATTGAACAGCTGCGTGGCGAAGTGGCGAAGTTCACCACTGAAGGTGACCTGCGTCGCGAAATCAACATGAAAATCAAGCGTTTGATGGACCTCGGTTGCTATCGCGGTCTGCGTCATCGTCGTGGTCTTCCAGTACGCGGTCAGCGTACCAAGACTAACGCGCGTACCCGTAAAGGTCCGCGTAAGCCGATCCGCAAGTAATCGCCCCAGCGAATCGACAGGAAAATTATCATGGCAAAACCTGCTGCTCGTCCTCGTAAAAAAGTTAAAAAGACAGTGGTTGATGGCATCGCCCACATCCATGCATCTTTTAACAACACCATCGTGACCATCACCGACCGTCAAGGTAACGCGCTTTCTTGGGCTACCTCCGGTGGTTCGGGTTTCCGCGGTTCCCGCAAGTCCACCCCGTTTGCTGCTCAAGTAGCTGCTGAACGTGCTGGTCAAGCTGCGCTGGAATATGGCCTGAAAAACCTCGACGTTAACGTCAAAGGTCCAGGTCCAGGTCGTGAGTCTGCTGTCCGTGCTTTGAACGGCTGTGGCTATAAGATCGCCAGCATCACCGACGTGACGCCAATCCCGCACAACGGGTGCCGTCCGCCGAAGAAGCGCCGCGTGTAATCCAGGAGATTGTAAAGAATGGCTCGTTACATTGGTCCAAAATGCAAACTCGCTCGTCGCGAAGGCACCGATCTCTTCCTGAAGAGCGGCGTGCGCGCGATCGAATCGAAGTGCAACATTGAAGCAGCACCTGGTATCCACGGCCAACGCCGCGGTCGCCAGTCCGACTACGGCACCCAACTGCGTGAAAAGCAGAAGGTCCGTCGTATCTACGGCGTTCTCGAGCGTCAGTTCAGCGGCTACTACAAAGAAGCTGCTGGCAAGAAAGGTGCAACCGGTGAAAACCTGCTGCAACTGCTCGAATGCCGTTTGGACAACGTTGTATACCGTATGGGCTTTGGTTCGACTCGTGCCGAATCCCGTCAGCTGGTATCGCACAAGTCGATCAGCGTTAACGGTCAGACCGTAAACGTTCCGTCCTACCAGGTTCGTGCTGGTGACGTGGTCGCAGTTCGCGAGAAAGCAAAAAACCAACTTCGCATTGTCCAAGCTCTCGATCTGTGTGCCCAACGTGGCCGCGTAGAATGGGTAGAAGTAGACACTGAGAAGAAGTCGGGCGTTTTCAAGAACGTTCCTGCTCGCAGTGATCTGTCCGCCGACATCAACGAAAGCCTGATTGTCGAGCTCTACTCCAAGTAAGGGCTAGAAAATAGGTGCATCCATGCAGATTTCGGTAAATGAGTTCCTGACACCCCGCCACATTGATGTGCAGGTTGTCAGTCCAACCCGCGCTAAAATTACTCTCGAGCCTCTCGAGCGTGGTTTTGGCCACACCCTGGGCAACGCGCTGCGCCGCATCCTGTTGTCCTCAATGCCCGGCTGTGCAGTAGTCGAGGCCGAGATTGACGGTGTGCTCCACGAGTACAGCGCCATCGAAGGTGTACAGGAAGACGTAATTGAAATCCTGTTGAACCTTAAAGGTCTGGCTATCAAGCTGCACGGCCGTGACGAAGTTACGCTGACCTTGTCGAAGAAGGGTTCGGGGGTGGTTACCGCTGCCGATATTCAGCTGGATCATGATGTCGAGATCGTTAACCCCGATCACGTAATCGCTAACCTGGCGTCTAACGGCGCCCTGAACATGAAGCTCACTGTAGCTCGTGGTCGTGGTTATGAACCGGCCGACTCGCGTCAGAGCGATGAAGACGAAAGCCGCAGCATTGGTCGCTTGCAGCTTGACTCTTCGTTCAGCCCGGTTCGCCGTATCGCATACGTGGTGGAAAACGCCCGTGTCGAGCAGCGTACTAACCTGGACAAGCTGGTTATTGATCTGGAAACCAACGGTACCCTGGATCCTGAAGAGGCTATCCGCCGCGCTGCAACCATTCTGCAACAGCAGTTGGCTGCGTTCGTCGACCTCAAAGGTGACAGCGAACCAGTGGTAATCGAGCAGGAAGACGAGATCGATCCGATCCTGCTTCGCCCGGTTGACGATCTGGAACTGACTGTACGTTCGGCTAACTGCCTTAAGGCGGAAAACATTTACTACATCGGTGACCTGATCCAGCGCACCGAAGTAGAACTGTTGAAGACTCCGAACCTGGGCAAGAAATCCTTGACTGAAATCAAGGACGTTCTGGCCTCCCGCGGTCTGTCCCTCGGCATGCGCCTCGACAACTGGCCGCCTGCAAGTCTTAAGAAGGACGACAAGGCGACTGCCTGATCGTCGTAATCACCGAACGTGAGTTTGGTAAGGAATGAACCATGCGTCATCGTAAAAGTGGTCGTCACCTGAGCCGTACCAGCTCGCACCGCAAGGCCATGTTCCAAAACATGGCGGTGTCGCTGTTCGAGCACGAGCTGATCAAAACTACACTGCCGAAAGCTAAAGAACTGCGTCGCGTTGCTGAGCCGCTGATCACTTTGGCCAAGACAGACAGCCTGGCTAACCGCCGTCTGGCTTTCGACCGTACTCGTTCGAAAGCTATCGTTGGTAAGCTCTTCAACGACCTGGGCAAGCGTTACGCTACCCGTGAGGGCGGCTACCTGCGCATCCTCAAGTGCGGTTTCCGCGCTGGCGACAACGCGCCTATGGCGTACGTCGAGTTGGTTGATCGTGCTACTGCCGGCGAAGCTGTAAGCGCCGAGTAATACGACAAGCTGCAACGAAGAACCGGGCCTAGTGCCCGGTTTTTTGTGCGCGTAACAAAAGCGCGTTGCGTACAAGAATCTTCAGGCGACACGCTTCACTATGAGCGTCGGGCATGTTGGTAGTTATTTTCTATTGAAGCCTACAATTTAATGAATTTGTAGGTGTCATGTGGATGGTCAATACTCCCTCCAAGCCGATTAGCCGGCAGTTTCAAGCCCGACCTGAGGAAGATGCGCATGAGCCAGAATAAAGTCCTTACCACCGCCAGCGGCGCGCCCGTTGCGGACAATCAGAACTCACGTTCCGCCGGCCCTCGTGGCCCCTTGCTGCTCGACGATTTTCACCTGATCGAGAAGCTCGCTCACTTCAACCGTGAAAACATCCCTGAGCGTCGCGTGCACGCCAAAGGTTCGGGTGCCTTCGGTACCTTCACGGTGACAAAAGACATTACCCAATACACCAGCGCCAAATTGTTCGAGTCCGTTGGCAAGCAGACCCCTACGTTCTTGCGTTTCTCCACGGTGGGTGGGGAGCGCGGTTCGGCCGACACTGAGCGCGATCCACGTGGTTTCGCCTTGAAGTTCTACACCGAGGAAGGTAACTGGGACATCGTCGGTAACAACACCCCTGTGTTCTTTATCCGTGATCCGCTGAAGTTCCCGGACTTTATCCACACCCAGAAACGCCTGCCGCAGAGCAACCTGAAAAGCGCGCAGATGATGTGGGACTTCTGGTCGCACTCACCAGAGGCGCTGCATCAGGTCACCATTCTGTTTTCGGACCGTGGCATCCCGGACGGCTATCGCCACATGCATGGTTTCGGCAGCCACACTTACAGTCTGATCAATGCCCAGGGCGAGCGTCATTGGGTGAAGTGGCACTACAAGACCAAGCAAGGCATCAAGAACCTGGCGCCGGCCGAGGCTGCCCGCTTGGCGGGTACCGATCCTGACTACGCCCAGCGCGATCTGTTTGGTGCAATCGAGCGCGGTGACTTCCCCAAATGGCGCGTGTGCATCCAGATCATGACCGAGGCACAGGCGAATGCCCATTACGAGAACCCGTTTGATGTGACCAAGACCTGGTCGCAAAAAGAGTTCCCGTTGATTGAAGTGGGTGAGCTGGAGCTCAACCGTAATCCGCAAAACTACTTCGCAGAAGTTGAGCAGGCTGCATTTGGCCCAAGCAACATGGTCCCAGGCGTTGGCCTGTCCCCAGACCGTATGCTCCAAGGTAGGGTGTTCGCCTACGCAGATGCTCACCGCTACCGTGTCGGCACTAACCACCAGCAACTGCCGGTGAACGCGCCACGTAGCCCGGTTAACAGCTACCAGCGTGACGGTTCCATGGCTTTCGGCAGCAATGGTGGGGCGGCTCCGAACTACGAGCCAAACAGCTATGTCGACGCACCAAAACAAGCCCCGCAATATGCAGAGCCAGCACTGGCCCTGAGCGGCGCCGCCGATCGTTACGATCACCGCGAAGATACGGACTACTACAGCCACGCCGGTGCGCTGTTCCGTCTGATGAATGATGAGCAAAAAGCGTTGCTCACCAATAACATCGCGGGCGCAATGGCTGGGGTTTCCAGCGATGTGGTCCAGCGTCAACTGCAGCACTTCTATAAGGCCGACCCGGCTTATGGAGAAGCAATTGCAAAGGCATTGGGTGTATCGCTTAACTGACTCTAAACGATAAGCAGAACCGCCCTCATTTGGGCGGTTTTTGCGTTATTTCAGCTACTTTTCTCCGGAAATCTTCACTTTTCTGCCGTTTGTCCCGTGACCTTCAAGTCAGCATGGTTCAAACTACAGTCTTTCAAGCAGGGAGATGTAGGGCGATGCAAGGTCACCCCGACGTAATCGATTACCTCAACACGTTGCTGACGGGCGAACTGGCAGCTCGTGACCAATATTTCATCCATTCGCGTATGTACGAAGACTGGGGCTTTACCGAGCTCTATGAGCGTATCAACCACGAAATGGAAGAAGAGGCACAGCACGCTGACGCCCTGATGCGCCGCATTCTGATGCTCGAAGGCACGCCGCGTATGCGTCCTGATGATCTGGACGTGGGTACCACAGTGCCAGACATGCTCGCTGCCGATCTTCGCCTTGAGTACAAGGTACGTGCCGCACTCTGCAAGGGCATCGAGCTTTGCGAACAGCACAACGACTATGTCACCCGCGAAATATTGCGGGTGCAGTTGAATGACACCGAAGAAGATCACACCTACTGGCTGGAAAAGCAGTTGGGCCTGATCAAGTTGATCGGCCTGGAGAATTACCTGCAATCGCAGTTCTGATTCCCGGTTACAAAAAGCCCCTGTCACCGCAAAGTGGCAGGGGCTTTTTATTGGGCGATGAAAAAATCAGGCCCTGTCGCGTTCCAGCAACGGTTTCAAGTAGTAACCGGTGTGCGATTGAGGCATTTCGGAAACCTGCTCCGGAGTGCCCACTGCGATGATCTGGCCACCCTTAGAACCACCTTCTGGCCCCAGGTCTACCAGCCAGTCGGCAGTCTTGATCACATCAAGGTTGTGCTCGATCACCACCACGGTATTGCCGTGGTCCCGCAAGCGGTGCAGTACGTCCAGCAACTGCTGGATATCCGCGAAGTGCAGGCCAGTGGTCGGCTCATCGAGGATATACAAGGTTTTGCCGGTATCACGCTTGGACAGCTCGCGAGACAGCTTGACCCGCTGCGCCTCGCCACCCGACAGCGTGGTCGCTGACTGCCCCAGCTTGATGTACGACAGGCCCACATCCATCAGCGTCTGCAGCTTGCGCGCCAGCGCCGGCACTGCGTCGAAGAACTCGCGAGCTTCCTCGATCGTCATTTCCAAGGTCTCGTGGATGCTCTTGCCCTTGTACTTGATCTCCAGGGTCTCGCGGTTGTAGCGCTTGCTCTTGCACACATCGCACGGCACGTAGATGTCCGGCAGGAAGTGCATTTCCACCTTGATCAGGCCATCGCCCTGGCACGCTTCACAGCGGCCGCCCTTGACGTTGAACGAGAAGCGGCCCGGCCCATAACCCCGTGAGCGCGACTCTGGCACGCCAGCGAACAACTCACGGATAGGGGTAAACAGCCCGGTGTAGGTGGCTGGGTTGGAGCGAGGCGTACGCCCAATCGGGCTCTGGTCGATGTCGACCACCTTGTCCAGATGTTCCAGGCCCTTGATGCTGTCGTGAGCCGCCGCTTCCAGGGTGGTCGCGCCATTCAGGGCGGTGGCACTCAGTGGGAACAGGGTGTTGTTGATCAGCGTCGACTTGCCCGAACCGGAAACACCGGTCACGCAGGTCAGCAGGCCCAGCGGAATCTCCAGGTCGACATTGCGCAGGTTGTTCCCGCGCGCGCCCTTGAGATGCAGCGCCATCTTCTTGTTACGCGGCGTTCGCTTGGCGGGTACTTCAATCTTCACACGCCCCGACAAGTATTTGCCGGTCAGTGAATCAGGATGTGCCATCACCTCGGCAGGCGTGCCTTCAGCAACGATATGGCCACCATGCACGCCCGCGCCGGGGCCGATATCGACCACGTAGTCCGCCAGGCGGATAGCGTCTTCATCATGCTCCACCACGATCACGGTATTGCCGATATCGCGCAGGTGTTTCAGCGTGCCCAGCAGGCGGTCGTTATCTCGTTGGTGCAAGCCAATCGACGGCTCGTCGAGGATATACAGCACGCCCACAAGGCCCGCGCCGATCTGGCTGGCCAGGCGAATGCGCTGTGCCTCACCGCCAGACAGGGTATCGGCACTGCGGTCCAGCGACAGATAGTCCAGGCCCACGTTGACCAGGAACTGCAACCGCTCGCGAATCTCCTTGAGGATCTTGTCGGCAATTTCGCCACGACGACCGGTCAGCTTCAGCACGCCAAAGTATTCACAGGCATCGCCGATCGGCAGGTTGGTTACTGCAGGCAAGGTCTTCTCGCCCACCCATACATGCCGGGCTTCACGGCGCAGGCGCGTGCCACGGCAATCCGGGCATGGCTGTGTGCTGAGGAACTTCGCCAGCTCCTCGCGCACGCTCGCCGATTCGGTTTCGCGGTAACGGCGTTCCAGGTTCGGCACGATGCCTTCGAACGGGTGCGAGCGCTTGACGATATCACCGCGATCGTTCAGGTATTTGAAGTCGACATTCTGCGAACCGCTGCCATTTAGAATGACCTTCTGCTGGTCTGCCGGGAGTTGGTTGAACGGTACTTCCAGGCTGAACTTGTAGTGGGAGGCCAACGACCCAAGCATCTGGAAGTAGTAGACGTTACGTCTGTCCCATCCGCGTATCGCCCCCTCGGCCAGGGTCAGGTCACCATTGACCAGGCGCTTGATATCGAAAAACTGCTTCACACCCAGGCCGTCGCAAGTCGGGCAGGCGCCGGCCGGGTTGTTGAAGGAAAACAGCTTGGGTTCCAGCTCACTGATGGCATGGCCACAGATCGGGCACGCAAAGCGCGCGGAGAAGATGATCTCTTCGCCCGGCTCGTCATCCATCGGCGCTACCAGGGCAATGCCATCGGCCAGCTTCAGCGCGGTTTCGAACGATTCCGCCAAACGCTGTTGCAAGTCGGCACGCACCTTGAATCGGTCGACCACCACATCAATGGAGTGCTTTTTCTGCTTGTCCAGCTTCGGCGCTTCGTCCAGCTCGTAGAGCTTGCCGTTGATGCGCGCACGTACAAAGCCCTGGGCACGCAGCTCTTCGAAGACCGACAGGTGTTCGCCCTTGCGCTCGCGAATGACAGGCGCCAGCAGCATCAGCTTGGCGCCTTCGGGCTGGGCCAGCACCAGGTCGACCATCTGGCTGACGGTCTGGGCTTCCAGGGGGATATCGTGGTCCGGGCAGCGGGGGATACCCACGCGTGCGTAGAGCAGGCGCAGGTAGTCGTAGATCTCGGTAATGGTACCCACGGTGGAGCGCGGGTTGTGGGACGTGGATTTCTGCTCGATGGAAATAGCCGGCGACAGGCCTTCAATGGTGTCGACATCGGGCTTTTCCATCATCGACAGGAACTGCCGGGCGTAGGCCGACAGCGATTCCACATAGCGACGCTGACCTTCGGCATACAGCGTGTCGAACGCCAGGGACGATTTGCCGGAGCCGGACAAGCCGGTGATGACGATCAGTTTGTCCCGGGGCAGGGTCAGGTCGATGTTCTTCAGGTTGTGGGTTCTAGCCCCACGAATCAGGATCTTGTCCAAGATGGCCTCGCACGGCGGGCGTAAATGATGCCGGAGTATACGGCTAAAGACTGGATGAATATACACTGTCAAAACGCCGCCTGCAGCCTTACATGAAAGCTGCGCGGCAAAGCGCCGCATATACCCTCTCAATCGATGGGACTGGTAGAATCGCCGCCGGTTCACACGAGGTTTTTCCATGCACGATCCCCACAGCGAACGCATGAGTAGCGGCGAGACCCGAGCGGCAAGCGGGCTGGCCCTGGTGTTCGCCTTCCGTATGCTGGGCATGTTTATGGTGTTGCCAGTGCTGGCCACCTATGGGATGGATCTCGCAGGTGCGACCCCCGCCTTGATCGGCCTGGCGATTGGTGCCTATGGCCTGACCCAGGCGATTTTCCAGATCCCGTTCGGGATTATTTCCGACCGCATTGGCCGTCGCCCGGTGATCTATCTCGGGCTGATCGTATTCGCCCTTGGCAGTGTGCTAGCGGCCCAATCCGATTCGATCTGGGGCGTGATCGCCGGCCGCATCCTGCAGGGCGCCGGTGCGATTTCCGCCGCCGTGATGGCGCTGCTGTCGGACCTGACCCGCGAACAACACCGCACCAAGGCCATGGCGATGATCGGCATGACCATCGGCCTGTCGTTTGCCGTGGCCATGGTGGTCGGGCCCTTGCTCACGCGCGCGTTCGGCTTGCATGGGCTGTTCCTGGCCACGGGCGGCATGGCGTTGTTTGGCATCCTGATCGTTGCCTTTATGGTGCCGCGCTCCACCGGTACCCTGCAGCATCGTGAATCGGGCGTCGCACGCAAGGCGTTGCTTCCCACGCTCAAGCACCCGGACCTGCTGCGCCTGGATTTAGGTATCTTCGTATTACACGCCATGCTGATGTGCAGCTTCGTCGCCTTGCCCCTGGCCCTGGTGGAAAAAGCCGGCCTGCCCAAGGAGCAGCACTGGTGGGTCTACCTCACTGCGCTGTTGATTTCGTTCTTCGCCATGATCCCGTTCATCATCTATGGCGAGAAGAAACGCAAAATGAAACGAGTTTTACTCGGCGCCGTCGCGACATTGATGCTCACTGAACTATTCTTCTGGCAGTTCGGCGACAGCCTGCGAGCATTGGTGATCGGTACGGTGGTGTTTTTCACCGCCTTCAACCTGCTCGAAGCGTCGTTGCCGTCACTGATCAGTAAAGTTTCACCGGCAGGCGGCAAGGGCACGGCCATGGGGGTGTATTCCACCAGCCAGTTCCTGGGTTCCGCGTTGGGCGGCATCATGGGCGGCTGGATGTTCCAGCATGGCGGTTTGTCGGTTGTGTTCCTCGGATGCGCCGGGCTGGCTGCACTTTGGCTGGTCTTTGCTGTTACCATGCGCGAACCTCCCTACGTCACCAGTCTGCGTTTGCCGCTATCGCCCGAAGCGATCCGCGAAGCCGGCCTGGTAGAGCGCCTGAAGGCTGTCGTAGGGGTAACGGATGCAGTCGTGGTCGCTGAAGAGGCGGCCATTTACATCAAATTGGACACCGAATTATTGGATCGCGCGACGCTCGAGCAACTGGTCAACCCAGTGCCAACAGCGCGCCCAGCCTAGGAGAACGTTATGGCCCGTGGGGTTAACAAAGTCATATTGGTCGGTACTTGCGGCCAGGATCCCGAAGTTCGCTACTTGCCTAACGGTAACGCCGTGACCAACCTGAGCCTGGCGACCAGCGAACAGTGGACCGACAAGCAGACCGGCCAGAAGGTCGAGAAGACCGAATGGCACCGCGTGTCGATGTTCGGCAAGGTCGCAGAGATCGCCGGTGAATACCTGCGCAAAGGTTCGCAGGTGTACATCGAAGGCAAACTGCAAACCCGCGAGTGGGAAAAAGACGGCATCAAGCGTTACACCACCGAAATCGTGGTCGACATGCAAGGCACCATGCAACTGCTGGGCGGCCGTCCACAGGGCGACCAACAGGGCCAGGGCGGCATGTCCAACTCGGCACCGCGCCCACAGCAGTCGCGTCCGCAGCCAAGCCAGCAGCCACAGCGTGAGTCGCGCCCAGCACCACAACAGGCTGCTCCGCAACCGGCTCCGGATTTCGACAGCTTTGATGACGATATCCCGTTCTAAGGTCCAAGACCGACCCTGAACAAACAAAACCCCCGATAGCGAAAGCATCGGGGTTTTTTTATGGTCGACGTGCAGGCGTCGCGCGCGGGGTGCCTTTGTACAGGCAGCACACCAACTCCAGCATTTGTTCTCATGACTCACAAGATTTAGGCTGGCGCCACCTCTAACAAAGAAGGAAGGCTGTGATGACCTGGTCCGCCAAGCAGTACACGATGTTCGAACAGCAGCGCACTCGCCCCGTCCGTGACCTGGTTGCGGCAATTCCCAACACCGACGTGGGCACCGCAGTCGACCTGGGGTGCGGGCCGGGAAACTCCACGGAAGTGCTGGCCGAGCGTTTCCCCCAAGCGCACGTCACTGGCATGGACAGCTCCGATGACATGTTGGTAGACGCCCGCAAGCGCCTGCCCAGGTTGAACTTCGAGCTGGCGGACATCGGCGCCTGGCACCCTGCGCAACGCTTGGATGTGATTCTGGCCAATGCCTCGCTGCAATGGCTGCCCGACCACGCCACGCTCTACCCGCATTTGGTCCACCAACTGAACCCAGGCGGTACGCTAGCGGTGCAAACCCCGGACAACCTTGACGAGCCCGCTCATCGCCTGGCCCGTGAAGTTGCGGCCGATGGCCCATGGGCGGCAAAGATAGGGGCGGTCAAACACAATGAACGGCACACCGCCAGTTACTACTACGAACTGCTGAGCAAGCATTGCAGTACCGTGGACGTGTGGCGCACCACCTATCAACACCCCTTGGCGGACCACGCGGCGGTGGTGGAGTGGTTCAAGGCTTCGGCATTGCGGCCTTTTCTTGCGCCGTTGACGGACGATGAAAAAGCCGCCTTCCTGCAGCAATACCAGGCGCGAATTACCCAGGCTTATCCAGCCCTGGCCGATGGCACGGTGTTGTTGCCCTTTCCGCGGCTGTTCATCATTGCCACACGCTAAAGCGATCAGCCCAGGTGGCGGTCACGCAGCCGCTGCTTGGGCTTTCAGATATTCCTCTGCCGACACTACACCCGCATAGCCAAATGCCAGGGAGGCCATGTACGCCCCGTGCACCTGTGCCGCCGGAATCACCTGGCCGTTGAATTCCTGGTCGCGGGTCGCGCAGGCGTCATGGATCACCGTAACCTTGTAGCCCAGGTCCGCTGCCGCCCGCACCACGGCGTCAACGCACATATGGCTCATGCTACCCACCACCACCACCTCGGTGATGCTGCGCTGTTCCAGCAGTTCGCGCAGGTTGGTTTGGCGAAACGCATTCACGAAGTGTTTGAGCACCACCGGTTCATCGCCCTCGTTGAGCACCTTGGCATGCAAATGCGCGCCTTCGGAGCCCGGTGTGAAGAACGGTGCGTCGTCGCCAGCGAACTCATGCCGTACATGAATCACCGCATCGCCTGCCTGCCGAAACGCCTGGAGCACCTGCGCCGCCTTGTCCGCTGCGGCTTCCACGCCGTCGAGCGGCCACTTGCCCTGGGGGAAGTAGTCGTTCTGGATATCGATTAGGATGAGCGCCTGCTTGGCCATGTGTGTTGCCTCGTGATGGGTTGATGGGCCTAGTATCTTAGCTGGCGATCACACCGAGAATTGGCTGCACCGACAATAACAGGGGGAAAACTGACAATGGCCGCGCAACGCAGCACTGTCGAGCTGGGTGTGTTGATCTACCAGGGCGCGCAACTCGCCGCAGTCCACGGGCTGACCGACCTGTTCGGGGTCGCTAACCGCATCGCCGCCGAGCATGAATCTGCGCAGTTACCGCTGCTGCGGGTCAGCCACTGGCAGGTAGATGCCCACGGCACGCCCGCGCGCACGTTCGACAGCCACCCAGGCCCCGAGCAACCGATGATGGCCGTGTTGGTGCCGCCCTCGATTGCAGAGTTCACCGAAGACCAGGCGCCGCCTGCGCTGCTGGAATGGCTGCGCCTGCAACATGCGGGCGGCACCGTGCTGGGCGGCGTGTGCATCGGCTCGATCATGCTGGCGCGCAGCGGCCTGTTGGATGGCCGCAGTGCCACCACCCACTGGTCCTCCGCGAAGTCTTTTGCGGCCTGTTACCCGGCGGTGCGACTGGAAGCGGATAAACCTATTGTCGATGACGGCGACCTGATCACCTCCGCTGGGCTGATGGCCTGGTCGGAGCTGGGCCTGCGCCTGGTCGATCGGCTTATGGGGCCGAGCATTGCAGCTGACACTGCGCGCTTTCTGGTGATCGAGCACAGCGCCAGTGCCAGCCAGTGCGGTAGCAACTTTGCGCCGATTCTCAGGCATGGTGATGGTGCGGTCCTCAAGGTCCAGCATTGGCTGCAGGCCAGTGGCGCGGTGGATGTGTCCGTGGCGGCGATGGCGCAGGAGGCGAACCTGGAGGAGCGCACGTTCTTGCGCCGCTTTCGCAACGCCACCGGGCTGAAACCCACCGAGTACTGTCAGCATCTGCGAGTCGGCAAGGCGCGGCAGATGCTGGAGTTCACCAACGGCACGATCGATCACATTGCCTGGACCGTGGGCTATCAGGACCCCAGCGCCTTTCGCGCCATCTTCAAGAAAATCACCGGCCTGTCCCCCAGCGATTACCGCAACCGCTTCGGGGTTTGAATCGTGCAGAACGCCGCAGGCGTCGCCCCGGGTCGTGCAGAATAAAACAGGCTAACGGCCATCACTTTTTGCGCAAATTATTGATTTAACAGCTCTTCCCTCAATCCCAGCGTTGGCCTGATCCATGCAACCTCACTGCTACACAAAGGTTGATAGAAAAGGGGACCGCATGACCCCCATAAGTCGCAAGAAGTTGGTGGTCGCCCACTCCATGCGAGAGGGTGCGCCCCTGCATGAAATTGAGACCAACCGCGCCCTCGCACGCTGGCTCGCGCAGATCCTGGGGCTCAAGTTCGGTGGCAGTTACGACCCGGCCCTGCATGCGGGTCGGGAATTGTATCTGCTGCCCACGCAAACCCTGGTCGGGCCAGCCCAAGCGCACCAGCTCAATATCAAGGGGCCACAAGATCTGTGGGGCGGCTATGTCGATCACGCGTTCATCTGCACCAAAGCCATCAGTCACGGGCTGCTGAGTCCCGAGGCCAAGGCGCCCGAAGGCTGGTCGCCGTCATTCTGCGAGCGTGTGCGTGACGTGGTGTTGGACGGTGTGAGTGTGTTCGCCCTTGAGGATGCACGTCCTGCCGCGACCCGCTTGCTCTACAGCGGCCCGATTCGTCTGAAACCCGTAAATGCCTGTGCAGGGCGGGGGCAGGAAGTTATCCACAGCCTGGATGAGTTCGACGCGATAGTGGCGCGCCCGGAAGCGGCCCGAATGTTCAATGAAGGTGTGGTGCTGGAACAAGACCTGCACGCGGTGGTCACCCACAGTGTAGGCCAGAGCTTTATCGGCGCTCACCTCTTCAGCTACTGCGGCGAGCAGCACCTGACGCAAGACGGGCAGGGGGAAGAGGTCTACGGCGGTTCCGATCTGCTGGTCGTCCCCGGTGATTACGCTGCCCTGCTCAAACTGGATCTGCCTGAAGACGTGCGTGAGGCCATCGAACAGGCGCTGGTTTTCGACCGTGCTGCGAATGAGGCCTACCCAGGCCTCTTCGCCTCGCGCCGCAACTACGACATCGCCCAAGGCCTGGACAGCACAGGCCAGCGCCGCAGTGGTGTGCTCGAACAATCCTGGCGCATGGGCGGGGCCAGCAGCGCGGAAGTCGCGGCGTTGCAGAGTTTTATCAACCATCCGGGCCTTAAGGCCATCCGTGTGTCCTCGGTAGAAACCTATGTAGACCAGGCGCTGCCGGCGGATGCCATCGAGGTATACCGAGGCCCGGCCGAAAACAGCGACTTTCTACTCAAGTATGTGACGGTCAAGACTTATGACGGCTAGAAGCGAGAGCATCACCATCGATATAGACGACGAACAGATGAGCGGGACATTCCTCAGTCCCAAGTCCAAAGTGCCCGGCGTGTTGTTCGTGCACGGCTGGGGCGGTAGCCAGGAGCGCGACCTGGAGCGGGCCAAAGGTATCGCAGGCCTTGGGTGTGTGTGCCTGACCTTCGACCTGCGTGGCCATGCTGGCACCGGCATCCCTTTGTCGCGCGTCACCCGCGAAGACAACCTGCGCGACCTGCTGGCCGCCTACGACCGCCTGCTGTCCCACCCGGCTATCGACACCTCGGCGGTGGCAGTGGTGGGCACCAGTTATGGCGGCTACCTGGCAGCGATCCTCACCTCATTGCGCCCGGTACGTTGGCTGGCGCTGCGAGTGCCGGCGCTGTACCGCGACCAGGAATGGCTCAAGCCCAAGCGCGACTTGGATAAAGCCGACCTGATGGATTACCGCGGCACCCTCGTGCACGCCGAAACCAACCGTGCCCTGCATGCCTGCGCGCAATTTACCGGCGATGTGCTGATTGTCGAATCGGAAACCGACGACCATGTACCCCACGCCACCATCATGAGTTACCGCGCGGCGTGCCAGCAAACCCACTCCCTGACCCACCGCATCATCGACGGCGCCGACCATTCCTTGAGCGACCCGGTGTCGCAACAGGCCTACACCTCGATCCTGGTGGACTGGATTACCGAGATGGTGGTGGGGGAGCGGTTGAGCATCATTCAGGCTCGATAGTCGTTGCCCTTGTGATCGCTATCGCGGGCAAGCCCGGCTCCCACCTGGGAATGCATTCCCCTGTGGGAGCCGGGCTTGCCCGCGATAGCGATTCCACCGTCACCACCGTCTCATCAGGCAGTTTTCTTAACCCGCAACGCTTTGGCCTTGGCCTCCACCCCCAAATACATCACCAGTGCAATCAACAACGGGCAGATAAAATAAATCGCCCTGTACGCGATCAGCCCGGCCAGCAAACTCCCCCGCGACGCCTCATGCTGCAACAGCGCAATGAACACCGCCTCCAACACCCCCAACCCGGCGGGGATATGGGTGACCACCCCGGCAATCGCACTGATCAACAGCACGCCCAGCACCAGTGGGTAATCCAGTTTGGCCGGCAGCAAGGTAAAGATCACCGCGGCCATCAATGACCAGTTCAACGCACCCAGGGCCAACTGCAAACAGGCCATGCGCAACGACGGCAAGTTGATCTCGATACCGCGAATCGACCACGCACGCTTTTTCGAAAACCGGCACGCCGCCAGGTAGCCCAGGCTCGCGATCACCAATAACACCCCGACGCCTTGCAAGGCGCCGCTGCTGAGCTTCCAGCCTGGCGGCAGGGTCACCAACCCGCTGCTGAATACCACCCCGGCCAACGCCATATAGCCGAACCAATTGGTGGCCAGGCTCAGGCCGAGGATCTTGGCGATATTGCTGGTGCTCACGCCCAGGCGTGAATACAGCCGATACCGCATGGCGATGCCGCCGACCCAGGCGCTGAGGTTGAGGTTGAACGCGTAGCTGATGATGCCCACCGGTAATATCTGCTTCCAACGCAACGGCTGGCGAATGTAGGTGCGGCCGATCAAATCGAAGCAGGCATAGACGATAAAACTGCACAGCGTCAGCGCGCCGGCGATGAACAATGTGCGTAGCTTGAACTCGCTCAGGGTCTGGAACACTTCGCTCCAGTCGATGCGCCGGGCGAGCAGGGTAAACAACACGATCAGCAGCACGAAGAACGCAATCGTCAGCGGTTTCTTCCAGCGCTTGAACCCAGAGGCTTGCGTTTGGGGGCGGGCTTC
This sequence comes from Pseudomonas sp. NFPP02, assembly GCF_900119355.1. Classification (NCBI taxonomy): domain Bacteria; kingdom Pseudomonadati; phylum Pseudomonadota; class Gammaproteobacteria; order Pseudomonadales; family Pseudomonadaceae; genus Pseudomonas; species Pseudomonas sp. NFPP02. Next base: position 46,390 of record NZ_FPJI01000013.1, read on the forward strand.
AGACGTCATGGGGCGTGGCCTCAAAAGGTTTCAAGCGCGGTTTGTGGGCCGGCAACCAACTGGCCAGTACCGGGAAATGGCGCATCACATGAAACACCAGGAAACCCACGGTCAGGCGCCAGAGCCACAGGCGTGGCTTGCGCTTTTCCGGCATGGTCTGGCAATGATTGTGGGCGAGGGCTTCCAGGCGTTCGTAGAGCTGCTGATTGAAAGCCCGGTCGCAAATCAGCACATTGGCCTCCAGGTTCAATGCCAGGCTGAGTGGGTCCAGGTTGCTCGAACCGACGGTGCTCCATTCGTCATCCACCAGCGCCACCTTGCCGTGCAGTGGGCGTTGGCAGTATTCGTGAATCACCACGCCATCCTTGAGCAGATAGTCATAGAGCATGCGCGCGGCAAGTTTTGCCAACAGCACGTCGGGCTGGCCCTGCATGATCAATTGCACCTGCACGCCACGGCGCGCCGCGTTGCGGATCTCGCGAAGCAGGCGATAGCCGGGGAAGAAGTACGCGTTGGCGATCACCACCCGCTGCCGGGCCTGGCTCAAGGCGTGGATATACGCGTCTTCGATGTCGTCACGATGCTGGATGTTGTCGCGATAGATCAGGCGTACCAAGCCGTCGCCTGGCTCGTTCGTCCAGGGTGAAGGCCGCTGCTGGCGCCGCCGCCAACCGCGACGGCTGCGCACCTGGCGGCCACTTTGGGCAAGGGCGAAATGGTGCAGGTCGGCCACGGCCGGGCCGATCACCTGCACGGCGTAATCCTGCTTGGCTTCGGAGCCGAAATCCGCCAAGTGGTCAGCAGAAAAATTGATCCCGCCGATAAACGCCACACGGGCATCCACCACCACAATCTTGCGGTGCAGGCGGCGAAACCAGTTAGTGCGTATGCCGAAGGTCTTGGGCGCCGGGTCGAACATTTGCACCATCACCCCGGCTTCGGCCAACTCCCGCAGGAAGCCCGGGCTCAGCTCGCCGCAACCAAAACCGTCGAGGCTGACCACCACCTTTACCCCACGCTTGGCCGCCTCGATGAGGATGCTGTGCAGCTCAAAGCCGACCTTGTCTTGAAAAAGGATGAAGGTCTCCAGCAGGATCTCGCGCTCGGCGCTGCGCAATGCCTCGAACACGGCAGGAAAGTACGCCTCGCCGTTCTCCAGCAACACCACCTGGTTGCCGCTCTGCCAGCCGTAATCCAGATCTCGCGCCTTGCTGTCATCTGGCGGTTGGTCTGTGGCGATATGGTCTACCGCAACGTTCATAGCTCAACCTCCACCGACAGCGGCACATGGTCTGATAAATGGGACCAGGGACGAGTGGTGAGCACGCGAGGGTTGTGCACCGTCAGGTTGCGCACATAAATGCGGTCCAGCGGCAGCAACGGCAGGCGTGCCGGGAAGGTGCGCGCCGGTTTGCCGAGGGTGTGCATGAACACTTCCTGCAGGCCGCTTTGGCTCAGGTCGGCTTTTTGCCGCCAGTCGTTGAAATCGCCAGCGACCACCAACGGCGCATCGGCGGGAATCTCGCTGATACGTTGTTCCAGCAAGCGCAATTGTTGTTGGCGGTGCACCTCGCGCAAGCCCAGGTGGATGCAGATCGCGTGCACCTGCTGGCCGCTGCCCGGCAGGCGCAACACGCAATGCAGCAGGCCGCGGTTTTCATGGCCGCTTTGCGAAATATCGAGGTTGTCGTAGCGGATGATCTGGAATTTCGACAGCAGTGCATTGCCATGATCGCCATGGGGGTACACCGCATTGCGCCCATAGGCAAATTGCGGCCAGATACTGTCGGCCAGGAATTCATACTGCGGCATTTTTGGCCAGTCGCTGTAGCGCTGGGGATGGCGTTCGTGAGTGCCATGGATCTCCTGCAAGAACACCATGTCTGCGCCCACGCTGCGCACCGCTTCACGCAGCTCGGGCAAGATGAAACGGCGATTCAGTGCGGTGAAACCCTTGTGGATATTAACCGTCAGCACCGTGAAACGGGTGATGGCGGTGGTCGGCGGGGTGGGGATCAGCTCTGGATGCGTCATGGCAATACTCCTGGTTCCGGCAGCCGGCCAGGTTCGGTGAGCAGGTGTTGGTCCAGCCCGAAACGTTGCAGCAATTGGCGTGCATCGAAGGGGGCGCGAACTTTGATGTCGTTGTCGAAAAAGCAGAACACGTCACGGTGTTTACGCCTGCGGGGTGTGTGGTGCGGGTCGACGAGGTGTGCATCGGCAGGTTGCTTGCCCTGGGCCCAGCGCTCAATGCGGTCACCCCAGCGCTGGAGCGCTTCGGCGCTATAACCGCTGGCGTATAACTGCTTGTCGCCGTGCAAGCGCAGGTACATGAAGTTAGCGGTCACGTCTTCCATGTACGGCCACTTGCCGGCAGTGTCCGCGACCACCAGCGCCACACCGTGCTTATCCAGCAATTGGATGAACTCCGGCACGGCAAAACTCTTGTTGCGAATCTCCACGGCATGGCGCAAAGGCTTCTTGGCATAGGCCTTCATGCTCGCCTTGCCGTTCAGGCGTGGCTCATGCTGGCGGGCGAGGGCGGCTGCCTGCTGGGTATCGGTAGGTAATTCAGCCAAAAAGGTTTCGAACAGCGTGGCGTCGAATTTGAAGCTGGGCGGAAACTGCCAGAGGATGGGGCCGAGTTTTTCTTTGAGTTCCAGCACGCCGGAAGCGAAGAAATTCGCCATCGGCTTGTGCACGTCCCGCAGGCGCAGGATATGCGTGATGAAACGGGGCGCCTTGACACTGAACAGGAAACCTTCGGGCGTATCGGCATACCACTCGGCGTAGCGCTTGGGGGTTTGCAGCGCGTAGAACGAGCCGTTGATTTCGATGCTGTTGACGGCGCGTGACGCAAACTGCAACTCGCGTTTCTGGGTCAGCCCTTCGGGGTAAAAGTCCCCGCGCCAGGGCGTGTAGCGCCAGCCGGAAATGCCGATGTGAATCGCCGCCATGTTTACTCCCGTGGATGGTGGGTGAGGTGACCTCCGTTATGGGATGACTGCGCTATTTGGCTGAAAGTTTCCACATTCCTACAGGCGGTAATAGGGGTGAAATGCGGGAGGGGCATTGCAAATGCAGGGAACGATAAAGGCCCCAGCTCGTCAGTTCCTTACAGACCCTGCTGAAGGAGCTTGCTGTTTTGCTGAATTTAAAGACTGCATTACTGCTCGGCGCGCTGCTGCTCTGCGGCAATGGCGCATTGCAGGCCGCGGCCTCTGCGCCTGCTGCCGACACACCGGCCAAGCCGGAGCTGCTGGTGGAGGGCGGGTTGCTCGGGGCCATCAGCTCCAGCATCGACGACGTGCAGAACAAGCTCGACCTCGACCAGAACCTCATCGACGCCTGGCGCCTGCGTGCTGATCGCGCCGCAGACGAAGTCGGACGCCTGGTAGACCAGACAGCCGCACGCTCGCCCTGGAGCGTGGCCGGCGATTTCCTGCTGTTGTCCGGCGTGTGGGCCGGTGCCTTTACCCTGTTGACGATGCTTGGGCGTCTGGTTGTGCAACGCACGAGCCGCCGCCCGTTCCTTGCGCGGCGTCAACGGCTGCAAGGCTTGCTGGGCTATGTGGTGCCCTACACGATTCCAGCGCTGATCTGCCTGCCGCTGACGCTTTATGTCAGTCACTTTTTACCTGCGTCTGTCGGCCGAGCCCTGGCACTGTGTTTTGCCTACGCCACCAGCAGTGGCATCTTTTCCTCCTCGCTGTTGCTGTGCGTCATTGTCATGTTCAACGTCGGGCACAAGCGGCCTGCCGTGCAGATCATTCGTGACTATTGCCCCAAGCCGCTGTTCCTGATCGGCTTTCTCGCGGCCCTCAGCGATGCGCTGACCAGCCCGCAAATCGCTCGTCAGTTGGGCGGCAATATCACCAGCAGCATCGCCGTGTTTACCGGCCTGTTTGCCGCGGTCATCTTTGGCGTGCTGGTGGTACGCCTGCGGCGGCCGGTGGCCCATTTGATCCGCAACCGGCCACTGGCCCAGCGCCTCAAACATCCAGCATTGCAACAGTCGCTGCGGGTGTTTTCCGGGCTCTGGTACTGGCCGATTCTGTTGATGGTGCTGGTGTCGGTGGTCAACCTGATCGGTGCCGGTGACGACAACCAAGAGGCCCTGCGCTGCGCGCTGCTCACCACTTTGTTACTGATCGGCACGGTGTTTCTCAGCACCGTGCTGCAACACCTGTTCAAGTCCCGCAGCCAGGTATCGATCCAACGCAGCAGTGCCTACAAGGAACGCTTCCTGAGTTTGCTGCACGCGATTTTGCGTATCGCCATGGCCATTGCGTTTATCGAGATACTCGGGCGTATCTGGGGTGTTTCGCTGTTCGAATTCGCCCAGCGCAACTCGGTGGGGCGGGCCATCAGTGACTCCCTCAGCAGCATCGGCCTGATCCTGTTGGTGACCTGGCTGTTCTGGGTGGTGCTCGACACCGCGATCCAGGAAGCCCTCAAACCACCCGTGAATAAGCGCTCCAGTCGCCAGCCCAGTACCCGGGTCAAAACCATCCTGCCGCTGCTGCGCAATGCAGTGAAGATCATCCTGGTGGTGATCTGCGCGATCACCACCATGGCCAATCTGGGCATCAATGTCGCGCCGTTGCTGGCGGGCGCCGGGGTGGTGGGACTGGCGATCGGTTTCGGTTCCCAGCAACTGGTGCAGGACGTGATTACTGGCCTGTTCATCATTATCGAAGACACCCTGTCCATCGGCGATTGGGTGGTGCTCGACTCTGGTCACGCCGGCACCGTGGAGGGCCTGACCATCCGCACCCTGCGCCTGCGTGATGGCAAGGGGTTTGTGCATTCGGTGCCGTTCGGGCAGATCAAGGCGGTCACCAACCAGTCCCGTCAATTCGCCTATGCCTTCTTCTCGGTGCAGTTCACCTACGACACTGACGTGGACAGGGCCGTGGAGCTGATCCGCGAGGCCGGCCAGTCGATTCGCGACGATGTGTTCCTCAAGTACAACCTGCAAGGGCCGTTGGAGGTGTTCGGGGTGGACAAGATGGACCTCAATGGCGTGGTGCTCACGGCGCAGTTCCGCACGGTTTCGGGTGGCCAATACGCTGTCAGCCGTGCGTTTAATCAGCGCTTGAAAAAGCTTGTGGATAACTGTGATGAGGTGCATTTTGCGCAAACTTATCCACAGCAGGTGTTGTTGCCTAAGCGTGTGGCGCAGGAGCATGAGCAGGAGGCGGTGGTGTTGACGGAGCAGCCCAGGTCTCAATGATGAAGGTGGCTGTCCTGGCCCCATCGGGAGCAAGCCCCTCCCACATTGAGATTTGTGAACACGTTTCAAGTGTGGGAGGGGGCTTGCTCCCGATGAGGCCCTCAAGGTCAGCGCCTGATCAACTTCTCCTGCACCGCTTGCTGATCCACCTCCAACAAAACTTGCTGCTTGCCCCCTACCATCACCGCCGCCGGCACCCCATCACGGTACACAACCCGATTACCGCTTACCGCTGGCACCTTGGCTCCCGGTAACAGCGTGCCGACAAGATTCAACGGATCCGCCCCACACACCGCAATTAAACTCCCATCATGGGGCCGCCGCCGCACCTCGCGCAGCAACGGTATCGCCTCCGGCAATGCAAACTGCTCTCCCGCCAACCCACTGACAAACCGCCCGCCACGGATGTCGCCTCGCGCCTCTAACCGATGGAAAGTGCGCAGCAACTCGCGCCAATTCGGTAACCAATCCGCCTCGCGCTCCAGCAGCCGCCAGAACACCACGCCATAGCGGCGCAGCAGGGTCATCGCCACATGCTCCAGGGTCTCGGCCGTATGCGCGCCGGCGGCGGTCGCCGAGCGGCGAACCAAGGCCCAACGCCCGGCGTCGTCCATACCGCCGACAAACGCCCCGCGCCCACGTCGACTGCTGCGCGCCTGGCGTTTGCTGGCGGGGGTGGTCAAGGCGCGCAGGCCGGCGAAGCTGTCAGCATTCACCAAGCCGGCGCCTACCAATTCCTGCAAGGCTGTCTCCAGCTCGCTGCGCAGCAAATGGGCCTCGTGTACCAGTTCATCGAAAAACAGCGCGCCATGCTCGCGCAGGGCCAGGTGGACCTTCTGCGTCTTGGGCGACAAGGTGGTGCTGTCGGTAAGCTCGGTCAGCCCGCTCCACAACGCTACCTGGCTACGGGGGAGCAAAACCACCGGGGTGCTGCGCAATGCCATGGCGCCGGCCTTGTTGCTCAGGCGCGTCCAGACCAGCTTGCCGCTGCGGCACAGGTCATCGAGCCAGGTCGATGAGTAATCCTTGATGCGGGCGCTGAGCAGGTCTGTGTCCCAGGCTGACGTGGCAGCGGCATAGCCTTCGAACTGGCCGACGATTTGCGGCAACACGGCGCTGCCCTGGCCGCGGGTGCTGTCGGACAGGTGTTGCCAATCGAACAGAAAGCGCATGAAATCCTGCAATGCCACCGGCTCGATTTCCCGGCGCAGGCGCTTGACCGTGTTGCGATGAATGCGCGCCAGCAAATGACGTTCGCACCATTGTTCTTCACCCACGCCGGGGCTGAAGTGACCTCGCAGCACATAGCCTTCTTGTTCCAGGCGTGCCAGGGCCTGGGTAAGCGCCACCACCGGTAATGCCAGGGGCGCTGCGATCTCGACCAGGGTCAGTGGGCCAAAACCACTCAGGCGCGCACGTAGCACTTCCACCAGCGCTTCATCAAAGGACCAGGGCTCATCGAACCCCGGCAGCAACGGCAGATCGTTGGGATACAGCGCCTGCAAACAATTCAAGCGCTCTACGGCGACCCACATTCCGTTGGGCAACTGATAGGTCCGCCCGGCCTTGCGCAAGGCCTGCAACCATTGGGCCCATTGCGGCGTAACTTCGCCCGCTGCGATGCACGCCAGGCTCATCAACGCTTCATGCATTTCATCCAGGCCATTGGGCGCCGGCCAGGCTTCTTCGCGTACACCGGCGATGGCGTCGGCATCCAGGGCGCCCAAGTCGTCGGTGCTCTGCGGGTCGCTCCAGCGTCGGTTGAGCACGGCCTGGGTGCGGCGCTCTTCCAGGGGGGCGTCGTCGAGGAAGGTATAGGGTTTAGCGCTGAGGATTTCTGCGGCCATGGGCGAGGGCGCGGGCAGGTCGCGGCTGATCAACCGCACGTCGCCGCGTTCCATGCGCCGCAGCAGCGCCAGCCAGGCGTCGCTGTCCATAGCCTCGTGCAGGCAGTCGTCGAGGGTTTGCTCCACCAGCGGGTGGTTGGGGATTTCGCGTTCGCCGGAGAGGTTTTCCAGGCAGGCGATCTGGTCGGGAAATACGCTGGCGATCAGGTCTTCGCTCTTCATGCGCTGGATCTGCGGCGCCACCTTGCGCCCGCCGGTATAACGCGGCAGCGCCAGGGCCACGCCGGCATTCCAGCGCCAGCGCACACCGAACAGTGGCGCATCCAGCACGGCCTGGATCAGGATGTGCTCGGCACTGTTGCTGTTGAGGTAACGCCACACCTCGTCCAGCGCGAAGCTGTGACTGGTGGACAACGACAGCACGATGGCATTTTCACTGGCCGCCGCTTGCAGCTCGAAATTGAAGGTACGGCAAAAGCGCTTGCGCAAGGCCAGGCCCCAGGCGCGGTTGATGCGGCTGCCAAACGGCGTATGGATGATCAGTTGGGTGCCGCCGGACGCATCGAAAAACCGTTCCATGATCAATGTGTCCTGGGACGGCAAGGCGCTCAGGGCCTGGCGTGACCGGGCGAGGTAGTCCAACAGTTGGTCGGCGCTGGCGACGTTGAGGCCCAGGGTGCCGGTAAGCCAGTCGAGGGCCGGTTGCAGGTCGCCGGGCGTGGCGCCGAGCAAGCTGTCCAATTGCCCTTGCAAGCGGGCCACGGCCACCGATAACTCGTTGCTGCGCCCGGGCGCTTCACCCAACCAGAACGGAATGGTCGGGGGTTGGCCCTGGGCGTCTTCGACCCGCACCTTGCCGGCTTCGACACGCAGGATGCGATAGGAGGTATTGCCGAGCTGGAAGATATCCCCGGCGATGCTTTCCACCGCAAAGTCTTCGTTGACGCTGCCGATATTCAGGCTTTGCGGCTCCAGCAACACGCTGTAGTCGGCGTTGTCGGGTATCGTGCCGCCGCTGGTTACCGCCGTGAGCCTGGCGCCACGGCGGCCGCGCAGGGTGTGGGCCACGGCGTCGCGGTGCAGGTAGGCGCTGCGCATGCCCTGGCGGCCGTTGTAGCCCTCGCTGAGCATCTGCAAAAGGGCCTGGTAGTGGCGTTCATCCAGTTCGGCGTAAGGCGCGGCGCGGTGGATAAGCGCCAGCAGCGCCTGTTCCGGCCATTCCTGGGCGCTGACCTCGGCGATGATCTGCTGGGCCAGTACATCGAGCGGTGCCACCGGAATATGCAAGGTATCCAGTTCGCCACGGCGCACGCAGTCGAGCAGCGCGGCGCACTCGATCAGGTCGTCGCGGGTGGTGGCAAACAGGCGCCCCTTGGGCGTGCCACCGACCTGGTGCCCGGAACGGCCGACCCGTTGCAGGAAGCCGTTGATGGAGCCGGGTGAGCCGATCTGGCACACCAGGTCCACTTCGCCGATATCAATCCCCAGCTCCAGGGACGCCGTGGCGATCAACACTTGCAGTTCGCCGGCCTTGAGGCGCTGTTCGGCATCCAGGCGCATCTCCTTGGCCAGACTGCCGTGGTGAGCGGCCACGGCGGTCTTGCCCAGGCGCTCGCTCAAATGCCGGGCCAGGCGTTCGGCCAGGCGTCGGGTGTTGACGAATACCAGGGTGGTGCGGTGTTCACGGGCCAATTGCGCGAGGCGATCGTAGACCAACTCCCACACGTCGTTGGCCATCACCGCCGAGAGCGGCACCGGCGGCACTTCGATCGCCAGGTCACGGGGGCGGGCGTGGCCGATATCCACAATGGCGCAATCCCGTTCGGTGCCAACTAAAAAGCGTGCGACGGCTTCGATGGGTTTTTGCGTGGCCGACAAGCCGATACGGGTCAATGGCTCGGCACACAGCCCTTGCAGGCGCTCCAGGCTCAAGGCCAAGTGGCTGCCGCGCTTGCCAGCGGCGATGGCGTGGATCTCATCGACGATCACCGTACGTGTGCTGGCGAGCATGTGCCGGCCGGAATCCGAGCCGAGCAGCACGTAGAGCGATTCAGGAGTGGTTACCAGGATATGCGGTGCGCGTTTGCGCATCTGGGCGCGGTCTTTTTGCGGGGTGTCGCCGGTGCGCACAGCGGTGCGGATTACCAGCGGCGGCAGCCCCCGCTTCTGTAGATGTTCGGTAATGCCGGCCAGCGGTTTTTGCAGGTTGATCTGGATATCGTTGGATAGCGCCTTGAGCGGCGACACATACACCACCAGGGTTTGGTCCGGCAGTTCGCCGCCGTTGGCCAGGCCTTGGTGCACCAGGTCGTCCAGCACTGCCAGGAAGGCCGTCAGTGTCTTGCCGGAGCCGGTGGGCGCGGCGATCAGCGTCGAGCGGCGCTGGCGGATCAACGGCCACGCCTGGGCCTGGGCGTTGGTCACCGAAGGAAAGGTACTACGAAACCAAGTGCTGACGGCGGGGTGAAAGCCGTGCAAACCCTTGTCCGTTGATTCGGGAAGGTTCATTCACCCTATATGCAACCGGCGGGGCCAAGTTGCAACCCCGCACTTTATCCGTGACGGTTGCGCTACAAACCCGCAAAATGCAACGATTCTGGCAACTACCTACGGCAAGGCGCACATGCCTGTCGATAATAACCATCGTTCCAAACAGACCGGGCCTGCTCAATCTATGCGAATGCGCCTTATGTTACTGGGCGGCGGGAATGCCCTCGGGCAGGCGCTGATTCGCCTCGGTGCGGAGGAAGACATCGGTTTCCTCGCCCCCAAACCGCCCCAAGACGGCTGGGATGCCGCAAGCCTCACCCAATTGCTCGACGACACCCGTCCCGATGCCTTGATCAACCTCGCCTACTATTTCGACTGGTTCCAGGCCGAAGCCGTGAGCGAAACCCGCTTGGCCGCCCAGGAGTTCGCCATCGAACGCCTGGCCGAGCTGTGCCAGCATCACAGCATCACCCTGCTGCAACCGTCCAGCTACCGCGTATTCGATGGCTCCCGCGCCACGGCCTACAGCGAGAAAGACGAGCCGGTGCCCCTGGGCCTGCGCGGCCAGGCGTTGTGGCGTATCGAACAAAGCGTGCGCGCTACGTGCCCGCAGCATGTGCTGCTGCGGTTTGGCTGGTTGCTCGATGACAGCGTCGACGGCACGCTCGGGCGCTTCCTGGCCCGGGCCGAGAACGCCGACGAGCTACTGATGGCCGACGACCGCCGGGGCAACCCGACGCCGGTGGACGATGCGGCGCGGGTGATCATCTCGGTGCTCAAGCAACTCGATTGCGCTGCGCCGCTGTGGGGCACCTACCACTACGCCGGCCACGAGGCGACTACCCCGTTGGCGCTGGGGCAGGCGATTCTGACTGAAGCGCGCAACTTCCATCCGTTGGCCATCGAGTCCCCCACCGCCCAGGCTCACGCAGCGCGGCCGGATGCGGCGGATGAACCGCAGCATGCGGTGTTGGCCTGCAAGAAAATCCTCCACACCTTTGGCATCAAACCACGGGCATGGCGGGCAGGTTTGCCGGCGCTACTGGATCGCTTCTACCGCCATAGCTGACACCCTCAAAACCAAAATGTGGGAGGGGACTTATGTGGGAGCTGGCTTGCCTGCGATAGCATCACCTGGGCATCACTGATACACCGTGGTGTCTGCATCGCGGGCAAGCCCGGCTCCCACATAAGCCCCCTCCCACAGGGGTTATGCGGTGTGGCTTAAACCGAACTCAGAACTTGTAGCCGATACCCACCATGTAAACCATCGGGTCTACATCCACATTGACCTTGGCCCGAGTGCCCTGGCCCAGCGCGTTGTTATCCACAGTCGCTTTGGTGCTGATGTCGATATAGCGCGCCTGGGCGTTGATCATCCACTTGTCGTTGATCATGTAGTCGGCGCCGATCTGTGCAGCCCAGCCCCAGGAGTTCTCGGCCTTGAAGTTGCTGAAACCAGCCTGCTCGGCGCGACTGCCCACGTGCTCGTCGTAGATCCAGGTGTAGTTGATACCGGCGCCCACATACGGTTGGAACGCGGATTTGTGATCCAGCGGGTAGTACACGACGCTCAAGGTCGGCGGCAGGTGCTTCAGCGTGCCGAGCTTGCCATTGGCGGCGCCCAGGGCGGTGTTCTTGATCTTCACGTCATGCTCGAACGGTGTGGCCGCGAGCAATTCGATGCCGACGTGGTCGGTGATCATGTAGGCGAAGTTCAAGCCCAGTTGGGTGTCGCTGCTCATGGTCGCCTTGCCGCCCAGATTGGTGCCGGCCAATGGGCCCTGGTCAACCTTGACGCTGCTGCTGTCGGCCTTCGGGTTCACGGTAATTGCACCGGCGCGAACCAGAATATCGCCCGCCTGGTGAGCGTGAGCGACGGGGGCGACGAGGGCGAGCGCGAAGAGGGACGCGCCGAGCAGAGACTTGTTCATGGGAGCTCCAAAGGACGTTTAAAAGTTGTACGTCCAATGGTAAAGATCGTTCCGTACGGTCTTTTGACTCAGCTCAATGAAAGGGTGATCAGTCACTTGCGCCACTGATCTAAACCTGTGGGAGCTTCGGTGTGTGGAGTTATTCCTCAAGCTCGTACATGTAAATCTTCTGGGCATCCATCTGGTAACCAGCGTCCGCCAATTCGCTGGACGATGGCTTGACCTGCATCGCGCCCTCGATCCAGTACGGTTGATACAGCTCATCGAGCTTCACCCCGACTTCACTTTTCACATGCACGATCTGGTTCGATGGCGGTGGGGGCACGTGTATGCATGCGCCGAAATACGGCACCAGCAGAAACTCCGTGGTGCGGCCTTCTTCGCTGACTTCCAGGGGCACGATATACCCCGGCAGGCGAATGTGCTGGCCGTCCAGGCTCTGTACTACTGGCGCGTTAGGCATGTCCTGCTTGGCCGCCGGCGCGGCTTCGACGGACAAGGCATCGGCCATGTTCGACAGGTCGTGCAGCGGCTTCATATTGGGCACTTCAGGTGGCGCATCCGGCGGGATCATCTCCTGCCAGGACAGATCCTTGGGCTGTTCCTGCGCCCAGGCAGGCACGGCCATCAACAACAACAGGGCAAACAGGGCACGACACATCGAAGCCTTCCTCATAAACGGATGGACAGGCCATCGGCCAAAGATTGGCGGTAGGCGCGCCACGCGGGCACGCTGCCCATCAACAGGGCGGCTGCCAGGATACCGGCGAGCAACGTCCATTCATATTCGCTCGGCCACGACATCGGCAGGTCCAGACCGTAGTTGGCCTGCAAATAACCCCGCGAGGCGGCGATGCACAGGTACAGCAACCCCAGGCCCGCCACCACGCCAGACAAGGCCAAGGCGAAGGCTTCGAAGATCAGCAGCGTTGCGATGTGCCAAGGCCGCGCGCCCACCGACCGCAGGATCGCCATCTCGCGGCGACGCTCGTTAAGGCTAGTGAGGATCGCGGTGAGCATGCCGATCAAACCGGTCAGTACTACGAACAGCGAGATCACAAACAAGGCTTTTTCGGCAGTGCCCATCATGCTCCAGAGTTCTTGCAGCGCGACACCGGGCAGGATCGCCAGCATTGGCTCGCCACGGAATTCATTGATTTCCCGTTGCAAGGCAAAGGTGGAAATCTTGTTGTTCAGGCCGAGCATGAACGCGGTAATGGCCTGCGGCGTCAGGTCCATATTGCGCGCCTGGTCGGCACTGATGCGTCCTTTGCCCTGGGCCGGCACGCCGTTGTGCCAGTCGATATGGATCGCTTCCATGCCGCCGAGGCTGATATGCAACGTGCGGTCCACCGGCGTGCCGGTACGCTTGAGAATGCCCACCACCGTAAACGGCTTGTCGTCATGCTTGACCAGGCTGACCACCGCCACGCCGTGGGCCAGCACCAGCTTGTCACCGAGTTTGTAATGCAGGGCGTCGGCCACTTCGGCGCCGAGCACGACTTCGAATGGGTCGGTGGCGAAGGCGCGGCCGCTGGCCAGCGCGAGGTTTTGCTTACGCCCGTACTGGTAGTGCTCGAAATAGGATTCGTTGGTGCCCATTACCCGGTAGCCGCGATGGGAGTCGCCGAGGGAAATGGGAATCGCCCATTTCACTTGAGGGCTGGCGGCGAAGTGCTCGTAGCTGTCCCAACGGATGTTGTTGGTGGCGTTGCCAATGCGGAACACCGAGTACAGCAGCAGGTTGACCGAGCCGGAGCGGGCACCGACGATCAGGTCGGTACCGCTGATGGTGCTGGCGAAACTGTTGCGCGCCTCGACGCGCACACGCTCCACCGCGAGCAGCAAGCAGACGGAAAGCGCGATGGCAAACGCGGTGAGGATCGCGGTGAAGCGGCGGTTAGCCAGGCTGGCCATGGCTAGACGGAACAGATACATCTCAAACCTCTGCGGGCATGGCGGCGCGATTGAGTTCGGCCAGCGACAGGTTGCGGTCGAACAGCGACGCCAGGCTCTGGTCATGGCTGACAAACAACAGGCTGGCGCCCGCTTCGCGGCATTCTGCGAACAGCAACTGCAGGAAGGCTTCGCGGGCGTCGTAGTCCAGGGCCGAGGTGGGTTCGTCGGCAATCACCAGTTCTGGCTGGCCGATCAGCGCGCGGGCAGCGGCCACCCGTTGTTGCTGGCCGATGGACAGCGAATCGGCACGGCGTTCCAGCAGGCTCTGGTCCTTCAAACCCAAATGTGCGAGCAAGGTCGCCGCGGCCTGGTCGACACTGCCGTGGCGCTGTTTGGCCCGTTGCGCGCGCAGCTTGGAAAAGTGGCATGGCAGCTCGACGTTCTCGCGCACCGACAGAAACGGCAGCAGGTTGAACTGCTGGAAGATATAGCCGGTGTGGTCCACACGGAAACGGTCACGAGCACCGGCCGACAGTTCGGTCAACTCCTGGCCGAGCAGGCGGATGCTGCCCTGGCTGGGCTTCTGCACGCCTCCCAACAGCCCGAGCAGAGTGGTCTTGCCACTGCCGCTCGGGCCCTTGAGGAACAGGGTTTCCCCTGGTTCCAGGCGGAAGGCGGGAATGTCCAGCAACTGCGGGTGACCGGGCCAGTTGAAGCCCAGGTCGGACAGTTCGATTAACGCTTGAGTCATGGGAAGTCAGTGTCGCCTGGTAGTCGAAAATGGCGCCGATCCACTGTGGGAGCTGGCTTGCCTGCGATGGCATCGCTACGGTGTGCCTGCTGCACCGCATCGCCTGTATCGCAGGCAAGCCAGCTCCCACAGGGACTGTGCTTTCAAGTCAGAACTTCAGGGTGGCGGCGGTGGCCGTCGCTTCAACACCTTGCTGACCGCTAGGGCCGATCAGTTGTACCTGAATTTTCTGCGTGGCGGGGAAGGTCTTGAACACTTGGCTCAAGTCCAGGTTGCCCAGGGCCGCCGGCGTGGCGCAGGTGAACTGGTAATGGGCGTGGATTTCACTGTGGTCGTGATCATGCTTGTGGGCGGCTGCGCCCTTGCCATCGGTGGCGTGGTCATCGTCGTCATGCTCGGCTTCTGGTTTGTCACCGAACAACGGGCTGTTGAGTTCCTGGCTGCTGACCACGCAACCTGCGGCCTTGGGCAGGTTGAACAGTGCCGATGGATTTTCCAGCTGCTTGCGTACGGCGGCGACCTTGGCTTTGTCGGCGGCGCTGGTGGCGGCATGTTCGAAACCCACCAGGTTCATGGCCGGGCTGTCCAGTTCCAGCTCCAGGGCCTGGCCGTCCAGTACGGCATTCAGGCGCCCGACGCCATGTTCATGGGCGCCGAGGCTGCCGTGCTCGTGGTCGTGGTCTTCGTGAGCATGAGCGACAGCCAGTGGCAGCAGGGCAAACGGCAAAGCAAGCAGCAAACGGCGCATGAGAGGGCTCCAGGATGAAAGTTTTGTTATGTGATCTTATAACAATTGATTCGAGAGTTTGACCGCCCGCTTGGTGTTGCGCAAGCTGCATGGGAGCATGCCCGTCAGAAAAATGCAGGAGTAAGGACGATGTTGCGAATTCGTGGAACCATCGGCGACCTGCCGGTGGACTTGACCCTTGAGCTGGACGACGGCGATTGGGCGCGATTAGGCGCTCAACTGCAGGCCGCTCCAACGCCCAGCGCACCGGCTGCGGCGCCGGTCAAACAGAACGAAGACCTGTGGCAGAACGCCCAGGATTTGCTACGCAAGGCCGGGCAACTCAATGGCCTGGAATTGCTCGACCAACTCGAAGGCTTGGCTGGCGATGCCGGGGCGGGCAAGCGCCTGTTGGTGCGTCTGCGCCACAGCGCGAACGTGAAGGTGGCCAGCGGCGGCGACACACCGCTCTACACATGGATTGGCCCTTTGTAGGAGCGAGCTCGCTCGCGAAAAAACCTCAGGCTCCGCGTTCATTCAGGATGCCCGCGTTATCGTTGTCGTTTTTCGCGAGCAAGCTCGCTCCTACAAGGTTGGGTTAATACAACGCGGCAAACAACTTGCGGCGGTACACCGTGACCAGCGGGTGATCATTGCCCAGCAATTCGAACACCTGCAGCAAGGTCTTGTGGGGCAGGCCTTCGCTGTAGCTGCGGTTGCGGATAAACAACTTGAGCAAACCTTCCAGTGCCGCGTCGTATTGCTGGCGCGCCAGTTGCTGGATCGCCAACTGATAGGCCGCTTCGTCATCCTGCGGGTTTTGCGCCAGGCGGCTTTTCAGCTCGGCAGCGTCCGGCAAATCCGCCGCCTGGCGCAGGAAGGTGATTTGCGCCTTGGCCCCGGCCAGGGCAGCCTTGTGGTCGTCGCTCTTGACCGCGTCGAGCACGGCCTGGGCTTCACCCAGCTCACCGCGCTCGGCCAGGCAGCGTGCATACAGGATCAGGGCGGCGGCGTTGGTATTGTCCTCGCCCAACAATTGCACCAGCAACGCTTCGGCCTCGCTGATGCGCCCTTCGCTGAACAGCGCCTGAGCCTGCTCCAACGGGTCCGCCGCAGCCGGCGGTGGCATTTGCACATGGGGCTCCAGCATCGCCCGCACGGCCGACTCCGGCTGTGCACCGGCAAAGCCGTCCACCGGTTGGCCATCCTTGAACAGCACCACCGTCGGCAGGCTTTGAATGCCAAAACGCGCCACGATGTCCTGTTCGGCTTCGCAGTCGATCTTGGCGAGCAGCAACTCACCCTGATAACTCTCGGCAATCTTCGCCAGCATTGGCATCAGTGCTTTGCAGGGTGCGCACCACTCGGCCCAGAAATCGACCAATACGGGTTTTTCGAAGGAGTTCTGGATAACGGCCTGGTCGAAGTTGGCGGTGGTGACGTCGAAGATGTACGGCGTGGGCTCACTCATGGGGCGTCTCGAATAAAGCGGGAATGGGGGCAACTATAAGGGCTGGCGAGGTTGGCTGAAAGCATCCTGGATTCAAGACCGCTATCGCAGGCAAACCAGCTCTCACCTTGAAATGCATTCCCCTGTGGGAGCGGGCTTGCCCGCGATGGCCTCAAGCGCGCCGCGAATGGTACAGGCTCACCTTGCGAAACTCCCAAGGCTCGGCCAGGTCCGGCAGGGTCAAAGCCTCGAGGATCTCCAACCGCTGATAATTCGGATGCTGGAAGTCCCGTACCCGTGAATCCGCTACCAGCGCTTCGCGGCCGCGGGTGAGGAACTGATCCAGCAACGGCAGGTTGGCGCGGTCGTAGAGTACGTCGGCCACCAGGATCAGGTCGAAGCGGTCGGCTTCGGCAAAAAAGTCTGCCGAATAACTCAATGACACCTGGTTGAGCTCGGCATTCGCACGGCAAGCGGCCAAGGCCAGTGGGTCCAGGTCGCAGGCCACCACCTCCAAGGCCCCAGCCTTGACGGCGGCGATCCCGGCTACTCCCGAACCTGCGCCGAAATCCAGCACGCGTTTGCCGGCGACCCACTCGGGATGCGCCGCCAGGTAGCGGGCCAACGCCAGGCCGCTGGCCCAGCAAAAGCTCCAGTAGGGCGGCTCATGCAGGATGCGCCGGGTTTCTTCCTGGCTGAAGGCGCGGTCCATGTTGTCGGCGTCGAGCAGCCACAGCGACAATTCGGTGCCCGGCAGTGGGCAGGGCACTAATTGCGCGTCGCCGATCAGTTCGCTCAAGGCACGCTGCAGGTGCAGCGGTGGTGTCATGGTGCCTTGACGAGTTGCAAGGGGCCGGTGCTCTGGGTGATCGCCTGGGTGACGCGCACGGCGGGTAGATGCAGGATCAACTGGCCGGACTGGCTGGCGCGGCCGCGCAATTCCACGCGGGCACCGGCCGGGAAGGCTTCAGGGTTGAAGCGCAGGCGGAAGGCCAGGGGCTTGCCGTTGCCGCTCAGTACGCTGCTGGCGAGCAGTTGCTGCGGGCGCGAACGGTCGTCGATCACCAAGAGCGCCATCTCGACTTCGGCACCGGCGGGCACGTTGGTCAGGCTGCCGCTGATTTCGCGCTGATAGGCGGGCAGGGGGCCGAGGTCTTCAATGCCCGGGACTTTTTTCTCTTGCGCGGGTGTCGGTTGAGGCGCGGCCGGCTTGGGGGCTTCGCTGCTGCAGGCGACCAGAAAACTGAACAGGCTGAGTAGAACGAGTGGTCGTAACTGCATGTACGGCTCCAGAAAGGACAAAATCCGTGGCTTAAAAATATGAAACATATAAGCCTGCCTATATACCGTAAAGGCTATGGCTTGTCTTGCCACAGGGATGCGCTACCATGGCCCTCCCATTTTTTGTTGCCTGCCAACCATGCACTGTCCCTTCTGCGGTGCCAACGACACCAAGGTCATCGACTCGCGTCTGGTCGCCGAGGGCGACCAAGTGCGTCGCCGGCGCGAATGCCTGGCCTGTGGTGAACGTTTCACCACCTTCGAAACCGCCGAACTGGTGTTGCCGCGTCTGATCAAGTCCGACGGCAGCCGCCAGCCTTTCGACGAAGAAAAACTGCGCGCCGGTATGCAGCGCGCCCTGGAAAAACGCCCGGTGAGTGTCGAGCGCCTGGAAGCGGCGCTGGTGCATATCAAGCACAAGCTGCGAGCGACCGGCGAGCGCGAGGTCAAGAGCCTGGTGGTCGGCGAGTTGGTGATGGGCGAGCTGCAAAAGCTCGACGAAGTCGCCTATATCCGTTTTGCCTCGGTGTATCGACGCTTCCAGGACCTCAATGAGTTCCGCGAAGAGATCGACCGCCTGGCCCGTGAGCCCTCCAAACAATGACATCTGAACAGGCTGTGCTCGACGCCCACTACATGGCCCGCGCCCTCGAATTGGCGCGCAAGGGCCTGTACACCACCCACCCCAACCCGCGGGTTGGCTGCGTGATAGTGCGTGATGGGCAGATTGTCGGCGAAGGCTGGCATGAGCGCACCGGCGAGCCCCATGCCGAGCCCAATGCCCTGCGCGCCGCTGGCGACAAGGCCCGTGGCGCGACGGTATACGTGACCCTTGAACCGTGCAGCCATCATGGCCGTACGCCGCCCTGTGCCGATGCGCTGGTGACCGCCGGCGTCGCGCGGGTGGTGGCTGGCATGCAGGACCCGAACCCCGAAGTGGCTGGCCGAGGCATGCAACGCCTGGCCCAGGCCGGTATCGAGGTTCGTAGTGGTGTGTTGGAAACCGAAGCGCGGGCGCTTAACCCCGGCTTCCTCAAGCGCATGGAGCACGGCCTGCCGTTTGTGCGGGTCAAGCTGGCGATGAGCCTGGACGGCCGCACGGCGATGGCCAGCGGCGAAAGCCAATGGATCACCGGCCCCGCCGCCCGTGCTGCGGTGCAACGCTTGCGTGCCGAGGCCAGTGTGGTGTTGACCGGTGCCGACACGGTACTGGCCGACGGTGCCCGCTTGACCGTACGCGCCGCCGAACTGGGCCTGGACGACGCAACCACCGCCCTGGCCATGTCGCGCCCGCCGTTGCGCGTGCTGATCGATGGCCGCCTGCGGGTGCCGCTCAACGCACCGTTCTTCAAGGCCGGCCCGGCATTGGTCATCACCTGCGTGACTCCGGAGAACCAGTTCCCCCGGGGCCCTGAGTGCCTTGTGGTTCCAGGTGTGGAGGGCCAGGTTGACCTGCGCTCGGCATTGGTCGCCCTGGCCGCCCGTGGCGTCAACGATGTGTTGGTGGAAGCCGGCCCAAGCCTGGCTGGCGCGTTTGCCCAACAAGGCCTGGTGGATGAATACGTGATATTCATCGCCGGCAAGTTCCTCGGCTCCGCTGCCCGCCCGTTGCTGGACTGGCCGCTTGATAAGTTGGCCGATGCTCCCCAACTCAAGATCACCGAAATGCGCGCTGTGGGCGACGACTGGCGAGTCACTGCCATCCCCGTCCCAGCAGTGAGCGTATAATTCCCGGCCTGCGCTTGAGCGTCAGCCCCCTCGTTTTCAGGAGAACGAAATGTTCACCGGCATTATCGAATCCATCGGCAGCATCCGTGCAATGACCCCCAAAGGCGGGGATGTCCGCCTGCTGGTTGAAACCGGCAAGCTGGACCTCGGCGACGTCAAGCTGGGCGACAGTATCGCCGTCAGCGGCGTGTGCCTGACCGTCATCGAGCTGCCGGGCAACGGCTTTGCTGCCGATGTCAGCCGGGAAACCCTGGACTGCACCGCGATGAACGATCTTGCGGCCGGCAGCCCGGTCAACCTGGAAAAAGCCCTGACGCCCACCACACGCCTGGGCGGTCACCTGGTCAGCGGCCACGTCGACGGTGTCGGCGAAGTGGTGGCCCGCAGCGAAAACGCCCGCGCCGTGGAATTCCGTATCCGCGCGCCAAAAGAGCTGGCCAAGTACATCGCCCACAAAGGCTCGATCACCGTCGATGGCACCAGCCTGACCGTGAACGCCGTGAATGGCGCCGAATTTGAACTGACCATCATTCCCCACACCCTCAGCGAAACCATCATGGCCTCGTACCAGCCGGGTCGCCGGGTGAACCTGGAAGTGGACTTGCTTGCCCGTTACCTGGAGCGCCTGTTGCTGGGCGAAAAGGCCGCAGAGCCTGCATCAGGCAACATCACCGAAAGTTTTCTGGCCGCTAACGGCTACCTGAAATCCTGACCAAGGGGGGTGCCGCGTGGCGCTCAATAGCATCGAAGAACTGGTTGAAGACATCCGCCAAGGCAAGATGGTCATCCTTATGGATGACGAAGATCGCGAGAACGAAGGCGACATCATCATGGCCGCCGAGGCGTGCAAGCCCGAGCACATCAACTTCATGGCCAAGCACGCCCGGGGGCTGATCTGCATGCCCATGAGCCGTGAACGCTGCGAACTGCTCAAGCTGCCCTTGATGGCGCCGCGCAATGGCTCGGGTTTCGGCACCAAGTTCACCGTATCGATTGAAGCCACCACGGGCGTCACTACTGGCATTTCCGCCGCTGACCGCGCCCGCACCGTGCAAGCCGCTGCCGCGAAAGACGCCAAGGCCGAAGACATCGTCAGCCCCGGCCACATCTTCCCGCTGATGGCCCAACCGGGCGGTACCCTGGCCCGCGCTGGCCACACCGAAGCCGCCTGCGACCTGGCGCGCATGGCCGGTTTCGAGCCAAGCGGGGTGATCTGCGAAGTGATGAACGACGATGGCACCATGGCCCGTCGTACTGAACTCGAGGCCTTTGCCGCAGAGCACAACCTCAAGATCGGCACCATCGCCGACCTGATTCACTACCGGATGATCCACGAACGTACCGTTCAGCGGATTGCCGAGCAGCCACTGGACAGCGAGCTGGGCCAATTCAATTTGGTGACCTACCGTGATTCAGTGGAAGGCGACGTGCATATGGCCCTGACCCTGGGCAACATTTGCGCAGAAGAACCGACCCTGGTACGCGTACACAACATGGACCCACTGCGTGACCTGTTGATGGTCAAGCAGCCCGGTCGCTGGAGCCTGCGCGCCGCCATGGCTGCGGTTTCCGAGGCCGGCAGCGGTGTGGTGCTGTTGCTCGGTCACCCGCTCGATGGTGATGTGCTGCTGGCGCACATCCGCGAAACCGCCGACGCCGTGCCGGTGAAAAAACCGACCACCTATAGCATCGTCGGTGCCGGTTCGCAGATCCTGCGCGACCTGGGCGTGCGCAAAATGCGCCTGATGAGCGCACCGATGAAATTTAATGCGATATCCGGATTCGACCTGGAAGTTGTAGAATACGTGCCCTCCGAATAAAGGCTGGCGATTTTTGCCCCTTGTTCGCGGTTAAATCATCACTGAGGGACGCACTTTTCGCGTCCCGGCTCTTTAAGAGATTTGTCGAATGACCCTGAAGACCATCGAAGGTACCTTCATCGCCCCCAAAGGCCGCTATGCCCTGGTGGTTGGCCGCTTCAACAGCTTCGTGGTTGAAAGCCTGGTAAGCGGTGCGGTTGACGCCCTGGTTCGCCACGGTGTGAGCGAGAGCGATATCACCCTTATCCGTGCCCCTGGCGCCTTCGAAATTCCACTGGTTGCGCAAAAAGTTGCTCAGCAGGGTGAATACGCGGCGATCATCGCCCTGGGCGCGGTCATTCGTGGCGGCACCCCGCATTTCGAATACGTAGCCGGCGAATGCACCAAGGGCCTGGCCCAGGTGTCCATGGAGTTCGGCGTGCCAGTCGCTTTCGGCGTACTGACCGTGGATTCCATCGAGCAAGCCATCGAGCGTTCCGGCACCAAGGCCGGTAACAAAGGCGCTGAAGCTGCCTTGTCCGCCCTGGAAATGGTCAGCCTGCTGTCGCAGTTGGAGGCCAAGTGATTTCCGACGAAAGCGATCAGTTCAACCCTCAGGACCCGCGTCCTGCCGATGCCGGCAAACCGTCCAAGAGCGAGAAGCGCCGCAAGGCGCGTCAACTCGCGACCCAGGCGCTGTACCAGCGTCACCTGGCGGGCGCTTCGCTGAACGAAATCGAGGCACAGTTTCGCGTCGATAACGATTTCACCTTCGCCGACCAGAGCTACTTCCACGACATCCTGCACGGCGTGCATGCCAACCTGACCGAGATCGACACAGCCCTGGCGCCATGCCTGGACCTGACCATCGAAGAACTCGACCCGGTTGAGCTGTGCGTGATGCGCCTGTCCACCTGGGAGCTGCTCAAGCGCGTCGACGTGCCGTACCGCGTCGTGATCAACGAAGGCATCGAACTGGCGAAAGTCTACGGTTCGACCGACGGCCACAAGTTCGTCAACGGCGTGCTCGACAAGCTGGCCCCACGCCTGCGTGAAGCCGAAGTGAAGGAACACAAGCGCTAATCTGCGCTTGATTCCTCAATGGGTGAGTTTGAGCTGATCCGCACATACTTCGCCGCCGCGCCTTGTGCGCAAGGCGGCGAAGGCATTGCCCTGGGGATCGGCGACGACTGCGCCTTGCTGGCGCTTCCCGCCGGGGAGCAACTGGCAGTCTCCACCGATACGCTGGTGGCTGGCGTGCATTTTGCCGACCCCTGTGACCCGTTCCTGCTCGGCCAGCGCTCGCTGGCCGTGGCGGTGAGCGACCTGGCCGCCATGGGCGCCCACCCCCTCGCCTTTACCCTTGCCCTGACCACGCCGAGCGTCGAAGCCGATTGGCTGCAACGCTATGCCCAAGGCTTGAGCGCCATGGCGCAAAGCTGCGGCGTAGGCTTGGTGGGCGGTGACACCACCCGTGGGCCGCTGAGCCTGACCCTGACCGTGTTCGGCCGTGTGCCGGCTGGCCAGGCCTTGACGCGCAGCGGTGCACAGCCGGGTGATTTGCTGTGTGTGGGCGGCGAGTTGGGCAATGCCGCTGGCGCCTTGCCGCTGGTATTGGGGCAACGCACGGCTGACGCAGCAATCGCCGAGCCGCTGTTGGCGCATTACTGGTCGCCGCAACCGCAGCTGGCCCTGGGGCTGGCGCTGCGGGGCAAGGCGACAGCGGCGATGGATATCTCCGATGGGCTGTTGGCTGACTGTGGGCATATCGCCAAGGCGTCAGCGGTGCGCCTGGTGGTTGAGCGCCAGCGGTTGCCGTTGTCCGAGGCCTTGCTGGCGTTTGTCGGTGAAGACCAGGCTCAAGTAGCGGCGTTGAGCGGGGGCGACGACTATGTGTTGGCGTTCACCTTGCCACCGTCCGAGTTGGCGCCGTTGCAGGCGGGTGGCTGGCCGGTGCATCTGGTCGGTCGGGTCGAAACGGGGCAGGGCGTGACGCTGCTCGACGGCGACGGCCAGGACATCACCCCGGCCGTGCGCGGCTACCAGCATTTTCGCCAGACGCCCTGAGCCGGCGGTCTGCGCTACCCTTTAGACGATTATCCCGAGTAAGAGGCCGTGACTATGGCTGCATGCCGCTGGCTGCTGATCGTGCTGTGTACCTTCGTTTCCCTGGCCCAGGCGGACACTCCCGTGCCCGGCAAAATCGTGCTGGCCAGTGAGGAGTGGAACGACTACACCAACAGAGATGGTAGCGGCCTGGCCTGGGACCTGCTGCGCCGCGTCTTCGAGCCAGCAGGCATTACCCTGGAAACTCGCAGCGTGCCCTATACCCGATCGGTCGGCCTGGCCCAGCGTGGTGAGGCGGATGGTTGTGTCGGCACCTACCGCGATGAGGTCAGCGCAGTGCTGTACCCGCGCTGGAACTTCGACGCCGATCATGTCTACGCTCTCGGGCTGGCAACTTCACCCACGCCGACGTTGGCGACCCTGGGCAACTACCGCCTGGCCTGGGTGCGCGGCTATAAATACGAGGAATACCTGCCCACCGTGCGCCGCTTCAACCAGATCGAGCGGCGCAGCGGCATTCTGCCAATGCTGCAACACGGCCGTGCCGATTTTTATATCGACGCCCTCACCGAAGCCAAATACGTGCTCAGCCAGGCGCAAGACCCGGCGCTGTTCAAACTCACCCATATCGCTGAGCTGCCGCTCTACGTAGGCTTTGCCGACACCGAGCGCGGCAGGGCATTGATGGCCGTGTATGACCAGCGTTTGGGTATCCTGGTCCAGACCGGTGAGTTGAAATCGATATTCGAACGCTGGAAACAGCCGTATCCGTTCTGACGCCCATAGAACTGACTCAAAGGCCAATCGAACCTATTGATCTTTATCAGCGATAATTCAGCTTAAGCGTCTGTAGGAACGTGCTGTTACAATGCCCGCCTCTGTGAAATCTGAAATCAGGAGCACACGGTGCCCGTCGTTTTCGTCGCCGCTTCCAAGCTGCCTACCCCTTTTGCCACGTTCACCATGAACGGCTTTCTTGAAGAAGCCACCGGGCGCGAGCACGTTGTGCTCAGCCTCGGCGACATCACCGATGGCGCGCCGGTGCTGGGGCGTGTGCATTCCGAGTGCCTGACCGGCGATGCGCTGTTCAGCCAGCGCTGTGACTGCGGCTCGCAACTGGAGGCCGCACTGCAGGCCATCGCCCGTGAAGGGCGTGGCGTGCTGCTGTACTTGCGCCAGGAAGGCCGGGGCATTGGCCTGTTGAACAAGATCCGCGCCTACGAACTGCAAGATGGCGGCGCCGACACCGTGGAGGCCAACGAGCGCCTGGGCTTTGCTGCCGACCAGCGCGACTACGCCATCTGCCTGCCGATGCTCGAGCACCTGGGGGTCAAATCCCTGCGCCTGATGACCAACAACCCCCGCAAGGTCAAAGCCTTGACCGAGATGGGCATCACCGTGGCCGAGCGCGTGCCTCTGCACACCGGGCATAACCCGCACAACAAGCTCTACCTGGCCACCAAAGCCAGCAAGCTCGATCACATGATGGGCAACGAGCACCAGGGCGAGGTCGACCGCGCGTGACCCGTGGCCAGGTGAAACGGCGACTGTCCTTCAACTGGTGGCAGTACCTGGCCCTGGCGTTGCTGCCCTTGTTCGTGATCAACCTGCTGTTTGGCCGTGCTGAATCCTTGTTGCCCGTATTGGCCATGCCGTTCTTCATCGCCGGCGTGGCCTCGATGTTTCTCAGCCTGCGTTATTTTCACGCTTACAAACACGCGCTGATCGCCACCTCCAAAGCCCTTGATACTGCTGAAGAGCCCGCAGCCTGGATCACCCTGGCGGCGCGTCGGCGCACGGCGTTGCTGGTTGCAGCGTTACCGGCCTGGATCGGTGCGCTGGCGGTGTTCGTCGGCCTGGAGGCGGTGCCGCTGTTTCTGTTGGCGCTGTCGACGCTGGTGCTGTTCTACCTCTATCGCATACCGCGTCAGTTGGGATGAAGCGCTATTGGCTGGCGCTGCTGCTGGTAGTCAGTGCCCAGGCGTTGGCGGTCGAGCGGGTTGTCAGCCTGGCGCCGTCACTGTCCGAAATCGTGCTTGAGCTGGGTGCCGAGGACTTGCTGGTCGGCGTGCTTGACGGTGGTGACCGCCCGGCGGCGTTGGCGAAGGTGCCCTCGGTCGGGCACTACGGCCAGTTGGACATGGAGCGCCTGCTCAGCCTCAAGCCCGACTTGATCCTGCTGTGGCCTGGCAGCGTCGGCCCGGCCCAGCGCGAGCAGCTCCAGCGGTTGAATATCCCGGTGTACGTCGCAGAACCCCACAGCCTTGAACAACTGACCGCCCAGGTGCAGGCCATTGCCGAGCAATTGGGCCGCGCTGAGGCAGGGCGCCAGCTCGCGGTACAACTGCGTCAGCGCTTGGCCGAGTTGCGCCAGCGCTACCAGCGGGCCGAGCCGCTGCGGGTGTTTTACCAAGTGTGGAACCAGCCGCTGTACACCGTGGGCGGTGGGCAGATCATCAGCGATGCCCTCAGCGTGTGCGGGGCGCGCAATGTGTTTGATGACCTGAAGTTGCCGGCGCCGCAGGTGAATATCGAATCGGTGCTGGCGCGAGACCCCGAGGTGATCCTGGTGGGGGATCAGGCTCAGAAGGAGGCCTGGAAGGCATGGCCGGCGATGGCTGCTCGGGTGCGGTTGGTGCCGGACAAGGGCCTGGAGCGGCCCAGCGGGCAGATGTTGGAGGCGGTGGGGCGGTTGTGCCAGGTGATTGCGCCGAACTTGTGACAACGCTATCGCAGGCAAGCCAGCTCCCACTGGGGAATGCATTTCAATTGTGGGAGCTGGCTTGCCTGCGATGACGCCGGATCAGGCTACTTAGATCTCAGGTGTCCACGTCACCCCAACCATCCACACCCGACCTTCTTCACGATAATTCTGGCTTTCCCCGAGGTAGCTGTACTTCGCCCGTGCGTAAGACTTGTCCAGCACGTTATCCACCTTCAACGACAACGACACCTCCCGGTTCAACGCCCAACTACTGCGCAGCCCCAACAAGGCATAACCGCCCAGACGGTTGCGGTTGGCTTCATCGTCGTAGCTGCTGCTGATCGCTTGCCAGCTGGCGCCGAGACCGAGTTGATCAAATTGCCGGTCCAGATCCAGGTTCACCGTTCGCCGGGCGCGACGTGCCAGGGTGTGGCCGTTGTCACGGTCACGCGGGTCGATAAGCGACAGGCCCAGGTTGCCCTGCCAGCCAAACAGTTCCTGCTTGAGCGCCGCTTCAAAGCCGTTGATCCGCGCCGACGCCACGTTTTGCGGCTTGCCAGCGTCAAGGATAATCGCGTCGCTCAGGTCGGTGCGGTACAGCGAGGCTTCCAGGCGCGTGCTGTCGCTCAGTTGGCTGCGCCATTGCAGCTCGTAGCTCTTTGATGTCTCGGGCTGCAGGTTGGGGTTGCTGTACTGGGTGTCGGGGTAATAGAGGTCGTTGAAGGTTGGTGCACGAAAGCCTTCGCTGTAGCTCAAGAGCAAGTCATTGTCGGGGTTGACCGGCAAGGTCAGGGTGCCGCTCCAACTGTTCTGGCCGCCGAACTGCTGGTTCTGGTCACGGCGCAGGCCCAGCTCGGTGGAAAACCATTGGCTTTGGAAGCGGTGCTGCACGAAGGCCGCCCGGTTCCAGCGGCTGTTCTCGGTAAAGGTGGTGGAACCGTGGAAACGGTCTTCATACCAGTCGCCACCGACGATCAGGCTGTTTTGCTCGTCCAGGGTCAGGTCGTTCTGCCAATTGACCGAGTCGCGGTAGGTGTTGAATGCGCTGTAATCATCGCTGAGGGTATCGCGCTTGGTGTCGCGGTTTTCACTGTGGCCCAGCTCCAGCCGTGACCGCCAGCTGTCATTGAGCTTGGCATCGACATAGCCGCTGGCGCTGCTCACGGTGTAGTCGGTGTAGGGTTTCTGGCCCAGGCTCTGCCCGGTGGCGCCGTCGTAGCGGCCATAACTGTTGTCGTACTCCGACTTGCCACGGTTATCCAACAGGTTGAAGCCCGCCTCCAGCTCATCGCTGAACGAATGGCTGAGGTTCAGGCTGATGGACTGGTTGCGGTAGGCATCATGGTCGCCGTCACTGGGAAACGACGCGTGGCTCGCGTTGATACCGGCGGTTTCATCCAGACTCGCGCCCAGGTTGAAGCGCGTGTGTTCATCGCCGCCCGACAGGCCCAAGCTGCGCTCCCAGGTCTGGTTGCTGCCAAAGCCCAGTTTCAAGCGCGGCTGCAAGCCTTGCTCGGCATTGCGCCGGGTAAACACCTGAATCACCCCGCCAATCGCATCGCTGCCGTAAATCACCGAACGTGAACCGCGCAGCACTTCCACCCGTTCAATCTGATCGACGTTGAGGTATTGCAAGCCGCTGTCGCCGGAGGTGGTGTTGGCGATGCGTTGGCCGTCCACCAGCACCAGGCTCTGCGCCGACTTGGTGCCGCGAATGAAAATCCCCGGCAAACTGCCACGCCCACCGGTTGGCGCAACTTGCACGCCCGGCACGCGGCTGAGCAGGTCGGTGACGCTGGTGGACTGAAGGCGGTCGATGTCTGCGCGGGTGAATACGGTGTTGGCGGCGCTGCTGTCATTACGCGCCTGGACTTGGCGGTTGGCGCTGATGACCACGTCGGAGAGCTTCAGGGCCTGGTCGCGGGTCTCGGCGTGCAGGTCAGCGCAGGGTAGCAGCAGGGCAAGGCACAGGCGTTTCATGGGCTGTCCATAGCATTCGAAGGTCATGCAAAACCACTGTGGGAGCTGGCTCGCCTGCGATAGCGGTGTATCTGACACATTGTTAGCGAATGTGCCGCCGTCATCGCAGGCAAGCCAGCTCCCACATTTGGGGCAGATTACAGATTCAGTAGCGCCAGGCGCTCGCGAACGGACGCCTCGATACCCGCCTCATCCAACCCGCATTCAGCCAGCATCTGCGCCGGCTTGGCGTGCTCAACGTATACATCCGGCAAGCCCAGGTGCAGCACCGACTTGAGGATATTCTCCCGCGCCAGGAACTCGCTGACCGCCGCACCGGCGCCGCCCATGATGGCGTTCTCTTCGACGGTCACCAGCAGCTCATGGCCAGCGGCGATCTCGCGCACCAACGCGTCATCCAGTGGCTTGACGAACCGCATGTCGACCACGGTAGCGTCGATCTTCTCAGCGACTTTCAAGGCTTCGGCCAGTTGTACGCCAAACACCAGGAATGCAGTTTTGCTGCCTTGGCGACGCACGATGCCTTTACCGATTTCAATCGGCTCCAGGTCTTTTTCGATCACGGCGTTCGGGCCGGTGCCGCGCGGGTACCGCACAGCGGCCGGGCCGTTGTACAGGTGGCCGGTGCTGAGCATCTTGCGCAGTTCGTTCTCGTCGCTCGGAGTCATCACCAGCATGCCGGGGATGCAGCGCAGGTACGAGAGATCGAAACTGCCGGCATGGGTCGGGCCGTCTTCGCCTACCAGGCCGGCGCGATCGATGGCGAACAGCACATCGAGGTTCTGCACCGCCACATCGTGAACCAGCTGGTCATAACCGCGTTGCAGGAAGGTGGAGTAGATCGCCACTACTGGCTTGGCGCCTTCGCAGGCCATGCCGGCCGCGAAGGTAACGGCGTGTTGCTCGGCAATCGCCACGTCGAAGTAACGCAGCGGGAAACGCTCGCTGAACGCCACCAGATCGGAGCCTTCCTTCATCGCCGGGGTAACCCCTACCAGACGCGGGTCGGCGGCGGCCATGTCGCACAGCCATTCGCCAAACACCCCGGAATACTTCGGCCCGCTGGCCTTTTTCGGCGCGGCGGCGGGGGCATCGAGGGGTTCGAGCTTGGTGATCGCGTGGTAACCAATCGGGTCGACTTCCGCCGGAGCGAAACCTTTGCCTTTTTTGGTGACGATATGCAGGAATTGCGGGCCCTTGAGGTCGCGCATGTTGCGCAACGTGGCGATCAGGGTGGGCAGGTCGTGGCCGTCGATAGGGCCGATGTAGTTCCAGCCCAGCTCTTCGAACAGGGTGCCGGGTACCAGCATGCCCTTGGCGTATTCTTCGGTGCGACGCGCGATTTCCCACGCGCCAGGCAGGCGCGACAGCACTTTCTTGCTGCCTTCGCGCATGCTGGCGTAGGTACGGCTGGAGAGGATCTTCGCCAGGTAATTGGACAGGCCACCCACGTTGCGCGAAATCGACATGTCGTTGTCGTTGAGGATCACCAACATGTTGGCGTCCACTTCCGGCGCATGGTTCAGCGCTTCGAAGGCCATGCCTGCGGTCAGCGCGCCATCACCAATCACCGCAATCGCCTTGCGCTCACTGCCTTGCAGGCGGGCGGCAATCGCCATGCCCAGCGCTGCACTGATGGACGTGCTGGAGTGGCCGACGCCAAAGGTGTCGTACTCGCTCTCGGAACGGCGCGGGAAGGCGGCCAGGCCGTCCTTCTGGCGCAGGCTGGCCATGCGCTCGCGACGGCCGGTGAGGATTTTATGCGGATACGCCTGGTGGCCCACGTCCCACACCAGCCGGTCGTCCGGGGTGTCGAACACGTAATGCAAGGCGATGGTCAGCTCGATCACGCCCAGCCCGGCGCCAAAATGCCCACCGGTCTGGCCGACCGTGTAGAGCAATTCCAGGCGCAGCTCATCGGCCAGGGTTTCCAGCTCGGCTTCACCCAGTCGACGCAGGCCGTCCGGCGTGGCAGCACGGTCGAGCAGGGGCGTAGACGGGCGTTTGCGGGGAATCTCTTGAAACGTCGTGGGCATCAGGCGAATCGTTATAGGTATAGAAGAGGCGGCAGTTTACCTCAAGCCGTGCAAACTGCCCACGCAGAGGGCCTAACTTGGCCGATATGCGGCGCAAATGGCCGCGGCTGTCAGTGGCGACGTTCGACGATATACCGCGCCAGGTCACGCAGTGGCTCGGCCGCCGCGTCGAAAGGTCGCAGGGCATCCAGGGCCTGGTCGCGCAGTTCGACGGCATACGCCTTGGCGGCTTGCAGCCCCAGCAATGCAGGATAAGTCGGCTTGTCCCGTGCGATATCGGCGCCTTGGCGTTTGCCGAGGGTGGCGGTATCACTTTCCACGTCGAGAATATCGTCCTGCACCTGGAAGGCCAGGCCGATAGCGCGGGAATAGGTCTGCAGGGCCGCCAATTGCTCGGCGTTGGCGCGGCCACTGGCCAGGGCGCCCAACTGCACGGCCGCCTCAATCAGCGCGCCGGTCTTGTGGCGATGCATGTGTTCCAAGGCTTTTTGATCCAGCTTGAGGCTGACCGAGCCCATGTCGATGGCTTGCCCGCCGACCATGCCAGCCGGGCCTGCGGCGTGGGCCAAGGCGGTGACCATGCGCAGGCGGATCTCGGCGTTGACGCTGCTTAGCGTCGGGTCCAGCAATGCGCTGAACGCCAGGCTCTGCAAGCCATCTCCGGCCAGAATTGCGTAGGCCTCATCGAAGGCTTTGTGGGTGGTGGGCTGGCCGCGACGCAAATCATCGTCGTCCATTGCCGGTAAGTCGTCGTGCACCAGGGAATAGGCGTGGATCAACTCGACCGCACAGGCCGCACCATTCGCCTCGGCTGCCGGCGCCCCGAGAGCTTCGCAGGCGGCATAGGCCAGCAACGGGCGCACACGCTTGCCGCCATTCATCACGCTGTAGCGCATGGCCTCATAGAGGCGCGTCATTTCCGGGCTTGGCGCAACAAACAGGGGCTCCAGCGCGGCATTCACCCGGGCTTGGCTACTGGCCTGGTATGCGCTGATCATTCCGGCTGTTCCGCATCGAAAGGCTCTTCGGCCAACTCCCCGTCACGCTCCAGCAACACCTGGACCTTCTGCTCCGCCTGCGCCAACGCGCTCTGACAGTCGCGGGTCAGGCCGATGCCTTGCTCAAACGCTGTCAACGAGTCTTCCAGCGACAACTCGCCGTTCTCCAGACGCTCGACCAGGGCTTGCAGGTCGGCGAGGGATTGTTCGAAATCGAGTGCAACTTTTTTGCGGGCCATGGCGGCAATTCCGGTAGACGGTAAACCGGCGCGACACTAGCAGACATGGGGGATTGGGGCAAATGAGTGGCGCACACACGGTGGTGTAAGCCGATTGATGAGTTTATTCGGCTCACCGAGTCTCAGCTTGCCTTCGTGGCCACCGAGCACTCCCCCTGCGCCGCTTTCAATTGGGCCTCGAAGACCAATAAACCCCGATGCATATTCTGCAATGCCACAATTTGCATGGCTAACGCTTGCTTCTTATTGGCGATGGCTTGATCAGCCTTGTCCCAAGGAAGCGCGTCACCCTCGTACCCCTGCAAAATCTCCTGTAATTCCTTGAGCTTGAACCCCAGCTGTTGCGCGCACTTTATAAACATCAGCCGCTCGACACTCTGCGCGGTATAAACGCGATAACCGCCCTCACGCGCAGGTGCTGGCATCAGCCCGATCGCCTCATAGTGACGAATCGCCTTGATGGTCGTGCCGGACAACTGCGCGGCTTTGCCGATGTACATGAAAACTCCCTTTTTCAAATAGTGCGCCGGCCTGTTTCAGCCACTTGGCCCGCTGCGTCAGCGAAGAGCCCAGCACCGGCCCCAACAGCAGCGTCTTGCTCGTCGCGATGCCGCACAGCGCCAGCGTGGTGCGCCGCATCTGGTAGATGGCCGGCATGCGATAAACCCAGCGGTAATACCACGACGGCGTGTCCAGGGTCACTAACAAGTGCGCGGTTCTGCCCTTTAATAACTTGTCTGGGAATGCCTTGCCTGCGCGGTATTTGAAGGCAAAGCCGGGTAGGAAAACGCGGTCGATAAAGCCCTTCATCAGTGCCGGGACACCGCCCCACCAGACAGGGAACACCCACGCCAGGTGCTCGGCCCAAAGGATGTCGGACTGGGCGCTGAGCAAGTCGGGCTCCAGCGTCTGTGCCTGGGTATAGCCATGATTAAGGATGGGGTCGAACCTGAGATCACCCAGGCGCAGGACGCGGACTTCGTGGCCGGCCGTTTTCGCAGCGTGGATATAGGTGCGCGCGAGGGCGGAACAAAAGCTATCGGAGGACGGGTGGCCGAGAATGACCAGAATGCGCTGACTCATGGTGATAAGTTCTGAGAAAAGGGCATTCAGGGTAGGGGGTGCCGTATAGGGGAGAGTCAAGTGCCAGCAGGACCTTTCTGTGAGGTACGCGGGACCCTTCCTGAACTGTTCTCGAATGCTTGTGACGGTACTGTGGGCTGGCTAGCCTGCCTTCCCTGACATCAGGGTTCTTCGCCGCGCGATTTCAAGTACAGGCGTGCTTTTGCTAAGGCGTGGTCGGATTCGGAAAATTGTGCAACAGGCTGCTGCACAATTGTCTTGGTGCCATCAAGTCGCGCTTTTGGACAAACTTCCCGGCAGACGAGCAAATCGAGCGAGAGTTGGCGGGGTAGCCAGGGGCTTTTCGGTGGTTGAAAAATGTAAGGAAAAATCTCACGCGTGAGCTATTGAGTACCTTGCGGATTGCCTGTAGATTTTCTCACGCGTGAGTTTTTCACAGCGAGGTCAGTACCATGAACAGCAGCTCTCCATCGAGCCCATCAACTGGGCCCGATACCGATTCAACAAGCCTCAAGGGAGAGCGCTTGAAGCCGTCCGCAAAAAAGCCGTCGAGCTTTTACATGAAGCAGATGCGTGCGGGGCTGGCGGCGGCCGGTTATGTGAAACACGAGACTTGGGTGCTTCCCGAAAACCGAAGCCTGCTCAAGCAAATGGAGAAACAGCTACGCCAACCGATCCTGGCTGGCTCATTCATGTCGGAGAATTTCATGAGCGCAGGTACCAACTGGAATATCGATCGCCTCTTCAGTGCTCTTCAGGCGCTGGATGACGTGACGTCCAATGACATTACGCTTTCTCTCGTCCAAGGCTCCGAGTCCAGCATCAAGCTGGAGATGAACGACTTTGGTGGCTTGCCGATTTACATCGCGGTGGTGGGCGAGCAAATCATCGTGGATACCGTCCTGGTCGACGCCGAGTCCATCAACGATGTCGCGAAATTCAACGACGCCGTGCTGCGCAGCCGGGAGATGTTCCCGTTGTCGTCCATCGGTATCGAGTCCATGCCGAACGGGCAGGTGGTTTACAACATGTTCGGTGCGCTCAGCTCCGACTCCAGCCTGACCAACATCGTGACCGAGGTGAAAACCCTGGTTGATAACGTGCAGCGCGCCAGCGAAGCCTTCGAACGTTTCTTCATTTAATTATTCGGGAAAATCCAATGACTCAGTCCATCTGGAGCAAATTGTTCACCGCGTTGCGTGGCGGTGCCAGCGAAGTCGGCGAATCGATCGTCGACCAACAGGCCCTGCGCAT
The DNA here is from genome assembly GCF_900119355.1 of Pseudomonas sp. NFPP02. Classification (NCBI taxonomy): domain Bacteria; kingdom Pseudomonadati; phylum Pseudomonadota; class Gammaproteobacteria; order Pseudomonadales; family Pseudomonadaceae; genus Pseudomonas; species Pseudomonas sp. NFPP02. Next base: position 79,893 of record NZ_FPJI01000013.1, read on the forward strand.
CCTAGACCAGGAAATTCGCGATGCCGACAGCGCCTTGGCCAACGCCAAGCGTGAATTGGTAAGCATCATGGCCAAGCACAAACTGGCGGCTGATCGCGTTGGCGAGTACGACGCCAAGATCAAAGACCTGGAATCCAAGGCGATGGCCGCTATCCAGGCCAACCGTGAAGACCTCGCCCTGGAAGTGGCCGAAGCCATTTCGACCCTGACCAACGAGCGGGACGTGGAGCAAAAGCAGACCACCGAGTTCGGTGGGTACGCTGAAAGCATGCGCAAAGACATCACCAAGGCCGAGAGCCGCATCAAAAGCCTGCGCCAGCAAGTGGACATGGCCAAGGCTCGCGACAGCGTGCAAAAGGCCCAGGTCAGTGCCTCCATTGCCAGCGGTGGTGCCAACGGCAAGCTGGAAACCGCCGTCGGTACGCTCAACCGCTTGCAGGCCAAGCAGCAGCAACGTGCCGCTGAGCTGCAAGCCCAGGATGAGCTGGCTGATGCGTCAACGGGCACGGACCTGGAGCGCAAACTGCGCGATGCCGGCATCACGCCGAACGAAGGCAGTGCCAATGCGATTCTGGAGCGTCTGAAGCAAAAGTCGGCTGAGTAATCAACGCAGGTCAGTTAAGCCTGCAACTCTGTGGGGAGGGAGCTTGCTCCCGCTGGGCTGCGCAGCAGTCCTGTTTTTGGGGCCGCTTTGCGCCCCAGCGGGAGCAAGCTCCCTCGCCACAGTCGCAGTGCCTTTCTTTTGTATGTTGAGGTCAGGATGAACGCCTTGAAGGGTTTCAAGACAATCGCAGGCCTGGCCCTCTTCATGGTCGCGCTGCAACTGCTCAATGTGGCGACCGGTTACAGCCTCATGGCATTCGGGCTAATCCCGAGAACGGTGCAGGGTCTGTTCGGCATCCTCTCCTCGCCGTTTTTGCACGCCTCCTTCGCCCACCTGAGCGCCAACCTGATTGCCTTTGTGATCCTGGGTTCTCTGGTCATCATCGAAGGGGTCAACCGGTTCATCGCCGTCAGCGCCATCATCATTCTGCTGGGCGGCTTGTTGGTCTGGCTGTTTGGTTTTTCGGGCGTACACGTCGGCGCCAGCGGTTGGGTGTTCGGGCTATGGGCCTATCTGCTGTCTCGCGCCTGGTTTCACAGAAGCTGGGGCAATTTGCTAACAGCCGCTGTCGTGGCTTTGCTGTATGGCGGACTGGTCGTGGGCTTCCTTCCGCGGCAGGGCGTTTCCTTCGAAGGGCATCTGTTTGGTGCGCTCGCCGGATTTATTGCAGCCAAGGTACTTCTATCCACGCCGCGCAGCGGGTTTAATGCCGGGTGAACGCACTTGAGCATCCAGACGCCGAGGCGATGCTGTCGTCAGGATTCAAGCACCCAGGGAGCCAGGGGCCAAATGTCGATTTTCCTACTGTTACGCATGTACGCCTCGTCCCTCTTTCACCGCTTCGGTTGGGCAGGGCTGATCGTTGCCTTGGGTGTCCACCTGAGCACGGCTTACCTGGGCCTGGTGTTGCTGGGCGAACAACACCTCACCGCTCCCGCCACGTTTATCTACTTCTACCTCACCACCACACTCACCGTCGGCTATGGCGACCTCGCGCCGCAGACCTCGGCGGGACGAATTTTCGTGGCGGCCTGGGTCATGCTCGGGGGCATTGCGCTGCTCACGGCAGCCATCGGAAAAACCACCAGCAGTGTTATCGATGCATGGAGAAAAGGCATGAAGGGCAAAGGTGATTTCACCGGCAAGGTCGGCCATACCGTGCTGATCGGCTGGGAGGGCGCGTCCAGCGAGCGGGTGATTGAGTTGTTGCTGCAAGACGAAACCTCGAACGACAACCTGATCGTGATCTGCGATTGCAGCCTTGAAGAAAACCCGATGCCGGGCAAAGCAGCGTTCATCCGCGGCGAAAGCCTGTCCTCCACCGCACTGTTGCTGCGTGCCGGTGTGCCCGGTGCCGAGCGTGTGCTGGTGCGAACCCCGTCTGATGACCTGACGCTGGCCACCGTGCTGGCGGTGAACCAACTGAGCCCCGTCGGGCATGTGGTCGCCCACTTCAACGAAAGTGAAATCGCTGCACTGGCCAGCTCCTACGCCCCGCGCCTGGAATGCACGTCCAGCATGGCGATCGAAATGCTGGTGCGCGCCTCTCAGGATCCGGGCTCGTCGGTGGTCATCAATGAGTTGCTGTGCGTGGGGCAGGGCGCCACCCAGTACCTGATGAAATTGCCCGAAGCCTTTGAGGCAACATTCGGCGAGCTGTACACGCAGATGAAGGAGCGCCACAACGCCACCCTCATCGGCTATCGCGCCAAAGGTGTTCAGCAGCCATCGATCAACCCGCCCAGTGCCACAGAGGTCAAAGGCGGCGAACTCTTCTACATCGCTTCCACTCGCCTTAAGGAAATCTCCCATGGGATGGCTTAAACAGTTGATGGGGCTTGAGGCCCCAAAAGCCACTACCGACTCGAGCCGAACCGCCAGCCCAAGCCTGCCTGCTACCGGTCCTTTGGGCCTGGCGCCGGGCAAGGGCGTGATGTTCGACACCACCCTGAAATTGCTGCTCGATGAAAAAACCAACGTGGTGATCCCCGGCTCCCAGGAAATCTGGAGCAATGGCACCATCGATCTTGGCCAGTCCACCTGGCTGTCGCGCTATTACATGAACGACGAAGATTATTGGTTGCAGGTGCACACCACCGGCCAGATAGCGGGCCAGGTCGAGTCAGTGATTCTGTTCAACTACCTCAGCTACGTCACCATCAGCAGTGAAGCGGAACTGCGCAGGCTGGCGGGCCCACAGAGCCTGATCGGGCTGCCGACCTACACCCACGACGGCGTTGAGTACTTCCGGGAGTGGGGCAGCGAGGACGGCCAGACCGAATTGGTGGCGATGAGCGAACAGGTCACCAGCCCAGAAGCCACCTACAGCGTCGAGCACCGTTCGATGCTATACGCCCGCGACACCGGCCTGACCGACCGTCGAGAGTTCCTGCTGTTCTCCGTCGAAGAAGATGCCGAAGGCACCATCAGCCTGAGCACATCCCTGGGCATTTCGCTGTACACCACCGACCTGACTACGCTCTAAAAAAAGGAAGCCGTCCATGCTAGAAGCACTCTCCATCTCCCTCAACAAAGCTGCGGTGCTCGGCTTTGTCCTCTACATCCTGGGGGCTGCGGTACTGTTCGCGCTGTTCCAGTTCATCTACACCCGCATCACCCCGCACAAGGAGTTCGAACTGATCCGTGCGGGCAACACCTCCGCAGCGGTCGCCCTGGGCGGTGCCATCGTCGGTTTCGCCATTCCGGCCAGCAATGTGATTGCCTACTCGATCAACGTTCTCGACTTCATCGTCTGGGCCGTGATCGCCGCCGTCGTCCAACTGCTGGCGTTCCTGCTAACCAGCCTGGTGCTCAAAGGCACGTCCGAGCGCATCAAGAAGGGCGAACTGGCGGCCGGTATCTACGTGGCCGCGGTGGCCATCAGCGTCGGCATGCTGAATGCCGCGTGCATGACGCCCACCTCGAACTGATTGCCCACGGAGCTCCCGATGAAACGAAGCAAGTACGTCCAGCTGTCGCTGGCAGCGTCGGTCGCCATGGCGATATCCGGCTGCGGCCCAACGGAAAAAACCTACGACCTGCAAAAGAAGTACAACTTCCAGTCGGTACAGCAATGCGCCGATGAAAAACTTCCGGTAGACGTCTGCTCGGACGCCTACATGACGGCCATGGCCGAGCATCGCCGCATTGCGCCGGTGTATGACAGCCAGGCCGATTGCGACGCCGACTTTGTTGCTGATTGGTGCCAGCAAGACTCCACCGGCAAATTCATCCCGCGCTTGGGCGGTTTCGAACTGACCGCCGAAGGCCAGGTGACCCAATCCCAGGTCGACGCTGCCAATGCGCAAGCGGCCAACGCTCAGGCCAGCGGCGGCGGCTCAGGCTTCTCCACCAGCAGCCTGCTGACCGGCTTGCTGATCGGCAACATGCTGAGCAACAACCGCAACAGCTACCGTTCGGAACCGGTGTACCGCTATCGCGATGATCGCGGCAACTACGGTAATTCGACGCTCAACCAGCGTGTGTCCAATGGCGCGACCTTTGGCCGCTCCAACCAGGCCCGCTACGGCAGCAGCAATTACACCAACACGCTGCGCTCTTCACCTAAGTCGAGCTCGGTTTCATCGGCCACCTCCCGCGGCGGCTTCGGCAGCAAAGCCAGCGCACGCAGCGGCTGGGGCGGCGGGTCGAGCAGCTAAGGACACCGGCCATGAAGAAGATCCAATGCGCAGAGCGTCATGACTGGAAACATACAGCCGAGAGTCTTGGCTTCCTGTTCCATACCATCGACGGCGAACCTTACTGGGACGAAAGCGCGTACTACCAGTTCACGCTCAAGCAAATCGAGCGCGACCTCGAAGACCCGACCACCGAGCTCCATGATATGTGCATGGACCTCGTCGCCCGCGTGGTCCACAGCGAAGAACTGCTTGAACGCCTGAGCATCCCCGCGCCTTTCTACGACATGATCCGAACCTCATGGCTCGAAGGTCACCCGCACCTGTACGGGCGCATGGACTTCTCCTACAACGGCAGCGGGCCCGCCAAGTTGCTGGAGCTCAACTACGACACCCCCACCAGCCTCTACGAAGCAGCCGCGTTTCAGTGGGGCTGGCTGGAACAATGCATCGAGCGCGGCCTGCTGCCCAAGCACGCCGACCAGTTCAATAGCATCGACACCAAACTGCACCAGGCCTTCGCCCAACTGCAGGTCAACCAGCCGTTCTACTTCGCCTCGATGAAAGACTCCATCGAAGACAAAGGCACCACCGACTACCTGCGTCTGGTTGCCGAAAAAGTCGGCATCGAATCGCGCCACATCGACGTCGAAGACATCGGCCTGACCAGCGAAGGCCGCTTCGTCGACCTTGAAGATCGCTGGATCCCCCACCTGTTCAAACTGCACGCCTGGGAGTTCATCTTCCACGAGCCCTTTGGTGCGGCGATTGCCCAGAGCGACACACAGTTCTTCGAGCCCGCGTGGAAATCCATTATTTCCAACAAAGGCATCCTGCCGCTGCTGTGGGAATTCAACAAAGGCCACCCCAACCTGCTCGCGTCCCACCTGGACACCGACCCAGGCAAAGCCGTGCCAAAAGGCTGGGTGCGCAAACCGTTCTTCTCCCGGGAAGGCGCCAACATCGAACTGCAAACCGCCGACGGCCTGATCGTAAAAGAAGACGGTCCCTACACGGATGCGCCCTTCATCCTTCAAGAGTTCGCACCGCTGCCAAAATTTGGGGACAGCTACACGCTGATCGGCTCCTGGGTCATTGGCGACCAGGCGGCGGGGATTGGGGTGCGAGAGGACAATAGCTTGATCACCAAGGACTCAAGCCGGTTTCTGCCGCACTTGATCCTGGATTAAGGAAGTTGATCGTTCCCACGCTCCGCTTGATCGTTCCCACGCTCCGCGTGGTAATGCATCCAGTGACGCTCCGCGTCACCCACACGCATCTCAATCTACGCCCATAAAAAAGCCTGCCTTTTCAGGCAGGCTCAATACGGAGCATGGCAGTCTTAGCTCTGGCGAGCAGACAGGGCCGAGTAGCTGTTCATCAAATTGCGATAGTTAGGAATCCGCTGGGACAACAAATTCCCCAGCCCTTCGATATCGTTGCGCCAGTCGCGGTGCAACTCACACGCCACCGAGAACCAGTTCATCAACTGTGCACCGGCCTGTGTCATCCGGCTCCACGCCGCCTGCTGCACCGTGGTGTTGAACGTGCCCGACGCATCCGTCACCACAAACACCTCAAACCCTTCCGCCAGCGCCGACAACGTCGGGAACGCCACACACACATCCGTCACCACACCGGCAATGATGATCTGCTTACGCCCGGTGGCCTTGATCGCCTTGACGAAATCCTCGTTGTCCCAGGCATTGATCTGACCAGGGCGAGCGATATACGGCGCGTCCGGGAACATCTCCTTCAACTCCGGCACCAGCGGGCCGTTAGGGCCTTGCTCGAAACTGGTGGTGAGGATGGTCGGCAAGTTGAAGAACTTGGCCAGGTCAGCCAGGGCCAGCACGTTGTTCTTGAACTCGTTGGGGGAGAAGTCCTGCACTAGGGAGATCAGGCCGGTCTGGTGGTCGACCAGCAGAACAATGGCGTCGTCTTTGTTCAAGCGGTTGTAGGTTGCAGTGCTCATGGTTGAATCCTTTTTTTGTTTAGGTTGGTTGGGCGTTGCGTTCAACATGGGCACAGATTAATGGGTGGGTGACGGGGGATAAATCGGGTGGGAGGAGTCTTACTGTCAACTCAAGGTGGACAATGGTTAAGGCGCGATTTCAGGCCTCAGGTCGCTGCGCAGAACAGGAATGAATTGTCTGCCTCAATGACATTGATTGAAGGGTGGGCCAGCAGCTGTTGGGTAATTGAACGGTGTTTTACGGGCATTAAAAAGCCGGCTTGTGGCCGGCTTCTCGGGGACTGCCTCAGCTTGTTTTTGACAAACCTCACCAGCCTTCAAATCGCTCAGCCCACATTGCGTCAGGCTGAATAGTAGGGGCATCCGCGGGAACTCCTCCGCTTCGCCGGCAGGAAATCAGCTAAAAGCGACCCCTGCCAAATGTGCGGCGCATGATACCCACATTCACCTCAGTTGCCCACCTCCGGTTCCGATTTAGAGCCTTCCCAGCCCAGCAGGTGTTCATCCAGTGGCACCGGTGGGCGGCGGTTGTTGAGGGTGGACCACCAGAATACCCAGCCGACGATCTTGAAGCTTTGTTCGAAGCGCTCCTCATGGTTGAGGTATTCGTCCGGGTGTTCGCTGGCGTTGTGGCTGCGCATGCGCAGGCCGCCGCCAGGACGGTTGTAGAGGTATTTGATGCGCAGCATGCCGTCGTGTTCGACGGCGTAGATTTCACCGTCGATGATTTGGGTGCGGCCTCGGTCGATGGCGAGGGTGGCGCCTTGTTGGATGATGTCGATCATGCTGTTGTCGACCATGTAGGCGCCTATCGCGCGGTCGGGGTTGACGTTGAGGGTTTCCAAATTGTGCAGGGAGACGCGGATGCGTTCGGTTGAGGTGAAGGTGGGGTGGAGAGGGATCTCCACGTCGGTTTTTTCCGGGCGGCAGGCGGGGCCTGTAAGGTATTTGCCTGTGTCTTCGCGGGTGGTTGCAATCCTTGCGATGGGGCCTTCCAACAGGTAGTTGGCAGGCGGGTGCTTGGGGCCTTTACCGTCGCTTAACCAGCGACTTGAGACGCACAGCAATTCTGCGATCTCGTTGAGTCGGCCCATGGGGACGCCGCGTTTGAACCAGTTGTTCACGTGCTGAGGCGTGACGCCGCGGTTCTTGGCGAAGTCGGAGGCGGAAAGATGAACTTCCCGTAGTAGTGCTTTTAAACGATCACCTGATGTATTCATAAACGCAGAGTTTACTGGCCGGAAAGTCCCATCAAATAAACCATGCGTTGATTTGCCGTTGTAGGATCTGGCTTAGTTATGGCTTGATCTTTCATGTATGCAACTTGATTAAACGCCGCAACTAAAAATTGAACTTGATGTTTAGTCTGGCCCATAAAAAAGCCCCGAATTAACGGGGCTTTTTATTTGCCGTGGCAATGAGGTGCGGGTGTCAGCCTTTGTAGGCAGCAACCGACTTCATGATCTCGGCGCGGGCGGCGTCTGCGTTGCCCCAACCGTCGATCTTCACCCATTTGCCTTTTTCGAGGTCTTTGTAGTTCTCGAAGAAGTGCTTGATCTGTTCCAGCAGCAGTGGCGGCAGGTCGGTGTATTCCTTCACGTCCACGTACAGCTGGGACAGCTTGTCGTGTGGCACTGCGATGACTTTGGCATCGCCGCCGCCGTCGTCGGTCATGTTCAGGATGCCGACTGGGCGGGCGCGGATAACCGAGCCTGGGGTGACCGGGTAAGGGGTCACGACCAGCACGTCGAGGGGGTCACCGTCGTCAGCCAGGGTGTTGGGGATGAAACCGTAGTTGGCCGGGTAGAACATCGGGGTGGCCATGAAACGGTCAACGAACAGGCAGTCGCTGTCTTTGTCGATTTCGTATTTGATCGGCGCGTGGTTGGCCGGAATTTCGATGGCGACGTAGATGTCGTTCGGCAGGTCTTTGCCAGCCGGAATCTTGCTGTAGCTCATTGGGCGTTGCCCCCGTTAGTTGGCCATATGACATGGCCGGATTGGCCTAAAAGTGGCGGCGATTATAGGCATATTCTGACGCCGATGCCATGCGCCAAGCGTCGTACGGTCATTCGCCCTGTGGCGAGTAGCGCGGGTCGCTGGCTTGCAGTTGAGTCAGGCGGGCCAGCGGATCCTGGCGATAAAAGCGGCTGAGTTGGGCGTACACCTCTGGATAACTATTGACCAGTAAATCCGGGGCGCTGAAGAAATACTCGCTGGTGACGGCAAAGAACTCCGCCGGGTTTTCCGCAGCGTAAGGGTCTATCTCGGTTTCGGCGTCCGGGTTGGCGTCCAGCTGACGGTTGAGCTCATCGAAGGCGCCTTGCATCACGCTGGCCCAGTCCTGCACGCGCATGTCGTGGTGCAGCGGTGGCAGGCCGTTGGCGTCGCCGTTGAGCATGTCCAGCTTGTGCGCCAGCTCGTGGATGACCAGGTTGTAGCCTTCCCATTGGCCGCTGGCGAGCACACCAGGCCAGGCGAGGATCACCGGGCCTTGTTGCCAGGCTTCGCCGCTGTGTTCGCCGTCCCATTCGTGCTCCACGCCGCTGGCATCGCGATGGCGTTGCGGGCTGAGGAAGTCGTCGGGGTACAACACGATCTCATGGAAACCCTGGTACCAGTCGAGGTCGCCCAGGTTCATCAGCGGCAATTGCGCCTGGGCGGCGAGCAGCAGGCGTTGTTCCTGGTGCAGTTCGACGCCGGGCAGGGCGGTGAGGTGTTTTTCGCTGAGGAACACCACGCAGGCTTCGCGCAGCCACTGGTCTTGCTCCGGCGTGATGCCGTCGAGGAAGGTCAGGTGGTGGCGCACCCGTTGCCAGGTGTCATCGGCAATCGGGTGCTTGGCCAGCAGGCGCCGGCGACGCCAGGCGCTGAGGGACCACACGGGGGGTCAGTGCGGGTTGGCTTCGGAGGACGTGCGGCCAAAGCGGCTGCGCACTACGCCAATAATCATCGGCACCAGTGACAGCAGGATGATGAACACCACCAGCAGCGACAGGTTCTTCTTGATAAAAGGCACGTTGCCGAAGAAGTAACCCAAGGTCACCAGGCCACCGACCCACAGGATGGTGCCCAGTACGCTGAAGCCGAAGAAGCGCGGATACGGCATCTTGGCCACGCCCGCGACGAACGGCGCGAAGGTGCGCAGGATCGGCAGGAAGCGCGCCAGGGTCACGGTCTTGCCGCCATGCTTGTCGTAGAAGTCGTGGGTTTTTTGCAGGTAGTCGCGGCGGAAGATCTTGGAGTTCGGGTTGCTGAACAAGCGCTCGCCCGCCGTTCGTCCGATCACGTAGTTGGTGCTATCGCCGAGGATGGCCGCCAGCATCAGCAGGCCGGCCAGCAGGACTGGGTCCATACCGCCGCCAGCCGCTACAGCACCGGCGATGAACAGCAAGGAGTCGCCCGGCAGGAAAGGCATGACCACCAGGCCGGTTTCGCAAAAAATCACCAGGAACAGAATGGCGTAGATCCACGGACCGTAATTGGTTACCAGCATGTCGAGGTAGACGTCGAGATGCAGGATAAGGTCGAGCGGGTTGAAATCCATGGATGGCACCTGTGTGAATAGCCCGACTCAGCGGGCTTGTGCGGAAGCTCAGGCAATAAGGCTACAAGTAATTGTCGCGGTTCTTACAACCCTGAAAGGTCGGCATTATACGGATTGAGAGGTGAAAAGCGTGTGGCTTTTGTAGCGGGGAGTGTCGCGAAATTGTGAAGGGGTTGGGCTTCAAGCCAGTCGCCGGATCCAATGTGGGAGTTGGCTTGCCTGCGATAGCGGTGGGTCAGTATGAGAAATGCTCGCTGACACTCCGCCATCGCAGGCAAGCCAGCTCCCACAAGGATATTGCGGTGTCTGGCTGACTGGTTTTCAGTCTTCGTTGATCGGCAACACGTAGTTTTTGAATTCGGTGTCTTCGCGAAACCCAATCGATTCATAGGTCTTCTGCGCCACGTCGTTATCGCTGCTGGTCGATACCCGCAACCGTACAGCGTGGGTGTCCTTGGCCATTTTCTTGGCCGTGCGCATCAGGTTGTCAGCCACCAGTTGCCGGCGTGCGTCCTCGGCCACATAGATGTCGTTGAGGATCCACACCCGCTTGAGCGACAGCGAAGAAAAACTCGGATACAGCTGGCAAAACCCCAGCAGCCGCTTGTCGTCATCGTCGGCCAGGGCCAGGTAGATCACCGACTCCTTGCGCCGCAGGCGCTTCTCCAGAAAGGCCCGTGACGAGTCCGGGAACGGCAAGGCCCCGTAGAACTCGCGGTATTTGACGAACAACGGGGTCAACAGGTCCAGGTGTTCCAGGGTCGCTTGAGTAATCCGCATGCCAGGCCTCAACTTCCAAATGGGGTATGACCACACGAGCGGCCGTGACTCGATGCTGCCTAATGACGCTAAAAAGCGCAATCGTGCCGCTAGCGGTCATCTGCCGGGCTGAGCAGGAAATTGCCCTTCATCAGGTCCGGGTCGTCGGATTCGAGAGTCTGAACCTGTGCCTCATCCTTGAGATTGACCCCCGACAACTGCCGGCGACACGCCTCTCGCATCAAGTACAGCAGGCGATGGGCCGCCATGCCATAACTCAAGCCCTCCAGCCGCACATTGGAGATGCAGTTGCGATAGGCATCGGTGAGGCCGACCTTGGGGTTGTAGGTGAAATACAGGCCCAGGCTGTCCGGCGAGCTGAGCCCCGGTCGTTCGCCGATCAGGATCACCACCATCTTGGCGCCCAGTAGCTGCCCGATTTCATCGGCCACCGCCACGCGGCCTTGCTCCACCAGGATCACCGGTGACAAGGACCAGCCTTCGACGTGGGTCTGTTCTTCCAGGCGCGCCAGAAACGGCGCTGTATGTTTATGCACGGCCAGTGCCGACAGGCCATCGGCCACCACGATGGCCAAGTCCACGCCACCGGGCTGGGCCAGGGCGTAGTCGCGCAGCGTTTGCGCCGACTCATCGCTCAGGCGTCGCCCAAGGTCCGGGCGTTGCAGGTAGATGTGCCGGTCCGTGGCGGCGCTGTGCAACAACAGGCTGTCTCGGCCACGTTCGGCCAGTTGGTGGCTGAGCCCGGCGTGATCGAAGGGCAGGTGCACCGCGTCCCGCGCCTGGGCGTGGGCAAACTGGAAGTCCAGTTGGGCGCTGGTGGGAAGGCTGGTGCCGGTGCGGCCCAGGGCAATACGCGCCGGGGTCAGGCGGCGCAGTTCCAGCCACGGGTTGTCAGGCAATTCTGGTTGCACAGTCGGCTCCTTCATCCCAATTGCGCCAAGGCGTGGCGAAAGGCCGGTGGCAGGCTGTTGCCAAAGTGCACCTTGCCATCGGCCTGCGTGAAGATGCCCATTTTCGCCAGCCACTGCTCGAACTCCGGCGCCGGTTTTAAACCCAATGTTTGCCGCGCGTACAGAGCGTCGTGGAACGAGGTGGTCTGGTAGTTGAGCATGATGTCGTCAGAGCCGGGGATGCCCATGATGAAATTGATGCCGGCCACGCCGAGCAGGGTCAGCAGGGTGTCCATGTCGTCCTGGTCGGCTTCGGCGTGGTTGGTGTAGCAGATGTCGCAACCCATGGGCACGCCGAGCAGCTTGCCGCAGAAGTGGTCTTCCAGGCCGGCGCGGATAATCTGCTTGCCGTTGTACAGGTACTCCGGGCCGATAAAACCGACCACGGTGTTCACCAGAAACGGCTTGAAGTGCCGCGCCACGGCGTAGGCACGGGTTTCACAGGTTTGCTGGTCGACGCCAAAGTGCGCATTGGCCGACAAGGCGCTGCCCTGGCCGGTTTCGAAGTACATCAGGTTCTGGCCCAGGGTGCCGCGCTTGAGGCTCAAGCCGGCGTCGTAACCTTCCTGCAGCACGTTCAGGTTGATCCCGAAACTGGCATTGGCCGCTTCGGTACCGGCAATTGACTGAAACACCAGGTCCAGCGGTACGCCGCGGTTGATCGCTTCGATGGAGGTGGTGACGTGGGTGAGCACGCAGGCCTGGGTGGGGATTTCGTAGCGCTGGATGATCGCGTCCAGCATCTCCAGCATGGCGCAGATCGAGGCGATGCTGTCGGTGGCCGGGTTGATGCCGATCATGGCGTCGCCGTTGCCGTACAGCAGGCCGTCGAGAATGCTCGCGGCGATGCCGGCCGGTTCGTCGGTGGGGTGGTTGGGCTGCAAGCGCGTGGACAAGCGCCCGCGCAGGCCCAGGGTGCCGCGAAACTGGGTGACCACGCGGATCTTCTGCGCCACCAGCACCAGGTCTTGCACGCGCATGATCTTGGACACGGCCGCGGCCATTTCCGGTGTTAGCCCTGGCGCCAATGCGCGTAGGGCCTGTTCATCGGCCGCGTCGCTGAGCAGCCAGTCGCGCAGGCCGCCGACAGTGAGGTGGCTGACCGCTGCAAACGCCTGTTTATCGTGGGTGTCGATGATCAGCCGGGTGACTTCATCGCTTTCATAAGGAATCAGTGCTTCTTGCAGGAAGTGCTTGAGCGGGATATTTGCCAGCGCCATCTGCGCCGCCACACGTTCGCCGTCATTCTGGGCGGCGACACCGGCGAGGAAGTCCCCGGAGCGTGCGGGGCTGGCCTTGGCCATCACGTCCTTGAGGCTGTCGAAGCGGTAGGTTTGAGCACCCACCGCGTGGGAAAAGCTTGCCATACAGTGTCTCCTTGATGACGCGGGCCTGCTGTGGGCAAGGCACCGCGTCGAGGTTTTCGGCAGTTAGTGCAGAGCGGCCTCTGCGGCCTGGATCGCCGCGAATTCCTCTTCCGGCGTGCCTGCTACCAAGTGATGCCGGCTGTAGAAAGCAAAGTAAGCAATTAATACTCCATAGATGATCGCTGCGCCAATTACCACGCGCGGGTCCACCAGAAAGCCCGCCACCACGGCCACGCAAGCCAGTACCAGTGCCACGCCTGAAGTGAAAATGCCCCCCGGCGTGCGGTATGGCCGCTCCATTTTAGGGCGACGGATGCGCAGGGTGATGTGGGCAGCCATCATCAACACGTAGGAAATCGTGGCGCCAAACACCGCCACCAGGATCAGCAAGTCACCCTGGCCGGTCAGCGACAGGCCAAAGCCGATAATCCCGGGGATCACCAGTGCCAATACTGGCGCCTTGCTCTTGTTAGTCTCGGACAATTTGCGCGGCAGGTAACCGGCACGGGACAAGGCAAAGATCTGCCGCGAATAGGCGTAGATAATCGAGAAAAAGCTCGCGATCAAACCGGCCAGGCCGACCAGGTTGACGAAGCTGCCCATCCAGGTGGAACCGCCGTAGGACAACGCCAAGGCTTCAACCAGCGGGTTGCCGGATTTGATCAGCGCGTAAGTCCCTGCACCACCCGGCGCGATCACCAGGATCAGCAGGGCAAAACTGGTCAGCACCACAATCGCGCCGATCAGCCCGCGAGGGAGGTCGCGCTTGGGGTTCTTGGTTTCTTCAGCGGCCAGCGGCACGCCTTCCACCGCCAGGAAAAACCAGATGGCATAAGGGATCGCGGCCCACACGCCGACGTAGCCGAACGGCAGGAAGCTGCTGGCGCCCTTGGCCTCGGTCACGGGTATATCCAGCAGGTTGGCGACGTTGAAATGCGGCACCATCGACACCAGGAACACGCCCAGGGCAATCGCGGCGACAGCGGTGATCACGAACATCAGCTTCAAGGCTTCGCCCACACCAAAGATGTGGATGCCGATAAAGATGATGTAGAACGCCAGGTAGATCATCCAGCCGCCAATGCCGAACAACGACTCGCAATAGGCGCCGATAAACACTGCGATGGCGGCGGGGGCGATGGCGTATTCGATAAGGATGGCAGTACCCGTGAGGAACCCGCCCCAAGGGCCGAATGCGCTGCGGGCAAAACCGTAGCCACCGCCAGCAGTGGGGATCATGGAGGACAGCTCGGCCAGGGAAAAGCACATGCACAGGTACATGGTGGCCATCAGCAAAGTGGCGAGGAACATGCCGCCCCAGCCGCCTTGGGCCAGGCCGAAGTTCCAGCCGGCGTAATCGCCGGAAATAACATAGGCGACGCCAAGGCCAACCAGTAGTACCCAGCCGGCGGCGCCTTTTTTCAGTTCGCGTTGTTGAAAATAATCGGTGCCGACTTTTTCGAAGTCGACAGAAGAACCAGTGGGTTCGCTAGGCATGGGAAGTACCTTCCATTCTTATTGTTTTTGACTCGGCGTCTGTGTGCCGAACGAGGTAGCAATTGCTTGTGATATCAAATGTGGGAGCTGGCTTGCCTGCGATAGCGGCCTGTCAGCTACCCCTTATTTGGCTGATACACGCCGCTAATGTAGGAGCGAGCTTGCTCGCGAAAAACTTGCGAGCGCCTCGGGGAGTCAGGCTGCTCGCGTTATCGTTAGCGTTCTTCGCGAGCAAGCTCGCTCCTACAGTGACGGTTGTTGCTTCAGTGGGGTTAGAAAAAACCCAACGGATTAATGTCGTAGCTCACCAGCAAGTTCTTGGTCTGCTGGTAGTGATCCAACATCATCTTGTGGGTTTCACGGCCCACGCCAGACTTCTTGTAACCACCAAACGCGGCATGCGCCGGGTACAGGTGGTAGCAGTTGGTCCACACGCGGCCGGCCTTGATCGCCCGGCCCATGCGGTAGGCGCGGTTGATGTCGCGGGTCCACAGGCCGGCACCCAGGCCGAACTCGGTGTCGTTGGCAATCGCCAGGGCTTCGGCTTCATCCTTGAAAGTGGTGATGCTTACCACCGGGCCGAAGATTTCTTCCTGGAACACACGCATGTCGTTGGTGCCCTTGAGCAGGGTCGGCTGGATGTAATAGCCGGTGGCCAGGTCGCCCGTGAGCTTCTCGACCTTGCCGCCGGTGAGCAATTGCGCGCCTTCGCCCTTGGCGATTTCCAGGTAGGACAGGATCTTGTCGAACTGCTGTTCGGACGCTTGGGCGCCGACCATGGTGTCGGTGTCCAGCGGGTCACCACGCTTGATCGACTCGACCTTCTTCATCACCACTTTCATGAAGTCGTCGTAGATCGACTCTTCCACCAGAGCGCGGGAAGGGCAGGTGCACACTTCGCCCTGGTTGAAGAACGCCAGCACCAGGCCTTCGGCGGCTTTTTCGATAAATGCAGGTTCCGCTTTCATGATGTCGGCGAAGAAGATGTTCGGCGACTTGCCGCCCAGCTCGACCGTGGACGGAATGATGTTCTCGGCCGCGGCATGCATGATGTGCGAGCCCACAGGCGTTGAACCGGTAAAGGCGATCTTGGCGATGCGCTTGCTGGTGGCAAGGGCTTCGCCAGCTTCCTTGCCGAAACCGTGCACCACGTTCAGCACGCCCGGTGGCAGCAAGTCGCCGATCAGCTCCATCAGCACGCTGATGCCCAACGGCGTTTGCTCGGCTGGCTTGAGCACCACGCAGTTACCGGCGGCCAGGGCTGGTGCGAGTTTCCACGCGGCCATCAGCAGCGGGAAGTTCCACGGGATGATCTGGCCAACCACACCCAGCGGTTCGTGGAAGTGGTAGGCGGCGGTGAGTTCGTTGATTTCCGCGCTGCTGCCTTCCTGGGCGCGGATGCAGCCAGCGAAGTAGCGGAAGTGGTCGGCGGCCAGAGGGATGTCGGCGTTGAGGGTTTCACGCACGGCCTTGCCGTTGTCCCAGGTTTCGGTGATGGCCAGCAGTTCGAGGTTTTGCTCGATGCGGTCGGCGATTTTCAGCAGTACCAGCGAGCGGTCCTGGGCGCTGGTTTTGCCCCAGGCGTCTGCGGCTGCGTGGGCGGCGTCCAGTGCTTTGTCGATGTCTTTGGCAGTGGAGCGCGGGAAGTCGGCGATGGGCTTGCCGTTGACCGGCGAGGTGTTGGAGAAGTAGTTGCCATCGACCGGCGCCACGAATTCGCCGCCGATGTAGTTGCCGTATTTGGCCTTGAACGAAACGATGGCGCCTTCGGTACCGGGGTGTGCATAACGCATGGTGGGCATCTCCTGCTTTTATGTTTATCGGAGTACAGCGCTGCGAGCGCGTTATAAAGCGTAGAGCAAAGGTCGGGCCATCGCCGTGCGGGCCAGCAGAATCAAGAGGTTGGGCTTTGTTGCAAGGCTTTGCCGTGACGGGAGTGATACAGGCAAGGTGACAGTTTGTGCCATAAACGATACAGCCTGTGACCGGTGGGTCGGGCCGGGATTGCAATGGCCGGATGGCTGGGGGATGCTGGACGTTCTCACGCAGGGAGAATAATAAGAACATGCATAACGATCATTTCAGTCGCCATGCCCAGCAAGTCTTGACCGTCACCCGTGGCCAAGAGCTTTCCCAAGGGCCTGGCAGCGATCCGTCCATCGCCCGTTCCTGGCTGCGCTGCGTGGAGGATTACCACCTCGACCCGGCGCTGACCATCGCGCCCACCGTGCTCGAGCACGGGCGCTTGCTGGAAAGTCGCGAGCGCCTGCGCCAAGTGCTGCACATCGCCGGCAGCGAAATGAACAGCCTGCACCAGCAACTCTCCGGCGCCGGTCATGCGGTGCTGCTCACCGATGCGCGTGGGGTGATCCTCAACTGTGTCACCGCGCCGTCCGAGCGCAAGATATTCGAGCGCGCCGGCTTATGGCTGGGCGCTGACTGGAGCGAAGCCTGCGAAGGCACCAACGGCATCGGCACCTGCCTGGTGGAGCGGCAGTCGTTGACGATCCACCGTGACGAGCATTTTCGCGGCCGTCATACCGGGCTGACCTGTTCGGCCAGCCCGGTGTTCGACCCACATGGTGAATTGCTGGCGGTGCTGGATGTGTCCTCGGCCCGCGAAGCCGTGTCGCGCCAGAGCCAGTTCCACACCATGGCGCTGGTGAACCTGTCGGCCAAGATGATCGAAAGTTGCTATTTCCTGCGCCACTTCGAACACCACTGGCTGTTGCGTTTCCACCTGCAGGCCGAGTCGGTCGGGTTGTTCAGCGAAGGCTTGCTGGCGTTTGATGGCGAAGGGCGCATTTGTGCGGTCAACCAGAGCGCTCTGAACCTGTTGGGGCAGCTACGCGGCGGCTTGGTAGGCCAGCCGGTGGAGGCATTTTTCGACTGCTCCCTGGATCAGTTACTGGGGCGGGCCAGCGCGAATGCCACGGCCAGTTGGCCGCTGCGCACCCGCGATGGCCGGCCTTTGTTTGCAGCGCTGCGAGGCCAGCCGCGCAGTGTGCCGGTACCCATCATCAAGCCGCAGGCGCCACGGCCTTTGGGTATCTGCGTGGGCGACCCGGCGTTGCAAAATGAGCTACGCAAGGCCTCGCGAGTGTTCGAGCGCGACGTGCCCTTGCTGATCAACGGCGAAACCGGCTGCGGTAAAGAAGCCTTCGCCAAGGCTGTGCACCAGGGCAGCCAGCGGGGCGATAAGGCCTTTGTTGCGCTGAACTGTGCGGCGATTCCAGAAAACCTGATCGAGAGCGAACTGTTTGGCTATCGCGCCGGCAGTTTCACCGGCGCCCTTAAAGAAGGCATGCGCGGCAAACTGCAACAGGCCGACGGCGGCACGCTGTTTCTCGACGAAATCGGCGACATGCCACTGGCGTTGCAAACCCGCCTGTTACGGGTGCTGGAGGATCGCCTGGTGGTGCCTATCGGCGGCGAACCTCAAGCGGTGAACGTGCGCATCATCAGCGCCACGCACCGAAATTTGCTGGAGCGCGTGGCCGATGGCAGCTTTCGCGAAGACCTGTATTACCGCTTGAACGGCTTGGAAGTGGCCCTGCCGCCGTTGCGCGAACGCAGTGACAAGTCGCAACTGTTGGACTTCCTCCTGGCCCAGGAAGCGGGCACCGAGCAGGTGATGCTGGACGAGCCTGCGCGCCAGGCTCTGTTGGCATTCCACTGGCCCGGCAACCTGCGGCAGTTGCGTACGGTGTTGCGCACGGTAGTGGCGCTCTGTGAGGGCGGGCGAGTCGGTCTTGAAGACTTGCCGGCACTGATTCGCCAAGCGCAGCCGCAAGGGGCGAGGGTGGATGCGCCATGCGTCTCGCCGCTGGAGAACGCCGAGCGCCAGGCATTGCTCAACGCGTTGGCGCAGCAGCGCTGGCATATGAGCCATGTGGCTGAACAGTTGGGGGTCAGTCGCAATACGCTGTACCGCAAGTTACGCAAACATGGCATTTCACGGGACGCCATGCAGTAAGGGGCGCTGTCGGAGTAACCTGGTTATTGCGAACCGCTCGTTTTTTGTCTCACGCCTACCTTGAAAGCCGCTGAGCTTAAAAACGCCGGCAGCGCGGTTCAAGGCCTCCCTTGTGCCGGATCCTACCGGCGAGCGTTTCGTGCTCAGCTAAAGCGTGCGAACTTTCCCACCCTACGCTAACCTGCCTCGATGTTTACGAGGTCGACTATGCACATTCATATTCTGGGTATCTGCGGTACGTTCATGGGTTCGATGGCGGTTCTGGCCAAAGAGCTGGGCCATCACGTAACAGGCTCCGATGCCAATGTTTATCCACCCATGAGCACGCAGCTACAGGCGCAAGGGATTGAGCTGACCCAAGGTTACGACCCTTCGCAATTCGACCCGGCGCCGGACCTGGTCGTCATCGGCAACGCCATGTCTCGCGGCAACCCGGCGGTGGAATACGTACTGAACAAAGGCTTGCCTTACGTCTCGGGCCCCCAGTGGCTGGCGGACCATGTGCTGCAGGGTCGTTGGGTCCTGGCAGTGGCGGGCACTCACGGCAAGACCACCACCAGCAGCATGCTGGCCTGGGTACTGGAGCATGCAGGCATGAGCCCGGGTTTCCTGATTGGCGGTGTGCCGCAGAACTTCTCGGTATCGGCGCGCCTGGGCCAGACCCCGTTTTTTGTGATCGAGGCCGATGAATACGACAGCGCCTTTTTCGACAAGCGCTCCAAGTTCGTCCATTACCGCCCACGCACAGCGATCCTGAATAACCTTGAGTTCGATCACGCGGATATCTTCCCCGATCTGCCGGCGATTGAGCGCCAGTTCCACCACTTGGTGCGCACTATCCCAAGTGAGGGCCTTGTCATTCATCCCACCACCGAGCCTGCGTTGCAGCGTGTGATCGACATGGGCTGCTGGACCCCGGTGCAAACCACCGGCGCGGACGGGCAGTGGCAGGCGAGGTTGCTCAGCGAAGACGGTTCGCGGTTTGAAGTGCTGTTCGAAGGCCAGCCCCAAGGCATCGTCGATTGGGGCATGACCGGCCAACACAACGTGGCCAACGCTTTGGTGAGCCTGGCTGCCGCTCGGCATGTTGGCGTGGTGCCAGCCATGGGCATTGCCGCCTTGAGCGCGTTCAAGAGTGTGAAGCGGCGCATGGAGAAAGTCGCTGAAGTAAATGGAATTACCATCTACGACGACTTTGCCCACCACCCGACCGCAATTGCCACCACCCTGGATGGCCTGCGCAAGCGCGTCGGCGATGCGCAGATCATTGCCATCGTCGAGCCGCGCTCCAACTCCATGAAGCTGGGCGCGCACCGTGATGGCCTGCCCGAGAGCGTCAACGATGCCGACCAGGTGGTGTGGTATGCGCCGGCCAACCTCGGCTGGGATTTGCCCGCGATTGCTGCGCTATGCACCGTGCCCTCCACAGTCTGCGATTCGTTGGAAGGCATCATTGAGCATGTGAAATCCTTGGCCCAGCCCGGCACCCACGTGGTGGTCATGAGCAACGGCGGCTTTGGCGGCCTGCACGGCAAGCTGGCCGAGGCACTGAAATGAGCGGGCCGGAACGCATCACCCTGGCGATGACCGGCGCATCCGGTGCGCCCTATGGCCTGCGCCTGCTCGATTGCCTGGTGCGTGAAGACCGTGAGGTGCATTTTCTGATCTCCAAGGCGGCGCAATTGGTGCTGGCGACTGAGACCGATGTCGCGCTGCCTTCCAAGGTGCAGATGATGCAGGCATTCCTCACCGAGTACACCGGCGCAGCGGCGGGGCAGATCAAGGTTTACGGCAAAGAGGACTGGATGTCGCCGGTAGCCTCAGGCTCCGGTGCGCCAGCGGCGATGGTGGTGGTGCCGTGTTCCACCGGCACCTTGTCGGCGATTGCCACAGGCGCCTGCAACAACCTGATCGAAAGGGCGGCGGATGTGACCTTGAAGGAGCGCCGCCAGTTGATCCTGGTGCCGCGCGAAGCGCCGTATTCGAGCATTCACCTGGAGCACATGCTCAAGTTGTCGAACATGGGCGTGACCATCCTGCCCGCGTCGCCTGGTTTCTATCACCAGCCACAGACCATCGATGACCTGGTGGACTTTGTGGTGGCGCGCATTCTCAACCTGTTGAACATTCCCCAGGACATGCTGCCGCGTTGGGGCGAGCACCATCTGGGCGGCGATGAATAAAGCACTGCTGCTATTGATGGCGCTGCAACTCACCGGCTGTGCCACAGCGCGTACTCTGGATGCCGCGCAACCGGGCGCCCCGGTGGTGTATGCCGGCACACGCCTGGATCTGTACGCGATCAATGGCGGCTGCTGCGCCAAGGACCGCTTTGGTGCCGAGGCCCCGAGCTATCCCCATCTCGACCTGCCGGCCAGCGCGTTGCTCGATACCTTATTGTTGCCACTGTCGGTGTTGACGGTGCTGGGTGTGGGCTTCAACGCCACGGGCGGGCTGTAGATAGGATGTGGATCGTTCCCACGCGCGTTGGATTGGATCGTTCCCACGCTCCGCGTGGGAATGCAGTCGGGGACGCTCCGCGTCCCAAGCATGACGCAGAGCGTCATAACCGGCGCTCCCACGCAGAGCGTGGGAGCGATCAGTACAAGCGCTGCAGCATTACTTACCGAGCTTGCGCAACTCGTCCGATTCCACCACCCGCACGCCATCCTGTTCTTCCAGCGCCAGGCGCCACATGGCGCGGGCCAGTTCGCAGACTTCAATACCGTGGTACTTACCGGGAATCAGCCGTGACAGCGGCCCGGCCAACTGCTCGGCCAAGCGCGGTTCCAACCGCTCCCCCAGCAGCAGCGAGGGACGTACGATGGTCAACTGCGGCCAGTCTTGCGCTCGGAGCGCCAGTTCCATTTCCCCTTTGACCCGGTTGTAGAACACCGAGGATTTCGGATCGGCGCCAATCGCACTGATCACGATCAGATGCCGCGCGCCCAGTTCCCGTGCGCGCTTGGCGAAGGCCACCACCATGTCCAGGTCGACCGCACGGAACGCCGCTTCCGAGCCGGCCTTTTTGATCGTGGTGCCCAGGCAGCAGAAGGCAATATCCACGCGGCCGCTCAGTTGCGGCAGGAACACCGCCGGGTCGCCCACCGGGTTTTCCAGGCGTGGATGTTCAGCCAATGGTTTGCGGCTGGGTGCCAGCACGCGGGTCACGGTGGGTTCGTTGAGCAGGCGGTCGAGCAGGTGTTCGCCAGTGAGGCCGGAAGCCCCGGCCAGCAAGATATGCTGCGGTGTCAGGTACATGGTGTTTCCCCCTTGTTACACGTTACAGCTTAGTTGCCTTTGGCTTCCTTGCTATTCATTGAGACGCTTTCGAGCGCCTTTCGTGCCTGCTGTTTACGTAATAATTGCCAATGGGCGATCACGCCTTTAGGGGCCCAGATCTGCGGTTCGGAGGCTTCGAAGTTGTCCGCCTGTTCGCGTTCGGCCACGTGCAGTTGCGCCAGTTTGAAGGCGTGTTGCAAATCATCCGTCTGGTTGAAAGCTTGTGCGAAAAGGGCATCACCGAAGTAGGTGAAGTCTGCTTCTTCCGAGCAGCCGAATGACACGCGGTCTGCACGGGAGGCGGTCATGATCAGGGTGCGCTCATCTTTGAGCGCCGGTATGAAACCGCCGGAGTAACACGCGGAGATCACGATGACCTTGTCGCGGTTTTTCAGCGGTGCGAGCACGGCGGCCAGCTCATCGGCGGGCAGGTCGGCCAGTTCCATGCGCGGTTGGTCGAGCACCAGCTCATGCTCATGGGTGCCATGGCTGGTCATGTAAATGAACACCAGGTCTTCCGGCCCGGTCCGTTCGGCCAGGGTTTGCACCGAGCGGCGCAGGCTTTCGCGGGTGGCCAGGGGGCGGTCGGCGATATGGTCGCGGTGGTTGACCAGGCGCACCTGCCCGCGCGCGCCGAAGCGGGTGGCGAGCAGGTTGCTGACGTAATCGGCCTCGCGCAGGAACA
Organism: Pseudomonas sp. NFPP02; assembly: GCF_900119355.1. Taxonomy (NCBI): domain Bacteria; kingdom Pseudomonadati; phylum Pseudomonadota; class Gammaproteobacteria; order Pseudomonadales; family Pseudomonadaceae; genus Pseudomonas; species Pseudomonas sp. NFPP02. Next base: position 102,194 of record NZ_FPJI01000013.1, read on the forward strand.
CGCTTTGCTTGCCGTCGCCCGCCAGCACCAACGTGTATAGCTCGACGGCCGGAGTGGACGCGGGCACTGTCGCCAGGGCGTCATCGAGCAAGCGGCCTTGAGCCAGTATGCCGGTCTCCAGAGGGTCCGGCAGCAGCTTGCCCTCGGCGTCGCGCACGCGCAGGCCGTTGACCCAGGTGCCGGACTGCACGGTGCCGTCGGTGAGTACCAGGGTGCCACGGCCTTGATAGTTGTCGCTGTCGAAGCCACCGATATAGAAACTGCCATCGGTGAGGTTCAGGCGCCCTTCGCCGGTAAAGCGCCAGTCACTGAACTGGCCGACATAGTGGCTGCCATCGACCCCGATCAATTCGCCTTTGCCGGTCAGCGCGCCTTCCTTGAACTGGCCGATCCACACATCACCGTCGGCGTTCTCGTAGCGGCCTTTACCGTTGAGCTGGTTCTGCTTGAATTGGCCGACATAGATATCGCCTTCGGCGCTATTGAAAGTGCCATTGCCTTCCAGTTGTCCATCGACAAAGCGGCCGCTGAACTGGTTGCCGCTGTCGTCATTGCGCTGGCCTTCGCCATTGGGCTTGCCGTGGGCGAACTGGCCCTGGTACTGACTGCCGTCGGCCAGTTCCAGGCGGCCGAGGCCTGAGTACTGGTCGTCCTGGAATTCGCCGCGATAAGTCATCTGCCCTTCTTTGAGGGTGCCTTCGCCGTTGCGTCGGCCGTTCTTGAAACCGCCCACGTAGCTGCTGCCCGAGGTGGTCAGGCTACCCTGGCCGTCAAACAGGCCCTGCTTGAATTCACCTTTATAGACTTCGCCATTGCTGCCATGCCATTCGCCCTGGCCGTGCCACTGGCCTTTGTCGAACTGGCCGGCGTACCAACTGCCATTGGGGTAGTCCAAACGGCCTTGGCCTTGCAGCAAACCGTTGACCACATCGCCACGGTAGCGGCCGCCATCGGGCAAGCGCGCATCGGGCGGCAACAGCGATTCGCCGTCTCCGCAAGCGGTGAGCAACAGGGCAAGGGCAAGGGGAGCGAGTGGGCGCATAGCGGGATCCGGATAATTGAGCGCCGAGTATGCCGTAGCCGGGGTGCCGAACCTAGTGGTCTATGCGCAGGATCTACCACCTGTAGGAGCGGGCTTGCCCGCGAAAAACGCACAGGCGCCGCATTTGTTCAGCAAGCACGCGTTATCGCTGACGACCTTCGCGAGCAAGCTCGCTCCTACAGTGGGGGTGTGGCGATCATACGAAGCAGAGTGACAGCGACTCGGCAATGTAGGCCGGCTTTTCCTGGCCTTCGATTTCCAGGGTGGCGGTGGCCTTGAACAGCCATTGGCCCGGTTTTTTCTCGGTGACGTCAGTGAGGGTGACGTTCAGCCGCACCTTGGAATTCACTTTCACCGGCTGGATAAAGCGCACGCTGTCCAGGCCGTAGTTGACGGCCATCTTCAAGCCTTCGGGCATGATCAGGATGTCTTCCATCAGCTTGGGCATCAGCGACAGTGACAGGAACCCGTGGGCGATGGTGCTGCCGAACGGGGTTTGCGCCGCCTTGACCGGGTCGACGTGGATGAACTGATGATCGCCGGTGGCTTCCGCGAACAGGTTGATACGCGCCTGGTCGATGGTGAGCCATTCGGAACGTCCCAGTTCCTTGCCGACGTAATCTTTGAGCTGCGCTACGGGTACATAGGGCATTGCGTCTCTCCTTGGTTCATCACTTATGTGCCCGTTGATAAGGGGCGTTTTTATGGGTTACAGAGAACCAATGTAGATCATCATGGGCAATCAGTCTGGTCAACCCAACATGCTTTTGGCGAATGCCGGAGCATAGGGCGGGCATGCTTATAATGCGCGCGAGTTTTGAGGGGGGAGAGCGGGATGCTGTTACGTGGCCTGACCTGGCTGGTGCTGTTTCAAATGATCGGCACCGCGATCAATCATTTGCTGGTGCCGGTACTCCCGGGGCCGATCATCGGCTTGTTGCTGATGCTGGGCTTTCTGGTCTGGCGCGGTGAAGTCGGCGAGCCCCTGAGCCTGGCGGCCGGCAGCCTGTTGCGTTACCTGCCGCTGCTGCTGGTGCCGCCGGCCGTGGGAGTGATGGTGTATGCCAAGGACATCGTGGCGGATTTCTGGGCCATCGTCGGGGCGTTGGTGTTGTCGCTGGTGATCGCCATGGGCTTTGTCGGTGTGCTGATGCAGCAGATGGTCAAGCGCAAGGAGAAGGACCAATGATCCTCGACTGGCAGGGCGCCTGGACGGCGGTCATTCATCACCCGCTGTTCGGTATCGGTATCACCCTGGGTGCCTATCAACTGGTGCTGGCGGGGTTCGAGAAAACCCGCTGGATCTTCCTGCAGCCGGTGCTGGTGTCGATGCTGCTGGTGATCGGCGTGCTGCTCACCTGCGGGCTGAGCTACGCCGAATACCGCAAGAGCACCGAGATCATGGGCATCCTGCTGGGGCCTGCGACCGTGGCCCTGGCGGTGCCGCTTTATCTGAACCTGCGACGGATTCGCCAATTGTTCTGGCCGATATTTACTACGCTGGTGGTAGGCGGAGTATTGGCCACCGGCCTTTGTGTGGCGTTGGGATGGTGGTTCGGGGCCGAGCACAGGGTGCTGATGACCATGGCGCCCAAGTCGGTCACCTCGCCGATTGCCATGCTGGTGGCCGAGCAGATCGGCGGCGTGGCGGCCTTGGCGGCGGTGTTTGTATTGATCACTGGGGTGGTCGGCGCGATGATCGGTCCAGCGCTCTTGTCGCGCCTGGGTGTACGCAGCCCCGAAGCGCGGGGCATGGCCCTGGGCATGACCGCCCACGCTGTCGGCACTTCGGTAGCCCTGCAGGAAAGCGAAGAATGCGGCGCCTTCGCGGCGCTGGCCATGAGTTTGATGGGCGTGGCCACGGCGGTGTTCCTGCCGTTGGCGGTGTCGGTCATTGTTTAACCCAGGTTTTAAGGAAGCCGTTATGAGTCTGGCGCTATTCCCCCTCAACACTGTGCTGTTCCCGGGCTGCACCCTCGACTTGCAGATATTTGAGGCGCGCTACCTGGACATGATCGGCCGTTGCATGAAAAAGGGCGAAGGCTTTGGTGTGGTGTGCATCCTGGATGGCTCGGAAGTGGGCACGGCCCCTGACGGTTATGCGCTTGTCGGTTGTGAAGCGCTGATTCGTGACTTCAAACAGCAGGACAACGGCCTGCTGGGCATTCGCGTCGAAGGTGGCCGTCGTTTCCGCGTGCGTGAGGCCGGCGTGCAGAAAGACCAGTTGCTGGTGGCTGATGTGCAATGGCTGCAAGAATTGCCGGACCAGCCGCTGGGCGAAGAGGACGCCGACTTGCTGGCGTTGCTTGAGGCCCTGGCCGAACACCCGATGGTGGCCTCGCTGGACATGGGCGGCCAGGCCGAAGGCCAGCAAGCCCTGAGCAATCAGTTGGCCTATCTGCTTCCATTTAGCGAGGCCGACAAGATCGACTTGCTGCAACTGGACGACCCAGGGCAACGCCTGGATGCGATCCAACTGTTGCTCGATGAATTGCAGGGCGAGCTGTTCACCTGATGTTCGGATTTGCCTGACAGAGCTTTCAGACTTTGCTCGGTCGCCTCCACTGCGCCGCCTGCACTATTTTCCGATCGCACAACAATGATCGGAGATAACCATGATTCGGCTGACCCCCTCGGAACAAGTCGCGTGGGACGCTTATTTTGTCAGCGTGACCACGCAATTACTCCAGCAGGAAGCCACGCGTGGCGCGGAGTACATCACCGAGCGCGCCGCCGAAATGGCCGATGAGATGCTGCTGGAGCGCCGCGAGCGTTACGCTGAACGGCGCAGCGCCTCCGTGGACTGGATCGGCCCGGCCAAGGGTCAATAGGCGTACCTGAGCAGTGCGTGGGGCGTACCGGTAAAGGCGATGAAACCGAGCACGGCCACCACGGCGGGCAGCACCAGCCACCAGGCTTTTTGCGACATGGCTGGCAATGGGCTGCGGTGCTCGATTGCCGTCAGGCTGAACGCACACACGGTCATTGCCAGCAAGGTGCCGGCCAGGATGTCCGTGGGCCAATGGGCGCCCAGGTACACCCGCGACAAGGCAATGAACGCCGCGGGAATGCAGCCCAGCAGCATCCAGGTCAGGCGCAGCCGCGTAGGTTGGCCGCGACCGGCTAATACCGCGAGCGCCAGGAAGAAGGCAAAGGCCCCGGAGGCATGGCCGCTGGGCATGCTGAAGCTGGTCAGCGGGTCCGTTAGGATTTCCGGGCGGCCACGGGCGAAAAACAGCTTGGTGCCGGTGTTAATCACTGCCGCGCCAGCGAGGGTGGCGCCGACAAATACGGCGTGGCGCCACTGCCGTGCCAACAGCAGCAGGCCAGTGAACACGGCGCTGGCGAAAAACATCTTCTTGAACTCACCCAGTTGGGTGACCCGTACCATCACCTCGTCCAGCCACGGGCTGCGATGCTCCTGCACCAGTGCGCTCAGGCCTTGGTCGAAGTCATTGAGATGGGGGTAGCCGATAAACAGCGCGACCAACAACACCAGGCTGGCGCAACCAATCCACAAGGTGGTGCGCCGATGCCCGCGCCAACTGCTGTTCAAACTCATCCCCAGCAACACCGCGAGACACGCCGCGATAATCGCCGCTTCCGGCCAGAAGCCTTCCGGCAAGGGCAGACGGAACGCGGCGCCGGCAGCCCAGCCCGGCAGCAGATAGGCCACGGTCCAACCCGCTGCGGCAATGATGCTCACAGCGGCAAAGCGCGGGAAGGGCATGTCGCACATGCCGGCGACCATGGGCAGCATGGGACGCAATGGGCCGATGAAGCGTCCGACCAACAAGCTGGCGATTCCGTACTTGTGGAAGTAGGTTTCTGCGCCGTTCATCCATTCAGGATGCTGGCGCAGGCCGGGCAGGCGCCGGATGTTCTGATGGAAATGGCGGCCCAGGTAATAGGAAACGCCGTCGCCCAATAAGCCGCCGAGGAAGCCCAGCAGCAGGGTTTCACTCAGCGACAGCGCACCGCTGCCAGCCAACGCGGCGATTGCAAACAGCAATACCGTGCCTGGCACGATCAACCCGGCAATCGCCAGGCATTCCACACACGCGACAATAAACACCGCCGCTGCCAGCCATTGTGGGTTGAGGGTCAACCAGCCGGTGATGCTATCGAGCCATTGGCCCATACAATCCACTCCATGCATACAAAACAGAATTTGAGACGGTGAAATTCAACTGTGGGAGCTGGCTTGCCGGCGATGGCTGCGGCATGGCCAGCATTGAAGTTGCCTGACACACCGCTATCGCAGGCAAGCCAGCTCCCACATGGGATGTGTCGCGCGTTAAATCAAAAAATAATCCCGGCCTTCGACCTGCCCCCGACGCAGCGGGTTCCGCGTGCAATAAGGCGCATAGCCAGCATCGACGAAACGGTACATCAAGTGCTCATCGCGCCCAGTGGGAATGCCCAGGCGCGTGGTCTGGATAATCTGCGTGGGCACCTGGCCCACGTCTTCGACATACAGCAGTTCCTGATCGAAGCGCTTGGCATCCCACATCGGCACTTTCAGGCCCAGTGCCTTGCACAGCAGCGTCTGGCCTGCACACAGCTTCTGCGAGGGGCGTGGGCTGCCGTCGGGGTTGGGGTTGTTCAACAGCATCTGCGCCAGGCTCGCCGCCCCGGAAATTTCGTCGACCCAGGGATAGGCCGATTTGATCAGCACGGCATTGCCCGGGCCGTGGGCGCTGAAGTTCAACGAATCACCGCCACGGGCGTAGTACATGTAGATATGGCCACCACCCAGAAACAAAGCCTTACGCTTTTCTGTGTAGCCGAGTGAGGCGTGGCTGCCTTTTTCGGCCACGTAATAGGCTTCGGTTTCAATAATTCGCGCCGAAAGCCAGAGATCGCCCACACGATGACGAATGACTTTTCCGAGTAATTCACGCGCAAGCAGTTGGGCATCGCGGTCGAAGAAGCTATCGGGCAGCGGGCTGGCGGGGAGCAGCGGGGGAAAGTCGGGCATGGCGGTCAAGGGTTGATACGGCTAAATGTGACCGAATCATAACAACTCTCACCTTAATTACGGCTGAACCTGGGGTTTTTACAGTTCATTTCGACCATCCGCCCCTCACCGCTGTCAGTCGGGCGGCGTCACAGCTATAATCTGCCGCTTTCCTCTTTGCCAAGACTCCCTGACCATGACTGAGTCCGTTCTTGACTACATGACCCGCCTGGGTCGCGCTGCCCGGCAGGCCTCGCGGTTGATCGCCCGTGCGAGCACCGCGCAGAAGAACCGTGCGCTGCTGGCGGCTGCGGATGCTCTGGATGCTTCGCGCTCCGAGTTGACCGCCGCCAACGAGCTGGACCTGGCCAATGGGCGCGCTAACGGCCTTGAGCCAGCCCTGCTGGACCGCCTGGCGCTGACCCCGGCACGTATCGACGACATGATCGAAGGCCTGCGTCAGGTGGCCAAGCTGCCTGACCCCATCGGTGAAATTCGCGACATGCGCTACCTGCCGTCCGGCATCCAGGTGGGCAAGATGCGCGTGCCCCTGGGCGTGATCGGCATCATCTATGAGTCGCGTCCGAACGTGACCATCGACGCCGCGAGCCTGTGCCTCAAGTCTGGCAACGCCACTATCCTGCGTGGCGGTTCCGAAGCGATCAATTCCAACCGCGCCATCGCCGCCTGCATCCAGCAGGGCCTGGCCGTGGCCGAGTTGCCGGCTGAAGTGGTGCAAGTAGTGGAAACCACCGACCGTGCTGCCGTGGGCGCGCTGATCACCATGCCGGAATTCGTCGACGTGATCGTGCCGCGGGGTGGCAAGAGCCTGATCGAGCGCGTCAGCCGCGATGCCAAGGTGCCAGTTATCAAGCACCTGGACGGCGTCTGCCATGTGTTCATCGACATCGCCGCCGACCTCGACAAGGCGATTCGCATTGCCGACAACGCCAAGACCCACCGCTACGCGCCGTGCAACACCATGGAAACCCTGCTGGTGCACGCTGGCATTGCCGAGCGCGTGCTGCCGCCGCTGGCCGCCATCTACCGTGACAAATCGGTAGAGCTGCGCGGTTGCGAGCGCACCCGTGCGCTGCTGGGTGCGGACGTCATCGAGGCGACCGAGCAGGACTGGTACACCGAGTACACGGCCCCGATCCTGTCGATCCGCATCGTCGACGATCTGGACCAGGCCATCGAACACATCAATACCTATGGCTCCAAGCACACCGACGCCATCGTTTCCGAGCATTTCAGCGATGCCCGGCGTTTCCTCAACGAAGTGGATTCCGCTTCGGTGATGGTCAACGCCTCGACGCGTTTTGCCGACGGCTTCGAGTACGGCCTGGGGGCTGAGATCGGTATTTCCACCGACAAGCTCCACGCACGCGGCCCGGTGGGCCTCGAAGGGCTGACCAGTGAGAAGTACGTGGTGTTTGGCGACGGTCATGTGCGCACTTGATGACTAAACGCATCGGGCTGCTCGGCGGTACTTTCGACCCCGTGCACATCGGCCATTTGCGCAGTGCCCTCGAAGTCGCGGATGCCCTTGCGCTGGATGAGCTGCGCCTGCTGCCCAATTTCCGGCCGCCCCATCGCGACACGCCGCAGGTGGCCGCCGAGCAACGCCTGGAAATGGTGCGTGTTGCCGTGGAAGGTATATCGCCGCTGGTGGTGGACGATCGCGAACTCAAGCGCGATAAACCGTCCTACACTATCGACACCCTGGAGCTGATGCGCGCCGAATTGGCCGCGGATGACCCACTGTTTCTGCTTTTGGGCTGGGACGCATTTTGCGGCCTGCCCTCTTGGCACCGCTGGGAGGAACTCCTCCAGCATTGCCACATCCTGGTTTTGCAACGCCCGGATGCCGACAGCGAACCGCCGGATGCCTTGCGCAACCTGCTGGCCGCGCGGTCGGTAAGTGACCCCTTGGCCCTGACCGGGCCGAACGGGAATATTGCATTCGTCTGGCAGACCCCGCTTGCGGTGTCCGCCACCCAGATCCGTCAACTGCTGGCCAGCGGGAAGTCGGTACGTTTCCTGGTGCCTGACGCGGTCCTGGCCTACATCGATGCGCACGGGCTTTACCGTGCGTCGAACTGAAAAGGCGCGCTTGAACGCACGAACCGTGCAGCAAGCGCCCGAACATACGAGCAAAACGAGTTTTATATGACGAACAAAGACGTAAGCAAAGTTAAGCGCAAAGGCACCTTCAAAAGCGCGCCGCTGCCGGTTGAAGCCCATGTCGGCCCGGAATTGGCTGGCGAAGAGCTGGTGAAAGTCGCCGTGGCTGCCCTGGAAGATGTTAAAGCCCAGGACATCCAGGTGCTGGACGTGCGCGACAAGCAGAGCATCACCGACTTCATGATCATCGCCACCGGTACCTCCAACCGCCAGATCGGCGCGATGCTGGACAAGGTTCGCGAAGCCGTCAAAGCCCAGGGCGTCAAGCCACTGGGTGAAGAAGGCAAGGGCGACAGCGACTGGGTGCTACTGGACATGGACGATGTGATCGTTCACATGATGACCTCCAATGCTCGCCAGTTCTACGACCTGGAACGTCTGTGGAAAGGCGCCGAGCAGAGCCGTGCCGCCGATGGCAAGCACCACAGCCCGGAAGTGGGCCACGCGCACTTCGACAAGCTCAACAAAGACCAGGAATAAGGAACGGCTGTGCGCCTGCGTCTGATCGCTGTCGGTTCACGCATGCCCAAGTGGGTGGAAGAAGGCTGGCACGAATATGCCAAGCGTCTGCCCGCTGAGCTGTCGCTTGAGCTGGTGGAAATACCGCTCAATACCCGGGGCAAGAACGCCGACGTGGCGCGCTTTATCCGTCAGGAAGGCGAAGCCATGCTGGCCAAGGTCGGCCCCAATGAGCGCATCGTCACCCTTGAAGTGCACGGCAAGCCCTGGAGCACCGAGCAACTGGCGGTGGAACTGGATCGCTGGCGCCTGGATTCGCGCACGGTCAATTTCATGGTCGGCGGCCCGGAAGGGCTGGCGCCGGAAGTCTGTGCGCGGGCCGATCAGCGCTGGTCGCTGTCGGCGCTGACGTTGCCGCACCCGTTGGTAAGGATTCTGATCGGTGAACAGCTGTATCGCGCCTGGACAGTTCTGTCCGGGCACCCTTACCACAAATAGTCTGCGCTGCCCCCGATGACCCAGCCGATCCGCATCAAGGACCACGAGAAAGACGCACGTCTGGTACGCGCGCGGGTGGTGTTCGGTGCTGTCTTGGTGGTGGTGCTGATGTGCGTGCTGATTGCGCGGCTGTATTTCCTCCAGGTGATCCAGTACGACTATCACTCCACGCTGTCGGAAAACAACCGGGTGCATGTGCAGCCGATTCCCCCGACCCGTGGGCTGATTTTCGACCGCAATGGCGTAGTGGTTGCCGATAACCGGCCCAGCTTCAGCCTGAGCATGACCCGTGAACGCTCCGGCGACTGGAAGCAGGTCCTGGATGTCATCGTCGAGGTGCTGCAACTGACGCCGGAAGACCGGGCCGTCTTCGAGAAGCGCATGCGGCAGGGGCGCCGGCCGTTCGAGCCGGTGCCGATCCTGTTCGAGCTGACCGAAGAGCAGATCGCCCGTATTGCGGTGAACCAGTTCCGCCTGCCGGGTGTGGAAGTGGTGGCGCAGTTGGTGCGGCATTACCCGCAAGGGCCGCACTTTGCCCACTCCGTTGGCTACATGGGGCGGATCAACGAGAAAGAGCTGAAAACCCTCGACCCGATCAACTACAGCGGCACCCATCACATCGGCAAAACCGGTATCGAGCGCTTCTACGAGGCCGAGTTGCATGGCCAGGTAGGTAACGAGGAAGTCGAGACCAATGCGCGTGGTCGCGTATTGCGCGTGCTCAAGCGCACCGATCCGGTGCCTGGCAAGGACATTGTCCTGAGTCTGGACATCAAGTTGCAGGAAGCTGCCGAGATGGCCCTGGGCGGTCGGCGGGGTGCCGTAGTGGCGCTGGACCCGAAGACTGGCGAAGTGCTGGCGATGGTCAGCCAGCCCAGCTTCGACCCCAACCCGTTTGTGACTGGCATCAGCTTCAAGGCCTACGCAGAGCTGCGTGATTCCATCGACCGGCCACTGTTCAACCGTGTGTTGCGCGGCCTGTACCCACCGGGCTCGACCATCAAGCCGGCGGTGGCGATTGCCGGCCTGGATGCTGGCGTGGTCACGGCCTCAAGCCGGGTGTACGACCCTGGCTACTACATGCTGCCCAACTACGATCACAAGTACCGTAACTGGAACCGCTCCGGTGACGGCTATGTCGACCTGGACACCGCGATCATGCGCTCCAACGACACCTATTTTTACGACCTGGCCCATAAACTGGGAATTGATCGGCTGTCTGCCTACATGGGCAAGTTCGGCCTCGGTCAGAAAGTCTCCCTGGACATGTTCGAAGAATCCCCCGGCCTGATGCCGTCGCGGGAGTGGAAGCGTGCGACCCGCCGCCAGGCGTGGTTCCCCGGCGAAACCCTGATCCTGGGTATCGGCCAGGGCTATATGCAGGCCACTCCGCTGCAACTGGCCCAGGCCACGGCGCTGGTGGCGAACAAAGGCGTGTGGAACCGACCGCATCTGGCCAGGACCATCGAAGGCGAAAAGCCGGTGGACGACAATCCGATTCCTGACATTGTGCTGCGTGACCCGTCCGATTGGGCCAAGGTCAACCACGGCATGCAGCAGGTGATGCACGGCGCTCGCGGCACTGCGCGCAAAGCGGCAATTGGCGCTCAATACCGCATTGCCGGCAAAAGTGGTACCGCCCAAGTGGTCGCGATCAAACAAGGCGAAAAGTATGACCGCTCCAAGGTGCAGGAGCGCCACCGCGACCACGCCTTGTTTGTCGGCTTTGCCCCGGCGGAAGACCCGAAGATCGTAGTGGCAGTGATGGTCGAGAACGGCGAGTCCGGCTCCGGCGTCGCGGCCCCAGTGGTACGCCAGGTGATGGACGCCTGGCTGCTGGCCGACGATGGCCGGCTCAAGCCCGAGTATGGCGGCCCCCCTTCAAGCCCCGAGGTTACGGCCCGTGAAGAGTAATTTTGACCGCATCCTCTCCAGCGAAGATGTGATGCGTCGCCGTGCGACGTTGCTGCAACGCATGCACATTGATGGCCCCCTTCTGATCCTGCTGCTGACCCTGGCGGCCGGCAGCCTTTTTGTACTGTATTCGGCCAGCGGCAAGAACTGGGACCTGCTGATCAAGCAGGCGTCCTCGTTTGGCCTGGGCCTGCTGTCGATGGTGGTGATCGCCCAGTTGGAGCCGCGTTTCATGGCGCGCTGGGTGCCCTTGGGGTATGTCGCCGGCGTGTTGTTGCTGGTGGTGGTGGACGTCATGGGCCACAACGCCATGGGCGCCACGCGCTGGATCAACATCCCCGGTGTGATTCGCTTCCAGCCGTCGGAATTCATGAAGATCCTGATGCCCGCCACCATTGCCTGGTACCTCTCCAAGCGCACCTTGCCGCCGCAGCTCAAGCACGTGGCGATCAGCCTGATCCTGATCGGTGTGCCCTTTGTGTTGATCGTGCGCCAGCCGGACCTTGGCACCTCGTTGCTGATCCTCGCCGGTGGCGCGTTCGTATTGTTCATGGGCGGCCTGCGCTGGCGCTGGATCCTCAGCGTGCTGGCAGCCGCCGTGCCCGTGGCCGTGGCCATGTGGTTCTTCTTCATGCACGACTACCAGAAGCAACGGATCCTGACGTTCCTCGACCCGGAGAGCGACCCGCTGGGTACTGGCTGGAACATCATCCAATCCAAGGCGGCCATCGGTTCCGGCGGGGTATTTGGCAAGGGATGGTTGCTGGGCACCCAGTCTCACCTGGACTTCTTGCCCGAGAGCCACACCGACTTCATTATCGCGGTGATGGGCGAAGAATTCGGTCTGGTGGGCATTTGCGCGTTGTTGCTGATTTATCTGCTGTTGATTGGTCGCGGCCTGGTGATCACTGCCCAGGCGCAGACGCTGTTCGGCAAATTGCTCGCCGGCAGCCTGACCATGACTTTTTTTGTTTATGTTTTCGTCAACATCGGTATGGTCAGTGGCCTGCTGCCGGTGGTTGGGGTGCCGTTGCCATTCATTAGCTACGGCGGAACTTCGCTGGTGACATTGCTGTCAGCGTTTGGGGTTTTGATGTCGATTCATACGCATCGCAAGTGGATCGCACAGGTTTGAATAAGGTGAAGATGTCAATGCAAGTAATGCGCGGCTGGGCGACTCGGCATGCGACCTGGATGGGCCTGATCGGGCTGCTGGGGGCAACGCAAGAGGCGCAGGCCGGTGACTACGATGGCTCTCCCCAGGTTGCCGAATTTGTCGGTGAGCTGACCCGCGACTACGGTTTTGCCGGTGAGCAACTGATGGGCGTGTTCCGCGAAGCCCAGAAAAAGCAGGCGATCCTCGACGCCATCTCCCGGCCCGCCGAACGCGTCAAGCAGTGGAAGGACTATCGCCCGATGTTCCTCACTGATGCGCGCATCGCCCGCGGCGTGGATTTCTGGCGCCAGCACGAGGCGGTACTGGCCCGCGCCGAGCAGGAGTACGGCGTGCCGGCGCAGGTGATCGTCTCGATCATCGGCATCGAAACCTTCTACGGGCGCAACACCGGCAGCTACCGGGTGATCGACGCCTTGTCGACACTGGGCTTCGATTACCCGCCCCGCGCCGAGTTCTTCCGCAAGGAACTGCGCGAATTCCTGTTGCTGGCCCGCGAAGAGCAGGTCGACCCGCTGAGCCTCAAGGGCTCCTACGCCGGGGCGATGGGCTTGCCGCAGTTCATGCCGAGCAGCTTTCGCGCCTATGCGGTGGATTTCGACGGTGACGGGCACATCAATATCTGGAGCAACCCCGACGATGCCATCGGCAGCGTGGCCAGCTACTTCAAGCGCCACGGCTGGGTCGCCGGCGAGCCGGTGGTTATCCGCGCCGATGTCACGGGCGAGCGCGCCGACGAGGGCCTGACCCAAGGTATCGAACCGGTCAAGACCGTCGGGGAGTTGCGAGCGCTGGGCTGGTCGAGTCAGAATGCGCCACGCGACGACATGCCGGTGACGGCATTCCGCCTGGAAGGCGCAAATGGCCCTGAATACTGGATGGGCCTGAAGAATTTCTACGCAATCACGCGTTATAACCGCAGTGTGATGTACGCCATGGCCGTGCATCAGCTGTCAGATGAGCTGGTTCAAGCACGGGGCAACAAGTAATGCGGGTATCGCCGTTCAAAAAACCGCTCAAGCTGGTGGCGTTCGCCGCGTTGTCCTTGTTGGTAGCCAGTTGCTCCACCACCCCTAACCGTGCGCCGGCCAAGAAGGCGGGCGGTGCGGTGGTACGTGCCCAGCCGGGCTTGGACATCAACCGCGCGCACAAAGACGGCGCGCCGTGGTGGGATGTGGATGTGTCGAAAATCCCGGACGCCACGCCGACCCTGCACACCGGCCCGTACAAGGCCAACCCCTATACCGTGCTGGGCAAGAATTACTTCCCGCTGCAGGAATCCAAGACTTACGTGCAGTCAGGCACCGCGTCCTGGTACGGCACCAAGTTCCATGGCCAGAACACCGCCAACGGCGAAGTGTATGACCTGTATGGCATGAGCGCGGCCCACAAGACCCTGCCGCTGCCTAGCTATGTGCGCGTGACCAACCTGGACAACAATCGCACCGTGATCCTGCGGGTCAATGATCGTGGGCCGTTCTATTCGGACCGGATCATCGACTTGTCCTACGCGGCCGCCAAGAAACTCGGTTATGCCGAAACCGGCACCGCACGGGTCAAGGTCGAAGGCATCGATCCGGCGCAGTATTGGGCCCAGCGTGGCAAACCCGCGCCGTTGATGCTCAACGAACCGCCAACCCCGCAACCGCAAGTGACGGCCTCCACCGGCAAGATCGAGCAATGGACCCCGCCACCTGCCCAGCATGCGCCTGATACCGTGGTGGTACCTCACGCGGCAGCGGGCGCCTCCATGGCCGGTGGGCAATACCTGCAGGTCGGCGCTTTCGCCAACCCGGATGCGGCAGAACTGTTAAGGTCCAAGCTCAGCGGCATGGTCAGCGCGCCGGTCTTCATCAGTTCCATCGTGCGTAACCAGCAAACCTTGCACCGTGTACGCATGGGCCCTATCGGCTCGCCGAGCGAAGTGGCACAAGTGCAGAACAGCGTGCGTCTGGCCAATCTGGGGCAACCCAGCGTGGTCACCGCAGAATAAGCAGTAACGGATTGATGGCTCAGACGCGCATGCGCGCTTGAACCCTGGTTGTTGGCTCGTTGAACAATAAAAACCCAGGGGCAAGGGGTGAGCGGGCAACCGAACACGTGACAGTCTGGAAGCGGGCTGTCTGAATAGTTTTGCCCGCGAGGGCAAGTTTCCATAAGCAATTTCGAGAGACGGATGAACATCACCACCTTAGCCAAACGTACGTGCCTGCTTATCTCGCTGATCATCACCCCAGCCGCCTGGGCGGTTGAAATGGTGCCGGCCTCCCCGCAACTGGCCGCCAAGTCGTGGGTCCTCATGGACGCCGCCAGTGGCAACGTGCTGGTCGAAAACGGCGGTGATGTACGCCTGCCGCCTGCCAGCCTGACCAAGCTGATGACTGCCTACATCGCGACCCTGGAAATCCGTCGCGGCCAGATCGGCGAAAACGACCCGGTTACCGTCAGCGAAAACGCCTGGCGTACCGGTGGTTCGCGGATGTTCATCAAGGTGGGTTCGCAAGTCACCGTGAGCGACCTGCTGCACGGCATCATCATCCAGTCCGGTAACGACGCCAGCGTCGCCCTGGCCGAGCACATCGCCGGCAGCGAAGACGCCTTCGCCGACATGATGAACAAAACCGCCGGTGAGCTGGGCATGACCAACAGCCACTTCATGAACCCGACCGGCCTGCCGAACCCAGAGCACTATTCGTCGGCTCATGACATGGCGATCCTGGCGCGCGCCATCATCCGCGTTGACCCGGTGCACTATGCGATCTACTCCCAGAAGGAATTCTTCTGGAACAACATCAAGCAGCCTAACCGCAACCTGTTGCTGTGGCGCGACAAGACCGTCGATGGCCTGAAGACCGGCCACACCGACGAAGCCGGCTACTGCATGGTGTCGTCCGCCGTACGTGATGGCCAGCGCCTGATCGCCGTGGTATTCGGCACCAACAGCGAGCAGGCCCGTGCGGCCGAGACGCAAAAACTGCTGACTTACGGCTTCCGCTTCTTCGAAACCCAGACCTTCTACCAGAAGGGTGCTGAGCTGGCGACCGCGCCGGTGTGGAAGGGCGCGACGTCGCAAGTCAAGGCCGGCCTGGCCGACGACCTGACCCTGACCATGCCTAAAGGCCAGCTGAAAAAGCTCGCCGCCAGCATGACCCTGAACCCGCAATTGGTTGCGCCAATCGCCAAGGGTGATGTGATCGGCAAGGTCGAAGTGAAGCTGGACGACAAGGTGGTGCACAGCGCCGACCTGATCGCGCTGGACGCTGTCGAGGAAGGTGGTATCTTCCGCCGCGTATGGGATAGCATCCGTCTATTCTTCTACGGCTTGTTCAACTGATTGTGTGCACCTGCAAAGCCCCGCGTTGATCCAACGCGGGGCTTTGCCCGTCGCCACGGCTTAGCGCTTACGAGGCTGTTCTGCCATGACCGATAAAGACGTAGAAGTAAAGGCGCCAAAGATCGAATTTCCTGTGACGGATTATCCCGTCAAGGTGATCAGCGATACCGGTGTCGGCCGCAAGGACAAGATTCTCGAGATCGTCAGGAAGCACGCGACGATCAACGACAACCGCGTGGACGAGCGCCAAAGCTCCACCGGCAAGTACACCACGATCCAGTTGCACATCGTTGCGACCGATCAAGACCAGCTCTACAACATCAACAGCGAACTGCGAGCCACCGGCTTCGTGCATATGGTGCTGTGATGTCGCAAGTCCTGGGCTTTCGCGAGCTCGGCCGGATGGCATACGAGCCGGTCTGGCATGCCATGCAGCGCTTTACCAATGAGCGCGGCACTTTGGCCCCGGATGAAATCTGGCTGGTAGAACACCCGCCGGTATTCACCCAGGGCCAGGCCGGCAAGGCCGAACACTTGCTGCTGCCGGGTGATATTCCGGTGGTGCAGGTCGACCGAGGGGGTCAAGTGACTTACCATGGGCCCGGTCAACTGGTGGCTTACCTGCTGCTGGACGTGCGCAAGCTGGGGTTTGGCGTGCGCGACCTGGTCAGCCGCATGGAGACGTGCCTGATCGAGCTGTTGGCCAGTTACGGCGTGACCGCCGTGGCCAAGCCCGATGCACCGGGTGTATACGTGGATGGCGCGAAAATCGCCTCCCTGGGGCTGCGCATTCGCCTCGGTTGTTCCTTTCATGGCCTGGCCTTGAATGTGGACATGGACCTGGCGCCGTTCCGACGGATCAACCCGTGCGGTTACGCCGGGCTTGCGATGACCCAGTTGAGTGACCATGCAACATCCATAGAATTTGCCGAGGTAAGTGCCCGGCTGCGCGCGCAGCTCGTCAAACACCTCGACTATGCAGAGCAGACGACCCTGACGGGCGGAATCGATTGATATGACTACTGATGTTGTGCAAACCATGATCCCGACGCTGGACATCACTGAGCGTCCAGCCCCGGCCCCGCGTGCCAAGGTGGAAGCCGGCGTCAAGCTGCGCGGCGCCGAGAAGGTTGCACGCATCCCGGTCAAGATCATCCCGACCACCGAACTGCCGAAGAAACCTGACTGGATTCGCGTGCGCATCCCGGTTTCGCCGGAAGTCGACCGTATCAAGTCGCTGCTGCGCAAACACAAGTTGCACAGCGTATGCGAAGAAGCCTCCTGCCCGAACCTGGGCGAGTGCTTCTCTGGCGGCACCGCCACGTTCATGATCATGGGTGACATCTGCACCCGTCGCTGCCCGTTCTGCGACGTCGGCCACGGCCGTCCGAAGCCGTTGGACGTCAACGAGCCAGAAAGCCTGGCCATCGCCATCGCCGACCTGAAGCTCAAGTATGTAGTGATCACCTCCGTGGACCGCGACGACCTGCGTGACGGTGGTGCCCAGCACTTTGCCGACTGCATCCGCGAGATCCGCAAGCTGTCGCCGAACGTGATGCTCGAAACCCTGGTGCCGGACTACCGGGGCCGTATGGACGTCGCCCTGGACATCACCGCTGCCGAGCCGCCGGATGTGTTCAACCACAACCTGGAAACCGTGCCGCGCCTGTACAAGGCGGCGCGCCCGGGTTCGGACTACCAGTGGTCGCTGACCCTGCTGCAGAAATTCAAGCAGATGATGCCGCACATCCCGACCAAGTCCGGCTTGATGCTGGGCCTGGGTGAAACCGACGAAGAAGTCATCGAAGTCATGAAGCGCATGCGCGAACACGACATCGACATGCTGACCCTGGGCCAGTACCTGCAACCGTCCCGCAGCCACTTGCCGGTGCAGCGCTTCGTGCACCCGGACACCTTCGCCTGGTTCGCCGAGGAAGGCTACAAGATGGGCTTCAAGAACGTGGCCTCGGGCCCGTTGGTGCGGTCTTCGTACCACGCCGATGAGCAGGCCAAGCTGGTCAAGGCGAGCCTGGTTTCGTAAGCCGCTCCAGGATCAATGTGAAATGCGGGCTTGTGTGGGAGCTGGCTTGCCTGCGATAGCATCACCTCGGTGTCACTGATACACCGAGGCGCTTGCATCGCAGGCAAGCCAGCTCCCACATTTCGTTCTGCGTCATATAGGGAGAACCATGGATGACCGCCGCCGTACCTGCACTGCGCCCCGAAGGCACCCTCGGCCTGATCGCCCCCGCCGGCCCCGCCGCGCTGGATGTTGAAAAAGCCCGGCAATGGATGCGTGCCCGTGGCTACGACCTGCACATTTTCCCTGGTGTGCACGAGCGCGACGGCTACCTGGCCGGTAGCGATGAAGTGCGCCTGCGCGATTTGCATGCCGCCTTCGCCAACCCCGACATCGATGCCATCCTCTGCCTGCGTGGCGGCTATGGCACGCCCCGTTTGCTCGATGCGCTGGACTTTGACCTGCTGCGCGCCAACCCCAAGCCGTTTGTGGGCTACAGCGATATCACCGCCTTGCACCTGGCCATCAACCGCTATGCGGGCTTTGTGACGTTCCATGGCCCGATGCTCAATGCCGACCTGCTCGGTGGCAAACAGCCGCCCACCGAATCCTCTTTGTTCAGCCTGCTGCGTGGCCAACGGGGCGCCGGCAGTGTGCTGCCGCACCCGATGGCCTACCCGTTGATCACAATCGAGCCCGGTGTGGCTTGTGGGCGCTTGCTGGGCGGTAACTTGTCGATGATCGCCGCAGTCATGGGCACGCCGTACGAAATAGACGCTGACGGCATCATCCTGTTTATCGAAGACGTCAACGAACCGCTCTATCGCATCGACCGATTGCTGACTCACCTGCGATTGGCTGGCAAGCTGGCCCAGGTCGCCGGTGTGCTGGTAGGGGATGTGGCCGGTGTGGATAGCGCGGCGTTGGCGCATCTGCTGAAGCAGACCTTTGAGCCGCTGTGCATTCCAGTGCTGGCAGGCTGGCGCAGTGGGCATTGCGACCCGAACCTGACATTGCCGATGGGCGCCTTGGTGCGCCTGGATGCGGGGGAGCAGCGGGTGGTGTTGGAGCAGGATGTAGTGTTCAAGGCCTGATCGTTCCCACGCTCTGCGTGGGAATTCCTCCAGTGACGCTCTGCGTCACCCTCTTCAGCCGCGGACGCGGAGCGTCCAAGGCAGCACTCCCACGCAGAGCGTGGGAGCGATCACTTCAGCGGTTCTGCAGCGATTCCAGCAATTTCACCGTCGGATACCCATCCGCCGGCCAGCCCAGCGCCTGCTGTGCAGCCCGAATCGCCTTGCGCGTGTTGGCGCCAATAATCCCGTCGGCATTACCCGCGTCATAGCCTTTGGCGCTGAGCGCCGTCTGCAGGTCAATGCGTTGCGAACGGCTCAGTGGCAGCTCATCTTTTGGCCAGCTGCCCCGAATCACACCGCCGCCGCCAAATCGCTCCGACAGCAAGCCAACCGCCAATGCATAGGACGACGAATTGTTGTACTTGAGGATCGCGCGGAAGTTATCCAGCACCAGGAACGCCGGGCCACGGTAGCCGGCCGGCAGCAGCAGGGCGGCGGACAGCTGGTCGACATTGGCCGGCAGGCTCACGCCAGGCGGCAATTGGATGCCCAGTTGCAGCCATTGCGCCACGGTCTTGCGCACGCCGCCATCGGCCAGGCTGTAGTCGAAGCCCGACGGCAGCGGCTGTACTTCAACGCCCCACGGCTGGCCTTTCTGCCACCCCGAGCTTTGCAGGTAATGCGCCGTGGAGGCGAGGGCGTCGGACGGGCTGTTCCAGATATCGCGGCGACCGTCACCGTCAAAGTCCACGGCATGGGTGTTGTAGGTGGTCGGGATGAACTGGGTCTGGCCCATCGCCCCGGCCCAGGAACCTTTCATCTGGTCGGCCTGAATATCGCCATGCTGGATGATCTGCAGCGCTGCCAGCAACTGCGCTTGCGCAAAGGCCGGCCGACGTCCTTCATAGGCCAGGGTGGCCAGGGAGCGGATCACCGAGTTATTGCCCTGGAAAGCGCCGAAGTTGCTCTCCATGCCCCACACCGAGACCAGCGCCTGGCGGTCGACGCCATAGCGTTGCTCGATGCTTTGCAGAATATCGGCGTACTTGACCAGCAGTGCCTGGCCATTGCGCACGCGCACCGGCGACAGTGCACCGTCGAGGTATTCCCACACCGGGCGAGAAAATTCCGGTTGGCTGCGGTCGGCGCGAATCACCGCCATATCAGGGGTGACGCCGGCAAAAGCGTTATCGAACACGGCCGCAGTGATCCCGGCTTGCAGCGCTTGAGCACGGAAGCCAGCTTGCCATTCGGCAAAGGTCTGGGTCGGCTGGATATCGAGATTGTCCACCGCCAACGGGGCCACCACGGCAGGCGCGATAGCCGGGGCCGTCTGGAGCTTGGGCAGGGGTTGAGCGTCCGCAGCGGTAGGTTTTTCGGCGCAGGCGACGAGCAGAATGAGGCTGGAGGCAGCGATCAATTGGCGTAGGTGCCAATGACGAGAAAGACGAGAGGGCATGCACAGGTCCAGGGGTTACAAATCAGGTACAGACCTTATCATGCCAGAGGGGCGCTTGCCTTCAGGCAGCCAGAAAGTAAGAAGCCTCCCAGCTATTAGACTGGAAGGCTTCGCGGCGGTAGCTGCCTTTGCCCTTGCCGGCGCGTTCCTGACGGCTGCGGAACAGTGGCTGGGCGATGATGGATTTGGCTTTGTTGGGGCCATGCTTGGATGGCTTTTTGCTCATGATGGATTCTCTCGCTTGGGGGTGGAATGCAGCGGTGCAAATCATCTGCCGAAGTGGGCCGGCTGTAAAGCCCGTCGATAGGTGGGAAATGTCGCAAATAAGCAGTGGGCAGAGTCAATGTGGGAGCTGGCTTGCCTGCGATGGCGGTGGGTCAGTTGGCACAAAGGGCACTGATACACCGCCATCGCAGGCAAGCCAGCTCCCACAGGGTTTTGTGCTGTTGTACAGAAGGGTTTATTCGGCAGGCAACGCCAGGCGCTGGCCGGCCATCAACAGCGACAGACGGCTCAGGCTCATCCACGGCGAGCCGGCCGCCTGGCCTTTGATCTGTGCATCGATGCGCTGCGCTTCCAGCAACAGTTGCGCCCAGCGTTGCGCCGAGTGCCGTTGCAGGGCTTTGCTCATCAGGGGTTTGCGCTTGTCCCACACCGGTGGCCGGGCCTGGCTGAAGCATTTGTCCAGCGGTGTGCCCTGGCTGTATTGCAGCGCAATGTTCGCCAACACGCGCAGCTCACGGGCCAGG
The DNA here is from genome assembly GCF_900119355.1 of Pseudomonas sp. NFPP02. Classification (NCBI taxonomy): domain Bacteria; kingdom Pseudomonadati; phylum Pseudomonadota; class Gammaproteobacteria; order Pseudomonadales; family Pseudomonadaceae; genus Pseudomonas; species Pseudomonas sp. NFPP02. The sequence continues at coordinate 123,066 of NZ_FPJI01000013.1, forward strand.
GCCCAGAGAATCACCGGGGGTTCCACCCCTTCGCCGCGCAGGCCTTCAAGCATGCGCAGGGCGTGGGCGGGCTCGCCGTTGAGGATGGCGTCCACCAGGCCGAACACATCAAAGCGCGCGCTATCGGCCACTGCGCCTTGCACGGTTTCGACGGTGATCTGCCCGTCTTCGGCCATCAGCTTGAGCTTTTCGATCTCCTGGGCGGCGGCAAGCAGGTTGCCCTCGACCCGAGCGGCGATCAGCTCCACGGCATCCTGTGTCGCAGCGAGACCTGATTGAGACAGGCGCTGACGAATCCACTGCGGCAACTGGTTGCTGTCCACCGGCCAGATCTGGATGAACTGAGTCTGTGGACCTTCAACCAGGGCCTTGCCCCACTTGGTTTTCTGCGCGCTGCCGTCGAGCTTGGGCAGGCTGACCAGCAACACGGTGTCTTCGGCGGGGCGCGAGCAGTATTCCATCAGGGCCGCCGCGCCTTTATCGCCCGGCTTGCCCGAGGGCAGGCGCAGTTCCAGCAGGCGTTTCTCGGCAAACAGCGACATGCTCGCGCTAGCTTGCAGCAGCGTGCCCCAGTCGAAACTGGCGTCGGCACTGAAGACCTGGCGTTCATCGAAGCCTTGTTGGCGTGCGGCGGTGCGAATAGCGTCGGCCGCTTCCTGGCACAGCAGCGGGTCATCACCGCTGACGATATAGACAGGCGCAAGGCCACCTTGCAGGTGCTTGGCGAGTTGGGCGGGGGCAAGTTTCATAGGCGGGGCGAACGGGGCGCCAGGGGCGCCCCGTCTGGCTTACTCGACAGGGACTTCAACAGGCGACTGTTTCGGTGTGTTGTCTTCATATTCCTGCGCGGCTTTCAGGGCGTCGGCGTCAGCCTTGGCCTTGTTGTCGGCCACTTGCTGCAGCTCAGCCAGTTTTTCCGGGGTGAGCATTTGCAGGCGAGTCATCATGCGCTGGATCAGCTCACGACGCATTTCCTTGCGCACCTGGATGGTCTCGGAGTCCGAACCCACCAGGTTGTTGCCATCGTGGCTCACCACTTTCTGCACCTGGATCTTGTCACCCATCAACGGCAACTGATCACGGCCTTGTATTTCGAACATCAGCGCCGTGTTCAACTCGACGTCGGACGCACGGCCAGCACTGGCGTAGCTGATATTGCGCTGGGTTTCTCGCTCATCCGTCAGGATCAGTTTGTAGGTTGCGCCGTTGTACACGTGCACACCGCTGTTTTCCAGGGTCTGGCGCAGCTGGGTGACGGTTTCGCCGTAGGCGTTGCGGGCGCTGACGTCGAGTTCCTTGAGCGACAGCTCATTGGTGCCGGTGCCGCGCAGCTGGAAGCCGCAAGCGCTCAACAGCACGGCAAGGCCCATAACCAGCAGATTGCGTTTGATCATTTTGTTGCTCCCCTTGAAACCAGGTGGGCCTTATCGGGCCCTAAAGGTTTAGTTCGGCGCGGGGCCAAGCCCCGCGCCCGATCCGATTTAGCTGGCGACGATATTGACCAGTTTGCCGGGTACCACGATCACCTTGCGGATGGTCAGGCCTTCGGTAAAGCGCAGCACGTTCTCATTGATACGTGCAGCTGCTTCAACCTCTTCACGGCTGGCGCTGGCCGGCATGTCGATCTGGCCACGCAGTTTACCGTTAACCTGGATGACCAGTTGCAGCGTGTCCTGTACCAGGGCGCTGTCATCCTGCACCGGCCAGGCGGCATCGATGACGGCACCGCTGTGGCCCAGACGGCTCCACAGTTCATGGCTGATGTGCGGCGTGATCGGCGCGAGCAACAGGGTAACTGTTTCCAGGCCTTCCTGGATCAGCGCACGGTCTTGTTCGGTCGCCTGCGAGGCTTTTTCCAGCACGTTCATCAGCGTCATCACCTGGGCGATGGCGGTGTTGAATTTGTGGTTCTGGCCAACGTCCTGGCTGGCCTGGCGGATAGCCAGGTGGATGCTGCGGCGAACGGCTTTCTGCTCGTCGTTCAACGCGCCGATATCCAGCTTGCCCGGCAGGCCCTGGCTGACATGAGCGTGGGCCAGGCGCCAGACACGCTTGAGGAAACGGTGCGAGCCTTCGACGCCCGAGTCGGACCATTCGGCGCTCATGTCAGGCGGCGAGGCGAACATCATGAACAGGCGGCAGGTGTCGGCGCCGAACTGATCGATCATCGACTGTGGGTCGACGCCGTTGTTCTTGGACTTGGCCATCTTCTCGGTGCCACCGATTTCCACCGGCAGGCCGTCGGCTTTCAGCTTCGCGCTGATGACCTTGGCCTTGCTGTCACGCTCAAGCTCGACATCCGCCGGGTTGAACCAGGTGTAGGCGCCATTGGCTTCGCGGCGATAGTAAGTGTCGGCGATCACCATGCCCTGGGTCAGCAGGTTCTTGAATGGCTCATCGGAGCTCACCAGGCCTTCGTCACGCATCAGCTTGTGGAAGAAGCGCGCGTACAGCAGGTGGAGGATGGCGTGTTCGATGCCACCGATGTACTGATCCACTGGCAACCAATGGTCGGCTGCGGATTTCTCCACCAGGCCGCCTTCATAGTGCGGCGAGGCATAACGAGCGTAATACCACGAGGACTCGACGAAGGTGTCCATGGTGTCGGTTTCACGCTTGGCCGGCGCGCCGCATTTAGGGCAGCTGCACTCGTAGAACTCGGGCATGCGCGCCAACGGCGAGCCAGCACCATCCGGCACCACGTCTTCTGGCAGCACGACCGGCAGTTGGTCTTCCGGTACCGGCACGTCACCGCAGGCTTGGCAGTGGATGATCGGGATCGGGCAACCCCAGTAGCGCTGGCGGCTGATGCCCCAGTCACGCAGACGGAACTGGGTGCGCGAGGCACCGAGGTTTTTCTTGATCAGGGCTACTTCCATGGCGTCGAACGCGCCCTGGAAGTCCAGGCCGTCGAATTCGCCGGAGTTGATCAGCGTGCCGTGCTCGCCGTAGGCGTCTTGCCACGGAGCGGGGTTGGTATCACCCGAGCTGGTGCGCACGACCGACTTGATAGGCAGGCTGTACTTGGTGGCGAATTCGAAATCGCGCTCGTCGTGGGCCGGCACGGCCATGACGGCGCCATCGCCGTAGTGCATCAATACGTAGTTGGCGACCCAAACCGGCAGTTTCTCGCCGGTCAACGGGTGCTCGACGAACAGGCCGGTCGGCAGGCCTTTTTTCTCCTGGGTGGCGACATCGGCTTCGGCCACGCTGCCGCCTTTGCATTCAGCGATGAACGCCTGCAGCTTAGGGTTGTTCTGTGCGGCCTGGGTGGCCAGCGGGTGTTCGGCGGCCACGGCGACGTAGGTCGCGCCCATCAGGGTGTCGGGGCGGGTGGTGAACACCTTGAGTGCGCCGGCTTCGCCGATGGAGTCGACGTTGTACGGGAACTGCACTTCCATGCCCTTGGATTTGCCGATCCAGTTGCGCTGCATGGTCTTGACCTGTTCAGGCCAGCCCGGCAGATCGTCAAGGCTCGACAACAGTTCATCCGCGTAGGCGGTGATCTTGAAGTAGTACATCGGGATTTCGCGCTTTTCGATCAGCGCGCCGGAACGCCAGCCGCGACCGTCGATGACCTGTTCGTTGGCCAGTACGGTCTGGTCGATCGGGTCCCAGTTCACGGTGCCGCTTTTTTTGTAGATCACACCTTTTTCGAACAGGCGCGTGAACAGCCATTGTTCCCAGCGGTAGTAATCCGGCTTGCAGGTGGTGACCTCGCGGGACCAGTCCACCGCCAGGCCCAGGCTGCGCAGCTGGGTCTTCATGTAGGCGATGTTTTCGTAGGTCCACTTGGCGGGCGCCACGTTGTTTTTCATCGCGGCGTTTTCTGCCGGCATGCCGAAGGCGTCCCAACCCATGGGTTGCAACACGTTCTTGCCGAGCATGCGCTGGTAGCGCGAAATCACGTCGCCGATGGTGTAGTTGCGCACGTGCCCCATGTGTAGCTTGCCGCTGGGGTAAGGGAACATCGATAGGCAGTAGTAAGTCTCCTTGCCCGGCTGTTCACTGACTTCAAAGGACTTTTGCTCGTCCCAGAAGGTTTGGGCGGCATTTTCTATTTCACGGGGCTGATATTGTTCGTGCATGGCTACTTTTGAACTGGATAAGGGTGGCCTAATCCTCTTCGGTGCACTGTCCGGGTTGTTCGACACCAAGAAGCGGCGCGTCCGTGCCCAAACCCTGCGGGAAGTGGAGTTACAGGAAGCGCCGTAGCATACATGACCCCACTCTATCGAGGGAAACCCTGATTGCGCGCCAAGGGCCGTCTGTCGCGGCACCGGGCAGGCGCAGCAACGGGGGCTACGCTGTTTAGTGGGGAGCAAGTATTTCTTCAATGAGGTGAGGGGATGGTTGAATCGCAGCGAACTTTAACGAAACCGCAGTTGTATGAAGGATTGATCGACCGTTTGGGTCGGGCATTGGACGCCGCAAGAACCGCAGGCCGATTGCGTGATGAACGGCCTCTGGAGCTGGAGTTGCGAGGCTTGAGCCTGGCGGAGCTTGAATTGATCAAGAACTATCTGGCGTTGAATCACGACCGCGCCTCCCATGGGCAGGCTTCCCCGCCCGCTCATTCGGCCAAGGTCATCTGGCTCAAAGACCTGGCGACCGGCCGCGGGCCAGAGAACTTCCGCTCCGTGCGGTGCAAGTGAGCCCCGCGTTATCCGTTAGCGTTATCAAAATGTTGTCGGTAAGGATTGTTGCAAAACCCCGATGCATCTAGGCTTCGGGCATCTTTGGAGATGCCCGATGCCTTTTCGTTATTTCATTAAACAACTGTTGTTGCCGCCCGGTATTTTTCTGCTGTTGTTGGCGTGTGCCTGGTGGTTTCGCCGCAGCCGTCCGCGCCTGGCGGGCTTGTGCTTTGCCCTGGGGCTGGGCGGAATGTGGTTGATCAGCCTACCAGTGATGGTGCAATGGGGCGCCCGTGCCCTGGAGACAGAGCCGCCTTTGGCCCAGGAAGACTGGGCCACCCTGGCCCAGCGTGCCGATGCGATTGTGGTGCTGGGCTCGGGGCGCGAGCGTGGAGACATTGCGTGGGGCAGCGACCAGCCCACCGGAATTGGCCTGGAACGTGAGCGTTTTGCCGCGCGGCTGGCCAAGGCATCCGGTTTGCCAGTGCTGACCAGCGGCGGCTTGCACTACGGCACGCCGCCCAGTGAGGCCGAGCTGATGGCCGTGTCGATGCAGGATGACTTCGGTGTCACCGTGCGCTGGAAAGAAGATCGCAGCCGCACTACCTGGGAAAACGCCCAGATGAGCGCCGAGATTTTGTTGCCGCAAGGCATCAAGCGTGTAGTGGTAGTGACCCAGGCCTGGCACATGCCGCGTTCGGTGTGGAGTTTTGAAAAGGCCGGCTTCACCGTGGTGCCGGGGCCGGTGGGCTTTTTGGGTGTCGACCATGGCCGACCGCTGGGTGGCTGGATGCCGGAGGTCAAGGCGGTGTGGCAAAGCGGGCAGTTGATCAATGAAGTGGTGGGGCAGGTGGGGTATCGATTGTTCTACCGATAGGTGCAACACAGGAGATCAAATGTAGGAGCTGGCTTGCCTGCGATGGCGGTGGGTCAGTGAGCACTCAGGGCACTGATACACCGCCATCGCAGCCAGCTCCCACAGGTCAGACCGTTTTGGCCATCCGAGCCGCCAACAGCGCCCAGCCAAAGAGCAGCACACACACAATGATCAACGGCCACGAACGCCATTGCAGGTACGGCGTGAGGTTATGCATCGGCACCACCTCCCCATAGAGAATGCCACGCTCGAACTGCGGGATCTGCGCGGTGATCTGCCCAAACGGGTTGATCAGCCCGGTCACGCCGTTGTTGGTGGCGCGGATCATCCAGCGGCCAGCCTCCAACGCACGCATTTGCGCCATTTGCAGGTGCTGCAGCGGGCCGATGGAGCGGCCGAACCAGGTGTCGTTGCTGATGGTCAGCAGCAGGTCGCTCTGGGCCGACAGGCCGGCGGCGAATTCGGGGTACACCACTTCATAGCAAATGAACGGCGCAATCTGATAACCCTTGGCCTGCAGCATGGCCTGGTCAGAAGGGCCGCGGGCGAAGTCCGACATGGGCAGGTCGAAAAAGGCTATCAGCCCGCGCAACATGTCCTGCAGCGGCACGTACTCGCCAAACGGCACCAGTTTTTGCTTGAGGTAGGTGCCGTCGCCTTCGCCGACCACGGTGATGCCGTTGAAGTAGCGCTTCTGGTGGTGCACTTCCTGGCGAATCGGTACCCCGGTGATCAACGCGCTGTCCCGGTCGGCGGCAAACTTGCCCATCATGCCCAGGTAGCCCTCCACGGACTCCTTGAGCACCGGCACGGCAGTTTCCGGCCAGACCAGCAGGTCGACGCGCTTGGAACTCAGGCTCATGTCGCGGTACAGCGCCAACTGTGCATTGAGCTGGTCCGGGTCCCACTTCATGCTTTGCTCGACGTTGCCCTGAATCGCAGCCACGCTCAGGGGCGCACCAGACGGCGATGTCCAGGCGTGATGCTTGAGTGCCAGGCCAATCGCCCAGGGCGCAACCAGCAATAACAGGCCCGCGCCGATGAAGGCATTGCGCTTGGTGACCAGCAGGAGCGGCAGGTTGCACAGCAATGCGGCAGTGAGTGCGAGGGCGAAGGAAATCAGCCACATCCCACCCAATGGCGCGAGGCCGGTCAATGGCCCATCGAGTTGACTGTAACCGGAGTACAACCACGGGAAACCGGTAAGGAACCAGCCACGAAAGGCTTCCTGGCCGACCCACAACGCGGCGAACGTCAATGCATCCGCCAGTGGTGCTTCGTTACGGCGCAACCAGCGCGCCCATAGCCAGGCGGGCAGGGCAAAGAACCAGGCGATGGCGGCGGTGAACAGCAGCATCAGGAACCCCGCCAGCAGCACCGAAGCGCCGCCGAAGTGGTGGATGCTGTAGTAGATCCAACTGGTGCCGGCACCAAACAGGCCGAAGCCGAAAAACCAGCCACGGCCCAGGGCCTGGCGGGGTGTCAGGTCCCGCAGGCCGATATAGAACAGGCCGACCGCAACCAGCGCCAACGGCCAGATATCGAACGGCGCCAGCGCCAGGGTTGTGATGGCGCCGGCCACCACGGCCAGCAAATTACCGGGCCAGCCGGGTGAGGTGAGACGGCGCATGTCAGTCCTTAGCGGGCGATGGGTGTCAGGCGGATCAGATGGATACGACGGCTATCAGCATTGAGGATGCGGAAGCGATAGGCGCCGATCTCGGTGGTTTCATTACGCTTGGGCAGGTGCCCGAACGCACTCATCACCAGGCCGCCGACGGTGTCGAACTCATCGTCCGAAAACTCGCTGTCGAAGAACTCGTTGAAGTTCTCGATGGGCGTCAGCGCCTTGATCAGGAAGTCACCGCTGGGCAGCGGCTTGATGTAGCTGTCTTCTTCGACGTCGTGCTCGTCTTCGATGTCGCCGACGATCTGCTCCAGCACGTCCTCGATGGTGACCAGGCCGGCCACGCCGCCGTATTCGTCAATCACAATGGCCATGTGATTGTGGTTGGCGCGAAACTCGCGCAGCAGCACATTCAGGCGCTTGGACTCCGGCACGAAGGTGGCCGGGCGCAGCAGATCCTTGATGTTGAAGCTGTCGCCATTCTCCTTGAGGATCAACGGCAGCAGGTCCTTGGCCAGCAGGACACCCATGACGTCGTCATGGCTTTCACCGATCACCGGATAGCGCGAATGCGCCGAGTCGATCACGGCCGGGAGGAATTCCCGTGGGGTCTGGGTCGCCTTGATGCTGATCATCTGCGAGCGCGGGACCATGATGTCACGTACTTGCAGGTCAGCCACCTGGATGGCGCCCTCGACGATGGCCAGCGCTTCGCTGTCCAGCAACTTGTTCTGGTGTGCATCGCGCAGCAGCTCCAAGAGCTCCTGGCGGTTTTTCGGCTCGTGGGCAAAAGCCTGGGTCAGTTTACCCAGCCATGACTTCTGCCCGTTGCTCGATCGGTCTTCGCTCATAGCGATTACTCTAAATCCTTTGATATGACAGTTGAGTGTTGATCAGCTTTCGTCGTCTGCATATGGGTCGCGGTGACCCAGTTCTGCAAGCAACGTTCGTTCCAGTGCTTCCATTTCCTCGGCTTCGTCATCGTCTATATGGTCGTAACCCAAGAGATGCAAGCAGCCGTGGATGACTAGATGGGCCCAATGGGCCTCAAGTTCCTTGCCTTGTTCCGCCGCTTCTCGCTCGACCACCGCGACGCAGATCACCAGGTCGCCCAGCAGCGGGATATCCAGCAATTCGTCGGGCACGTCGGCGGGGAAGGACAGCACGTTGGTCGCGTAGTCTTTCTGGCGCCAGGTGTGGTTCAGCTCACGGCCTTCGGCCTCGTCCACCAGACGAATGGTCAGCTCCGAGTCAGCGGTGCGCTGGCGCAAAGCCAGTTCACACCATTGGCGGAACTGGGCTTCGCTGGGGGCGGGCGCGTCGGTGGCCAGCTGCAGGTCTAGCTCAAGCATCGTGGCGAGCGTCCTTGGCGGGCGCGTCGTCGCGGTGTTCGAAGCGCTCATAGGCTTCGACAATGCGCTGCACCAGCGGGTGGCGCACCACGTCCTTGGGCATGAAGTGCGTGAAGCTGATACCCGGCACGTCCTTGAGCACCTCGATCACCTGGCCCAGGCCCGACTTGGTGCCCTTGGGCAGGTCGACCTGGGTGATGTCGCCCGTGATCACGGCAGTGGAGCCGAAACCGATACGGGTGAGGAACATCTTCATCTGCTCGACGGTGGTGTTCTGGCTTTCGTCGAGAATGATGAAGCTGTTGTTGAGCGTACGGCCACGCATGTAGGCCAGCGGGGCGATCTCGATCACCTGGCGCTCGATCAGCTTGGCCACGTATTCAAAACCGAGCATCTCGTACAGCGCATCGTAGAGCGGGCGCAGGTACGGGTCGATCTTCTGGGCCAAGTCGCCGGGCAGGAAACCGAGCTTTTCGCCGGCCTCGACCGCTGGGCGCACCAGCAGGATGCGCCGCACTTGCTCGCGCTCCAGGGCGTCGACGGCGCAGGCCACCGCGAGGTAGGTCTTGCCGGTACCGGCCGGGCCGATGCCGAAGTTGATGTCGTTGCCCAGGATTTCCTTGACGTACTTCTGCTGATTCAAGCCGCGTGGGCGAATCATGCCTTTTTTGGTACGCAAGGCCACGCTGGCTTCGGCCACCGGGTTATTGGCCAGGTCTTCCACAGCCGACTCCTGCAGGTACAGGTGCACGGTCTCCGGCGACAGCTCGCTACCCTTGGTTTCGCGGTAGAGACGGCGCAGCAGGTTTTCTGCAGACGTGGTGTGTTGGGGTTCACCAATGAGCTCGAACTGATTGCCGCGGTTGCGGATCTCGATGCTCAGGCGTTGTTCGATCAGGCGCAGGTGCTCGTCGAACTGTCCGCACAGGTTGGCGAAACGGCGAGCCTCAAAAGGCTCGAGGATAAAACGATGGGGTTCTGCTATGGGTGCGTTCAAGGTTGCTTTTAGCCGCCCTTTGGCTGATGAGGTGAGAGAGAGAATAACGCCAGGCGCTGGTGTGCGAAAGCACTTAAATAGCCTGGCCCCACTCTCGATAACCCTGAAGAACCCCTGTGGGAGCTGGCTTGCCTGCGATAGCGGTGGGTCAGTTGGCACATTGGGCACTGATACATCGCTATCGCAGGCAAGCCAGCTCCCACATTTTGATCTTCATCCGGTCAGCGAGATCAGTTGATCAACGAGCCACGCAACGAGTGTGGCTGCGCCGCATCAATGTGCACATCGGCAAACTGGCCGATCAGCGTGGGATTGTCACAGCGGAAGTTGACGATTCGGTTGTTCTCGGTACGACCCTGCAATTCACCCGGGTCTTTCTTCGAATAATCGGTCACCAGAATGCGCTGGATCGAACCGACCATTTGTCGGCTGATTTCGAAGCCCTGCTGATTGAGGCGATGTTGCAGCGCGTTCAAACGCTCTTTTTTCAACGCCTCCGGGGTTTCATCCAGCAGGTCGGCAGCCGGAGTGCCTGGGCGCTGGCTGTAGACGAACGAGTAGGAGAAGTCGAAACCCACGTCTTCGATCAGCTTCATGGTCTGCTGGAAGTCTTTCTCGGTTTCGCCCGGGAAGCCGACGATAAAGTCCGAGCTGATGCAAATGCCTGGCACGGCGGCGCGAAGTTTGCGCAGTTTGGATTTGTATTCCAGTGCGGTGTGGTTGCGCTTCATCGCCGAGAGAATGCGGTCCGAACCCGATTGCACCGGCAAGTGCAGGTGCTTGACCAGCTCTGGTACTTCGGCGTGGGCCTGGATCAGGCTGTCGGAAAACTCCAGCGGGTGCGAGGTGGTGTAGCGGATGCGCTCGATGCCATCGACGGCGGCGACCACGCGGATCAATTCCGCCAGGTCGGCCAGGCGGCCGTCATCGGTCTGGCCACGGTAGCCGTTGACGTTCTGGCCCAGCAGGGTCACTTCGCGCACGCCGTTTTCAGCCAGGTGGATGATTTCCGACAGCACATCGTCAAACGGCCGGCTGACTTCTTCACCGCGGGTGTAGGGCACTACACAGAAAGTGCAGTACTTGCTGCAACCTTCCATCACTGACACATAGGCGCTCGGGCCGTCGATACGCGGCTCGGGCAAATGGTCGAATTTCTCGATTTCGGGGAACGATACATCCACTTGCGGCAGCTTGGTGATGCGTGCGGCGTCGATCATCTCTGGCAGACGGTGCAGGGTTTGCGGGCCAAACACCACATCGACATAGGGCGCGCGGTCGCGGATCGCGGCGCCTTCCTGGCTGGCCACGCAACCGCCGACGGCGATCACCATGTCCGGGTTGGCCAGTTTCAATTCGCGCCAGCGGCCCAGCTGCGAATATACACGGTCCTGGGCCCGCTCGCGGATCGAGCAGGTATTGAGCAGGATCACGTCGGCATCTTCGGCGCGGGCAGTGACTTCCAGGGCCTGGTGTTCGCCCAGCAAGTCGACCATGCGCGAGCTGTCGTACTCGTTCATCTGGCAACCGTGGGTTTCGATGTAAAGCTTCTTGGCCATGGGAATCGTCAACTGGTGGTAAAGAACCGCGCATTATAGGGGGCATGCCCATTGGTTCCTAGCGCTGTGCATCGGGTGCCATGCTATAGTTCGCGCCCTCTTTTATATCCCCATGTGTTGTTCGCCCACCATGACCAAACGTGAAGCTCCAATCTATAAGGTGATTTTCCTCAACCAGGGCCAGGTGTTCGAAATGTACGCCAAGCAGATCTATCAAAGTGATCTGTGGGGCTTCCTGGAGGTGGAAGAGTTCGTCTTTGGCGAGCGCACCCAGTTGGTGGTCGATCCGGGCGAAGAAAAGCTCAAGGCCCAGTTCGAAGGTGTGGTGCGCAGCTTTGTGCCGATGCATTCGATTGTGCGCATCGATGAAGTCGAGCGCCTGGGGACGCCGAAGATCAGTGAGGCTCGGGGCATGAGCAATGTGATGCCGTTTCCGATGCCGATGCCTGAGAAGTAGGGCTTTAGACCGAGGGGGGTCTATCGCAGGCAAGCCAGCTCCCACACTCGACCGCGTTTCAATGCTGGAATGCAGTCACTGTGGGAGCTGGCTTGCCTGCGATAGCGATGTAAGGTCTACAAAAAATCAGGGAAGGGGTGAGAACGGCGAACGCCCATCAGCACTCTGCAGTTCTTGCAGGTAGTTGCGGAAAATCTGCCCCAGCACCTGGGTTGCCACTTCCAGTTCATCGCGCTGCATATGCTCGGCGACTTCGTCGGCAGTGTCCAGTGCGTCTTCGGCGCCGTTGACCGCGGCCATTTTCAGCACGATGTACGCCTGGACGTTGTTGGCCGGCACGCCTTCGCCTTTGAAGAACATGTTGCCCAACTGGTATTGCGCCTGGGCGTGGCCCTGCAACGAGGCTTTCTCGAAGTAGCTCAACGCTTTGTTGAGGTCAACGGCCGGGTTCTTGCTGTCGTGGTAGTACTCGCCCAACTCGTATTGTGCTTGCGCATCCCCTTCCTCGGCCTGTTTCTGGCACGCGCTCAGGGCTTCGGCCTGGCTCTCTGGCTGGGTATTGAGGGTGCAACGACCCATCGCTGGGATTAACAACGAGTTGCCGCCGGCCTGGGCATGTGCCAGTAGCGGTTGAAGGAGCAACAGGCAGCCCAGAACCAGGGTGCGGCCGGTGCGTTTCATGGGAATCGACTTACCTCTGACGGGGCGCGCGGACCCTCGAGGGAGTCCAATAAGCGCGCATTATGAAATAAGCAGGCCTCTGCTTACAAAGTCTTTACTCGTTTTTCTGCTGCTTGGGCAAGTTATCTGCCGGATTGCAGGGCAATTCTCGAAAAAACCAGGAATTCTCTGTAAGCAAAGTAGCAAATCTGACGCTGCCAGGGGCAACGTCAGAGGTTGCCGTCACTTATTTCAGGGCCGCGAACGCGCGCTCGGCAGCATCCAGGGTCAATTTCAGTTCGGCTTCGCCATGGGCGATCGAAGTGAAGCCAGCTTCAAAGGCGCTCGGTGCCAGGTACACGCCGCCTTCGAGCATCAGGTGGAAGAAGCGCTTGAACAGCTCGGCATCGCTGCCCATCACGTCATCGAAGGTGACGATATCGTCGGCGCCGCTGAAGTACAGGCCGAACATGCCACCGGCCTGGGTGGTCACAAACGGGATGCCGGCGGCATCGGCGCGCTGTTGCAGGCCGTCGAGCAGGCGTGTGGTGTAGTCGGTCAGCTCGGCGTGGAAGCCCGGGCGGCTGATCAGGCGCAGGGTGGTCAGGCCGGCGGCCATTGCCAGCGGGTTACCCGACAAGGTGCCTGCCTGGTAGACCGGGCCGAGCGGGGCGATGTGTTGCATGATCTCGCGCTTGCCGCCGAAGCAGCCTACCGGCATGCCGCCGCCGATGATCTTGCCGAAGGTGCTCAGGTCTGGCGTGACGCCGTAGTAAGCCTGGGCGCCACCGAGGGCGACCCGGAAACCGGTCATCACTTCGTCAAAAATCAGCACCACGCCATGCTTGTCGCACTGCTCGCGCAGGCCCTCAAGAAAACCCGGGGCCGGTGGAACGCAGTTCATGTTGCCGGCGACTGGCTCGACGATGATGCAGGCAACGTCCTGGCCGACTTCGCTGAGCATCTGCTCGACGGCCGCGAGGTCGTTGAACGGCAAGGTCAGGGTGTGCTTGGCGAACGCCGCAGGTACACCAGCAGAATTGGGTACGCCTTGGGTCAGCGCGCCGGAGCCGGCTTTTACCAGCAGGCTGTCGGAGTGACCGTGGTAGCAGCCTTCGAACTTGATGATGTTGTCGCGGCCGGTGAAACCACGGGCCAGGCGGATCGCGCTCATGGTGGCTTCGGTGCCGGAGCTGACCATGCGCACCATTTCCATCGACGGCACGATCGAGCAGACCAGGTCGGCCATCTCGGTTTCCATCGCGGTCGGGGCGCCGTAGGACAAGCCGTGCTGCAGTTGCTGGCGCACCGCGTCCAGCACGTCCGGATGGCTGTGGCCGAGGATCATCGGGCCCCAGGAGCCGACATAGTCGACATAGCGCTTGTCGTCTTCATCGGTGACGTAGGCGCCTTCGGCATGCTTGAAGAACAACGGCGTGCCGCCCACGCTCTTGAACGCACGCACGGGGGAGTTCACACCGCCGGGGATGTGTTTCTGGGCGTTGGCAAACAGGGTTTCGGAACGGGACATGATCGGGCTCTCTAAACTGAAGATTTAAGAAGGTCGTTGAATGCACGGGCGCGGCGGGTGACTTCCTGGGTGCTGTCGGCACCGAACAGGCCATGGACCACGGCGAGCAGGTCAGCCCCGTGGGCCACCAGCGGCTCGGCGTTTTCCAGGGTGACGCCGCCGATTACGCAGATCGGCAGGTGCAGGCGCTTGCGGGCCTGGGCCAGCATGTCAACGGTGGCGGCGGGTGCGCCGGGTTTGGTCGTGGAATTGAAGAAGCGGCCGAAGGCGACGTAGCTGGCGCCTTCTTTGGCGGCCTGTTCGGCCAGTTCGATCTGGCTGTGACAGGTGGCGCCGATGATCGCCTTGGCGCCGAGCAATGCCCGGGCCGAGGTCAGCGGGCCGTCGGTCTGGCCCAGATGTACGCCGACGCCCAGTCGCGCGGCCAGTTCGGCATCGTCGTTGATGATCAATTGAGTCTTGTAGCGCGAGCACAGTTCATAGAGCTTTTCGGCTTCACGCAGGCGCCGTGCCTCGTCGCTGCTTTTGTCGCGGTACTGCAACAGGGTGACGCCACCGTCCAGCGCCGCCTCGACGTAGGCGAGGAATTTGCCGGCCAACAGTTGGCTGTCGGTAATGGCGTAAAGGCCGCGTAGTTTCATCGGGCAAACCCCTTGCTGACGAGCGATAAGTTACGAGCAGAAATCCAGCGGCAATCGACGCGGCACGAACTGGCCCTGGCCGAGTTGTTCGGCATCACGCAGGGTACGCCACGTGTAGTTGAGGGCCGATTGCACGGCGCTGGCCAGGCCTTCACCCTGGGCAATGCGCCCGGCCAGCGCACTGGCCAAGGTGCAACCCGAGCCGTGATAACTGCCGGGCAAGCGCTGGCAGGTAAAGGTCTGGCGCGTGCCGTCGCGGCTGTACAGGCGATTGTGCACTTCGTGCTCATCGCCATGGCCGCCGGTGATGAGCAGGTGCTTGATGTACGGCAGCAGCTTCTCGGCGCAGTCGTCGGCGCTGCCGTCGGGCAGTTCCGCGAGGATGCGCGCTTCTGGCAGGTTGGGGGTGGCGATCAATGACAGGGGCAGCAGCCGCTCGCGCATCGCATAACCGACCTCGTCCTTGCCCAGGCTACCGCCGCCGCCGGCGCGCAGCACCGGGTCGCAGACCACCGGCAAATGCGGGTGCGCCTGCAGCAGTTCGACCACGGTGTCGACCATCGCAGTGGAGCCGAGCATGCCCAGCTTGACCGCCGCGACTTCAGAGTCGCCGAGCACGGCATTGGCTTGGGCCAGTACCCACTCACGGTCAAGCACGCGGAAGTCACTGACATTGACGGTGTTCTGCACGGTCAGCGCGGTGACGGCCGGGGCCGCGTGGCAACCCTGGGCGAGCAGGGCTTCGATATCTGCCTGCAGGCCGGCGCCACCACTGGGGTCGTGGCCGGAGAGACAGAGGACAACGGGGCGAGAACTGTAGATATTCATGGTGCGCGAGCTTACCACCAAACGCTTTTTGCGTGGCTGCCTGGCGATGGCAGAAGTTTGCTGCTGCAGCATCGCTTTGCGTGGCCGAACGCTGCAACACAGTGGTCTGAAAGCATTGCGCTAGAGCTGTTCTAAAAAAAGTTCCTGCAGTGGCTAATGGCTTTTACTGGCTATGCTAAAGTGCATCCCAATAACTTACTGTATCGCCGGTGTACGTCTTCTCAAAAGGAATGGGGGGCTTTTGACACAACCGGACCAGGCTACGCTGGGGCTCTATGCGCTATTTGCTGATGTTTATATTGTGCGGGCTACCGATGCTCGCCGGCGCTGTCGAGTTCAACCAGGACACGCGCAGCCTCCCGTTGGGCCGGGTCATGCAAGTGCTCGAAGACCCAACCGATGCCCTCACCATCGCCGATGTCAGTTCCCCCGCCTATGCCGCCCAATTCAAGACCCACGACAAAGACACGCTCAATGCCGGCTATTCACGCTCGGTGTTCTGGCTGAAGGTCAACCTGCACTACACCGCCAAAGATCCCCGCGCACCGCGCACCTGGTTTCTGGAACTGGCCTACCCGCCGCTCAATCGCTTGGACCTCTACCAGAACGACGGCACCGGCCACTACCGCCTCACCGCCCGCACCGGCAGCGCATTACCGTTTTCCAGCCGTGAGGTGAGCCAGAGCAACTACCTGTTCAAGCTCAGCTTCTTGCCCGACCAGCAACAAACCGTCTACCTGCGCTTGCAAAGCCAAGGCTCGATCCAGGCACCGCTGACGTTGTGGGCGGGCACTGCCTATATGGAAGAGCAACCGTTGCGTTTGTACGTGCTCGGCGCCATCTACGGTGTGTTGCTGGGCATGCTGATCTACAACCTGTTTATCTACCTGAGCGTACGCGACACCAGCTACCTCTATTACATCTTCTATATCGCTTCGTTCGGCTTGTATCAGCTGTCGGTCAATGGCGTTGCGGTGGAGTACTTCTGGCCGAACAACCCCTGGTGGGCGAATGCGGCGGTTCCCTTCCTGATCGGCTCGGCGGCTTTGTTCGGCAGCCTGTTCGCGCGCAGTTTCCTGCACACTGCGCAGCACAGTCGCTGGCTCAACCGCATCCTGCTGGCGCTGGCGGCCTGTGGCGGGTTGGTGATGGCACTGGCGCTGTTGACCAGTTACGCCGTGGCCCTGCGCCTGGCCACTGCGCTGGCGCTGGTGTTTACCGTGACCATCTTCGTGGCGGCCATCAAGGCCTGGTATTGCGGGCAGCGCATGGCGCGTTATTTCATCATCGCCTGGTCGGCCTTCCTGCTCGGCGGGGTGATCAATACCCTGATGGTGCTGGGTTATCTGCCTAACGTGTTCCTGACCATGTACGCCAGCCAGCTCGGCTCAGCCATTGAAGTGGCGCTGTTGTCCCTGGCCCTGGCTGACCGTATCAACGGCATGCGCGAACAGCAGGCGCAGATTCTCCTCGATGCCAGCCAGAAGCTGGAAGCGCTCAACCAGCAACTGGCCCGCAGCAATCGCCTCAAAGACGAATTTCTCGCCACCCTGACCCACGAATTGCGCACGCCGATGAACGGTGTGATCGGCTCTTTGGAACTGATGCAAACCGTGCCTTTGGACGATGACCTGACGCAGTACCAGCAAACCGCCGCCGGCTCGGCGCGGGACATGATGCGCATGGTCAACGGCATCCTCACCCTCACCGAGTTGCAGGCCGGTCGCCTGGTGGCCCAGCCGCAAGTGTTCAGCCTGCGCGGCGAGCTCGATACCTTGCGCCAGCAGTTCACCGGCAGCGCCCAGGCCAAGGGCCTGGCGTTCTCCATTGACGTCGCGGATGAGCTGCCAGACCGGCTCATCGGCGATGCCCAAAAGTTGCGCCAGTGCCTGGATTGCCTGCTCGACAATGCGTTCAAATTCACCCACGTCGGCGCGGTGCGTTTGCGTGTGGTGGGCGTGCCGCAAGGGGATGGCGCCTTGCACTTGAGCTTTATCGTCACCGACACCGGTATCGGCTTTGCCTTTCTCGATGAGGCCACGTTGTATCAGCGTTTCTTTCAGTTGGACGGCTCGATGACGCGTGAATACGGCGGCCTGGGCATTGGCCTGGCGATTTGCCGGCAGTTGATCGAACTGCTGGGCGGGCGCCTGACCCATCATTCGGAGCCCCGTAAAGGCAGCCGCTTCCAGTTGGAAATGGACGTCAGCGCGGTGCCGCAGCAGGTGACGCCCGCCACGCAAACGCTGCCTGCACAGCGTGCGCCTCAGGAGTGCACGGTGCTGTTGGTGGACGACAACAGCGTGGGCCAGTTGGCGGTGCGTGGCATGTTGCTCAAGCTCGGTTACCGGGTCAAAACCGTAGACAGCGGCCCGGCGGCGCTCGCTGCATTGCAGGGGCACAGCTTCGACGCCGTGCTGCTGGATGTGCCAGAGGGTGGCTTTTCGTTGTGCTGCCAGATTCGCGCATTGCCCGGCTGTGGTGAATTGCCGGTGATCGCCCTGAGTGCTTCGCCCAATGGGCCGGAGCGTGAGCGCTGCCATGGCATTGGCATGACGGACCGACTGGCCAAACCGGTGCGTTTCGACGCCTTGCAGGCGGCACTTGAACGTAGCGTGCTGTGCGCGGATGAGGGTGAAAGCGCCGAACATTCGGCGCGTATGCCACTTTTTTAAGGTCTTGCACGGTGCTTAACTGAATTCCGGGCCACTGTTCATACGGCCTTTTTTCCAGGAGGCCCGTCATGAACCTGCATCAGTTTGCCGAAACCCACGACGTCACCAACCAGCCACCGTCCCTGGACGGCACTAACCTCTATCGCATCGACTTGCCTTTGCAGGAATGGTCACGCCGCTTCGGCGCCGGTTGGGCACAAGCGCGCATTGATGCCTACGGTGCGCTGGCCGGTGGGCCGTTGATGGCAGCCGGGTTCCTGGCCAACCAGAACAAACCGGTGTTCAGTAGCCATGACCGTTACGGCCATCGTATCGACCTGGTGGAGTTTCACCCGGCCTATCACGAGTTGATGCGCACCGCCGTCGAGCATGGCCTGCCGTCGTTGCCGTGGGCCCACCCGCAGCCTGGCGCCCATGTGGCGCGTGCGGCGATGACCTACCTGCATAGCCAGGCCGAAGCCGGCAGCGGCTGCCCGCTGACCATGACCTTCGCCTGCGTCCCGGCCCTGCGCCTGCAACCGGAGCTGGCGGACCTCTGGCTGCCTAAAGTACTCAATACCCACTACGACCCACGCAATGTCGGCATCGCCCACAAGGCCGGCGCCACTATCGGGATGGCCATGACCGAGAAGCAGGGCGGCACCGACGTACGCGCCAACACCACTCGCGCTTACCCCGTAGGCGCGGGTGGCCCCGGCCAAGCCTACGAACTGGTGGGGCATAAATGGTTCTGCTCGGCACCGATGTGCGATGGCTTCCTGACCCTGGCCCAGACCGACAAGGGCCTGACCTGTTTTTTGCTGCCCCGGCACCGACCGGACGACACGCGCAACGAGTTCTATATCCAGCGCTTGAAGAACAAACTCGGCAACTGCTCCAACGCCTCCAGCGAAGTGGAGTTTCGCGGCGCCCTGGCCTGGATGGTCGGTGAAGAAGGCCGCGGCGTTCCAACCATTATCGAAATGGTTGCCATGACGCGCTTCGATTGCATGGTCGGCTCCAGCGCCTTGATGCGCCAGGCGCTGACCCAGGCCAGCCATCACTGCGCCCATCGCCAAGTGGGTGGCCGCGTGCTCAGCGAGCAGCCGCTGATGCAGAACGTGCTGGCCGACCTGGCCCTGGAAAGCGAAGCGGCCCTGGCCTTGAGCCTGCGCATGGGGCGCGCCCTGGATCATCTTGATGATGAACATGAAGCCAAGTTCGCCCGGCTGGTCACGGCGGTGGGCAAGTATTGGATCTGCAAGCGAGCGCCGGCGATGATCAACGAAGCCGCCGAATGCATGGGCGGCGCCGGGTACGTGGAAGACAGCATCCTGCCGCGTCTTTACCGTGAGGCACCGGTTAACTCCACGTGGGAAGGCTCTGGCAATGTGCAATGCCTGGACGTGCTGCGTGCACTGTCCAAAGAGCCGGGTGTGCTGGAGGTGCTGTTTGTGGAGCTGGGGGATGGCCATGGCGACAAACAGCTGGCGCGGCATATCGAGCAGTTGAAGGCGGCGTTCATGGACACCCAGGATATCCAGTATCGGGCACGGCAGCTGACCGAGGACATTGCCCTGGCGTTGCAGGCCAAGTTGTTGTTGGAGGCGGGTAATGCGGCGGTGAGCGACGGGTTTATCGCCAGTCGGTTGGGTGAGTCGTCGGGGCGGGTATATGGCACCTTGCCGCGTGGGGTGGATGTGCAAGCTATTGTCGCCCGCTCAACCCCACAATCCCTCTGAATAAACACAGTCAAATGTGGGAGCTGGCTTGCCTGCGATAGCGGTGGTCCAGCCAGCAATTATGTGGCTGATAGACCGCTATCGCAGGCAAGCCAGCTCCCACCTATCAAAGCATTCCACTTCCGGTGTTTCGGTGAGGCCTGGATACAGGCAAGATAAAGGCCTGCAAGTCAGAACACAGGATGCTTACCGTGACCGAAGCTTTTGTTGTCGTTAAAACCGCCGAAGAAGCCGTGGACCGGCTGGCGGCGCTGCATGAGCGTGCGACTGGCGCGCTCAACCAAGCGCTCAAGCAATACCTCAAGGACCGCGTCGAACCCGACGCCGCTCAACGCGCACTGTTTCGCTACCCGGAACTGCGCCTGACCTACCACTGCCACGGCGAAGTCCCACAGACCACTCGGGCGTATGCCAAGGTGCAACTGCCGGGTACCTACAGCGTCACCGTGACCCACCCGGCCGCGTTCCGTAAGTACCTGCTGGAGCAACTGGTGCCGCTGATGCACGACTTCACCGTGACCGTGGAAGTGGGCGTCAGCCAGCAGAACATCCCGTACCCCTATGTGGTGGAGCAGGGTGATGAACTGGCCGGCTCCGGCGTCACCGCCGCGACCCTGGCTCGTGTATTCCCCAGTACCGACCTGTCCGCCGCCACCGACGGCATTGCCGATGGCCTGTACGACTGGGAAAACACCGACCCGCTGCCCCTGGCCCTGTTTGATGCCGCCCGCGTGGACTTTTCCCTGCGTCGCCTTGTGCATTACACCGGCAGCGACTGGCGCCATGTGCAGCCGTGGATCTTGCTGACCAACTACCACCGCTACGTGGACCAGTTCATCCTGCATGGCCTGGAGCAACTGCGCAGCGACCCGCGGTTTATCCGTATGGTGCTGCCCGGCAACGTGGTGATCGACAAGAGCATGGACCACGGCGAAGCCTCGGCCATTGCCGCCGGCGTGGTCTGGCACCGCTACCAGATGCCGGCGTATCACCTGCAGGCCACTGACGGCCACGGCGTGACCTTGGTGAACATCGGCGTAGGCCCGTCCAACGCCAAGAACATCACCGACCACCTGGCCGTACTACGCCCGCATTGCTGGCTGATGATCGGCCACTGCGGCGGCCTGCGCCAATCCCAGACCATCGGCGACTACGTACTGGCCCACGCCTATATGCGCCGCGACGGGATTCTCGACCGCGTGGTACCGCCGAACATCCCCATCCCGGCCCTGGCCGAAGTGCAGCTGGCGCTTCAGCAAGCTGCGGCGAAAGTCACTGGCGAAAAAGGCGAAGAGCTGAAAAAACGCCTGCGCACCGGTACCGTGCTGACCTATGACGACCGGAACTGGGAACTGCGCTGGGCCCAGGAGCGGCCGCTGATCAACCTGTCCCGCGCCGTGGCCGTGGACATGGAAAGCGGCACCATCGCCGCCCAGGGTTACCGTTTGCGCGTGCCTTACGGCACCTTGTTGTGCGTATCGGACAAACCCTTGCACAGCGAGATCAAGCTGCCGGGTTCGGCCAACGCGTTCTATGAGCGCGCGGTCAGCCAGCACTTGAAGATCGGCATCGAGGCGGTCGACCTGTTGCGCACCGAACTCAACTCCCTGCACTCGCGCAAACTGCGCAGCTTCGACGAGCCGCCGTTCCGCTAAGCGGTTGGGATGGTCATTTAGCGGTCAGGCCACTAGCATTGTCGGTCCTGACCGTTAGATGTTCCTTTGCCATGTCCCGTCCCAGCCGTCCCGATTCGCGCCGCCCTGGCGTGAAACCACCGTACTCTGCCGCTCGCCGCGTTGCCAAGGCGCCACCGGCCGAGCCCAAGTTGATCCTGTTCAATAAACCCTTCGATGTGCTGACCCAGTTCAGCGACGAAGGTGGGCGCGCGACCCTCAAGGATTTTATTGATATCCCCGGCATTTACCCGGCAGGGCGCCTGGACCGTGACAGCGAGGGCCTGCTGCTGTTGACCAACGACGGTCAGCTCCAGGCGCGCATCGCTGACCCCAAGCACAAGCTGGCGAAAACTTACTGGGTGCAGGTGGAAGGCGAGCCGACTGAAGAGCAGCTGCAACGCCTGCGTGAAGGCGTGGAACTCAACGACGGCATGACCTTGCCGGCCGAGGCGCGGCAACTGGATGAGCCGGCATTATGGCCGCGCAACCCGCCGGTACGCTTTCGCAAAAGCGTGCCGACGTATTGGCTGGAGTTGGTGATTCGTGAAGGGCGCAACCGTCAGGTACGGCGCATGACCGCAGCAGTGGGCTTGCCGACGCTGCGCCTGGTGCGCGTGCGTATTGGTGAGTGGTCGATCGATGGCCTGGATCAAGGCCACTGGAAGGCAGTGCCGGCGCGCTTATAAGGCGCCGGATTCAATCAGGCCGATCACCACGCTCTTGATGATGAACGCCGCCACGCCCAGGCCCAGCACGAAAAACAGGATGAACGAACCAAAGCGCCCGGCCTTGGATTTCTTCGCCAGGTCCCAGACGATGAAGCCCATGAAAATGATGAGGATAGTGACCAGGCCGGTCATCATCCATTCTTCAAACAGGGCGGGGTCGATGTTGTTCATGGGGCTCTTCCGACAAGACAAGCGAGCAGTATACGGCAGCGTCACAAACGCAACATTGACCTGAGTCCTGCACGGTCAAACTGTGGGGGGCCTGATGTCATTGTAGGAGCGAGCTTGCTCGCGAAAAACTCACAGACGCCGCGTTCATTCAGGAGGCACGGGTTATCGTTAACGTTTTTCGCGAGCAAGCTCGCTCCTACAGCTGAGCATCGTTGTTCTCAGGTGCGCAGGTGGGTCAGGGGCAGTTCGGTGCTGTTCAATACCTGGTTGAGCACAAAGCTGGACCGCACGCTGGTCACCCCTTCAATCCGGGTCAGATGCCCCAGAAGCAATTTCTGATAGTGATCCATGTCCGGCACTACCACCTTCAACTGGTAGTCCGCATCCATCCCGGTCACCAAACTGCACTCCAGCACTTGCGGCAGGGTGCGGATGGCGGCTTCGAAATTCTCGAAGCGTTCCGGCGTGTGACGGTCCATGCCGATCAGTACGTAGGCCGTAAGACTCAGGCCGAGCATCTTGCGGTCGAGCAGGGCGACCTGGCGGGCGATGTAGCCGTCGTCCTCCAATTGCTTGACCCGGCGCGAGCAGGGCGAAGGCGACAGGCCGATGCGTTCGGCCAGCTCCTGGTTGGAGATCCTCGCGTCGCGCTGCAATTCCGCCAGAATACTCAGGTCGTATCGGTCAAGCTTGCTCATTGGGTTGGCCTTTGTCGTAACTATTGCGGTTAATTATCCATGAAGGGTTAAAAATTGCGCAAGCACTGTTTATTGACGCAATCTTCGCAATCCTCTGCCCGCCTGGCACGCCTATGATTACCAACAGAATCACCGCCTGGACAACAGTCCACAGCAGCGCGCCCAATCAGGCCCGTTGCGGCCGCCGCCCCAGCAGGGTTGAGCCGGCCTCCAGGCTGCACACTGTCCACAAGACGGCGTGAGGTGAGCCAACGTCAAAAGCGTTGAGCACGGACGAAATTCTCAAGGGGTGGCCGACGGGTCACCCCTTTTTCTTTGTGCGCGTTTTGCCTTCAGAAAATAGTTCTCGTGACTGATAACCTGTCTCAGAACCGGGCGAGGCTTTTCCAGTCTCATGATCAAGCCCCAATCCGCAGTGAGGAAAAGCATGAAGCGCATCTGGCGTATGGCAGGTGTTGGTTTGCTGGTGGTCAGCGTCGGCTCCCAGGCGATGGCCGACGAACGCGATAACTCACCGGGCCAGGGGCAACGGCCTGAGCACAATCAGCCACGCCCACAAAACCCGCAGGGTGATCGTGGCGGCGAGCACGAGGGTGGCCAATGGCAAGGTCGGCCTCAAGGTCATGAGCCGGGGCGACCAGCACCGCAACCGCAACCCTCCAATAACCTGCCGATCCAGGGCCGGCCCGATACCGTGCGCCAGACCCAGGAGCCGCGCCAGGGTTATTACCGTGATATTCCCAGACGCCCCGATGACAACCGGCATTGGGAGGCCGGCGGCCCCGGTTCGCGTCCGAGTAACGATCGCCCCGGTGATAACCGCTGGCCAGGCCGCCCCGACGGGCATGGCAATGGCTGGGGTCCAGGCCCGCAGCATCGCCCTGGATATGTCATCGACCGTTTCCCCGATCGCAATTACCGCGTGCCTTACCGTGGCCAGGACTACTTTTTCTCCGGCGGCTACTGGTATCGCCCCCAAGGCCCACGCTACGTAGTGGTGACGCCGCCCTATGGCATTCGCGTGCATTACCTGCCGGACTACGCACGTGAAGTGTGGGTAGGCGGCTCGCTGTTGTTCCTCGCCGCAGGCGCCTATTACGCCTACGAGCAAAGCACCCAGCAATACGTGGTGGTACAACCACCGACGCAGGTGCCATCACCTCCGCCGACGCCTCAAGGCAACGGCTATGACGTGGTGGCTTACCCGGCCAACGGCCAATCGCCAGCCCAGGTACAGCAGGACGGCTACGACTGTTATCGCTGGGCGGTGCAACAAAGTGGCTTCGACCCGCGCACCGTTACCTATGCCCCGGACCC
The DNA here is from genome assembly GCF_900119355.1 of Pseudomonas sp. NFPP02. Classification (NCBI taxonomy): domain Bacteria; kingdom Pseudomonadati; phylum Pseudomonadota; class Gammaproteobacteria; order Pseudomonadales; family Pseudomonadaceae; genus Pseudomonas; species Pseudomonas sp. NFPP02. Next base: position 147,218 of record NZ_FPJI01000013.1, read on the forward strand.
TGCGGTGGTACAAACTTACCGCCAGGCCCAGGGCAACTGCCTGGGCAGTCGTGGATATCAGGTGCAGTACTAGGTTTTGTTGCCGGTGACCACTTCCCGCGGGTCGGCATGCACCAGCACTTCGGCCTTCGGATATTCCCGGTGGATGGCATCGGCGGCCTGGTCGCTGATGCCGTGGGCCACCGACAGCGTTAACTCGCCCGGCAACTCCAGGTGCAACTGCACAAACCAGTGGTTGCCGGAAACCCGCGTACGCAAGTCGTGGGCACCCAGCACGCCGGGTACGCCCCGGGCCAGTTCCAGCATGTGCTGGCTGACGTCTGGCGGTAACTCTTCATCCATCAGCACCGCAAAGCTTTCCCGGGCGATCTGGATCGCGCTCCACAGAATGTAGGCGGCGATCCCCAGGCCAAACCAGGCGTCGACCTGATGAAAGCCAAAACCTGCCAACACCAGCGCAATCAGGATGCTGCCATTGAGCAGCAAGTCCGAGCGGTAATGCAGCGAGTCGGCGCGCACCGCATTGGAGCCGGTCTCGCGCACCACGCGGTGTTGCAGCACCAGCAGGGCCACGGTCAGCGCCAGGGACAAGATAATCACGCCGATACTCAACCACGGTGCGCCAACCGGCTCTGGGTGCTTGAGCCGTTCATAGGCCTGGAGCGCAATCAGCACCGCACTGCCGGCGATAAACAAGGCCTGCGCCATCCCCGCCAGCGACTCCGCCTTGCCATGCCCATAACGGTGATCGTCATCGGCCGGGCGCAGGGCGTAATGCACTGCCAGCAAATTCAACAGCGAAGTGACGCCGTCGAGCAGTGAGTCGGTCAGCCCGGCGAGCATGCTCACCGAGCCGCTGAGCCACCAGGCGATGGCCTTGGTCACAATCAGCACACAGGCCACGCCCACCGAGGCGCGGGTGGCCAGGCGCAAGAGCCTTGCGTGTTCGGGGCTGCTGGTCATGAGCTGTCCTTACGCGGCAGGCTGCAGGCCCAGGGCCGCCAGTTGCTGCACGCTGCCCTTGAACTGGATCAGGCGCGGGTCATCCAGCGGCAAGGTGCGGCCGGTTTCCTTCTGGATGATGCTTTGCAGCTTGGCGTTATCGACCGTGCCGTCGGCGCCGATGGCTTCGTGCAGTTTCTCGGGGGCGACCTGGGCGGTCTTGCCCGGTTCGAAGTAAATGGCGCCCGTGGCGAAGTCGACACCGAAGGCGATCAGGCCGGGGATCACATAAAACAACAGGCCGAGGGCATCGAGTACCGCGATGGTTGGGTCGATCTTGCCGTCGATCTGGCCACGGCGGTCGGGGTAGAAAATCGACCCACAGGCGGTGAGTTGGCTCAGCAGGGTGACGGCGAGGACACCGCCGATGACACGGGAAGCGATACGCATGAAAAAGTCTCCTGAACAGATTTAAGGGTGACTATAAGCCAGATCGGCCAGGCGCCGATGAATCCATGTGGGAGCTGGCTTGCCTGCGATAGCGTCGGCTCGGGGAATACAGTGGCAACTGTCATACCGCTATCGCAGGCAAGCCAGCTCCGACCTTTGACTGCATTCCCAGTCCCAAGAGTGGCTGTTTTTGAGACCCGCATCGGCATCCGGCAGTTCGCCGTTATACTCGCCGCTCTGCTTTGGAGCCAGTATGAATTCGTTGCCGATCGATGATGTTTTACCCGCCTTGCGTGACGCCTTGGCTCATCGCCATGAAGCCGTGCTGGAAGCGCCCCCCGGCGCCGGTAAAACCACCCGCGTGCCCTTGGCTTTGTTGCATGAGCCCTGGCTCGCCGGGCAAACCATCCTGATGCTCGAACCCCGGCGCCTGGCTGCTCGTGCTGCTGCCGAGCGGCTGGCCAGTGAACTGGGTGAAAAGGTCGGTGAGACCGTGGGCTACCGCATTCGCCTGGACAGCAAAGTCGGCCCTAACACGCGCATCGAGGTCGTCACCGAAGGCATCCTCACCCGCCGCCTGCAGGACGATCCGGCGCTGGACGGCGTGGGCTTGTTGATCTTCGACGAATTCCACGAGCGCAGCCTCGACGCCGACCTGGCGCTGGCCCTGAGCCTTAACGGCCGCGAGCTGTTTCGCGACGAGCAGCCGCTGAAGATCCTGCTGATGTCCGCCACCCTCGAAGGCGAGCGCCTGGCCGGTCTGCTGGATGACGCGCCGATCCTGCGCAGTGAGGGGCGCATGTTCCCGGTGCAGATGCGCTGGGGGCGCCCTTACCAGGCCGGGGAGTTTATCGAGCCGCGCGTGGTGCAAACCATCCTCGAAGCCCTGCATGACGAGGCCGGCAGTGTGCTGGTATTTCTGCCGGGGCAGGCGGAGATTCGCCGGGTCAACCAGCAACTGGCCGATGCCCTGGGTGATCGCCCTGATGTGCTGCTGTGCCCGTTGCACGGTGAGCTGGACCTCAATGCCCAGCGCGCCGCCATCGACCCGGCGCCGGCCGGCAAGCGCAAAGTGGTGTTGGCTACCAACATCGCCGAGACCAGCCTGACCATCAACGGCGTACGCGTGGTGATCGACGCCGGGTTGGCTCGGGTGCCGCGTTTCGACCCCGGCAGCGGCATGACCCGCCTCGACACCCAGCGCATCTCCCGCGCCAGCGCCACCCAGCGCGCCGGTCGGGCAGGACGGTTGGAACCGGGGGTGTGTTATCGGTTGTGGTCCGAAGACCAGCACGACGGTCTGGCCGCTTATGGCAGCGCGGAAATCCTCGCCGCCGACCTGGCGGGGCTGGCCTTGCAACTGGCCCGTTGGGGCGTGACGCCCAGCCAGTTGGTGTGGCTGGATGCGCCGCCCACAGCCGCGTATGCCCAGGCCCAGGATCTGTTGCAACGCCTCGGTGCATTGAACGACGAAAACCTCACCGCCCATGGCCAGAAGATGGCCGAGTTGCCCGCCCACCCGCGTATTGCCCACCTGTTATTGCGTGGCCAAGACCTGGGGCTCGCCGCCACCGCCTGCGACGTGGCAGCCTTGTTGGGCGAACGCGACATCTTGCGCGGCGGCGGTGCCGATTTGCACAGCCGCCTGGCGCTGATGTCCGGCGAGGAGCGTGCGCGAGGTACCCAGGGTGGCGTGCAGCGCGCCAAGCAACTGGCCCGGCAATACCGTGGCTACCTGCGCGGCAAGGCGACCCAGCCGGTGGACAACCCCGACCACCCGCGCTGGCTCGGCGCCTTGCTGGCACTGGCCTACCCGGACCGCGTCGCCCAGCAACGTCGCCCCGGTGGCGCTGAATACCGCCTGGCCAATGGCCGCGCAGCGCTGTTTGCCGAAGCCGACAGCCTGATGAAACAACCCTGGCTGGTGATCGCCGACCTGGGCAGCCGCCAGGGCCAGCGCGAAGAACGCATCTACCTGGCGGCGGATTTTGATCCGGCACTGTTCGACACGGTGCTGACCGAGCAAGTGCGCAACGTCGACCAACTCGACTGGGACGAGCGCGAAGGCGTCTTGCGTGCCGAGCGCCAACGCAAAGTCGGTGAACTGGTGCTCAGCCGCGAACCCCTGACCGGCCTCGACGAATCCGCCCGCAGCCAGGCGCTGGTCAACCTGGTGCGCCGCAAAGGCCTGGAACTGCTGCCCTGGACCCCGGAACTGCGTCAGTGGCAAGCCCGTGTGATGCTGCTGCGCCAACTGGATGCCGGCAACACCAGCGAGTGGCCCGACCTCAGCGACAAGGCCCTGCTCGCCAGCCTCGAACACTGGCTGATGCCTTATCTGGGCAAGGTCTCGCGCCTCAGCCATTTCGCCAACCTGGATATCTCCAGCTACCTGCACAACCTGCTGCCCTGGCCCTTGCCCCAACGCCTGGAAGAGCTGGCGCCGCAGCATGTGAAAGTGCCGTCGGGGTCATCGGTACGCCTGGACTACAGCGAGCAGCCGCCGATCCTGGCGGTGCGCTTGCAGGAATTGTTCGGGCTGGCAGACACCCCGCGCATTGCCGGCGGGCGCCTGGCCGTGAAGTTGCACTTGCTGTCCCCGGCGCGCCGGCCGGTGCAGGTCACGCAGGACCTGGCGAACTTCTGGCGCAGTACCTATGCCGAGGTGAAGAAGGATCTCAAGGGGCGATACCCCAAGCATTATTGGCCGGATGACCCGTTGGTGGCCGAAGCGACGGCCCGAATCAAGCCGCGTAAGTAGGCACTATGCAGTTCAAATGTGGGAGCTGGCTTGCCTGCGATCGCATCGCTGCGGTGTCACTGAAAGACCGCATCGGCGGCATCGCAGGCAAGCCAGCTCCCACAAAAGATTAAGGATGTGGGTTATTGCGCGGCAGGCAGCAGGAAGCGGGCGATAACCGGTAGATGGTTGGAAATGCGCAATGTGTCCTCCTGCCTCACCTTCGCCTCCACCCGCTTGATGCGCGGGCTGTAGAACAGATAATTCAAGGTGCGATCCGGCCCGTCCAGGCTCGGGTCATTGGGGAAGTGCGTCAGCCATTTCTCACGATCAATCCCGCTGGACTCGCTGTTACGCGGGATCATCGGGTACTTGTCCCACAGCAGGTGCAACTCGCTGTCCGGCGCATACTGCCCACGCTTAGCCGCGTCCAGGCGCAGGTATTGGCCCAGTGGCAGCAGGTTGAAATCCCCGCCGATCAACCAGGGCGTGCCCCGGCCTTCGAACTTGTCCAGCAGCTTGGCCGCGGCTTGCACTTGTTGTTGCGCTGCCGAGCGGCCAGGTGCGCCGCCGTCCAGGCGTGTATTGAGCACCGCCAGTTGGCCGCCATCGCTCAAGGGCAGGTAAGTCAGTAGCAACGCAGGTTTAGGTTGGAACTGCCGGCTGACGAAGTTGGCATCGGCGGTTGGCAGTTGCAGGCGTTCGGCATGTTCGATCTGGTAGCGGCTGAGCGTAGCGAGCTTGCGCCCGACGCTGCCGAAGATATGCAGGCTGGGCACAAAATCGGCTTTCCAGTCGAAGGCCTGGGCGCTGCACGGGTAGAGGTCGACCAGACGCTCCTGCAACAGCGCAAGCTGGTCCTGATAATGGGAAGGCTTGGCGCCTTCGTCGACTTCCTGCAACAGCAGGATGTCGGGTTGTTCGTCGCGAATCACCCGCGCCACTTCGTCGAGGCTAAAGGCCATGTCTTCGACGGTGGGGCGATCGTCGGGGCCGCTGCCGTCCGGGGTGTCGTACCAGAACACGTAGTTCTTGCCGGCCAGGTATTGCACATTCCAGGTCATAACCTTGAGCGCCTGCCCCGGCAACAGTGTCGGGGCGCGGGGTGCCACGCAACTGACGGGCAGGGTCTCTTTGTCGGCAGGGCGCCAGGTCAGGCTGTAGATCAGCGCGGCCAGCAGGCCGGCGATGATCAACAGGCTCAACAGGGTTATGCGCAATAAACGGGTCATCGGCTCGGCTTATATGCGTGTCAGAAGAGCCACGGAGCATATCACCGCACGTCGGCGTCGCCACCGATCAGCATGAATAAACGGAACAGCACCACGCTGGTGAACAGTTGCAGGAAGCTGTGGGCGCTGTCCATCAGCAACCCCAGCAACGGCGCGGGCTCAGGGTACGCCGCCACGCTGGCGCCCTTGAGCAGCCACAACGGCGTCATCACGCACAGCAGGCACACCAGGATGCGCCAGAAATGCCCGCGGGTCAGGCGAAAGCTTTCCTTCATCGCCTCCAGGGCGGGCATGCCGCGCAGCACCAGCAGGTATTCGGCAAACGCCAGCACCACCATCAGCCACAAGCCCGGCAGGAAATACAGCGACAGCCCCAACAGAATCAGCAAGGTGCTCATGGCTGTCAGCAGGGCAAAACGCGGCCACAGGCTCAAGGCCATGGCCCACACGTCCTTGGTGCGCGGCGACTCGCCCCGGGTGCGGGCGTCGAGAAACAGGATCAGGGCGCCGGTGTACAGCGGGTACACCAACAAACCTACGACCACGCTGTAGCCGGGAAACGCATCCGGGCCCAGCGTGTGGTCCAGCACCTGTTGCAGCAAGGCTTCGAGGATCACCAATGGCAGGCACAGCTGGACGATGGCGCCCAGGTTGCGCTGGGTAAAGCGGAAGGAGTCGCGCAAAACGTCTAACGGATTCATCAGGGTCATCACAGGCCTGGAAGCAGAGGGCCACACTTTAACCGATCAGGGTCCAAGGGGCGCAAACGTAAACCTTGAGTAAAGACCATTGAAACAACTCGTAACATCCCCATAACTGGAAAGCCCCGAGCCTGATCACAGGCGGGACCGGAATTTTTTATCGGCAATCTAACGAGGTCGCCATGAATAGCGAAGAGCAAACCCTGATCGATGGACTGTTTTCACGGTTGCAGCAAGCCGAAACGGACTCAGCCCCCCGCGACGCCCAGGCCGAAGCGCGGATCAAGGAGCATATGGCTCGCCAACCTGCCGTCGGCTACTACATGACCCAGTCGATTCTGGTACAGGAACATGCGCTGCAGAGTCTTGACGCGCAGAACAAGCAACAGGCCCAGCAGATTCAGCAATTGCAGGACGAGCTGCAACGGGCCAAAGCCACGCAACCTGCGCCGGCCAGCGGTGGTGGGTTCCTGTCGAGCATCTTTGGCGGCGGTTCCCGTGAGCCACAACCTGCGCCGAGCAACTCAGGTGGCGGCTGGCGTGAACCGGCGCGGCCATCGTTCAACCAGCCAGCGCCCCAGCAGAACTATCAGCCGGCGCAAGCACCGGCAGCCGCGCCAGCCGGCAGTGGCTTCCTCGGTGGTGCCATGAAGACCGCCGCCGGCGTGGCCGGTGGGGTGTTGCTGGCCGAAGGGATCAGCAGCCTGTTCCATCACAACCAGCAACCGCAGGTGGTGGAGGAGATCATCGAACAACCGGCACCGGCCAGTGATTCAGGTAACTGGGGCAACGATGACCAGACGTTTGCCGGCAATGACAGCTGGGGCAGCAATAACGCCGATAGCTTCGCCGACAGCGATTATTCCGACGATTCCTCTTCCTTTGGCGACGACGATTCCTTCGTCTGACACATCAGGCCCGGGGCGCTGCGGCGCTCCGGTCTGATTTTTTCCCGGAAACGCTCCCTTGGCTGGCATACTGGCGCCCTTTCCGGGCGCTGGCGCCTGGCTGTCCATGAGGAAGTGCGGTGAAAAAAATTGCAGTGTTCGCCGATGTGCAAAACCTCTACTACACCGTGCGCCAGGCCTATGGTTGCCACTTCAACTACGCCGCCCTGTGGGCTGACATCAGCGCGCGCGGGCAGATTGTCGAGGCGTACGCCTATGCCATCGACCGCGGCGACAGCAAGCAGCAGCAGTTCCAGCAGATCCTGCGCAACCTGGGCTTCACGGTAAAACTCAAGCCGTATATCCAGCGCAGCGACGGCTCCGCCAAGGGCGACTGGGACGTGGGCATCACGCTGGACATCATGGACGCCGCCGACCATGTCGACGAAGTCGTATTGGCCTCTGGTGACGGTGATTTCGACATGTTGCTCGAACGCATCATCCACAAGCATGGCGTGCGGGCCGTGGCCTACGGCGTGCCGGGGCTGACGGCCAACTCATTGATACGCGCCGCCAGCCACTACGTGCCGATCGAAGGCGCGTTGTTGCTTAAATAGATCGTAGAACGGAGTTGGAACAGGTTTGGAACGTATAGCGGTCATCGACTTTGAAACCACTGGCATCACCCCCAGCAGCCACTGCCGGGCCACGGAGATTGGCGTGGTCATCCTCGAGCGTGGGCAGATCGTGGACCGCTACCAGAGCCTGATGAACGCCGGTGTGCGCGTACCGGCGTTTATCGAACAGCTCACCGGCATCAGCAACGCCATGCTGCGCAGCGCGCCACCGGCTGAACGGGTGATGAACGAAGTCAATGAGTTCGTCGGCACCACGCCCTTGATGGCGCACAACGCCGCGTTCGACCAGAAGTTCTGGGACTTTGAACTGGGCCTGATCCGCCGCACCCGCCTGCAGAAATTCGCCTGCTCCCTGCTGCTGGCCCGCCGCCTGATGCCGGCGGCGCCCAACCACAAGCTCGGCACCCTCAACACCTACGCCAAACTGCCCCACACCGGCCAGGCTCACCGGGCGCTGGCGGATGCGGAAATGGCCGCCAACCTCACAGCGCACCTGGCCCAGGAACTGCGCCAGACTCATGGCTTGCGGGAGCTGTCCCATGACTTGCTGTGCACCTTGCAGAAAGTGCCGGCCGCGAAGATCAATGAGCACCTGAAGAAACATCGCGGGTTTTAAGGCCTGGCGCTGATCGTCCCCACGCTCCGCGTGGGCATGCATCTGGAGACGCTCCGCGTCACGACTTTAAGAG
>NZ_FPJI01000006.1:0-332625 GCF_900119355.1 Pseudomonas sp. NFPP02
AAACCCCAATTGCGAAAGCAGTTGGGGTTTTGTTTTGGGCGCTCGAAAAGTGTCCACCTTGTCCCCGTACACCTGTGCGCCCCAACCTCCGACTTGACTGCCCCGACAAATTTGCACAGTTATTTCTGAGCGACACCACTAGAATAGCCACCTAATCATTTTTAGAGTCAGAGCCCTATCTATGCTCGATCCGGTTGATGCCCACGAGGTATCGGATTTACCGCTAGACGATCTGGTGGCATGCCATGAGTGCGACTTGCTGATGCGCAAACCAACGCTCGCCCTCGGCGAAAAAGCCCAATGCCCACGCTGCGGCTACGAGCTATACGCTCACCGTCACAATGTGGTCGAGCGCAGTCTCGCCTTGGTACTGGCAGCCCTGCTGCTGTACGTCCCCGCGAACTTTTTGCCCATCATGCAGCTCAATCTACTCGGGCAGTCTTCGGAGGACACCGTGTGGAGCGGCGTCGTTGGCCTGTTCGATACGGGCATGCAAGGCGTTGCCGCCGTGGTGTTCCTGTGCAGCATGGGCATCCCCTTGCTCAAGCTTCTGTGCCAGTTGGCAGTGCTGCTCAGTATTCGCTGGAACATCGGGCGCAATTACGGGCTGCTGCTATATCGCATCTACCACCACATGAAGGACTGGGGGATGTTGGAGGTCTACTTGATGGGTGTGCTGGTGGCGATCGTAAAGCTCGCCGACATGGCCTCCATCACAATTGGCCTGGGTCTGGTCTGCTTCGTGAGTCTATTAATGGTTCAAGTTCTGCTTGAGGTGGTGATGTCGCCCCATCAGATCTGGCAAGCGCTGTCAGGAGAGGATGACCATGCGGGCGATTGATGCAGGTATTCTGATTTGTACCGAATGCCATGAGTTGAACAAGCAGGAAGCGGATAGCGAGGAGCAGCTCTGCACACGTTGTGGCGCGTTGATCCATGCCCGTCGCCCCAATAGCCTTACACGTACCTGGGCGCTGTTGATCACCGCGGCGATCCTGTATATCCCCGCTAACCTGTTACCCATCATGACGGTCAGCTCCCTTGGCCAAGGCGACCCCAGCACCATCATGTCGGGTGTCATCCAACTGGTGCAGCACGGGATGTTTCCTATCGCTGCCGTGGTGTTCATCGCCAGTATCCTGGTACCGACCTTCAAGTTGGTCGGCATTGGCCTGCTGCTGTTCTCGGTGCAGCGTCACCAACCGCTGTCCGCGCAACAACGCATTGTGATGTATCGCTTTATCGAGTTCATTGGGCGTTGGTCCATGCTGGATATCTTCGTGATCGCCATCCTGGTGGCGCTCGTTAACTTTGGGCGGCTAGCCAGTATCGAGGCCAACCTCGGCGCTGCGGCGTTCGCCAGTGTGGTGATCTTGACGATGTTTGCCGCAGTAACTTTCGATCCCCGACTGATTTGGGATAACACGGAGTCGGACGACGACCATGAGTGATTTGCCTAAAGCTAAAACCCGCCCAGCCTCTAACTGGTCGGCCATTTGGGTGCTGCCCCTGATTGCCCTGATCATCGGTGGCTGGCTGGGGTGGCGTGCCTATTCCCAGCAAGGTATCGAGATTCAAGTTCGCTTTGAAAGCGGCGAAGGTATTCAGGTCAACAAGACCGAAGTGGTCTACAAAGGCATGACCGTGGGCAAGGTCAAAACCCTGGCCCTGGATGACGAAGGCAGCAATCGCGGGGTGATCGCCACCATCGAGATGAACAAGGACGTGGAGCAGTACCTCAAGACCAACACCCGCTTCTGGTTGGTCAAGCCCAGCGTCAGCCTTGCCGGTATCACCGGCCTGGAAACCCTGGTTTCAGGTAACTACATCGCCGCCAGCCCCGGTGATGGCGAGCCCACGCGCAAGTTCAAGGCGCTCTCCGAAGAGCCGCCGTTATCCGACGCCAAGCCCGGCTTGCACCTGACCCTCAAGGCCGATCGCCTGGGCTCGTTGAACCGTGGCAGTCCGGTGTTCTACAAGCAGATTCAGGTCGGCCAGGTCAAAAGCTACCTGCTGTCTGAAGACCAGAGCACCGTCGAGGTCAAGGTCTATATCGAGCCGACCTATGCCAACCTGGTGCGCAAACACACGCGTTTCTGGAATGCCAGCGGCATCAGTATCGACGCCAACCTTTCCGGCTTGAAAGTGCGCAGCGAATCCCTCTCTAGCATTGTCGCTGGTGGTATCGCCTTCGCCACTCCTGAAAACCGCAAAGACAGCCCGCCCACCGACCCGAGCCTGCCTTTCCGCCTATACGAAGATTTCGACGCCGCCGCAGCGGGCATCAAGGTCAAGGTCAAACTCACCGACTTTGAAGGCCTGCAGGCCGGGCGTACGCCGGTCATGTACAAAGGCATCCAGGTCGGCAGCCTGAAAACCCTGAAGATCGACCCGGACCTGTCCAGCGCCAGTGCCGAGCTGACCCTCGATCCATTGGCTGAAGACTACCTGGTCGAAGACACGCAATTTTGGGTGGTCAAACCGTCCATCTCCCTGGCGGGCATCACCGGCCTGGAGGCCTTGGTCAAGGGCAACTACATCGCGATTCGCCCAGGCGACAAAGGCTCCCCGCCACAACGCGAATACGTAGCCCGCGCCAAGGCGCCACCTTTGGACCTACGCTCCCCGGGCCTGCACATGGTGTTGCTCACCGACAGCCTGGGCTCGTTGGATGTCGGCAGCCCGATTCTGTACAAACAGGTCAAAGTCGGTTCGGTGCAGAGTTACCAGTTTTCACGCAAGAAAAAACAACTGGTGATCGGCGTTCATATCGAGAAGGAATACGAAAGCCTGGTCAACGGCTCGACGCGCTTCTGGAATGCCAGCGGCGTCACCCTTACGGGCGGGCTCACCGGCGGTATCCAGGTCAAAAGCGAATCCCTGGCCAGCCTGATGGCGGGCGGTATCGCCTTCGAAACGCCGGAACCGAGCGTGCCATTGAAACATCGCATCCCGCGCTTTCGCCTGTATGCCGACCGTGATGCCGCCAACCAGCACGGCACTCTGGTGACCATCAAAGTCGACCGCGCCGACGGCCTGAGCGCCGGCACACCGGTGCGCTTCAAGGGGCTGGATGTGGGCAAGATCGAAAGTGTCGACCTCAGTGCCGACATGCAGTCGGTGCTGCTCAAGGCGCGTATCACTCAGGTTGCGGACCGCATTGCGCGCACGGGCAGCCAGTTCTGGGTGGTCAAGCCGGAACTGGGGCTGATGAAGACGGCTAACCTGGAGACCCTGGTCACTGGCCAATACATCGAGGTGCAACCGGCCGCGAAAAACACCGGCCCGCAGAAGAGCTTTGTCGCCCTGGCCCAGCCGCCCGAAGCGGTGCATCAGGAAGCTGGCCTGAGCCTCACACTCAGCGCCGCCCGCCGTGGTTCGTTGAAGGAAGGGGTACCGGTGACCTACCGTGAAGTGACGGTCGGCAAAGTCACCGGCTATGAGCTGGGCCAGACCGCCGACCGTGTGTTGGTGCACATCCTGATCGAGCCCAAGTACGCACCTCTGGTACGCAGTGGCAGCCGCTTCTGGAACACCAGCGGCTTTGGCCTCGACTTCGGCTTGTTCAAGGGCGCGACCGTGCGTACCGAGTCCCTTGAAACGCTGGTGGCCGGCGGCATCGCCTTTGCCACCCCGGATGGCGAGCGCATGGGTAACCCGGCACGGCCGCAGCAGACGTTCCCGTTGTTCGACAAGTTTGAGGATGAATGGCTGACCTGGGCGCCTAAGATTCCACTCGGTAAATAAACCGAGGCGCGGCTATCGCGGGCAAGCCCGGCTCCCACAGGGATATGCATTTTCAGCAAGTATGCATTCCAACTGTGGGAGCCGGGCTTGCCCGCGTTGAGGCCCACAAACACACCGCAAATCCCAAGCCCCAAAAAAAGGCCGCGATCCCAAAAGATCGCGGCCTTTTTGCCTCTCAGTACAACCCGTCAGACTTCATCCAGCTCCGGCTCGTCCGCCTGCACATTCATCGTCGCCTTCACTACATCATGGCGACGGATGTACTTCCAGTCCGCCTCATCGATGTAGATCCCGTTCGGCCCGCTGCCGCCCTCCAGGTCGATCGCCACCTGGGCGGACACCTGCGGCTTCACACTCGCCAGGATCGGTACAAAGCCCAATTGCAGGCTGGTTTCCAGCAGTGCTGCCTGGTTCTTTTCATCGATGTCTGCCGCTTCATCGAGGTAGTACGGCAACCGCACGCGACCGGCCTGGTCGCGGTCCATCAGGTGCAGCAACAAGTACATGTTGGTCAGCGCCTTGATGGTCATGGTAGTGCCGTTGGACGCAGCGCCGTCGATGTCGGTATGGATCACCGGCTGGCCGTTGACCTTGGTGATTTCGAACGCCAATTCGAACAAGTCCTTGAGGCCCAACTGGTTATGGTTGGCGGCGACCAGGCGAGCCAGGTATTCCTTGGCTTCTTCGTTCTTGTTGTCCTGTTCGGCGCTCTGGCTGAGGTCGAACACTGAGAGGGTCTCGCCTTCTTCATACTGACCGGCACTGTGGATGATCTGGTCGATATGCTTGAGCGCTTCCTTGTTCGGCGCCAGTACGATGCGGAAGCTTTGCAGGTTGGAGACCTGGCGCTTGTTGATCTCGCGGTTGAACAACGCCAACTGGTGTTCCAGGCTGTCGTAGTCACTACGGATGTTGCGCAGGGTACGGGCGATGTCGGTGACCGCTGCACGGCGCGCCTTGCCGAGGGTCAGCGCCTCGTCGGTACGGTGCGCATAGGCGTTGATCAGCAGTTGCAGACGACGCTCGACATCATCCTCACTGTCGAACTTGGCCACGCCCTTGAGACGCACCTGGGCGTACAGCGCTTCGATCTGGCCATCGGCGCGCAGCAAACCCTGCCAGCTGTCCTGATAGTCATTGAGCAGCGGCAGCAGGTTGTCCATGGAGTCGTCGACCGGGTCCATGAACGGCGTGCCGAACGGCAGGTCCGCCGGCAACAGCTGACGACGGCGCAACGCGTCATCCAGCGTGCGTTGCTTGGCTTCCATATCGCCGATCTGACGGCCGACCAGTTGCAGCTTGGCCGACAGTTGCTGGACGCGCTCGGTAAAGGCATCGCTGGAACGCTTCAACTCGTCCTGGGCCGCTTCCATCTGCGCCAGGTTTTCCAGCTTCTCGCCTTCTTCGGCGCTCAGGGTCTGGGTGCGGCGGAAGTCTTCCAGGGCCTTTTGGGCATCCAGTACCTGCTGGTACAGCGCTTCGGTCTGGGTCTTGCTTGCGGCGCGGTCGGACGCCACGGCCTGCTGGGTTTTCAGTTGCTTGAGCTCTTTTTCCAGGCGCTCTTTCTGGTCACGCAACGCGGCGCGATCCGCCAGGGCTTGCAGTGCCGGCGGCTCGATGTGCGAGATGTCGATGGACAGCCCCGGCACCTCAAAGCGCTCGCCCTTGAAGCCATCGAGAATCTGCTCCAGGGATTTGACCCACTGGCCGTCCTCGTCCAGCGTGATGCCATGTTCGCCCAGCGGCAAGCTGAACAGCGAGCTGTTGAACAGGCGCATCAGGCGCTCGACATCCTGCTGCGAAAATTCTTCGCGCAGCTTGGCGTAGCTGTTGTTGTCCGCGTGATCGAGCTGCTGCTTGACCGACTTCAAGCGCTTTTCCAGGTCGCGCAGGCGTTCTTCCAAGTCCTCGGCGCTGAACTGTCGCGACTGCGCCAAGGCGCCCGCCAGTTCATCGTGGGCATCCTTGGCGGCGAGCAATTGCTGCTCCAGCATCTTGACGTCATCCACCAGGGCAAAGCGGTGCTTGAGCACCGACAACTCGCCCAACCAACGCTGGATGCCACTGATTTCCCGCTCCAGGCGCATCAGCTCCTGTGTGCCGCCGCGCTGGTCGTTTTGCAGCGCGTCCTGCTCGTTGCGGTAGTGTTCGGCCTGGATGGTCAGCTCTTCCTTGCGCGCACTGGCGTAGTCCGACCAGGTGCCCAGCAACGAATCCAGCAGCGGTGACAGGCGATGCAGTTTGCCGCGCAGGGCGTCGCGCTGTTTCACGCCATTGGCCAGGGCTTCAACCAAGGGGCCGGCAGCCACCAGCGAGTTGTAGTCCTGCTCCATGCGTCGCACATCACGGAAGGCTTCTTCACAGGCCGCGATGTAGTCGACACTGCCCGAACGCAGGCTGTGTTCGAAGGCATCAAGGAACAGTTGCTTGAGCTTGGCCGCGGTGATTTCGCGCATGTGCAGCAGGTTGATAAACAGCGCGCGGAACGTCTTCAGGCTCTGCTCGCTGGTGGAGCGCAGCGGAATCAGCGTCAGGTCCAGCGGGACCGACGTATGCCCGCCCACCAGCAAGCGCCGCAGTTCATCGGGCTTGAGCTCGTAGGCTTTCAGGCCCTCGCGCTCAAGGTTGGTGAACAGCTCTTTCTGACGCAGGCAGGTGTCGTTTTTCTGGTAGTGGGCCAGGTCCAGCTTGCCGGCGTAGGCAAAGAACTGGTGACCAAAGCCGCCGCCCGGGCCGCGGCCGACCACGCCGATAACGTGCGGGCCGTGGGGCAGAGAGACTTCTACCAGGATGTAGCTGGTGTCGGTGGCAAAGTAGAAACGCCGCGATTGTTCCAGGGTGTACTTGCCGAAGCTCATGTCCGACATGCGTGCCAGGATCGGGAATTGCAAGGCGTTGATCGAGGCGGATTTACCCAGGTTGTTGGCGCCGTACACCGACAGCGGTTCTTCCAGCGGGAACAAGCCCAGGCTGTAACCGGCGGTGTTCAATAGGGCGAAGCGGCGGATGCCGTAGCGTTCCTTACTCATGCGTCGGTCTCCTGTTCTTCGGCAATGGCACGGGCCAGGGCATCTTCTTCGCTTTCTTCGGTGAAGGCGCTCAGATCCAGCGGGTCATCAGTCTTCAGCAGTTTCTCGTCGCTGTCCTCGTCGATAATCACCGGTGCCGGCAGCGGCAGTACGCTGTGTACGCTGGCGGCAAGGTCGCGGTCCTGCTGCACCGACAGGCACACATCCAGGAAGCGGTGCATCGGCGGCAGGAAGCGGTAGATACCGTTGTCTTCGCTGGCAAAACCCAGTTGGGTCATGCGGCGCATGATTTTTTCTTCGAGCTCTTCCTGGGTCTGCACCTCGGCCTGGATAAACAGGTCACGGTATTTCTCCAGCAACGAAGGCAATTCATCGCGGCCCAGGCTGCCGCCGTCGAGCACCGCAATCGGGTCGCGACCCTGGTCGGCCAGGTGTTCGACGATGATGAAGGTGAACAGGGCCAGGCGCTGGGCGGTTTTGTTCACCTGCGCGGCAGCCACGGCAGTGTCCGGCACGAAGTAATAGAAGCCGCGGGTATCGCACACCAGCTCAAAGCCCAGGGCCTTGAACAGCGTGCGGTACTGGTCCTGGAAGTTCGACAGTTGCGCGTACAACTCCGGGTCGCGGCGGCTGACGTGGTAACCCTTGAACAGCTCGCGAAAGATCGGCGCCAGCTGGGACAGTTCGGATAGATCAAGATGCATAAGGCGTGCTCGCAGAATTCTCGGTGGCATCGACGCCGGCCGGGAGCAGGGCGAAGGAGCGCAGGCTGACCTGGTGCTCGTGGGTGTGGTAATCGCGACGTTCCAGGCGCTCGCGCTTGAAGCGTTTTTCCCGGGACAGGCGCGAGAACCAGTACAGCAATTCATCGGTGGCGCCGTCCGGTTCCTGCTCCAGCAGCCAGGTCATCAGGTCGGGCATCGGCAGCGCGTCTTCGCAGCGTTCGAGCATTTCCTTGACCGTACGCGGTGCGCGCTGGGCTTCGCCTTTGTGGGACTTGTGCGCCTTGGGGAAACGCGCCGGCTTGGGTTCGAAATTGGCCAGGGCATACACATAGGCCTCGACCTGGCTCGCACTGCCCAAAAAGGTGCTTTGCGGCCGGGTGAACATCGGCATCGCCGCTTGCGGCACCGCGTCCAGGCCTTTGCGGCGAATCGCCGACAGGGCCAGCGCCGCACCGCGAGTCACGGCGTTATGCCGGCGTGCTTCTTCACGCAGCGGCAGCAGCAACTCCCGCGCATGGCGCAAGGTCAGCTGGGCGCTGGTTTGCATCTCGAGGATGCGCGCATGGGTGCGCAGCAGCATGTCGTCATCTACCAGGTGGCCAAGACGCTGTTGCTCGGTGAGCATGCGCAGCAGCACGTTTTCCACCTTGCGTACGCCTTGCTCGAAGGCGCCGTCGGCGTTCACCAGTTGGATCATCGGCTCGACGTATTCGTCCCAGGTCGCCAATACCTCGGCGTAACGCTGGCGCAACGGGATCTGGCGGTCGCTGGTCTTGGCGCGGTCGGCCACGGCGGCGAGGGCCTGTTCGTCGTTGGCGAGTTTTTTGAGCACATCGCGCACGCGCATATCCAGCAGGCGCAGTTGCCGGGCCAGGTCGTGGCCGTCACGGATGTCGAAGGCGTCCTGGATGTAACCGGCCAGACGCTCCAGGTGGCGCAGGTAGGCTTCGATTTCCAGGCACAGGCCAAGCCGGTGCTCCTTGCGAAGATAGGCGAGGAAGTCGTGGATCTGCGCGTTGAGCTCGAAACGGTTCGGGCTCTTGGCGACAGGTACCAGGATATCCAGGCGAATCCACACGTCCAGTAGGCTGGTGATGTCCTGGGGCGTGCTGTCCAGTTGTTGGGCGGCCAACTGTGCGCGCAGCTCGGCCAGGCTCAGGGTGCCTTGGTCGAAGTGTTCGCACAGAGGCTCAAGTAAGGCCCAGTGTTCGGCGAGGGCGCGCAGGACGCGCTTGGGTTCGATCATGGGAATGGCCGGCTGGTTGGCGATTAAAAGTCGCGATTGTACTGCATCAGGCGCGGGATTTATCCACAGCCGGTCAGTGCGCAGTGGGCGATTGTTGCCGAACAGCGGTAGAATCCCCGCTCTTTACTTATCCACAAGTGGCCGAGCTGTGCTTATCGAGTCCCGACGTCGCGCTTACTTGACCGCCATGCAGGTGGTCAACTGGCTGCCCCGCACCGAACTGCCGTTTGCCGCGCCTTCGCGGCCCGAGTTGTTGCAGGCGCTTGAGCCTTATGAGGCGTTCGAGTCGTCGGGGGAAGAAGCGGCCGCGCCCGTGGCGGTGGTCAAGCCCACCCCTGAGACGCGCCCGGTGGTCGAACGGGCCAAGATCGAAGTGCCGCGCCCTGCGCCGGTGACCAAGGCTGCCAAGGTGGTGGAGGAGGCTGCGCCGGTGGCCAAGGCGCCGGTCGTGCCGCCGCCACGCTTTGCCCTGCAATTGCTGCGGGCCGGGCGTTGCCTGTTGCTGGTGGAACTGCCGACCGGCGAACGTTTCCAGTCCCGCGACCCGGCCTACCTGTTGCTCAAGGACATGCTGCGCGCCGCCGGCCTGCCCGACAGCCCGCAAATCGTCGGTGAGCCGGTGCGCTGGCCGCTGCTGGTGCGCGGCACCATGGACCAGGGCCCCGAGGCCGCACGAGATTTCGTCCAGGGGTTTGTCTCGGCACGCCTGGAAGACGAGCCTTGCGTGTGCCTGTGCCTGTGGCTGATCGGCCTGCCCGCTGTGCGGTTTGCCGGTGAAGCAAACGCCGAGGCCTGGTACCGCGAGCTGCAGGTTGAAGGCCTGGGTTCGGTGTGGGCCCTGCCGGGCCTGGAATTATTAATGGAAGAGCCACAGCGTAAGGCTGATGTCTGGCAAGCCATGCGCCGGCTGATGGCGCGCTGGAAAACAACTGATGAGTGAGGCTTTATCCTTTCGCCCGATGACCGAGGCCGACCTCGAGGCCGTGCTGAAAATCGAATACGCGGCGTTCAGCCACCCCTGGACCCGCGGGATTTTTCTCGACGGGCTGGGCAAGTACCAGATCTGGCTGATGTTCGAAGGCGAGCAGCAAGTGGGGCACGGGGTGGTGCAGATCATTCTCGATGAAGCGCACTTGCTGAACATTACTGTGAAGCCGGAAAACCAGGGCCGTGGTTTGGGCCTGGCGCTGCTGGAGCATTTGATGTCGCGTGCCTATGCCGCCAATGCGCGAGAATGCTTCCTCGAAGTGCGGGACAGCAATACCGGCGCGTTTCGCCTGTATGAGCGTTATGGCTTCAACGAGATCGGCCGTCGCCGGGATTACTACCCCGCTGTGGGTGGCCGCGAAGATGCAGTCGTGATGGCGTGCACCCTGGTCGATTAAATACAGAGCCCCCTATGTGCAGAACCTCTGTGGGAGCCGGGCTTGCCCGCGATGCAGGCACCTCGGTCTTCAAGTAACACCGCGGTGATACCATCGCAGGCAAGCCAGCTCCCACAGGGTCAGCGCTTGCCGTTCAGCGGGTCCAGATCAGCCAGTTCCGCCTCATCCAACCCATTCCCGCCACCAATGTCATTCTCTCCCACGACGCTCAAGTCATAGTCGGCGGCATTGTCTTCGCCTTCCTCCTGCGCATCCCGCGCGCCGTCCTCACGGATCAGCGTCTCCGGGCTCATATCGTCGTCGGTGGATTCATGATCATCCGTCGATGCGCCGGTCAGCCCGGCTTCGCGCACCCGTTCGTCGGGCATCAGATGGTCGCGCTCACGGCGGGGCAGCTCGTCGCCGATTTCCGCAGTCTGGTCCTGCTCGTCAAAATCCAGCTCGCGCATCTCACCCATGCGGTCTTCGTTGTCATCGATCGGTTCCGGCTGCGTTGCGCCGTAGGGACGTCGTGATTCAGTCATGGCCAATCCTCATACTGTGGGGCTTATAGTGTGTGGACAGGCATGGCAGCCAAAAAATTCAAGCTAATTAGCGCCTGGCGTGACCCGGACGAGGGCTTGTCAGTCACAAACCTGCGCATCATTCCTGAGGCTTCCCTGATGAACGAACTACAAGACCTGCTTGATAACAACGAACGCTGGGCGGACGCGATCAAACAGGAAGATCCCGAATTCTTCGCCAAGCTCGCCCGCCAGCAGACCCCGGAATACCTGTGGATCGGCTGCTCCGATGCCCGTGTACCGGCCAACGAGATCGTCGGCATGTTGCCCGGTGATCTGTTTGTGCATCGCAACGTGGCCAACGTGGTGCTGCACACTGACCTCAACTGCCTGTCGGTGATCCAGTACGCGGTGGACGTGCTCAAGGTCAAACACATCCTCGTCACCGGTCACTACGGCTGTGGCGGCGTGCGTGCGTCGATGCAGGACCGCCAGTTCGGCCTGATCGACGGCTGGCTACGCACCATTCGCGACCTTTACTACGAAAACCGCGATGTGCTGGCCCAGTTGCCGACCGAAGAAGAGCGTGTGGACCGCATGTGCGAGCTCAACGTGATCCAGCAGGTGGCCAACGTCGGCCACACCAGCATTGTGCAAAATGCCTGGCATCGTGGGCAGAGCCTGTCGATCCATGGCTGCATCTATGGCATCAAGGACGGTCGCTGGAAGAGTTTGAACACCACCATCAGTGGCTTCGAGCAATTGCCGCCGCAATACCGCCTGCGTCCGTTGGGCGAAGCCTAAGGTCGTTTGTGCTCACGCCACCAGGCCATGAAGGCCTGGCCTTCGGCGTTCAGCGGCTCCTTGCTGCCGGTGATCCAGCCCCGGCAGTTCAGCTCGCCGCAATGGCAAGCGAACTGCCGGGCCAGTGTGTCTTCGGTGGTGGCGTAATCCAGCGTCAGCAAGCTGCCGGCGCCGATGGGTTGCACCGTCCATAGCTCCAGGTACGTCGTGTCTAGAAACACGTTCGGGTTGCAGGAGTGCTGTAACAGGCCGCAGAGCCAACAATCGTACAAGTGGATGCGGGGTGACAGTTGCAGCGTGTACGGGCGCCGTTCGCTCACGGCATAACCGGAAACCTTAGCAATGCGCGTGCGACTCTCAAAGGCCACGCGCGCCGTGACCCTGGCCGCAACCCCTTCAGCCTCTTGCTTGACCTCAAAGTGCTCGGTCGAGGGGTAACCCTGTTCCACGAGCAGCGTCTTGAAGGGATAGAGGCAGTCATTCACAGCCGTTTCAGCCTTATCCATGGCTCGAGTTTTCATCACTCTCCTGAGCGGGGCTGCATGGACCTGCGGGTGTGACGGCCAGTCTTGCAGCAAATGGGCGCGGCCCTAGATTCGCCGAAGTGGGATCCGGTTTCTACTGTCAAAGTTGACAGTAGAAACGGTTTCTTCGCCTTAAAGCGCGGGGGCTATGACGGTGGGCGTGGGAGCGGCATTTCTCAACAGTTTCAACTGCGCTTTGATAGGCGCTGTGGCGCACTTGGCGTTGGCCTGCTCGGGCGTCAGGTGGCGCACCGAGGTGTAGAACAATTCACACGTCTGCTCCTTGCGCGTGACTTGCCAAGTGTTCAGGCAGGCCTTGAGCAATACGTTCGCATCGCTGGCGGGTTTCTGGCCCATGCCTGCTTGCCAGCAGGCGGCGCTCAAGTCCTGGCCCATCACTTTCAAACCGGCGTCATCAGCCTTTTGTTCATCACCGTCATAGCTGTCGGGGCTGGCCGCATACCAAATGTAACTTGGGTGGTTGGCGCCCAATACCGCGACGGTTTTGCCAGGCTCCGGGCTGATCTGCGCCAGGCTCAGCACGCCCACGGTTTGCCCGTATTGTTGCTTGATCCAGCTACGCACTGGCGCGCCGAAGGCCACCATGGGTAATGCGCCGCCAGGGCGCAGGCTCAGTTCCTTGACCATGCGGGTCTGGTAGTCGGTGAAATATCCGTAGACGGTTTCCAGGTCTTTGCCGGCATTGGACGGCGCAGCGATGGGCGCGATATCGATGATGGTCTGGTACGCCGGCGTTTCCGTGGCCGGTACGCCATTTTCGCTTAACAAGGTGGCCCAGCGGTCGGTGGTGGCCGATTCCAGGTAATCCTGGGCCTGGGTCAGCGAGTAATCCGGAGGGAAGTGCAACAGCTCGATGCTTTTGCGGTTTTCCAGGGCCATGCCCAACGGCAGGAACAGGTACCAGTTGTAGGCCCATTTGCCATCGCTGTTGAGCTGGCTGGCGCCTTGGTAAGCCAGGTCGGCGGTATTGAGCAGCGTGGTCAGTGGCTGGCCGTAACTGTCGGGCACGCCGCTGAAGGTCGCCGTGACCTGACCGTCGTGGGTCTTCACACTGACCTTGGCCCGGCTGTAACCGTCACGTTGCAGGCTCTGGTTCAAATAGTGTTCGGCGGTCTGCTCCAGTGACCATGGCCGGAAGCAGATCACATTGCAGTTGTTGGGGTACGCGAACAACTGGGTGACGCGCTGCGTGCTGCCCAGTGGCACCTCGATGTCGGCCTGTACGACCGCACTCGCCAGTAGTGCGGCGAGGGTGAAGGACAGCCTGGTCGGTTTAAACATAGTCGATTCCTTGTCAGCGAAGCCCGTCTGCGCGGGATGGAAGCCCACCTGCACACAGTAGCGGCTGACCGGGAAAATCGCGTGTTAAATCGCCCGGCATGTCGTTATTGGATAAGCCCCTACAGGCTGAACTGCAAGGCATTGCTCAGATCGCCCATGGGTTTCTGGCCGCGCGCGATCATCGCGTCATCGCGCTGCTTGAGGCCGTCCAGGGTTTCCAACTGGAACACCCGGGTGATCAAACGCAGGATCGATGCCGTGTCGTACACCGTATGGTCCACCGTGCCTTTGCGGGCAAACGGCGACACCACCAGCGCCGGAACCCGCGAGCCCGGGCCCCAGCGGTCACCCTGGGGCGGCGCCACGTGGTCCCACCAGCCGCCGTTTTCATCCACGGTCACCACCACCACCATGTTTTTCCACTGCGGGCTTTCTTGCAGCACCTTCAAGGCGCGGGCGATATGGCGGTCGCCCGAGGCCACGTCGGCATAACCGGCGTGCATGTTCAAGTTGCCCTGGGGTTTGTAGAAGCTCACGGCGGGCAGCTTGCCGGCCTGGGCGTCGGCGAAGAACCGGTTGGTGCTTGACTCATCGCCCAAACCGCCGTCGCGCAGGCGCCTGGCACGTTCTGCCGGGTTTTGCGGCCCTTGCTGCTTGAAGTAATTGAACGGCTGGTGGTGGTACTGGAAATTCGGAATCTTGGGGATGCCGCCGGAGTCCTTGAACTGCTCCAGGGTGGCTTGCCACGCACCGGCGTACCAGGCCCAGTCGATGTTCTTCTTCGACAGCTTGTCGCCAATATGCTCGTGGGTTTGCGGCACCAGCACATTGGGCAGGTCGGGCTTGGAATAATCCGGGTTTTGCGGGTCGCGGATCCAGGTGGGCCAGTAGGGTGGGGCCAGGGTGTTTACGCCGTAACCATCGGGTGTCAATGCGCTGGGGCCGAATTGTGGCGGGCCGGTCATGGCGCTGGCCGGTGACGTGTCCAAGGGCTTTAGGCGCGTGCCGCTGGGGTCATCGCTTTGCAGCGTGGCGATCTGCGCCTTGGCCACCGACTGCGCGGCATTGGGATAAAACGGCGCGGTGGCGCTGATCAGGTACTGGTGGTTAAGGAACGAGCCACCAAACGCGCCCTGGAAGAAGTTATCGCACAGCACAAACTCCTTGGCCACGTCCCACAGGCGCAGGGCATAACGGCTTTGGGCGTAATGGCCCATCACCAGCCCACCGGAATCGCCCCAGGCGACAAAACCATCATTCTTGCCGCCGTTGATCTGCATCTGGTTCTGGTAGAACACGTGCCATAGGTCGCGGGTCACCAGGCTCAATGGCAGGTCTTCGCCCTGCGGGCCTTTGAGGGCGAACGGCGCGTTGGGCAGGTTTTGCTGGAATTGCACTTCGCTGGGGTAAGTCACCCCGTCCACCGTTTGTGGGCCGACCTGCAACACACCGCCCCAGCTCGGTGGCAGGGCAGGCAATACGCTGCCATCGCGGTCGCGCTGCTGGAAGTCCTTGGCGGTTAACGCCGACAGCGGTTTCTCCACCCCGGGGAAATCTGCGAACAGGTTGTTGAAGCTGCGGTTCTCGGCATAAATCACCACCACGGTTTTCACCTGCTCGCGCAGCGCCTTGTCCAGTTCCTGGGGCGTGAGCGGCCGCGCCACGGGTGGGTTCGGTGCTTCGCTGGTATTGCCGCAGGCACTCAAGGTCGCCCCCACCCCCAACACCGCCGCACCGCCGAGGAAGCGCCGACGGCTGGTGTCTACCGGCGTTTTGGGGGCGCAGTCGTGGGCAGGGTGGTCGTTGTGCTCGTCACTCATTGCGAGGAATCCTTGGCGAGATGTTGCAAGATATTTCGCAGGACGGTAGCAATGGAATGTGACGGAACAAAGACACGCGTGTGATGGGCGGGGCGTGTCTACACGGCTCAAGCGCTGCTAGACTGCCCTTCTAATGCACATCACTGAGGTGAGTCGTGAGACCTTCAACTGCACTTGATCTGCAACGAACGGCTGTACGAGAAGTGGTCGGACGTTTCCGTATTTCCAATCCCAGAGTATTTGGGTCGGTACTGATGGGGACTGACCAAGAAGGCAGTGATCTTGATTTGCTGGTAGACGCGCCGCCGGGCACAACGCTCTTTGATCTCGGTGGGTTGCAGGTCGAGCTTGAGGACTTGCTCGGCGTTAATGTCGACCTGCTTACGCCTGGCGACTTGCCTTTGAAGTTTCGCGATAAAGTGCTAGCGGAGGCCCGGCCAGTATGACGGAAAGTCGGCTAGGGGATTATCTGGCAAGCGGCCACTGACGCGATCACTTTTGTAGAGGGCTTGAGCAAAGAAGAGTTTTTGGAGGACCGGCGAACACAACAAGCTGTGGTCATGAGCCTGATCATCATTGGTGAAGTGTCGACGAAAATCATGGATCAGCATCCGGACTTCGCGGCACGCCATTCACATATTCCTTGTACAGAGTGCATTACCTGATCTATTGGCACGCCTTCCTGTAAATCCTTGACCGCAACTGTTTACCAACAGTTGCGGTCACCCGTTATTCAGGGCATCACAGGCGGCAAATACTTCAGCGTCGTTCCCAACGCCCACAGCAGAAACAACACCAGCGGCGTATGCACCAGCAACTGCACGAACGAAAACCCGATCAAATCCCGTGCCTTCAGCCCCAGCACACCCAGCAACGGCAACATATAAAACGGGTTGATCAAGTTCGGCAGCGCCTCGGCGGCGTTGTAGATCTGCACCGCCCAGCCCAGGTGGTATTGCAGATCATTGGCCACTTGCATCACATACGGCGCTTCGATGATCCACTTGCCGCCACCTGAGGGGATGAAGAAGCCCAGCACTGCTGAGTAAACGCCCATCAGCAGGGCGTAGGTGTCGTGGGAGGCGATGGAGGTGAAGAACGTCGAGATATGGTGCGCCAGAGTCTGGCCGTCGCCGCCCTTGACCACCGTCATCAGTGCGGCAATCGAGCCGTACAGCGGGAACTGGATCAGCACGCCGGTGGTGGTCGGCACCGCACGGGCCACGGCATCGAGGAAGCTGCGCGGGCGCCAGTGCAGCAGCGCGCCCACCATGATGAACAGGAAGTTATAGGTATTGAGCCCCGAGATGGCGCTGATCGCCGGCTTGGTCGAGAACTCATGGAACAGCCAGCCGGCCGCCAGCAACGCCAGCAGAATCGTCAGCAACGGGCTGTGTTCCAGCCATTCACCGGGGCGCGTCGGCGCCTGCGGCTTGGGCAGGTTGAAGGCCGGGTCAATGCCGCAGGCCTTGGCATCCCGGGCGCTGTTGGGGCCAGGCGCGGTGGCGTAGGCGATGATCAGCGACACTACGATCAGCGCCAGCAACAGCACGCCGGATTGCCACAAAAAAATGGTCTCGGTGAACGGGATCATCCCAGTGATCGACAGAATCGACGGCGGCAAGCTGGCCGGGTTGGCCTGCAACTGCGCGGCCGACGACGACAGCCCCAGCGCCCATACGGCCCCCAGGCCCAGGTACGCTGCAGCGCCAGCGGCACGGTAGTCCATGCGCAAATCCGTGCGCCGGGCCAATGCCCGCACCAGCAAACCGCCGAACACCAGGGACAGGCCCCAGTTAAGCAACGACGCCACCATGGAAATCAACGCCACCCAGGCCACAGCCGAACGGCCATTCTTGGGAATGCGCGCCAGGCGGTCGATCAACTTCACTGCCGGCGGTGAGCTGGCGACCACGTAACCGCCGATCACCACAAAGGCCATCTGCATGGTGAACGGGATCAGGCTCCAGAACCCATCGCCAAATGCCTTGGCCGCTTCGGCCGGTGCGGCGCCCATGCCCAGGGTCGCGACGGCGACGATGATCACGGCGAGGGCGGCAAACACCCAGGAGTCAGGAAACCAGCGCTCGGCGAAGTTGGAGCAACGCAGGGCAAATCGGGCATAGCGGCTGTCTTCGATAGCATCGGCCACGAGTCTTTCCTCTTGTAGTTATTATGGGGTTTGGCAGTTTTACGGCATGTTCCTCTACGGCCATTGATTTGGGAATGTTGTTATCTTCAACGATCAATGAGTAAAACAAATATATCCGTCACGATTGCCATCGATGGGCTCAGCTCATAACCTGCACGCCATTTTGTTTGCCTGCCGAGCCTGCACATGACTGCCACCTTTTCCCCACGGGCGCAGCGTTTTTCCCGCTCCGACTACAAAACCCTGGGCCTGGCCGCCCTCGGCGGCGCCCTGGAAATCTACGACTTCATTATCTTCGTGTTCTTTGCGCTGACCCTCAGCCAACTGTTCTTCCCGCCGGAAATGCCCGAGTGGCTGCGCCTGTTGCAAAGCTTCGGCATTTTCGTGACCGGCTACCTCGCCCGCCCACTGGGCGGCATCCTGATGGCGCACTTTGCCGACCACCTGGGGCGCAAGCGCGTCTTCAGCCTGAGCATCCTGATGATGGCCTTGCCCTGCCTGTTGATCGGCGTCATGCCGACCTACGCGCAAATCGGCTATTTCGCCCCGCTGATCCTGCTGGCGTTGCGCGTGCTGCAAGGCGCAGCAGTGGGCGGCGAAGTGCCCAGCGCCTGGACTTTCGTCGCCGAGCACGCACCGCGTCACCATCGTGGCTATGCCTTGGGGTTTTTGCAGGCCGGCCTGACCTTCGGTTACCTGCTGGGGGCGCTGACCGCCACCTTGCTCGCGCAAGTCTTCACCCCTGCCGAAATCCTCGACTACGCCTGGCGGTTCCCCTTCCTGCTCGGCGGCGTATTCGGTGTGATCGGCGTATGGCTGCGCCGCTGGCTCAGTGAAACCCCGGTGTTCCTGGAGATGCAGGCGCGTCGCCAGGCCGCCGCCGAAATGCCCTTGCGCACCGTGCTGCGCGACCATCGCGCCGTGCTGCTGCCGGCGATGATCCTTACCTGCGTGCTGACGTCTGCCGTGGTAGTGCTGGTGGTCATTACCCCGACCATGATGCAGAAAACCTTCGGCATGAGCCCCAGCCACACCTTCGCCCTCAGCGCCCTGGGCATCGTCTTCCTGAATATTGGCTGCGTGCTCGCCGGCCTGCTGGTGGACCGCATCGGCGCATGGCGCGCGGTATTGGTCTACAGCCTGTTGCTGCCGGTGGGCATTGCGCTGCTGTACGCCAGCCTGATCGCCGGCGGTGTGTGGCTCGGCGCGGCGTATGCCGTGGCGGGCCTGAGTTGCGGCGTGGTGGGCGCGGTGCCGTCGGTGATGGTGGGCCTGTTCCCGGCGCAGGTGCGGGTGTCGGGGATCTCCTTCACCTACAACATTGCCTACGCGCTGTGGGCGAGTACCACACCGCTGCTGTTGATCGCGCTGATGCCGACCAGCCCGTGGATCTGTGTGGGGTATTGCGTGGTGATGGGGGCGGTGGGGGTGGCGAGTGTGATGCGTTATCAGAGGCTCTCGTTACGTTGAGTTCCAGGTGTAAGTTGTAGGAAAGCATGCTTTGGTGCTTTGCGTATCAGTTGCTCAAGAGTAAGGCATTGCTGGGGGGGGGCAGTGTGGTAGAGGTTTTTAATCTCTACCACTAGGTTGGCTACTACTTTTCTTCCTTTGTGGGTATTTGGCAGAGAAATCCTTCCGATACTTTTGGGAGCGCTCTGAGTTCTGAGGCTTTAAACTGAAGCTCTTTTGGTATCATTTCTTTTACGTTTGGTCTTCGGCGAAAGCCTGTAAATAGTGAGTAATCCAATATGAATGCCTCAAAGCGTTCGCCAGCTTTACGTGGCGTAATTGACTGGTGTATTAGATGAACCATGCGTAAGTCACTCAGTACTTTTACGAGCGAGCGCTCCTCTGACTCGTCACTTCTAATTAAAAAAGCGTTAATTTTTTTGTCGTCTAAGCAAAGTTCTTCTAACTTGTTCAGCATTTCGCGGAGCATGCCAGCTTCGTTGCGCGCGTCGCGTTGCAAATCATCCATTTTCTGTTGGCCGAATTCTCCAATAGCTACGTTTACATCAGATAAAGTAATCGTGGCATGTCGGGTGCGTGTTGCATGCTCCAGCGAGCGGCCAAACATTTGTAAAAAATCTCTCGGTACGCCGGCATTTGCCCAAGCCAATCGACGAAATGCGGATTCGGGAATCACTGCGCTTGTGAGAGAGTAACCGACGGAGTTCAAGAAGCTATCTAGGATTGCTCTTAGATGTGCCTCCGCAGCTTCAGGATTTTCAAGCGTTAAATCCAAGGAAATGTATTGCGCATCTCCTGGTATCTGTAGGCCTTTCCTGGTTTTAGGTGAATAGACATTAAGAAGTGAGCTAAGCCCAGCGACCTTTAACCATCCATTTGCTCCTTTTAGAGCTGCATTGACAGAGTGCAATAGTTCGGGTTGAGATTTTTGGTCTATAAGGTGAAAGTCATCAAGGAAAACAAAGGCATTGCTTCTTGTGATTTTCGTTATGTCTGCCAGAATTCTTTTAATCGAGATCGGGGCTCGATCAATTGAAATAACGCTCGATGAAATTTCAGATGCGACTGTGAGTAATTTTTGTGTGAGTTTTAAAGATTCTTTATCGCTATTAATTGCTTCGCATGCAGCAGCTAGAGATGTGCACATGTCGTATGCGACTTCTCTGATGAGATCGTCTCCGGTTAGTGTGGAGTAAGACTGCATGTCTAAAACAGTTACTATGGCAGGCGTTTCAGCTAATAGTTCAGTTGCACGTCTTATAAGCGTGGATTTTCCAACTCCTCTCCGTCCTCTGACAATATGAGAGGCAGGTTGAGCGAGTTGGTGATCCTCACGTTTTTGGAAAGGCACGTATGGAACTGCATAACCCCGTGAAGAACTACCTTGGGAAACTTCGCGTGTAGAACGCGTCAGCAATATAAGAAGGGCACTAGCTTCGATGGATGCCGGGAAGTTTTTTGGTTTTATTGGCGCAAGCGCCATAGCTCCTTTGAACGTATTTTCTTTTTCTAGTTTTCTCTGGCTTTCATATAGAGCATATCTGTAGAGTGGGGCGTCGCGCCCTACAGAAAATTTAAGAAACTCTTGATTTCCCACTTGAGTTCTAGTGCATGGAACGCCGGTAACACCTATCTCTCGTTCGAAGGCAATTATTGCTTCGTGGATGTCTCTCTGTTCATTGATTTCGATGTTCATAGGCCGATATTACACTTTGAATTTAAGTAGGAACGTGCAGCCGCTATAAATTCTTCGGCTTCAACGATGGCGGCTGCTGGTTTCAATGTGAAGTCAGCTTGTGTACTTGACCAATTGTCATAGTCGGCGCGTAATCGATGCTCATAAAGAAGTGATAAGCGCCCGGCCCATGTAACTACCTCTGGGAAATCACCCGGCAGCTCAGAGGAGGCCTTTCCGTGATCGTCACCTTTTAGGCTAACGAATCCTTGCGTCATATAGCGCATTCCTTTCGACGCGTTATAAGCAGCATAGTATGCACGGGAAAATACCGCTCGGATGCACCCCGCCGCTTGGATTTTTTTTGCTTCAGAGAGGTGTTGCTCTCCTAATCGAAACCACGCCACACAGACGTGCTGCGCATAGAACCCAAGCTCCGGTGTTGTGCATCCTAAGGTTGTGAGCTTTCGACTCAACTCCAGATGATTGGCGGAAAATTTCAAAAATTCTAGTTCGTGAACCGGAGGTGCTTTAGTCGCCATTTAGTCGCATCACTTGGTTGTCCTTAACTCTTGGATGGTAATTCATCTGTGGGGAAGGAGGGAGAATGAGTTTATCTATTTTTGTCTTACCTGTTGCGTCTTAAGGATACGCGGCTGTACCCGTAAGGCCGTTTTTCTCAGTGCATCATTTGTGCAGGTGTGGTCGACGAACCAGATCAGCAATGCCAGAGCAGCAACGTACCCACAAGCCCAACCACCGAAACAATCGTCTGCAACACCGACCACACCCAGATCGTCTGTTTCAACTGCAAGCCAAAGTACTCACGCACCATCCAGAACCCGGCGTCATTGACGTGGCAGAAGAACACCGAGCCGGCGCCGATGGCCAGGGCGACCAATGAGCTTTGCGTTGCCGCCAACCCGGCCATCATCGGCGCGAGGATGCCGGCGGTTGTGGTGGTGGCGACGGTGGCCGAGCCGGTGGCCTGGCGCAGGGCCACGGCGATCAGCCAGGCCAGCAGCAGGTAGGGCATGTGCGCGCCTTCGGCGACTTTGCTGATGGTCTGGCTGACGCCGGCGTCCAGCAGGGTTTGCTTGAGGCCGCCGCCGGCGCCGATAGTCAGCAGTAGTACGGCGATGGGCGCCAGGGCTTTGCGCAGGGTGTTGCCGACGTCGGCGCGTGGCATGCCCGCCGCCCAACCCAGGCAGACGACCGCGGCGATTACGGCCAGGCCGAGGGCGACCAGCGGTTCACCGAGGAATTTCAAGGTCAGGGCGAGGGTGCTTTCCGGCGCCAACGCGACTTTAGCCAAGGTGCTGCCGAGCATCAGGATTACCGGCAACAGAATGATCAGCAGCGACACACCGAAGCTCGGCTGGCGCGGGGCCTTGGGCGGTGCGCTGAACAAGGCGCCGATATCGGCCGGCTCATCCACGTGCAGGCGCTTGGACAGCCAGTTGCCATACAGCGGCCCGGCCAGGATCACTGCCGGCACCGCCAGGCAAAAGCCCAGCAACATGGTCAGGCCCAGGTCGGCGTGCAATGCGCCTACGGCAATCAGCGGCCCAGGGTGAGGTGGCATCAAGGCATGCAAGGTGGTCATGCCCGCCAGTGCAGGGATGGCGATCTTCAGCAACGGCTGGTTCGAACGCTTGGCCATCACAAAGATGATCGGCACCATCATCACCAGGCCCACTTCGAAGAACAGCGGCAGGCCGATCACCATGGCGACCAACGCCATCACCCAGGGCAATGACTTGCCTTTGCCCAGCCCGAGCAACGTGGTGGCAATACGGTCGGCCGCGCCGGATTCGGCCATCAGCGCGCCGAGCATCGCACCCAGGGCAATGATGATCCCGGCTTCCCCGAGAATCGTCCCGGCGCCTTTGCTGAAAGCCTTTGCCACTTCTTCCGGTGGCAGGCCGGCGCCGACCCCGGCGATAAAGGTGCCGATCAGAATCGACAGGAAGGGTGGCAGTTTGGTCGCGCTGATCAGCACAATGATGCTGGCGATCGCCAACAGCACGCAGAGCATGAGGCGGGTGTCGTGAACCATCCACGCGGCAGTCGATAACTCCAAGACGGAACTCCTTATCGAGCAGGTTGGCTAATATGTTTCTTTTTGTTTCGGCCCAAAAAGCTTACCTGATACATCTTCCCCAACGCGTGCATGAACGATTTTGGTGCGCCCGAAGCTAACGACCCTCTGGCGCTCAGATGACAATTTTGCAAACCATGCCAGTGGATCTGGCCTATAGCTCTATGATCCGCCCCATCCCAACCCACGAGGACATTTCATGAGCGCAGGACACAGCCACGCCCAAGTACGCGCCGGCCACGAACGCAAGTTATGGATCGCACTGGGGCTGACCGGCAGCTTCATGCTGGCCGAAGTCATCGGCGCTTTTATCACCGGCAGCCTGGCGCTGTTGTCGGACGCGGCGCACATGATGACCGACGCCCTGGCCCTGGCGATTTCCCTGGTGGCGATCCAAGTCGCCAAGCGCCCGGCAGACCGCAAGCGTACCTTCGGTTATGCGCGCTTCGAGATCCTGGCGGCCGCCTTCAACGCATTGCTGTTGTTCGCCGTGGCGTTCTACATCTTGTACGAGGCTTACCAGAGGCTGCAGGCGCCCGCCGAAATCCAGTCCACCGGCATGCTGGTGATTGCGCTGCTGGGGCTGGTGGTCAACCTGATCTCCATGCGTCTGCTCAGCGCTGCCAGTGGCGAGAGCCTTAACGTCAAGGGCGCCTACCTGGAAGTCTGGAGCGACATGCTGGGCTCCGTCGGCGTGATCATTGCCGCGCTGGTGATCATGTTCACTGGCTGGGGTTGGGTTGACTCCGTGGTCGCGGCCGCCATCGGCTTTTGGGTATTGCCGCGCACCTGGACGTTGCTTAAGGCGAGCATGAACATCCTGCTGCAAGGTGTGCCGGAGGGTGTGGACATCGAGCGGGTGGAGCAGGCCATCCGCAGCGTGCCGGGGGTCAGGGACGTGCACGATCTGCATATCTGGGCCCTCACCAGTGGCAAGAACGTGCTGAGTACGCATCTGGTCGCGGATGCGTCCCAGGGCACTGAGCAACAGATCCTCAGCCGAGTGACGGAGTTACTGCACGAACAGTTCGATATTTCCCACGCCACGATCCAGGTCGAGGGCGAGGGTTTTCAACATGACGATCACGACGAAGTGCATGCCTGAGCCTGGCTAACGGATTTGTAATCTTTCGCCCACGGCCCTGATAAGTACCGAAAGCTACATTGCCCCCGCTGGGAAACCTCAGCGACTTCATGGGCGTGGAACTCTCGTTATGGCAATTTTCGTTAGAACACTGTTGGGGGCGGCGGCACTGGTAGTGTGGATATCCGCAAACGCCGCCCAGGCACAACCCCTCACCCTCGATGCAGCCTTGCAAACCGCCTTCGCCAACAACCCGGACCTGGCGGCCGCACAATGGGAAATCGACATCGCCCAAGGCGGCCGGCAACAGGCCGGCCTGATCCCCAACCCGGTGGCCTCCTGGGACGCCGAAGACACCCGCCGCAACAGCCGCACCACCAGCATCAAACTCAGCCAGACTCTTGAACTGGGCGGCAAGCGCGGTGCACGCATCGAGGTGGCCACCCGCGCCCAGGATGCCGCCGCGCTGACCCTGGAGCAGCGTCGCAACCAGTTGCGTGCCGAGGTCATCGACAGCTACTACGGCGCCCTGCGCGCCCAGGAACGCCTTGACCTGGCGCAACGCTCCATGACGCTTGCCGAGCGCGGGCTAGTGGTCGCCAATGGGCGCGTCACCGCTGGCAAGTCGTCGCCGGTGGAAGCCACTCGCGCCCAGGTGCAGGTGTCGGAAATCCGTCTGGAATTGAACCGCGCACAGATTGGCCTCACTGACGCCTACCGTCGCCTCGCCACCAGTACCGGCAGCGCCGCCACCGACTTCCAGGCCGTCGCCACGCCAAGCACCTCGGTACCGGCGTTACCCGCCGCCGCGCCATTGCTGGCACGCCTTGAGCAAACTGCCGAATTGCGCCTGGCCGAACTCAGCATTGTGCAGAACGAAGCCAGCGTGGGCCTGGAAAAAGCCCAGCGCATTCCTGACCTGGACGTGTCGATCGGCAGCCAATACGACGCCAGTGTGCGCGAACGGGTGAACCTGGTGGGCGTGTCGATGCCGATCCCGCTGTTCAACCGCAACCAGGGCAACATCCTCGCGGCCACTCGACGCGCCGACCAGGCCCGCGACCTGCGCAACGCCGCCGAGCTGCGCCTGCGCACCGAAACCCGCCAGGCCCTGGACCTGTGGCAAACGGCAAATACCGAAGTGCGCGCGTTCAACCAGCAGATCCTGCCCGCCGCACAAAGTGCGGTAGACAGCGCCACCCGTGGCTTCGAGATGGGCAAGTTCAACTTCCTCGACGTGCTCGACGCCCAGCGCACCTTGATCGCGGCCCGCACCCAATACCTTGCGGCCACCGCCCAGGCCACCGAGGCCTGGGTACGCATCGAACGCATTTACGGCGACCTCGCCCGCTTTTGATTTTTCCTGGAGTCTCCTGATGAACAAAAAACATGGCATGGCGCTCGCCGTCGCCCTGGGCCTGATGCTTTCCGGCTTCGCCCACGCCGAGGAAGAAGAAGGCAAGCTCGAACTCACCGAGCAGCAGATTCAAGCCGCCGGCATCCAGTTGGCCCAGGCGCAACCGCGTGCCATCAGCACCGTGCTGACGCTGCCGGGCGAAGTGCGTTTTGATGAAGACCGTACCTCCCATATCGTGCCCCGTGCGGCAGGCGTGGTGGAGGCGGTGAAGGTCAACCTGGGCCAGTCGGTGAAGAAGGGTGAGCTGTTGGCGGTGATCGCCAGCCAGCAGATTTCCGACCAGCGCAGCGAATTGGCGGCCAGTGAGCGCCGGGTCGAACTGGCGCGTACCACCTTCCAGCGCGAGCGTCAGTTGTGGCAGGACAAAATCTCTGCCGAACAGGATTACCTGCTGGCGCGGCAAACCCTGCAAGAAGCCGAAATCGCCCTGAACAATGCGCGGCAAAAAATGACTGCGCTCAGCGGCAGCGCCGTATTGGCCGGCGGCAATCGTTATGAACTGCGTGCGCCCTTCGCCGGTGTGGTGGTGGAAAAACACCTGGGGGTGGGCGAGGTGGTCAGTGAAACCAGTAATGCCTTTACCCTCTCGGATCTGTCCCAGGTGTGGGTCACCTTCGGCGTATTTCCCAAGGACTTGAACAAGGTTCGCGTGGGCAAACCGGTGAAAGTCAGCTCGACGGAAATGGGCACCGAAGTGCTGGGCACCGTGGCCTATGTGGGCAACTTGCTCGGTGAGCAGACGCGCACCGCCACCGTGCGCGTAACGGTCCCCAACCCTGACGACGCCTGGCGCCCGGGCTTGTTTGTGGCCGTGCAAGTGGCCACCGACACCTACCAGGCCAAGGTCACCGTGCCGCAAACCGCTGTCCAGACCGTCGAGGACAAACCCTCGGTGTTTGTGCGTACCGAGGACGGCTTTATCACCCGCCATCTTGAACTGGGCGTCAGTGAAAACGGCTACGTCGAAGTGCGCAAAGGCCTGGAGGCCGGCGCGCAGGTGGCGACGGCTGGCAGCTTCATCCTCAAGTCCGAACTGGGCAAAGGCTCGGCCGAACACGCCCATTGATCCTGCGAGTGATTCCCCATGTTTGAGCGCCTTATCCAATTCGCCATCGAGCAGCGCATCATCGTGTTGCTGGCGGTGCTGTTGATGGCCTGTGTCGGCATCGCCAGCTATCAGAAACTGCCCATCGACGCAGTGCCTGACATCACCAACGTACAGGTGCAGATCAACTCGGCGGCGGCCGGTTTTTCGCCGCTGGAAACCGAGCAGCGCGTCACCTTTCCCATCGAAACCGCCATGGCCGGCCTACCGGGCCTGCAGCAGACGCGATCGCTGTCGCGTTCCGGTTTGTCCCAGGTCACGGTGATTTTCAAGGACGGCACCGACCTGTTCTTCGCCCGCCAATTGGTCAACGAACGCCTGCAAGTGGCCCGTGAGCAATTGCCTGACGGCATCGAAACCGCCATGGGGCCGATTTCCACTGGCCTTGGGGAAATTTTCCTGTGGACCGTCGAAGCCGAGGACGGTGTGCGCAAAGAGGACGGTACGCCTTACACCCCCACCGACCTGCGGGTGATCCAGGACTGGATCATCAAACCGCAACTGCGCAACGTGCCAGGCGTGGCCGAGATCAATACCATCGGCGGCTTCGCCAAGGAATATCAGATTGCGCCAGACCCCAAGCGCCTGGCCGCTTACAACCTGACCCTCAACGATCTGGTCACGGCGCTGGAGCGCAACAACGCCAACGTCGGCGCCGGCTATATCGAGCGCAGCGGCGAACAGTTGTTGATCCGCGCGCCGGGCCAGGTGGCGTCTATCGACGACATCGCCAACATTGTCATCACCACCTCGGACGGCACACCGATCCGCGTGCGCAATGTGGCCCAGGTCGACATTGGTCGTGAGCTGCGTACCGGCGCCGCCACCGAAAATGGCCGTGAGGTGGTGCTGGGCACGGTGTTCATGTTGATCGGCGAGAACAGCCGCAGCGTGTCCCAGGCGGTGGCGAAAAAGCTTGAGGAGATCAACCGCTCGCTGCCCGAAGGCGTGGTGGCGGTCACTGTTTACGACCGCACCAACCTGGTGGAAAAAGCCATCGCCACGGTGAAGAAAAACCTCTTCGAAGGTGCGTTGCTGGTGGTGGCGGTGTTGTTTCTGTTCCTGGGTAATATCCGTGCAGCGCTGATCACTGCGATGGTGATTCCGCTGGCGATGCTGTTCACCTTCACCGGCATGTTCACCAACAAAGTCAGCGCCAACCTGATGAGCCTGGGCGCGCTGGACTTCGGCATTATCGTTGACGGTGCGGTGGTGATCGTCGAGAACGCCATCCGCCGTCTGGCCCACGCACAGCAGCGCCACGGCCGGTTGCTGACCCGCAGTGAACGCCTGCACGAAGTGTTCGCCGCGGCCAAGGAGGCACGACGCGCGCTGATCTTCGGGCAGTTGATCATCATGGTGGTGTACCTGCCGATCTTCGCTCTCACGGGCGTGGCCGGGAAGATGTTCCACCCCATGGCATTCACCGTGGTGATTGCCTTGCTCGGCGCGATGATTCTGTCGGTGACCTTCGTACCGGCGGCGATTGCGTTGTTCGTCACCGGCAAGGTCAAGGAAGAAGAAAACTTCGTCATGCGCAGTGCGCGTCGGGTGTATGGCCCGGTGCTCAACTGGGTGATGGTGCGTCGGCCCCTGGTGTTCGGCCTGGCCGCACTGACCATCGTCGTGTCGGGGTTGGTCGCCAGCCGCATGGGCAGTGAATTTATCCCCAGCCTCAGCGAAGGTGACTTTGCCCAACAGGCGCTGCGTGTGCCTGGCACCAGCCTGACCCAATCAGTGCAGATGCAGCAGCAACTGGAAAAAACCTTACTGGCCCAAGTGCCGGAAATCGAGCGGGTGTTTGCGCGCACCGGTACGGCGGAAATCGCCTCCGACCCGATGCCGCCGAATATTTCCGACAGCTACGTGATGCTCAAACCCAAGGACCAATGGCCGAACCCGAAGAAGTCCCGCGAGGCAATCATCGCCGATATCCAACGGGCCAGCGCGATTGTGCCGGGCAGCGTGTATGAGCTCTCGCAGCCGATCCAGTTGCGCTTCAACGAGCTGATTTCCGGAGTGCGCAGCGATGTGGCGGTGAAGGTGTTCGGCGATGATATGGCGGTGCTCAACCAGACTGCCGGGGAAATCGCCGAGACCTTGCAGAAGCTCAACGGCGCCTCGGAAGTGAAGGTGGAACAGACCTCCGGCCTGCCGGTGCTGACCATCAATATCGACCGCGACAAGGCCGCTCGCTTCGGCCTGAATGTGGGTGATGTGCAGGACACCATCGCCGTCGCTGTCGGTGGGCGCCAGGCCGGTACGCTGTACGAGGGTGATCGGCGTTTTGACATGGTGGTGCGCTTGTCCGACACGTTGCGCACCGATATCGACGGCTTGTCACGGCTGTTGATCCCGGTGCCGGCGCTGGCGAGTAGTACCTCGGGGCAGTTGGGCTTTATCGCCTTGTCCCAGGTTGCCAGCCTCGACCTGGTGTTGGGCCCCAACCAGATCAGCCGCGAGAACGGCAAGCGCCTGGTGATCGTCAGCGCCAACGTGCGCGGGCGCGATATCGGCTCGTTTGTCGAGGAGGCCGAAGCCGCCATCACTACCCAGGTGAAAGTCCCTGCCGGTTACTGGACCACCTGGGGCGGCCAGTTCGAACAGTTGAAGGAGGCTTCCGAACGCTTGCGCATCGTGGTGCCGGTAGCGTTGCTGTTGGTGTTCGGGTTGCTGTTCATGATGTTCAACAACCTCAAGGACGGCCTGCTGGTGTTTACCGGCATCCCCTTCGCGCTCACCGGCGGGATCATGGCCTTGTGGCTGCGTGATATTCCGCTGTCGATTTCGGCGGGTGTGGGCTTTATCGCCTTGTCGGGCGTCGCGGTGCTTAATGGCCTGGTGATGATCGCCTTCATCCGAAACCTGCGCGAGGAAGGCCGCTCGTTATCGGTGGCGATCCACGAAGGCGCGTTGACCCGCTTGCGCCCGGTACTGATGACCGCGCTGGTGGCGTCCCTCGGGTTTATCCCCATGGCACTCGCCACCGGCACCGGCGCCGAAGTGCAGCGTCCATTGGCGACGGTGGTGATTGGCGGGATTATTTCTTCGACTTTGCTGACCTTGCTGGTGCTGCCGGCGTTGTACCAATGGGCTCATCGCCGCGATGAAGAGGCTGCCTGACAACCGTGAAAACGCCGCAATGTGCGGGCTTACCCTCTGTAGGAGCGAGCTTGCTCGCGAAAAAACCACAGGCGCCGCGTTTATTCAGGAAACACGCGTTATCGTTGACGTTTTTCGCGAGCAAGCTCGCTCCTACATTGGGCCTAGGCTGGCTTTGAAGGAAACACCAGGCTGAACCGCGTAAAACGCCCAGGCTGGCTGGTGACATGAGCATGCCCCTGATGCAAATGCATGATCGATTTCACGATGGCCAGCCCCAGCCCGGTGCCGCCCTCTGCACGGGTACGGCTGCTGTCGGCGCGGTAGAAACGTTCGAACAGGTGCGGCAGGTGGTGCGCTTCAATGCCTCGCCCCGGGTTGCCCACCGACAGCGATACGCTCTGCTCGTAGGTCTCCACCAACAGCAACACGGTAGAGGCCTCGGGTGTGTGGCGAATGGCATTGGACAACAAGTTGGAAATCGCCCGCTGGATCATCAGTCGGTCGCCGGTCACCCAGGCATCGCCGCGCAGGCTCAGGGTGACGCCTTTATCTTCGGCGCTCAGGGCAAACAACTCCATTACCCGCTGGGCTTCCTGCGCCAGGGACACCTCGGTGAATGAGGCCCGCGCCGCCGGATGGCTGACCTGCGCCAGAAACAGCATGTCGCTGACAATTCGCGCCAGGCGCTCGAGTTCTTCGGTGTTGGATTCCAGCACCGCCTTGTATTCCTGCGGCGGGCGCTGTCGCGACAGGGTCAACTGGGCCTTGCCCATCAGGTTGGTCAAGGGCGCGCGCAGTTCGTGGGCCAGGTCATCGGAGAATTGCGAGAGTTGCTGCACACCGGCATCCAGGCGGTCGAGCATCACGTTGATGCCGTGGGCCAGTTCACCCAGTTCGTGGGGCAGGTTGTCCACAGACAAGCGATGGGTGAGGTCTTGGGTGGTGACTTTCGCCGCCACCTGGCTGAACTGCTTCAACGGCGCCAGGCCCCGTTGCACCAGCCACCAGGCGCCCATGCCAATCAGTATCAGCAGTAGCGGCAGCGCAATCAGCGTGGCGCGCAGGTAGGCACTGAGCAATGCCTGGTCGTCCATGCGGTCCAGGGACAGCAGCACCCGCACGCGTTCACCGTTGGCCAGGCGCATCAAGCTGGAGGCACTGAGTACCTGGTTGCCGTAGCTGTCGACCCAATTGAGGTAGCCCAGGGTTTCCCGTGGCTTGAAGTCGGTGAGCAGTGGTTCCTGGGGCTTGCTGCCGACGTTCAGCAGCACACTGTTATCGGGCGCGGTGCCGACGATGGTCAGGTGGAAATTGTCGTGGCCGATCACCAGGTCCATCAGCGAGTGCGGGCGGGCGCGGATGGCATGGGCGTCCAGGCCCAGGGCCAGGCTGTGCTGGATCTGTTCCATCTTGCTTTCCAGGTTTTTTCGCGCGAGTTTTTCCAGCTCATGGGTGAGGGCCAGGTAGGCCAGGGTCGCCAGCAGCAACACCAGACCCGCGCCCATCAGGCTGACCGTCAGGCCCAGGCGCATCGACAGGCTGCCGGTCTTCATGGGCGCGCTTCCAGCACGTAGCCTACGCCGCGAATAGTGTGGATCAGCTTGACCTCGCTCTGGTCATCCACCTTGGCGCGCAGGCGGCTGATGGAGACTTCGACCACGTTGGTGTCGCAGTCGAAATTCATGTCCCACACCAGGGAAATAATCTGTGTGCGGGTCAGCACTTCGCCGGCCTGGCGCATGAGCACTTGCAACAGTGCGAACTCCTTGGTGGTCAGGTCGATGCGCCGGGTGCCGCGATAAGCGCGGTGGCGGCGCGGGTCCAGTTCCAGGTCCGAGACGCGGAACACTTCCGGCTGTGGAATGTGCTCGCTGCGACGCATCAGGGTGCGCACGCGGGCCAGCAGTTCGGGAAACTCGAACGGCTTGACCAGATAATCGTCGGCGCCCATGTCCAGGCCCTTGATCTTGTCAGCCAGCCGGCCACGGGCGGTGAGCATCATCACGCGCTGGGTGCCGTTGCGGCGCAATTCTTCCAGTACTTGCCAGCCATCCTTGCCCGGCAGGTTCACGTCCAGAATCACCAGTTCATAGGCGTGTTGCCCGGCCAGGTGCAGGCCGTCGATACCATTGGCGGCGCAGTCGACCACGTAGCCACTTTCGTTCAGGCCCTGTTGCAGGTAGTCGGCGGTTTTCTGCTCGTCTTCAACCACAAGAATACGCATGGGGGTTACCTCTTGAATTAGGGGAGAGAAGGCGCCCATGTCCCTATGGCGGCGGGTTCGGAAGTGGGAAAAGTCTGAAGGCTAAAGTAGCTTTAGGGTCAACTGCGACCGTCGGTCGCATGTGTCGCAGGCAAAAAAAACGCCCCAAGCGGGGCGTTAAAAATTCATCTCTTTCCAAAGGAGCTACACAAAAGCTTCAGAGATGAATGTGCTCGGGTGAATAAGTTGAAGCGAGTATAGAAAGTTCCACTTAACGAGAAGCTGAGGCCAATATTACAATTTTGATAACTGGCTATTTGTGAACAGGTGTTAGTTAATCGCGAGCGAATGTAAGGGCTACAGCACGACCAATGGGTATTCGGCAATCAGACGAACTTCTTCCAGGTCTGATTCAAACGCACTGGAGCGCACGGTGGCCTGGCGCAAGCGCAGGGACAAATCCTTCAAACGCCCACTTTGCACCACGTATTTGGCCTCGATATCCCGTTCCCAGCGGCGTTGATCGGTCAAGGGGTTACCCGCTGCATCGCGGCGCATATACACGGCATTGGCGTTGCTATAGTCGGCGCCGGTGCCTTTGCCGTAGCGGGTCATGAACGACAAGCCGGGAATGCCGAACGCTTGCATGTCCAGGTCGTAGCGCACCATCCATGAGCGCTCCTTGGGCGCGTTGAAGTCGCTGTACTGGATGGAGTTATTGAGGAAGATCGAGTCTGATTGGCGCAGGTAGTCGAAGTCATCGTCGCCGTTGTTACGCTGGTGCGACACGGCCACGCTGTGGGCACCGACCTTGACCCCGAGCCTGGCGCTCCAGATGTTGTTGTCGAACTCGCCGAGCCGTTTCTGGCCTTCGTCCACGGCCTTGTAGTAGTTGAAGTCACCGAACAATGACACGTCGTCGGTCAATGCGTAATTGGCATTGCTGCCGAAGTAGTACTGATCCCAGGCGTCCTTCAAGCGGCTGCTGTACAGGCTAAAGCCCAGATGGCTGTTGAGCTGGTAGTCACCGCCGAAGTAGGCGATCCAGGGCGAGTCGACCTTGCCTGCATAGAAGGTGGCAAAGCCTTTGTTCATGCCGCTTTCACTGGGCTGGCTCATGCCGCTCAGGCGCCCGCCTTGCAGGCTCAAGCCTTCCAGACTGGTGTTTTGCAGGGTGACGCCGCGAAAGCTCTCGGGCAACAGGCGAGAGTCGCCGTAGGCCACCACCGGCGTAAGTGGGAACACGTCGCCGGCCTTGATCACGGTGTCCAGCACGCGCAGTTTCGCCGCGCCGCCGATTTTGCTGTAGCTGTTTTCCGGCTGGTTGTCGCTGTTCACCGGCAGCACGCCGAACGAGCCTTTGCCGCCGCTGCGGCCGCTGCCCGAGTCAAGTGTGAGGCCGTACATGGCGAATGCGTCCAGGCCAAAACCCACGGTGCCCTGGGTAAAACCGGATTCGAATTTGCCGATGAAACCCTGGGCCCAGGCTTCGGAGTAACCATTGCCAGTGGGGCTGGACTGGCCTTTGCGGTCATCGCGGTTGAAGTAGAAGTTGCGTGCCAGCACGTTGATGCGGCTGCCCTCTATAAAACCCTCGGGCTTGTCCTCCACTGCCATGGCGGCCATGGGCAGTGCAGCCATCAGTGAAAAGGGAAGGGTGTAATGACGAATGCTCATGATGCGCTCCTCGGTGATGGCAGTTATCGGCTTCTTATAGAGGCGGGCGTTTTTATTGATCTGGCCCTGGCTGATAGTTGCAAATGGCGGATAACAACTGCATGGCTTGCACATTACAATTCTGGAAACTAACGACCATCTAACAAATAAGTAATGTTCTGGTGAACCTGCCGTCAGGGTGGGTTGGTTAATCTCGACACTGAACTTTTCAGTCGAGGAAACCGCGATGAACTTTTATAAAGCAGGTTTGGCTGTATTAACGGCTGTGTTGTCATTTGGCGCACTGGCCGAAGGGGGTGGGGACCGCACCTTTGCCCTGATGATGGAGCGCAATGAGAAAGCCATGGCCGCGTACGCCATCAAAAAAGGCAAGCCGGTGCCTGAGGTCCAGGCGTACCGCTATGGCATGGACCTGGACATTGCCAAGGTCGTCAACGTGACGCCGCCGATCCGCTCGTGCAACGCCGTACCGTCGCGCATGACCTACGAAGACTCCAGCGGCAAGCTCAATACCCTGGAATATCAGGTCATGGGCGTATGCCGTAACAATGGCGGTTGAAAATATAGTTCGGCCCAGGGCTCAAGCGCTCTTCAGAAAACCCCGGCAGCGCCGATGCAAGTGAGTACACCTACCTCACTTGCCTAACGGTGCCCCATGTTCAATACCCGCCTGAAGCAGGAGCTGACCGCTCTGCGCGAAGAATTGTCGAGCTTGCTCCAGGTGAAAGAGAGCCTGGAAAGCGAAATGCTCTGCCTGACACTGGACCCTGAAGGCCGTGTGGAGTGGGCCAATGCCAACTTCCTGCAGGAGCTGGCTTACTCGCTGGGCGAGATTGTCGGGCGCGCGATCGAAGACCTGGTGCCGGCCCACGTGCGCCAGGACGAGTTCCAGCTGCGCTTCAAGCACGCGCTGGCCCGCGGCGAACACTTTGCCGGCGCCGTGCGCCTTATGCGCGGCAATGGCAAGGAAGCCTGGTTGCGCTCAATCGTGCAGCCGGTGCGCAGTTCGGAGGGGCGCATCAAGCAGTTTTCGATGTTCTCCAGCGACCTTACTCGCACCATCGAGAGTTCGCGTGAACATGAAAACCTGATCACCGCGCTGATGCGTTCTACCGCGTTGATCGAGTTCGATCTGGAGGGGCATGTACTCACCGCCAATGACCGCTTCCTCGGCGCCATGGGTTACAGTCTGGCGCAGATCGAAGGCAAACATCACAGTATGTTCTGTGAACCACAGGAATACAACAGTGCCGAATACCAACAGTTCTGGAAGCGCCTGAACGCCGGTGAGTTCGTCGCCGCGCGCTTCAAACGCGTGGACAGCCACGGCCGCCTGGTGTGGTTGGAGGCCACCTACAACCCGGTGCTGGACGCCAATGAGCGGTTGTACAAAGTGGTCAAGTTCGCCACGGTCATTACCGACCAGGTCAACCGCGAGCAGGCGGTGGCCGAGGCCGCCAATATTGCCTACAGCACCTCGTTGCAAACCGACGACAGC
The DNA here is from genome assembly GCF_900119355.1 of Pseudomonas sp. NFPP02. Taxonomy (NCBI): domain Bacteria; kingdom Pseudomonadati; phylum Pseudomonadota; class Gammaproteobacteria; order Pseudomonadales; family Pseudomonadaceae; genus Pseudomonas; species Pseudomonas sp. NFPP02. The sequence goes on from NZ_FPJI01000006.1 coordinate 34,573, forward strand.
GCCCAGCGCGGTACCACTGTGGTCACCCAGGCCGTGGACGTGATGCGCGACCTGGCCCAGCACATGCAGCAGGCCGGTGAAGGCATCGAGGCGTTGAATGCCCAGTCCCAAGTGATCGGCAGCATCGTCAAGACCATCAGCGGCATTGCCGAGCAAACCAACCTTTTGGCGCTCAACGCCGCCATCGAAGCGGCGCGTGCCGGTGAGCAGGGGCGTGGCTTTGCGGTGGTGGCCGATGAAGTACGGCAATTGGCGTCACGTACCAGCAAAGCCACCGAGGAAATTGTCGGTGTAGTGCGCCAGAACCAGGACATGGCCCGCGACGCGGTGGCCTTGATGGCCGACGGTCGTGCGCAAGCCGAGCAGGGCCTGGCCCTGGCGGCGGAGGCGGGTACCGTGATCGTCGAGATTCAGGACGGTGCGCAAAAAGTAGTGAGTGCGGTCGGGCAGTTTGCCAATCAGCTGTCGAGCTGACCTGTCGGGCTTGTGCTTGAGGTATCGTAGGTCTTTTATCGCTTGCAGAGCTGATCGACCATGAGCCCTACGTTCCGTCGCCCCGTACCACTGTCCAAGGCTTACCGTTTGCTCAACCACGGGCCGACCGTGTTGGTGAGTGCAGCCCACAACGGCCAGCGCAATATCATGGCCGCTGCCTGGGCCATGCCGTTGGATTTCGAACCACCGAAAGTCGCGGTGGTGCTCGACAAGGCCACCTGGACCCGCCAGCTACTTGAAGGCGCCGGCACTTTTGTGCTGCAGGTGCCTTGTGTTGTGCAGGCTGATCTGGTGCAGACGGTGGGCAATACCCGCGGCGTTGAAACCGACAAATTCGCAGCCTACGGCCTGCACTCTTTCAGCGGTGAGCACACCGAGGCGCCGATGCTGGAAGGCTGCGTGGCCTGGCTGGAATGCCGCTTGCTGCCCGAGCCGCATAATCAGCAGGCCTATGACCTGTTCCTGGGCGAAGTGGTCGCGGCCTATGCTGATGAGCGGGTATTCAGCGAGGGCCGCTGGCATTTTGAAGGGCATGATGAACTGCGCACGTTGCACCATGTGGCGGGCGGGAATTTCCTGGCCATTGGCCAACCGATTGTCGGGCGCCAGCTCTGACAGAGGCGCAAAGCCACGAAGATCAACTGTGGGAACTGGCTTGCCTGCGATGGCATCACCTCGGTGTACCTGATGTACCGAGGTGTCTGCATCGCAGGCAAGCCAGCTCCCACAGTCCAACCCAGTACTCAGCGTCCGAGCATTTTCACCCAACGCGATGGCGGCATGCCGTAGGTGCTGCGAAATTGGCGGGTCATGTGGCTTTGGTCGGTGAAGCCTGCGGTCATCGCCGCATCCACCAACGATTGGCCCTGGGCCAATAAGTGGCGCACCAGGTCCAGCCGGCGCATGGTCAGGTAGCGGTAGGGGCTGGTGCCGAACAACAGACGAAAATCCCGCGATAACGCCCAGCGGTCGCGGCCGGCATGGTCGGCAATTTCATTCAGGGTGATGCTGCGGCCCAGGGCGCTGTGGATGAATTCACGGGCGCGTTCGGCCGCGACGTAGTCGAAGGATTTACGGCGAATGAGGGCCCCGGACGCAGCGCTCAGCGCGTGGGCCAGGTCGAACATAGCGTCTTGTTCTTGCATCGGGTCTATCGGGCAATCCAGGCTCTGCAGCAACACTTCGCTGGCGCGGTGCAGCCGTGGGTCGGTGGACAAGCCGCCGGGGATAAACGGCAACGGCTGCCCACCAAGGATCTGCTGGATCAGCGCCGGCTCCACATAGATCATCCGGTACTTGAAGCCTTCGTCGCTGCCAGCGCGACCGTCATGGGTTTCATCCGGGTGGATCACCATGGTGGTGCCAGGCAGGCTGTGGGTTGTGCCGCCGCGATAATGAAAACTCTGTACGCCGAACAACGTGCGCCCTATGGCGTACGTGTCATGGCGATGAGGGTCGAAGGCGAAGCCGGCAAAGTACGCCTCGATACGGTCAAGGCCACTGGCGTGGGGCGCGCGGTGCAGCCAGTCGAGGGAGTGGATGGGGTTGCCCATGGTGACTTGTCACAAAAGGAAGTGGAAACACGTTAACTGAGTCTGCACCGGTTGTCTGCTGGGGTCTTGTACGATTGTGCAGGTGTGGGGCAATGCACATCGGGTAGCGAATCGCTAACCACCCATGGTAAGAAGCCTTACTTTCAACAGTGAGGCCGGGTCATGAGCAAGGTGCGGGTAGGGATTATTTTTGGTGGCCGTTCGGCTGAGCATGAGGTCTCGCTGCAATCGGCGCGCAACATTGTCGATGCCCTTGATCGCTCACGCTTCGAGCCGGTTTTGATCGGTATCGACAAGGCCGGTCACTGGCACCTCAATGACACCTCGAACTTTCTGCTCAACCAGGAAAACCCGGCACTCATCGCCCTCAACCAGTCCAACCGTGAATTGGCCGTGGTGCCCGGCAAGGCCAGCCAGCAAGTGGTGGAAACCTCCGGGCAGGGCATGCTGGAACACATCGACGTGATCTTCCCGATTGTCCACGGCACCCTCGGCGAAGACGGCTGCCTGCAAGGTTTGCTGCGTATGGCCGACTTGCCCTTCGTCGGCTCCGACGTGCTCGGCTCGGCGGTGTGCATGGACAAAGACATCAGCAAGCGCTTGCTGCGCGACGCGGGTATTGCGGTCACGCCGTTCATCACCCTTACGCGAGCTAATGCGGCGCGCACCTCGTTTGAAACGGCCGCTGGCAAGCTCGGTGTGCCGATGTTCGTCAAGCCCGCCAACCAGGGTTCGTCGGTGGGGGTAAGCAAAGTCGGCAGCGAAGCCGAGTACCGCGCTGCCGTTGAACTGGCGTTGGGGTTTGATGAGAAGGTGCTGGTGGAGTCCGCCGTCCAGGGCCGTGAGATCGAATGCGCCGTGCTGGGCAATGACGAGCCCATCGCCAGCGGTTGTGGCGAGATCGTGGTGAGCAGTGGTTTCTATTCCTACGACAGCAAATACATCGATGGCCAGGCTGCTCAGGTGGTGGTGCCGGCGGCGATCAGTCACGAAGCCAGCGAACGGATTCGCAGCCTGGCCATTGAGGCGTTTGAAGTGTTGGGCTGCGCCGGGTTGGCGCGGGTGGATGTGTTCCTTACGCAGGACGGCGAAGTGCTGATCAACGAGATCAACTCACTGCCCGGTTTTACCCGCATCAGCATGTACCCCAAGCTGTGGCAGGCGGCGGGCATGAGCTACAGCGAGTTGGTGAGCCGGTTGATTGAGTTGGCGTTGGAGCGGCATGCGGGGCGCAAGGGCTTGAAGATCAACCGCCAGTGATTGGCCCGAAGCAGTAACGCGATCAGGCGTTACTGAGTACTTCGCGAAAAACGTCCGGCCTTATGGCCGCAATATGCAGTAGCGAACGTGCTGCTCCGGAAGGTGCGCGACGCCCTTGCTCCCATTCTTGAAGGGTTCTTACTGACACGCCCAGAAGCTCGGCAAATTTGGGTTGTGAGAGCCCTGTCTTGCTTCTTGCTTCGGCAGCCTGAGTGACCTCAACGTGCTGCACGGCACCGTAACGTCCCGCTTTGACATCCTGAATGGCTGTGAGTAGTTCTTCGCCTATATTGCGTTTGGCGTCACGTTCCTTCAGTTCTTTATCAGTGAGTGGCATGGTTCATTTCCTTTGCGATTTTGTACAGGATATGTGCCGGAATATTCTCCGTGGCGCTCTTGCCATAAATCAGTAGCGCGACGACTGCTCCGCACTCCAGTTGTGTGGTGTAGATGACCCGCACTGATCCACTTTTACCCCGGCCCTCCATGCTCCAGCGTATCTTTCGGCAACCTCCCGAGCGCGGGATGACATTTCCAGCATCAGGATGGCTGGCGAGAAACGCCATGAAGATACCTTTTTCATCTTCAGTCCAATAGTCAGGCCATTGCCTGCTGAATAGAGGAGATTCTATGAGAGTGAGCACGCGAAATTCTACGTCTTTGACGTAGCCTCTGGCAAGAAAGGGCGGGCCAGAAAATCGCAGGTGAGATGGGGCTGCTCAAGAAGGTTTTTATCGCAAAAGATGACATGGCACTTTGAGTTCTGGCGCTCCGCGTAGGATTTAAGGCGTAAGGGTGCAGGTCTTTTTTATAAGCCTGTACGGATAGATCAACGTCTTAGTCACCCAACGCCTCACCTTCACGCCGAGGGTCAGCACCGCCACTGAGCGTCACCTTGCCGTGGGCATCCCGTGTGCGCACGATGGCCTGCACGCCGCTGGTCATCTCGATCTCGCTCAGGGCGTGGCCCTTGTCCTTGAGCACCTGTTTCAGCTCCGGGCTGAACAGCCCAGCTTCCAACTCGGTAGCACCATTGCGACTGCCGAAGTTAGGCAGGCTGATGGCCGCCTGCGGGTCGAGCTTCCAGTCGAGCATGGCCACCAGGGATTTACTCACGTACTCGATGATCTGCGAGCCGCCGGGGGAGCCGACGGTAGCCAGCAGTTCGCCTGTCTTGCGGTCGAACACCAGGGTCGGCGCCATGGCCGAGCGTGGGCGTTTACCCGGTTGTACGCGGTTGGCCACAGGCTGGCCGTTTTCTGCGGGGATGAACGAGAAGTCGGTCATCTGGTTGTTGAGCAAAAAGCCCTGGACCATCACATGAGAGCCGAATGCCGCTTCAACCGTGGTGGTCATCGACACGGCGCCGCCCTGGTCGTCCACCGCCACTACCTGTGAGGTGGAGATGCGCAGCGGCGAGCGGTCTGGTGCGTACGCCACCTGAATACCGGCGGGTTGGCCGGGCTTGGCGATGCCCATGCTGCGCTCGCCGATCAGCGTGGCGCGTTGTGCCAGGTAACCTGGCGCGACGAGGCCGGCGACCGGGACGGGGGTGAAGTCTGCATCGGCCACGTACAGCGCGCGGTCGGCAAAGGCCAGGCGCCCGGCTTCGGCGAGCAGGTGCACGGCCTCGGGTGTCGGCTCAAGCCCGGCCGGCGAAACACTCTTGACCGGTGTCATGGGGGCGATGGCCAGGCGTGGGTCGCGGGTTTCCAGCGCCTGCAATGTCCCCAGGATCTGCGCCACGGCAATCCCGCCCGAGGACGGCGGTGGCATGCCGCAGACCTTCCATTGTTTGTAGTCGGTGCACAGCGGTGCGCGCTGCTTGGCGGTGTAGCCCTTGAGGTCGGCCTGGGACAGGCTGCCGGCATTGCGATGGCCCTGTACCTTGCGTGCGATTTCATCGGCAATCGGGCCTTGGTATAGCGCATCCGGCCCTTCCTTGGCGATGCGCTTGAACACCGCGGCCAGTGCCGGGTTTTTCAATCGTGTACCGGTGGCTTTTGGCGAGCCGTCGGCATTCAGGAAGTACGCCGCCATGTCGGGTGATTGCGCGATAAAGCGGTCAGCGGCGATCAAGCTGTGCAAGCGTGGGGAAATGGCAAAGCCTTGCTCCGACAGACGAATTGCCGGCTCGAACAGCTTGGCCCATTGCAGGTGGCCGCTCTTTTTGTGCGCCATCTCCAGGGCGCGCAGTACGCCCGGCGTACCCACCGAGCGCCCGCCAATCTGCGCATCCGTGAACGCCATCGGCGTACCGTCGGCCTTCAGGAACAGACGCTCTGTCGCCCCGGCCGGTGCTGTTTCACGGCCGTCATAAGCCTGCACCTGTTGTCCATCCCACAGCATGATGAATGCACCGCCGCCGATGCCGGACGATTGCGGTTCCACCAGAGTCAATACCGCTTGCATGGCAATCGCCGCATCAATGGCTGAGCCGCCTTGACGCAGCATTTCACGCCCGGCTTCAGCGGCCAGTGGGTTGGCGGCGGCGGCCATATGGCGCTCGGCGTGGCGGGTGCTCAGGTCGGTGCGATAGCCCGAACCCAGCTCTGGCGCCGCAGGCTGTTCGTTGACGGGCGTGTGGCAGGCTGCGAGGGCCAGGGTTGCGGCGATGACTGTCAGGCTGCGGCGGGAAATCAAAAACACGCGCTGAACTCCGTTCATGTTGAGAAGGTGCTGTGGTCCTTGGGCTACTGCGTTTTTTACAGGTAAATCGTGCCTTGCATGTACAGCACGGCCTTGCCGGAAATAATCACCCGGTCACCCTGGAGTTCACAGCGCAACTGGCCCTTACGCTGGCCGCCTTGTTCGGCGCTCAATTGCGGCTTGCCCAGGCGCTCGGCCCAGAACGGTGCCAGCGAGGTGTGCGCCGAGCCGGTAACCGGGTCTTCATTGACGCCCACATTCGGGCCGAACCAGCGCGAGACAAAATCAAACCGCGTGCTCTTGGCGGTCACCGCAATGCCGCGTTTAGGCAGGCCCTTGAGTCGCGCAAAGTCCGGTGCCAGGGCCGCTACCTGCGCTTCATCCTCCACCAGCACAATATAGTCGTCGGTGCCAAACACCTCGGCGGTTTCAAGCCCCAGGGCACTCAACATGCCGTGGGGCGGCTCGCAGCGTTCGGGTTTCTTTGCCGGAAAATCCATCGCCAGCTCATCGCCGTTGCGCGTTACCCGCAACTCGCCGCTACGGGTGGCAAAGCGAAGAACCTGCGGGGCGTCCGCCAATTTGTGGATCAATACCCACGCGGCTGCCAACGTGGCATGGCCGCACAGGTCCACCTCAACTTCCGGCGTGAGCCAGCGCAACTCATAGAACTCGCCACGGGGTACAAAGAATGCGGTTTCCGAAAGATTATTCTCGGCCGCGATCTGCTGCAGTTGCTCGTCGGGCAGCCACTCGGTGAGCGGGCACACTGCTGCCGGGTTGCCGCCGAAGGGATGGTGGCTGAAAGCGTCGACTTGGTAGATGTCCAGTTGCATCGGGGGCACTCCGTGTTCAGGGGAGGCTGGACACTAACAGTGGGGTAGGGGGGCGTCAAAATACAGTTAGGGAGTTTTTTGCGCGCATAAAAAAACGGCCTACCTTTCGGTAAGCCGTTTTTAGTACTTGGTGGCTACACAGGGACTTGAACCCCGGACCCCAGCATTATGAATGCTATGCTCTAACCAACTGAGCTATGTAGCCAAGTGGCGCGCATTATTCGCTTGGAACGGCAATGCGTCAAGCGTTTTTGTAGAATTTTTTTCTACGCTTTCAACTGTTTAAGCCAAAGCGCTGGTTTTGGCGACGGGCGGTGACGAATGCGTTGTGGATGAGGGGAGTGGAAGCGCTTGGCGTTTTCGAAGGTTTACTCGCAGGCCATGTCCGACAGTGTTGGGCAGATATCCCTGTCGCCCAACACGTGACTGGCTAACTCAACTTACCGATGCAGTGGGGGGTGGGTGACGCGCTTGAGCTGTTCGCGGGCCCGTGACAAGCGCGAGCGCACGGTGCCGATAGGAATGTCCAGTACATCGGCGGTGTCCTGGTAACTGCCGTCGGTTTCCAGCGAGGCGTACAGTGTTCTGCGCATCTCGGTCGGCAAGTGGTCAATCGCACTCAGGGTATTTTCCAAGCGCCGGTTGACTTCGAACTCCCAGTCCAGGCTGTGGTTTTCTTCATGGCCATGCCACAGCGACTCGTCGAATTCGCAATGTGCAGGCTTGGCATACAGGCGCCGGAAGTGATTGCGGATCAGGTTCTGCGCGATGCCGCACATCCAGGTACTGAGTGTCGCGGTACCACTGAAACGTTCGCGATTGCGCCAGGCCTCCAGGTAAGTCAATTGCAAAAGATCATCCGCGTCTTCCGGGTTCAGGACCCGTTTGTGAATGAAACGGCGAAGTTTTTTCTGTTGATCGTCTGTCAGATGGAGCATGAATTGAGGCGAACTGCCACCAAGGTGAACGAGGGCTTCAATAGGGATATTCATGATTTTTCCTTAAGGTAGACGCAGTCGAAATAGTTTCGGCGGTTACCTCTTTTGCACTGCCTGTGCCAAAGGAGAATCATTGTGTAACCATATGATTTATATAAATAAATACGTTATGGTCGTGGTGGTTTTGTGCAGTAATTTGCAAAAGGCACCAGGGACCTGTACGGGTTTTTTCATCTTGTTGGATGAGTGAGTTTCAGTGGAACCATCTGGGCGGGCCTGACCACATATGGACACTCTCTTCCTGTACTGGCCTGCCCATGAAAGTCGAATCTACCAACGAAGTGCCAATGACCCCGCGGGTGGAACTCCCCACCGCTAGCCCGGCCGCCAAACCTGAGCCAGGCCAAGGTGTCGATGATCTTTCTCTGCACTTCAGTCAGGAGGTGGAATCCAGCAGTCGTACGTTGGATAAGCGTGTAATTGACGTGCGTGTGCCTCCTGTCCAGGTGCTCGCGCAGCTCTATGAGCAGTTGGGGCATCCGGCCCAGGAAAGCTTTGCCGCGGTAGTACGTCGAATCAGGCAGAAATTACTCACGCAACCCAGCATCGATACATTGCTGGAGCTCACTGGCGGTGATCCGGCGCGCACCTTCGTGGTACTCAAGGCGGTGTGCGGGCAGGCCGAGGCCGACGTGCGCAACTCCGAAGCCGACCTGGCGCGGGATGCAATTGCCAAGCTGGAGATCCGCTTCAAAGGGGAGATCCAGGCGGGCCTGAATATTGCCATGGCCTTGCATAAGAAGAGTGGCGATCCAGAAGAGCTCCAGGCGCTGCGCGCGCTCTATTACGCCAGTGTGGTGACACGGCAATCCCTGGCGACCATGATGCACGCGCTGCTCGGCATCTACAGTGACGACCGTTTTGCACATGGGTTGAAAATGATGTCCAGCGCCCTGACGGCCGACATTGCCGCCCATGTGTCCTCCGTCCCTACGGCAATGTTGCGCACCTTGCTGACAGGACTGGGCAAATGTGGCGCATTGAGCGGGGTGTTATGCAGCTGTCGTGAGCTGATTCAGAACCTTGCAATCGAAATGCATGCGGTAAGCCTGCTGCGACGCATGCTGGGTTATGCAGACACCGGCATCGTGACAAATGAAGTCATGCGCCTGGCTGAAGATATGGGGGCCAGCACATCAAAACTCGTGTCTCTCAATGCGCTTTATAAGCTGTTTCAAAAGTTGCCCGAGGCCTTGTGGCCGGATAGCAAATCACGCCAAGAGGCGCTGCACAATTTTCTGCTGGTGATGGACGAGCTTGCTCGCCTCGAACGCATACGCCCTGGTTTTCCTAATTCGACTATCCTGGCGTGAGCGTGCTGTCCACCCTCAACGGTGTACTGCTCAAGGTGGCGCAGCGTGCCGAGGTCTTGGGCGCGGTGGTGATCATGGCCATTGTGTTCATTTTCATCGTGCCGCTGCCTACCTGGCTGGTGGACATTCTGATTGCGCTGAATATCTGTATTGCCTGCCTGCTGATCATGCTGGCGCTTTACTTGCCCGGGCCTTTGGCGTTCTCTTCCTTCCCGTCGATTTTGTTGCTGACCACCATGTTCCGCCTGGCGTTGTCGATCGCAACGACGCGCTTGATCCTGCTCGAACAGGACGCCGGCGATATCGTTGAGGCCTTCGGTAATTTCGTAGTGGGCGGCAACCTGGCTGTTGGGATGGTGATCTTTCTGATCCTGACTCTGGTCAACTTTCTGGTGATCACCAAGGGCTCTGAGCGGGTTGCCGAAGTGGCGGCGCGCTTCAGCCTGGACGCAATGCCGGGCAAGCAGATGTCCATCGACAGTGACTTGCGTGCCGGCTTGATTGACGGCGTGCAAGCGCGGGACAAGCGTGAGCAGTTGTCCCGCGAGAGTCAGCTGTTCGGGGCCATGGATGGTGCCATGAAATTCGTCAAGGGGGATGCCATCGCGGGGTTGATCATCGTTGTGGTCAACCTGTTGGGCGGCTTCTCCACAGGTATGTTCCAGCACGGCTTGAGCGCCGCCGATTCAATGGCGCTGTATTCGGTGCTGACGATTGGCGATGGTCTGATTGCGCAGATACCGGCGCTGTTGATCTCTCTCACCGCCGGCATGATCATTACCCGCGTGGCGCCGGAAGGGCGCAAGGGCATCACGAACATGGGCGCCGAGATCGCACGCCAGATGACCAGTGAGCCCAAGAGCTGGATGATCGCCTCGGTGGCCATGCTGGTGTTTGCGATCGTGCCTGGTATGCCGACCCTGGTGTTTATTCTGCTGGCGATGATGACCGGCGCCTTGGGTTATTACCTCGACCGTCGGCGCCGACGTGAAGCGCAGCCAGAAGCCGAAGCCGTCGAAGCCGTGCGGCCTGAAGAAAATGGCAAAGAGGATCTGCGCGGGTTTGATCCGTCCCGGCCCTATCTGCTGCAATTTCCCTCGGCTTTGCGCGGTACGCCTGAGGTGACCGATCTTATTCACGGAATCCGTCAGGTTCGAAACTCCCTGGTTGCCAATATTGGCCTGACGTTGCCGCCGTTTGAAGTCGAGATCGATGACTCGCTGGACGATGATGAAATGCGCTTCTGCGTCCATGAGGTACCCATGGTCAAGGCGTCGGTGGTCCAGCACGTTGCCGTGGAGCGCAGCGCCCTGACGGTTGAGCCTGAGCATGGCGTACCGGGATTGGCCGAGCGCAATGAACAGGATTGGCTCTGGCTGCCACCCGACGACCCACTGCTCAATGACACGCAGTTGGAGCGCTTCACGGCGACGAGCCTGATCGTCGACCGCATGAAGAAGGCGATGATGCTCAGCGGGCCGCAGTTCCTGGGGATTCAAGAGAGCAAGTCGATCCTCAGTTGGCTTGAGAACAACCAACCCGAGCTGGTGCAGGAACTGCAACGCATCATGCCGATCTCGCGCTTTTCGGCGGTGCTGCAACGCCTGGCCAGCGAAGGGGTTCCGCTGCGCGCCGTGAGGTTGATTGTCGAATCGCTGATCGAATACGGCCAGCACGAACGCGAGCCGGAAGCACTGGCTGACTATGCGCGCATTGCCCTCAAGTCGCAGATCTACCACCAGTACAGCGAGGCCGATGGGCTGCATGCCTGGCTGTTGTCACCGCATACCGAAAACATCCTGCGCGAGGCGCTGCGCCAGACCCAGACCGGGGTGTTCTTTGCACTCGACGGCGATAATAGCGCTGCGCTGGTCAACCTGCTCAACCAGGCCTTCAGCGCACGGGCAAAAATAAAAAGTGTGTTGTTGGTGGCGCAGGATTTGCGCAGCCCCTTGCGCACCTTGTTGCTTGAGGAGTTCAACCATGTGCCGGTGTTGTCTTTCGCCGAGCTGGGGAGCACTTCCAAGGTCAAGGTGCTGGGGCGTTTTGACCTTGGCCAGGATGAGTTGATGCACGGGACATTGGCATGAACACAGCGCTACTTGCAGAGTACGGGGGGACGTACTGATGTTCGAACTCCGAGTGTTGGATGGTTTGCATCAAGGGGCCGCGCTGCCTCTGTTTGGTGAGCAGTGGAGCCTTGGCGCCAACGCGGACGCTGATCTCTTGCTGGATGATCCCGGTATCGCCGAGCACCACGCGCGCCTGCTATTGCTCGAAGGGCGCTGGTCGGTGCAGGCTGAAGCGGGGCTGCTGAAAAACGGCGATGGGCAAATGTTGGCGCAGATCGGCGATCTGGCACTCAACACGCCGTTTATGATTGGCCCCGTCAGCTTGTGTGTCTGCCCTGCCGATCATCCTTGGCGGCAGGCATCGGTGCTCAAGCCGCCCCGGCCGGCAACGGAGCCCTTGCCCCAGGCGCCATTGCCGCTGACGCTGTCTTCCATTCCCTTGTTGCAGCAAAAACGCTTGGTCAGCCTGGTTCTGCTATGCGCCGTGATCATCGCTGCGGTCGGCATTATCTTCAGCGGTGAGCGTGAGGCCCAGGCATCGCTGATGCCGGCGGTCATTCAGAAACCCGGGTTGGACTCACCCGCTGAGGTGCGTCAGCAACTCATGAAGATGCTCAACGAACGTGAATTGCTCCAGCGCGTCAGCTTGCAGATCGTCAATGGTCAGATTGCCCTCAATGGTGTTGTTTCCCAGGATGAAGTGGAACTGATTGCGCGCATGCTCGACCGTTTTGCCGAGCAATTCGACACTGTGGTGCCGGTGCTCAGTCGCGTACGGGTACGCGAAGGCAGGCTACCGTTCAAGATCTCGCAGATAGTGGGTGGCCCGAATGGCCACGTGGTGCTGGAGGAAGGAAGCCGCTTATTCGTGGGTGATGAAGTGGATGGCCTGCGCCTGGTTTTGATCGATAACAGCAAAGTGGTTTTTGACGGCGAGCAACGCTATGAGGTGGGCTGGTGAAGGGGTCGCTGCAGGAGCGTCTGGAGGCCTGGCAACTGAACCAGTCACAGGCGTTGAGCAGTTTCGCGCCGGTGACAATGCTCGGTCGTATCCAGCGCGTGAACGGCATGCTGCTGCAGTGCCGGTTGCCGCAGGCACGTATTGGTGACCTATGCAAAGTCGAAAAAGGGCCGGGCGACTACATGCTCGCCGAGATCATCGGGTTCGATCAGCGCGATGCGGTGCTCAGTGCCCTGGGCAACCTTGAAGGCGTGCGTGTAGGCGCCAGCGTCGAGCGGTTGGGGGTTCCGCATCAGGTCCGGGTCGGTGATGAGTTGTTGGGGCAGGTGCTGGATGGTTTTGGCCGCCCGATTGCGGGCGATGGTGTGAGCGCGTTCGTGGAAGCGGACACCCCTGGGGCGACCACAGTGTTATGCGAGGCGCCTCTTCCTACCGAACGGCCGCGGATCAACCGCGCACTGGCTACGGGGGTGCGCTCGATTGATGGCCTGATGACTCTGGGGGAGGGCCAGCGTGTCGGGCTGTTTGCCGGAGCCGGTTGTGGCAAGACCACCTTGTTGGCCGAAATCGCCCGTAACGTGGAGTGCGATGTGATCGTATTCGGTCTCATCGGGGAGCGGGGCCGGGAACTGCGCGAGTTTCTCGATCATGAACTGGATGAGCAGTTGCGTGCCAAGGCCGTGTTGGTGTGTGCAACCTCCGACCGCTCAAGCATGGAGCGCGCGCGTGCTGCGTTCACGGCAACTGCGCTGGCCGAAGGTTTCCGGCGCAAGGGCCAGAGGGTGCTGTTGCTGATCGACTCTCTGACCCGTTTTGCCAGGGCCCAACGTGAAATCGGCCTGGCTGCCGGTGAACCCTTGGGGCGCGGTGGTCTGCCGCCGTCGGTCTACAGTTTGCTGCCACGTCTGGTGGAGCGTGCCGGCTTGACCCGTGAAGGCGTGATCACGGCCATCTATACAGTGTTGATCGAACAGGACTCCATGAACGATCCGGTAGCGGATGAGGTGCGCTCTCTGCTCGACGGTCATATCGTCCTGTCGCGCAAGCTGGCCGAGCGCGGCCATTACCCGGCGGTCGATGTCCTGGCCAGCCTTTCGCGGATTCTAAGCAATGTTGCCGAGCCCGTGCATATCCGTGCCGGCACGGCGCTACGACGCTTGCTGTCGGCTTACCAGCAGATCGAGCTGATGCTCAAGTTGGGGGAATATCAGCCCGGCAACGATGCACTCACCGACCTGGCTGTTGACAGTCGGCAGGCGGTAGATGGCTTTCTGCGCCAGGACTTGCGCGAACCTTCGCCGCTTGCCGCCACCATGGACCAATTGGCTGAGCTGACCGCCCATGTCCCATTCTGAAGTGTTACCGGCTGAAATCGATACCCTGCGACGTTTGCGCCGACACCGTGCAGACCGCGCCGAGCGTGCGCTGCGTGAGGCAAAAAGGGCGCAGCAAGCGCTGGTCGCGCATATCCGGGAAGCGCAGGAAATCCTCGAGCAAACCCGCCTGGAAGAGGCCCGGCAATGCGCGCAGCTGTTGAGTCAGCACCAGGGGCAGGTGGTGACGTTCAAGGCGCTGAAAAACTGGAGTGCCAAGGAGCGGCAATTATCGGCGGGTACCCGGCGTGAAGAAGGCCAATTGTTGCAACTCCAAGAGCAGCAGCAAGAGCGGGCTGCACGGGTCGGCCAGGCGCAGAAACACGTCACCTTGTGCTTGCGCCAGGTAGAAAAAATACAAGAGTTATCTGAGTTACTGAGGCAGGAGCCGATATGAAACAGGTTTCAGTTAGTCCGCCTGAACGTCAGCGTCCGCGCGAGTCTCGCGATGATCGTGCACCTGAATTCGGTACCCTGGTGCCTTGGGAGCAAGGGCGATTGTTCGCCCGGTTGTTTGACGATGGGGGCCAGGACAGCGGGGGATATGGAGCGTCTCTGAATGGAATCAAAGCCTCGGGCGATGTCGCCATGATCGGGGCACTGACCGAGCAGTTGGCGCCGCGAATGCTCGTTGGTTCGCAATGGCCGTTGATGGCTGTTTTTCACCTGGGCCGCCTGGGGCGGATCAACGCCAGTATCCGCCGGGAGCAGGGGGGCTGGAACGTCGAGCTGCATGCAGAGCAAGACAATACGGTGCACTGGCTCAGTGGTGTACGCCAACAATGTGAGCAACGGTTGGCGCAGAGCCTGCGCCAGCCTGTCAGTTTGTATCTGGCAAAATCGACGTAGGCATGATGCTGCCACCTTTGATACTTCCCAGATTCAAAACCGATATTGCGGTTGCCCGGCAGCGCTTGGGGCAAGGGTTGTGTATGCCGTTCGAGGTCGCTGGGTCGAGTGGCGAGTTGAGAATGGAGCCTGGTACTGCTCCTGTGGGCATCCAGCCGCTCTGCTTCGAAACCGCCTGTGGCGTCTTGGCCTTCAGTGAGCCAGGACCACAGTTCAGCTTGATGGGTGAATGCCCCGTGACGCTCGAGCAGGCCGGGAATGATCCGGACGCCTGGTTCTGGGAGTTGTTCCAGCATCATCTGAGCCCTCAGGTGCAGGCGTTGTTTGGGTACCTGCGTTTGCTGCCAGGCGCTCGCCCCATGAACTTTGGTTGTCGACTCTGCGTGACGCTTGGGGCCTCTCGCGTGGCGGGCTATCTGTGGCTGTCTGTCGAGAGCTTTCTGGCGCTATGCAAGGCGGGGCCGTGGCGATCCAGGGCTGAGCCGATGCCGGCGCAGTTTCGGCTGGCGGTTGACGTAACGCTTGGGCACCTGCGGTTGTCCATGCACCAACTGCGCGGCTTGCGGGCTGGTGACGTGCTGGTGCTTGAGCGAGCCTTTTTCAGTGCGTCGGGAGCCGGCCACGTGCAGGTTGGCAAACAGCGCCTGGTGGGCTGGATCGACGCTGAGTCCGGGCCGATGCGCCTGACCCTTACTTCTATCGAGGATATGTTTGTGGATGAGGATTTTGCAACACAGCCCTACTCAGAGCATGAGGATGAAACAGCGGTGATGGATGTGTTCGGGCATGAACCATTCGACGAGCTGAGCATGGCGCTCAATGTACGGTGCGGTACGCTGAACCTGACCCTCGGCGAATTACGCAACCTTGCGCCCGGCGCGGTGTTGGGGGTTGCCGGCTATGCCCCCGGCACTGCCGGTCTCTATTACGGCGACCGCCCCCTCGGCCTGGGCCAGTTGGTTGAAGTGGACGGGCGGCTGGGGCTGCAGATGTCTCGCGTGATCTTTTCTCGATGAATAGTTTCCAGGGAATAGATCCGGTCGTCCTGGCAATATTTCTTGGGGCACTGTCGTTGATGCCCATGCTGTTGGTCGTCTGCACGGCGTTCCTGAAGATCGTGATTGTGCTGATGATCACCCGCAATGCCATCGGTGTGCAGCAGGTGCCTCCGGGCATGGCCATCAATGGTATTGCCCTGGCGGCAACCCTGTTCATCATGGCGCCTGTAGGCTATGAGATGGCCGAGATCGTCAAGGTGTCGCCCCTGGACCTGACCAGCGTAGGCGCACTCCAACAGACGGGAATGGAGGCGATCAAACCATTGCGCACCTTCATGCTGCGCAACAGTGACCCGGATATTCTTACCCACCTGTTGGAAAATGCCATGCGCATGTGGCCGGCGCAGATGGCGCAGGAGGTCCAACGTGAGGACCTGATCCTGCTGGCGCCGGCCTTTGTGCTGTCACAGTTGCAGGCGGGGTTCGAAATCGGCTTTCTGATCTATATCCCTTTCATCGTGATTGACCTGATTGTTTCCAATCTCCTCTTGGCTTTGGGTATGCAAATGGTCTCGCCCATGACCATTTCCCTGCCGCTCAAATTGCTCTTGTTCGTGATGGTCTCCGGGTGGTCGCGGTTGCTCGACAGCCTGTTCTTTTCCTATCTCTGAGTGACCTATGGAACCCATCGTACTGTTCAAGCAGGGCATGTTGCTGGTAGTCATGCTGACGGCGCCGCCGCTGATCGTGGCGGTGGTGGTGGGGGTCATGACCTCCCTGGTGCAGGCACTGATGCAGGTCCAGGACCAGACGTTGCCCTTCGGTATCAAGCTGGTGGCAGTGGGGATCACCCTGATCATGACCGGTCGCTGGATCGGTGTGGAGTTGATCCAGTTGATGAACTTGACCTTTGACATGATCGGTCGATCGGCCCTGCACTGAGGTCTGCCTGTGCTGTTATATCTTGAATATTTGCCCTCCCTGCTGGTCGCCATGGCGCGTATCTACCCCTGCGCTTTCCTCGTGGCGGCATTCTGTTTTCAACATATACGCGGCATGCTGCGGCACACCATTGTGGTGGTCATGGCACTGCTGCCTGCACCTGCCATTCATGTCTTGCTGGAGGGCCAGGAACACTCGGCGCTGATGCTCGGAGGGCTGGTCCTCAAAGAGTTGGCCCTGGGGTTATTGCTGGGCGTGTTGCTGTCGATGCCGTTCTGGCTGTTCGAGTCGGTCGGGGCGTTGTTGGATAACCAGCGGGGAGCTTTGGCCGGTGGTCAGCTCAACCCCTCGCTTGGGCCAGACGCGACGCCGGCCGGGCATCTGTTCAAACAATTGGCGATTTTTTTGCTGATGGCCAGTATGGGCCTCGGGGCGTTGACGCAGGTGATCTGGGACAGCTATCTGCTCTGGCCACCGACGGTGTGGTTTCCACTGCCCGCTGCCGATGGGTTCGATGTATTTGTCGGCCTGCTTGGCGATACCTTCACGCACATGATGCTCTACGCTGCCCCCTTTATTGCGGTGCTGCTGTTGCTGGAGTTCGGCATCGCGCTGCTGGGGGTCTACAGTCAGCAATTGCAAGTGAGTACGCTGGCGCCGCCCCTCAAGAGCCTGGCGGGTATCGGTGTGCTGTTGTTGTATTTTGCGTTGCTGCAGGATCTGATCGTCGGGCGCATGGGCTTGCTTAAAGACCTCAAGCACTCCCTGGGCGTGTTCTTCAAGGCCTCGCTGTCATGAGTGATTCGGGGGAAAAGAAGCACCCCGCATCAGCCAAGAAGCTGCGTGATCAGCGTAAGAAAGGCCAAGTCGCCCAAAGCCAGGATGTGGGTAAGCTACTGGTGCTGACAGCCATCAGCGAAATCGCCTTGTTCACCGCCGAGAGCAGCCTGCAACGTTTCCAGCAGTTGATGCTGCTGCCGATCACGCGTCTGTCCTTGCCTTTCCCGCAGGCGCTGGAAGAAGTGATGGTCGAAGGTTTGATGTTGTTTTTCTCCTTCGCCCTGTTGATGGCCGCGGTGGCGATTATCACGAAGCTGGTCAGCAGTTGGATGCAGTTCGGGATTCTGTTCGCGCCGGACGCCTTGAAGCTCGACTTCAATCGTCTCAACCCGCTCAGCCAACTCAAGCAAATGTTTTCTGCCCAGTCGGTAATGAACCTGTTGATGAGCATCGTCAAGGCAACACTGCTGGGCCTGATCCTGTACGTGGTGATCTGGCCTTCCCTGGGGGCGTTGATCAATATGGCCACCAGCGATCTGCAAAGCTACCTCCTGGGATTGATCGCCCTGTTCCGCTATCTGCTGCATGCCTGTCTCGGGTTATTGCTGGTGCTGGCGCTTATCGACCTCGCAATGCAGAAATACTTTTTTGCCAAGCGCATGCGCATGACCCAGGTCGAGGTCATGAAAGAGTACAAGGACATGGAGGGCGATCCCCACGTGAAGGGGCAGCGCCGCGCCCTGGCGCAGCAATTGGCCCAGGAGGAGCCGAAGGTCAAGCTGCCCAAGCTGGAGGAGTCCGATATGCTGGTGGTCAACCCGACGCACTTTGCCGTGGCCTTGTATTACCGCCCCGGCAAAACGCCGCTGCCCCTGCTGGTGAGCAAAGGGACTGATGATGACGCCCGTGCGTTGATCGCTCGCGCCAAAGCGGCTGATGTACCGGTGATCCAGTGCGTGTGGCTGGCCCGTACGCTGTATACGAACAAGCTGGGGGCGACAATTCCTCGTGAAACCCTGCAGGCCGTGGCATTGATCTACCGCACCCTGCGCGAGCTTGATGATGAGGCCAAGCGTGAAACTCTGGAGTTGCCGGAGCTTGACCTGCGTTGATCAGCGCCGGGTACGCGCATCCAGGGTTTCAAGGTTGGCCAACGACAACATTCGGCTGAGGAGCCTGTCGAGCAGGTTGGGCTGTGGGGGCAGTGCATGCCAGATCACCAGCGCGTCCTGTGCGTCAATGTAGATAAAGCAGCCATCGAATGCCACGGCCTGCTCGAAACGCCGCTCCAGCGCGTTCTGCAATTGTGAGGCTTGCAGCGCCTCGCGAGCCACGTGCAGGGCCAGACCCTGACGGGTTCCGGCTTGCATGTTGCTGGCTGTTACCCCCGGGCCAAGCGTCAGGTGGGCGGCAGAGCCGCCCACCAGGCTGTCGAGGAAGACCTGGCGTTCATCGGCCGGGGTTCCCTGGGCGCTCATCGTTCCAGCGACACCGTCTGATAGTCCGGACGCTCTCCGGCAGGGCCGGGTTCGACGCGCGTTTGTGAAGGCCACCAAATCACCAGCTTGTCCTTGGACGATTGCGGACGTGAGCAGGAGTCGCCCTTGCAGGTGGGCGTACAACCGGCGACGAGCAGCGCCGCGCCGATCAGGGTGACGTACAGCGAGCGATGTTTCATGGCTTGGCCTTTTGAGTTGGAGTGATCAGGGAGGGACGGGGCACGTTGATGTGTTCATCCTTGACCACCGGGCGCATGGCGATAAACACTTCTGCTTCCTCGCCCGGCTTGAGCCAGGCGCGGGGCCAGACACTCACGGCCAGGGTTTGCGAAGTACTGCATTCCTTTTCGTCGATGCGCACATTGCGATTGAACTGGTTGCGCAGCACCACCACGGCTACGTTGTACTGCGGGCCGGCGTACCACTGGCTGCGCTCGGTGTTCAGCGCCAGCAAGTTGCGGGTACTGCACAAGGTGTTCAGCCCCAGGGGCATCGGTGCTACCTTGAAGGCTTTGGGCACTTGCCCGGTGACCAGGTGCGCCAGGGTACTGATAATGTCGCTGCGCTTGATCACTGGCTGGTGAGGGTCGTAGCGCCTGGCCAGGGGGGTGAGAGCGGCTTGCAATTCGACCTGGTCTGCCCGGGGCAGGTAGCGTGACGGGTCGGTCTGGTCGCCGATAACGCGTGGCGTGAGGATAAATAGACGTTCGCGCCGATTGTTCTGTCGTTCAGTGGAGGAAAACAACGCCTTGCCCAACAGCGGAATATCCCCCAGCAGGGGTACTTTGCTGTGCTTGTCGGTGCTTTCGGTGACATGGAAACCACCGACCACGAGCGAACGTTTTTCGGCCATGATGGCTTGGGTGCTGACTTTGCCCCGGCGTACATCGAAGCTGCCGGGAGTAGGCTTGGCCTCTTCGAAGTTACCGTCCTCGATATCTACCAACAGCTGAATCTGATGGCCACCACGGCTCGTGATGACGCGGGGCACGACCTGGAAGCTGGTACCCACGGTGATCGGTAAAATCGTAGCGTTCTGCCGACCGCGAGTCAGGTATTGGGTCCGGTTGAAATCAATTACCGCTGGCTGGTTTTCCAGTGTCAGGACTGACGGATTGGACACCATGGTTGCCAGGCCCTTGGCTTCCAGCGCGCGTATCTCCGCGTCGAAACGACCGCGGTTTTCAATTGTCAGTTGAGCGTTGCCGGAAATCATGTTGGCTGCGCCACTGAAGCGACTGTTCTGAAAGCCCCATCTCACCCCGAATTCGCGCAGTTGCGTGCGCTCGATGTCGAGGATGATGGCATCGATTTCCACCAGTTTGCGTGCCACGTCGAGCTGGGTGATCAGTTCGCGATACATTGCCTGCCGTTCCGGCACGTCATAAATCAGGATGGCGTTATTGCGCAAGTCGGCTTCGACGCGGATACGGGCAGGGCTGAGGGGGGACCGCCGGGTGATTGACATGCCCGTATCGGTCGAGTCGTTCAACCCGGTTGTCGGCGTGGAGCCGAGCATTTGCCCCAGCAACGGGTTGCTCAAGCGTGGCACCACCGGAGTGATGAACGGGGGCGGGGTGATGGAGCGTTGAGACTGCGCCGAAGACGATGAGGGTGAGCGCGGTTCCAGAAGCCCTCTTAGCATGGTGGCTACACCGGGGATGATGATTTTTTCGTTGCGGTATTCCATTTGGCGATCCGCCGCGCTGGCGAATTTCAGTGGATAGCTCAGCACGCTCTGTTTTTCATCCGTAGAACGGCGCTGGCTGCTGAAGCGCTTGATCTGTTCGATATAAACCTTCGGGCCGGAGACCAGCACAACACCGTCTTCCGGCAACTCGCCCCAGCCGAAACGACTGTCGAGCAAGCCTATATCGGTCAGCGCTTGTTTGAGGTCCGCGATGGTCTCGGAGGAGACTTCCAGGCGCGCGGATTCTTGCTGGTCCAGGGTGCTGATATAGAGGGTGTTGTTATACATATACCATTGGAAACGGTGTTCGACCCCCAACCGGTCGAGCAATGATTGCGGCGTATTTGCGCGTATCTTGCCGTTGACGTTACCTTCGAGCAGGCCCTCGACCTGAAGCTGAGTACCAAATGTCTGGGCAAAATCCTCCAGCACTTCGCGCACTGGCTTGTGCTGGGCTTCATATGCGTAGGCCGTGTTCTTCCACTCAGGAGGTATAGCGGCCAGCGCGCTATCCAGTGGTAGCAGCCACCCAGGCAGCATAATGAGCCAACACCAGGCGGCGCGGGGAGTAAAAGCAGGTACGTGAGGGCGCAAGCGTTTGTGCTTGTCGTTTTTATCAGGCATGGGAAAGTCTCTGGTTAGTACGGTGTCGAGCGCAGCGACGTGGATATGAATGTGCGTACAGGCCGCGCCTGGCGCGCGACGACGGCGCGCCAGGTGTCGCGTTGGTTGAGGAGGGACTCGAGACACTTCGCCAGCGCTTCGCCGTGCCCCCTCTCCACGCATTGAATAAGCCAAAGCGCACCGGTGGTCGGCGCCAATGCAACTGCACCGTGAAAATAGCTCAGGCTAGGGCCTCCCAGGCGCATCCAGGTGCGCAACTGGGCTTTGTGATCGCCCGCCTGGGTCAACTGGACCTTTACCAGCAGTCTGTTCGAAACGCGTTGAAAGATGATTTCGTCGTCGCTCTCAAACAAGGTGAGCTGCTCTTCGTGGCCATTCAGCCAACCGGCAAGGAGTGCTTGCAACTTATTGCACGCCATCCAGCGCTGTTTTGAGCAGTGTATGTCTGGAGCGCGTGTGTTCGTTGAACGCGATGACTGAGAGCTTCTGTTGTTTCATGAGGTTGCTGAAGTAATCGATATCTGCATCGAGCGCTTCCGGATCTTTATAGGCCGTATTCACCCGCTTGATATCAGCCTGAACTTGCCTCAATAGATGGTTTTTCAGGTTTCCGTGAAAGTCCATGATTTTTACTCCAGATGTGTCTGAACTGTGTGGCGGGTTGTTTGCCACCAGTTCCATCGGAAGAAATTTTTTTAAAGATATCGCCCGCCTCTACCGCTATGTCCCTACAAGTTTGTAAACAATATTTCTCGCATCGAGGCCCAGTCGATCCGAAAATCGCCTTCATCTGTTTCCAGTAGCAGCGATTGAGGTTTGACCTGGTCATCGGGGCGAAGCTTCCAAGGTGTAGAGCCCAGCTGGACCAAGGCTTGGGCTATCTGCTCATGCTCGAGCGGGTTGCAAACCAGGGTGGCCTTCATAGGTGGAATTTGCGTCGTTACCAACTGTTTGACCAATGCCGAAAGGCGCTTTGGGGGAGGCACTTCCTCCAACAGGCAGTGGAAGGCTCGGTTGGCGATGGATGTTGCGTAGTGTTCGAGGTTGTCACACATCGCCTTGCGTTGGCGCTCCCACGCACTGAGTTGCGCGTGGGCGCGTGACCAGAAGTCGAGGCGGGCCTGCTCAAGCATTTCTTCACGATGCTCAACCGCCTGGCGCAGCAGCTCTTCAGCTTGGGCCCGTGCGCTATCTAGCAACTGCGCGGACTGAAAGCAATCGGCGAGCATCTCCCGGGTAATCAGTACTTTTGGCTGCCCGGAAGCGCCGTCGTGCAATTCGATTTTGCGTTGGGTCAACATAGACAATGCTCTGGTGTGTTGCCGTTAACGACGAGTTGTTTCACTACCCGTTGCGTCGATACGCCAGACAATCGCCTGCCACAGCGTATTGAGCCGGCCATGCGCATCGTCAAATGGCAGGTGTGTGGTTTCAAGTGCCTGCACCCGGTCAGGCGGCAAGCGCAGACGAAGGCGTTGCCAGACAGCAGGCTCGACCCAGGCCCTCAGCAATTGCATTGGATCATCCTCCGGCTGCAACAGGGCGTCAGGGTGTAGCGCCTTGGCAAGGCGCTCACACCACTTGCGGTGTTCATCGCACAAGGGGCTGTCGAGGTTGGGATGGCACGTAAGCTCCAGCAGTGCTATCGCCAGATCGAACTGCTCCCGTGAAGCCAGGGCCAAACCAAGCACCGTTGCACAGGGAGGGGGAGGCAGGCATGGCTCGATGCCCAACGCTGCGCACGCCAGCGCGGGTTGGCTGCGGCACAAGGCGGGTACTGCGTGGTAGGCGTGAGCGCTGGTCGCGTCCGGGTGCGAAAACTGCCACGGACTGGCCCACCATTGGGCCCAGGCCAGATGATCACTCATTCGCTAGAGGCGCTGGGGCGACAGGTTCCTGCCTGGATCGTTGGCTTCGTATGCGCCAGAACAGCGCCAAGGCGAGTGTCAGTATCGCGCCGATAACCAGAGCGCTCATAGCGGTACGCCAAAAACCGACGTCTTCCTCAGGGATCAGGAACGGACCGAAGTAGCTCAGGCGTTGTTGTTCCTGGTAAGCCGTTGCCGGTACAAAAACCACCGTGAGCTTCTGCGCGTTATCCAGTGCAGTGGTCATGCCAGGAATACTACTGGATACCATCCTGCGTACGCGCGCGCGGATGCTGTCGGGCTCCAGTCGTGGGTCATGTTTGATGAACACTGAGGCGGAGGCGGGTTGGACGGGCTCACCGGGAGCCACGCGTTCGGGCAGCACCACGTGCACACGAGCGACGATGACCCCATCGATGTTTGACAGGGTCGCCTCCAACTCCTGGGACAGGGCATAGATATACCGGGCACGCTCTTCCAGTGGCGTAGAGATGACGCCCTCCTTGCGGAAGGTGTCCCCCATCGTGGCACGGGCGACCTTGGGCAATCCGACCGCTTCCAGTGTGCGAACGGCGCGGCTGATATCGGCTGCATTGACACGCACCACGACGCCGTCCTTGGCAGGCACTTTTTGTGCGCGTATGTGTTTGTCAGCCAGTTCCGCGATGACCTCATTGGCATCCTGCTCGGAGAGTTGGCGATGCAGTTCGACACTTTCGCCGCAGCCGCCCAGCATCAGCGCCAGCGAGAAAACTAATCCGACGGATAGAAAACGAGTCATTTTTTCCTACTGCAGGTTGCTGATTTTTTCTAGGCATTGCGCGCCCTTGCCGACGCACTTCACCAGGGTTTGGGTCAGTAGAATGGAGTCTGAAAGATTGGGGGTGTAGTTGAGCCGATTTTTTTCTTTGAACTCATTGTTGAAGTCCTTGAGACCTCGACTCATACCACTTTTAGCCTTGTCCAAATACTGCAAAGCGTCGGTCAGTGCGTTCGCGGATGGCGTGGCGGTAACCCGTTGCATCGAGGGGGCCAATAACGCGCTGAAAAAGCTCGCATCTTCGCTGTGGTGCGTAGGTTGGGTAGGGGACCTGTGGGCTGTAAGGCCGTTTTGATATTCGCGTAATACGTCGACTTCTTCTATTTGCATATGGACCTCTAAGGGGAAACCCGCCCTTTGATGACCAAGGGCGGTGAAGCTATTTAACGCAGCGCGTCGTTGTTCTTTTTCTGCTCACTGATCCTGAACGCCTCATTGCTTTCTTTCATGGATTCGCGAAGCAGTTGCTTCCTTTCTGCCTTAAGGTCTGCGTTTTCGCCACCGGTGACCGGGGGGTGGTAGCTTTGCGGGTTGATGCCAGAAATACTCATAGTGATGCTCCGCTATCTAAGAAATGACATTTGAGCCTTGATGCGTAGTTGCAATAGTGTTGCTGCCGATAGGCACTAAATATATCAGGCTCATCCTTGTGTGGTTCAGGCTCGAATATGGTTCCCGCTTTTACTTAAAGGGTGTGTCTGAAGGTGTCTTCGGTGTGGGCTGAGCAGCGGGCTACTGTATATCTAGTTGTTTCATTCGGTAGTAAAGCGTTCTCTTTGCCATGCCCAACTCTACAGCCACCTCGTCCACACAGTAGGTATGACGCCGCAGCGACTCTTCAATCAGAGCTTTCTCGATTTGTTGCAGGCGTTCTTTCAGGTTGGTGGGTTGGTTTGTAGCGTTCGAGGGCGAGCTTGATAATGGCGCCAGACCCAGCACGAAACGTTTGGCAGTCGAGCGCAGTTCACGCACATTCCCCAGCCATGGATGGCACAGCAACTGTTGGACTAGCTCACTGCAAGGGTTTGGGGCGAGACACTTATAGTGCTCGGCTTCCTCTTGAATCATACTCAGGAACAACGGGACGATTCGGTCACGGCGATTGCGCAGCGCAGGCAGATTGATATTTACGACGTTCAGGCGGAAATACAGGTCGCGCCTGAACTTTCCCTGCTCGACCATCTCATGCAGGGATTGTTGCGCAGAGGCGATGACTCGCATGTCCACCGGGATAAACCGGGTTGAGCCCAGGCGTTCGACGCCACGTGACTCCAGCACACGTAGAAGTTTGGCCTGCATGGAAAGCGGCATGCTGTCGATTTCATCCAGATACAAGGTGCCCAGGTGTGCGGTTTCGATAAAACCCGCACGTGATTGCACTGCTCCTGTATAGGCGCCGGTGTTGACGCCGAACAGTTGGCTCTCTGCGAGGCTTTCCGGGATGGCGGCGCAGTTCACTGCGACAAAATGACCTCGTCGCCTCGACAAACGATGGATTCGTTGGGCCAGGGTATCCTTGCCAGTACCCGTCTCCCCCAACAACAAAATATCGATATCGAGCGCTGCGGTACTCTTGAGCGTACGTTCGATATCCAAGGTTTCAACAGAAGGGAAGTATGTCTCATTTGTTGTCTTGTAAGAGGCTGACATAGTCAGGGTGCTCCACTATCGCTATCACTTCACTGTTGATAGAACGCTGTTGGCGTGCGGTCAGTAGAGCGCAAATAATCAAAAATGTCATCGTGCTTATTAGTATGAAAATACTGCGCGAGAGCGTGTCAAATATTAACTATGTCAGGGCGCTGTATTGTTCAAGTGCATTCTTGATGGTTGTTGAATCTTTAGTGTAGGAGAAGACTTAAGGCTTGAAGGATTCATCGTTTAAATCGATCAAGGGTTATGAGTGATTAAGTTTTCTATGTGTGGGGCTTTTAGTTGGGTGGCAGGTAGAAACAGGAGGCAATAAAAAACCGACGCAATGCGTCGGTTTTTTTGTATCGGGCAGAGGTTCAGCTAACGCTTACACGTTGAAACGGAAGTGCATCACATCGCCATCTTTGACAATGTAATCCTTACCTTCCAGGCGCCACTTACCGGCTTCCTTGGCACCGGCTTCACCCTTGAACTGGATGAAGTCGTTGTAAGCGATCACCTCAGCGCGGATAAAGCCTTTCTCAAAGTCGGTGTGGATCACGCCAGCCGCCTGTGGCGCGGTAGCACCGACCTTGACGGTCCAGGCGCGGACTTCTTCGACACCGGCGGTGAAGTAGGTCTGCAGGTTGAGCATTTCGTAGCCGGCGCGGATCACGCGGTTCAGGCCCGGCTCTTCCAGGCCCAGGGCCTCGAGGAACATGTCTTTTTCTTCGCCGTCATCGAGCTCGGCGATTTCCGCTTCGATCTTGTTACACACCGGAACAACGATGGCGCCTTCTTCGTCGGCAATGGCCTTGACCACGTCGAGCAGCGGGTTGTTCTCAAAGCCGTCTTCGGCAACGTTGGCGATGTACATCACAGGCTTGGTGGTCAGCAGGTGGAAGCCCTTGATCACGGCCTTCTCATCGGCCCCCATATTCTTCATCAGGCTGCGCGCCGGTTTGCCTTCGGTAAAGTGCGCGATCAACTGCTCCAGCAGGCCCTTCTGGACCACTGCATCCTTGTCGCCGCCCTTGGCGTTACGCGCGACTTTCTGCAGTTGCTTTTCGCAGCTGTCGAGGTCGGCGAAGATCAGTTCCAGGTCGATGATCTCGATGTCGCGCTTGGGGTCTACGCTGTTGGAGACGTGAATCACATTCTCGTCTTCAAAGCAGCGGACCACGTGGGCGATAGCATCGGTTTCGCGGATGTTGGCCAGGAACTTGTTGCCCAGGCCTTCACCTTTCGAGGCGCCGGCGACGAGGCCCGCGATGTCGACGAACTCCATGGTGGTCGGCAGGATGCGCTTGGGATTGACGATGGCCGCCAGTGCGTCAAGACGCGGGTCCGGCATTGGTACGATGCCGCTGTTGGGTTCGATGGTGCAGAAGGGGAAGTTCTCCGCCGCAATACCGGACTTGGTCAGGGCGTTGAACAGGGTGGACTTGCCGACGTTGGGCAGGCCGACGATGCCGCAATTGAATCCCATGGTGTTTCCCCTCGGATAAGAGTCAAGCCTTCTGGCTGTGCAGGTTTTTCATCGCACGGTTCCATTCACCGGCGAAGATATCCGGCAGCACGCCGAGGGCAAAATCGATGCTGGCATCGAGTTTTTCCTGTTCGGCGCGTGGCGCACGACCCAGGACGAAATTTGAAACCATACTGGCAACGCCTGGGTGGCCAATGCCGAGCCGCAGACGGTAAAAATTATTCTGATTGCCCAACTGCGCGATGATGTCACGCAGGCCATTGTGCCCACCATGCCCGCCGCCGAGCTTGAGCTTGGCTACGCCGGGTGGCAGGTCCAGTTCGTCATGGGCCACCAGGATTTCTTCGGGTTTGATCCGGAAGAAGCCCGCAAGCGCCGCGACAGCCTGGCCGCTGCGGTTCATGTAGGTGGTGGGAATCAACAGACGAACATCCTGACCCTGATGCGAGAAGCGCCCGGTCAGGCCAAAATATTTGCGATCGACCACCAGATTGATGCCTTGGGCGTGGGCGATACGCTCAACAAAAAGGGCCCCCGCGTTATGCCGGGTCTGTTCGTATTCGGCGCCTGGATTTCCCAGGCCAACGATCAGTTTAATGGCAGTCACGACAGGGGCCCTTCCTTTGGAGTTGTGGATAACATCGCCGTACCCAGATGCGGCGAAAGTGGACGACACTACATCATTTACTCAAGAGTAAACGCCGCGTTATCGCCCGCTTTCTCGCTACGTTTCGGTCCGCGATGTTTCCTCAAGCTCCGGCAATACAGAGTGAATTACTCTGCAGCGCCTTCTTCAGCTTCTTCTGGAGCAACGCGTGGAGCGTGAACGTTGGCAACAGCTTTGTCATCACCGTGAGCCAGTGCAACAAACTCAACGCCTTTAGGGGCCTTGAGGTCGGACAGGTGAACGATGGCGCCGATTTCCAGAGCCGACAGGTCGACTTCGATGAACTCAGGCAGGTCTTTCGGCAGGCAGGTCACTTCGATTTCGTTCAGGACGTGAGAGATCTCGCCGCCTTTCTTGACCGGAGCTTCTTCACCCACAAAGTGCACAGGCACGATGGCGGTCAGTTTCTGGCCAGCTACAACGCGAACGAAGTCAGCGTGCATGATGAACTGCTTGGAAGGGTGACGCTGCATTGCTTTAACGATGACGTTCTGCTTGGCGCCGTCGACGTTCAGCTCGATAACGTGGCTGTAGGCAGCTTCGTTTTCGAACAGCTTGGCGATTTCCTTGGCCAGGATGGTCACGGATTCAGCAGGCTTGTTACCACCGTAGACAACGGCTGGGATGTTGGCGGCGTGACGCAGGCGGCGGCTCGCACCTTTCCCCAGGTCAGTACGCGCTTGGGCGTTCAGAGTAAATTCGTTCATGTTGTATCTCCAAAATAGCCATCATCGAGGGGCGTTTGCGACCAGCGCCGAACTCGATATGGGCAAAAAAGCCCCGCCCCAGCGGAATGCTGGGGCGGGGCGCTTTTCGTCAGTGAGGTGATCCGTTGGTTTGACCCTTAACGGAACATCGCGCTGATCGATTCTTCATTGCTGATGCGGCGAACCGCTTCGGCAACGACCGGTGCAATATCCAGTTGGCGGATACGTGCACAGGCTTGAGCTGCGGCGGACAACGGGATGGTGTTGGTCACCACCAGTTCGTCCAGCACGGAGTTCTCGATGTTCTCGATCGCTCGGCCCGACAGCACAGGGTGTGTGCAGTAGGCGAAGACTTTTGCTGCACCGTGCTCTTTCAAGGCTTTCGCCGCGTGGCACAGGGTGCCGGCGGTGTCGACCATGTCATCAACCAGAATACAGGTGCGCCCTTCGACATCACCGATGATATGCATCACTTCAGAGTGATTGGCTTTCTCACGGCGTTTGTCGATGATCCCGAGGTCCACGCCCAGGGATTTGGCAACAGCCCGTGCACGCACGACGCCACCAATGTCCGGGGACACGATCATCAGGTTTTCAAAGCGCTGGTCTTCGATGTCATCCACCAGGACGGGGGAGCCGTAGATGTTATCTACTGGAATATCGAAGAACCCCTGGATTTGGTCAGCGTGCAGGTCAACCGTGAGCACACGGTCGATACCTACCACGGTCAGCATGTCAGCAACGACTTTCGCGCTGATAGCTACACGTGCGGAGCGCGGACGGCGATCCTGACGGGCATAACCAAAGTAAGGGATTACAGCTGTGATTCGAGTCGCTGAGGAGCGGCGGAAGGCATCAGCCATCACGACGAGTTCCATCAGGTTATCGTTGGTCGGAGCGCAGGTCGGCTGAATAATGAAGACGTCTTTACCGCGGACATTTTCATTGATCTCGGCTGTAATTTCGCCGTCGGAGAATTTACCGACAGAGATGTCACCGAGAGGGATATGCAGCTGACGTACGACACGTCGAGCCAGATCGGGGTTGGCATTCCCCGTAAAGACCATCATCTTGGACACGCGCAGTACCTAGAGGCTGAGGGTAACCTGGATGAGTATTAGAAAATGGCAGGGGCGGCTGGATTCGAACCAACGCATGGCAGGATCAAAACCTGCTGCCTTACCGCTTGGCGACGCCCCTGTATCTGTTGCAACGAGTGCCTAACACTCGGTTCCTTTTAGAGCAGACTTTGCAGCTTGCGATGCAACATCGAAACGTTGCTTCCTTTTGCTACAAACCCTGTAAGGGTCTCTGTAAGAAGGGCCGAGACTTTATCAGCTTCAGCTTTGCTTGGGAAGCCCCC
The DNA here is from genome assembly GCF_900119355.1 of Pseudomonas sp. NFPP02. Classification (NCBI taxonomy): domain Bacteria; kingdom Pseudomonadati; phylum Pseudomonadota; class Gammaproteobacteria; order Pseudomonadales; family Pseudomonadaceae; genus Pseudomonas; species Pseudomonas sp. NFPP02. Next base: position 64,011 of record NZ_FPJI01000006.1, read on the forward strand.
AAACACACAACTTCCAGTTCCGGTTAATTTTGCTTCGGTAAATTTACCTAACAAATTCAAAGCGTTACGTACCTCTGGATAACGCCTTGCTACAACCGGTAAGCAGTCATTTCGACTGTTTCCCTTGGGAACGGGGCGCACTTTAATGGGAGAAGAGTTACGTGTCAACAACGGATCTGAAAAAATTTCTGCTGTACTTACAGATACTTGCGGCACCAGCACGACATACCAAGGTTCTTCGGGCTCTACAGGGGTGAGTTTTTCCCCGACGCCTTCAGCAAATGCGGCGTGCCCCCGCACGAAAACCGGGACGTCGGCGCCCAGCGTGAGGCCCAGCGCAGCAAGGCGGTCGTGGTTCCAGCCCAGTTGCCATAAATGATTGAGGCCCAACAAAGTGGTCGCGGCATTGGAGCTGCCGCCACCGATACCTCCGCCCATGGGCAGAATTTTGTCGATCCAGATATCGATGCCGAGTCTGCAGCCAGATTGTTCCTGAAGTTTTTTTGCCGCCCGCACAATCAGATTGCTGTCGTGGGGCACGCCGTCGAATTCGGTGTGCAACTGGACCACGCCATCGTCGCGCACGGCAAAGGTGAGTTCATCACCGTAGTCGAGAAACTGAAACAGCGTCTGCAGCTCGTGGTAGCCATCTTCACGGCGACCGAGGATGTGCAGCATCAGGTTGAGCTTGGCCGGGGAGGGCAGGGTCAATTTTTGTGCGGACACGTTATTGCCCCAGTTTGCGCGGTTGCCAGTCCTTGATCACCAGCGTGACATCAAGGTCGGTGCCATGCAGCTTGATACGTTCGGGAAGCCAATAACCGCTTTGCTCCACGTAGCTCAAATATTCGACCTGCCAGCCATCCTGCTCCAGGGTGGCGAGGCGGCTGTCGCCATTGAGGCTCAGACGGCTCTTGCTGTCCGGCGCCGGCAGACCGCGCACCCACCAGACCAGATGCGAGACGGGCAACTTCCAGCCAATTTGCTGCTCCAGCAATTCTTCCGGGGAGGTTGCCTCGTAGCGGCCCTGGTTGGCCACTTCCAGGCTCACTTGCCCTGGCCGGCCAGTCAGGCGGGCCGCGCCACGGCCCAGGGGGCCCGAGAGGCGAATGTCGTAATAGTCCTGGCGCTGCAGCCAGAACAGCGTGCCGCTGCCAGAGTCTTTCGGCGCACGTACTCCGACCTTGCCCTCGATCTGCCAGCCATCGATGCTGCTGAGCTGATCCTTGTGTTGTTTCCATTGGGCCGGGTTGCCCTGGCCTTCAACGGATTCACGGCTGCCGATGCCCGCGCAACCGGCGAGCAGGGCGATGAAGCTGAAAACGATAACGTGGCGCAAGAACATAAGCTTAAAGGGTCTCGGATCCGGTCAGGCGCTTGATGGTGCTGCGCAGGATGGGGCTGTCGGGTTGTTCCTTGAGGAATTTTTCCCAGATTTGTCGGGCTTCGCGCTGCTTGCCATTGGCCCAGAGCACTTCGCCCAAGTGTGCGGCAACTTCCTGGTCCGGGAAACGCTCCAGGGCCTGGCGCAGCAAGCGCTCGGCCTCGTCGAGGTTGCCCAGGCGGTAATTCACCCAGCCCAGACTGTCGAGCACGGCAGGGTCTTCCGGGTTGAGCGCATGGGCTTGTTCAATCAGCGCCTTGGCTTCGGCGTAGCGCGTGGTGCGGTCGGACAAGGTGTAGCCCAGGGCGTTAAGTGCCATGGCGTTGTCCGGGTCGCGCTTGATGATCAGCCGCAGGTCTTTTTCCAACTGCGCCAGGTCATTGCGTTTTTCTGCCTGCATGGCGCGGGTGTACAGCAGGTTCAAATCGTCGGGGTATTGCAGCAACGCCTGTTGCAACAGTTTCCAGGCGCGTTCGCCCTGTTTGTTGGCCGATAAGGTCTCGGCCTGGATCAGGTACAGCTGGATGGCGTAATCCGGCTCGGCATCGCGGGCCGCGGCCAGGCGTTTTTCCGCTTCGTCGGTGCGGCCGTTGCTCATCAGGATATCGGCCTGGCGCAATTGCGCTGGCAGATAATCATTGCCGGGGCCGACCTGGGCGTATTCAAGCAGGGCCGCCTGCGGGTCGTTGCGCTCTTCAGCGATGCGGCCCAGGTTCAGGTGCGCCGAGTCCACGTGGCTGTCACGTTCGATCAGCTCTTGCAGGTAGCCCTTGGCCTCGTCCCAGGCTTTGGCTTCCAGGCACACCAATGCCAGGGAATAACGCAGTTCGTCGTCGTCCGGGTATTGCTGGACCAGGTTGGCGAACTGCACTTTGGCGTCTTCCATACGGTCCTGCTCAACCAGCATACGTGCATAGGTCAGGAGCAGGCGCTTGTCGCCGGGGTATTTCTTGATGCTTTTTTCCAGCAGCGGAATCGCTTCCTTGCCGCGGTTAAGGCTTTGCAGCAGGCGTGCACGCAACAGGATGGGCGCGATTTCACCTTCTTCCGGCGGGTTCTGCTCCAGCAGCTTGAGCGCGGCGTCGGCTTCATCGTCCTGTTGCAGCAGCAGGGCCTTGCCGAAAATCAACTGGCTGTTCTTCGGGTGCTTTTGCAGCAGGCGATCGAAACTCTTCATCAGGCCGTTGCGCGTGTCCTGGTCGGTGTCGGCGGCCGACAGCGCAAGAAAGTCAAAATGTGTGTCGCCTTTGCCCTGCAGGACCTTCTCCATATAAACCATGGAGTCGTCATAGCGCCCGGCACGCGCCAGTTGCACGGCTGCGGCGCGCTGGGCTTCCAGATCATCCGGGGCATTTTTGGCCCAGATCAGCGAGGTGTCCAGCGCTGCCTGGTCGGCGCCCAGGTATTCGGCGATGCGAAACGCTCGCTCGGAAATCCCGGGGTCCTGGGTGTTGATGGCCTGGGTCACGTAATTATCCAGCGCAATATCAAAGCGATTGCGTTGGCCGGCCAGCTCAGCTGTCAGCAGGCTGTAGATCGTTTCTTCACTGAACGAGGAATAAACCTTGGGTTTTTCAGGGGCGGGAGTGCTGTCTTCCACCGGCGACGTAGCGTCCGGCGACACGGGTGCCATGGCCTGGCAGCCGCTGAGGAAGACAAAAGCGAGGAGCAACGCGGAAGATCTATTCATATAGGAAGAGGACGACTAACCTGCGGTCGGATCATCATGACACAAGCCTTCGGCCAAACATAACCGGGGCACTCGGAATACGACTATTGCTGCCTTTTGCCTTTCCTTTGTAGGAGCGAGCTTGCTGGCGAAAAACCTGAGAGCGCCGCTGGGCGCCCGGCTTGCCGCGTTATCGTTGACGATTTTCGCGAGCAAGCTCGCTCCTGCAAAAGTGCATTGATAGGCATAAGGTATAGGGACAATAGACGACGGTGGTTGTTCTGAATCTTTCGAAGTAGGACAATTGTCGGCTTCCCGACATCATCAGCGATATTGAATGGCCTTCCTCGCACTCGGTATTAACCACAAGACTGCCTCCGTAGACGTGCGCGAGCGCGTGGCGTTTACGCCAGAGCAGTTGGTTGAGGCCTTGCAGCAGCTCTGCCGGCTTACCGACAGCCGCGAAGCTGCGATCCTTTCGACCTGCAATCGCAGCGAGCTCTATATAGAGCAGGAACATCTCTCGGCGGATGTGGTGCTGCGCTGGCTGGCCGATTATCACCATTTGAGCCTCGATGACCTGCGTGCCAGCGCTTATGTGCATGAAGAGGATGCGGCAGTTCGTCACATGATGCGCGTGGCGGCCGGTCTCGACTCGCTGGTGTTGGGTGAACCGCAGATTCTCGGCCAGATGAAGTCTGCCTACGCCGTGGCGCGTGAGGCCGGCACCGTCGGCCCATTGCTGGGCCGCCTGTTCCAGGCCACCTTTAATTCCGCCAAGCAAGTGCGTACCGATACGGCCATCGGCGAAAACCCGGTGTCCGTGGCCTTTGCCGCAGTGAGCCTGGCCAAGCAGATTTTCAGCGACTTGCAGCGCAGCCAGGCCCTGCTGATCGGCGCTGGTGAAACCATCACCCTGGTGGCCCGTCACCTGCACGATCTTGGCGTGAAGCGCATCGTGGTCGCCAACCGCACCCTGGAGCGCGCCAGCATTCTGGCCGAGCAGTTCGGTGCCCATGCGGTGCTGCTGTCGGACATTCCCGCTGAACTGGTGCGCAGTGATATCGTCATCAGTTCTACCGCCAGCCAATTGCCGATTCTGGGCAAGGGCGCGGTCGAGAGCGCGTTGAAGCTGCGCAAGCACAAGCCGATCTTCATGGTAGATATCGCCGTTCCACGGGATATCGAGCCCGAAGTCGGCGAGTTGGACGACGTTTACCTTTATAGCGTCGATGATCTGCATGAAGTGGTCGCTGAAAACCTCAAGAGTCGTCAGGGTGCCGCCCAGGCCGCCGAGGAAATGGTCAGCACCGGCGCCGAAGATTTCATGGTGCGCCTGCGTGAGCTGGCGGCAGTGGATGTGCTCAAGGCGTATCGTCAGCAGGGTGAACGCCTGCGTGATGAAGAGTTGCTCAAGGCCCAGCGCATGCTGGCCAACGGCAGCGGCGCCGAGGAAGTGCTGATGCAATTGGCCCGTGGCCTGACCAACAAACTGCTCCACGCTCCTAGCGTCCAGTTGAAAAAGCTTACCGCCGAAGGCCGCCTCGATGCGCTGGCCATGGCCCAGGAACTCTTTGCCCTCGGTGAGGGCGCGTCAGACAGCTCTTCGGATAAAAAACCGCAATGAAAGCGTCACTGCTCAATAAACTGGACGTGCTCCAGGACCGTTTCGAAGAACTGACCGCCTTGCTCGGCGATGGCGAGGTCATTTCCGATCAAACCAAATTCCGTGCTTATTCCAAGGAATACGCCGAAGTTGAGCCCATTGTGGCCACTTATAAACACCTGCTGAAAGTCCAGGCCGACCTCGAAGGCGCCCAGGCCCTGCTCAAGGACAGCGACCCGGACATGCGCGAAATGGCCGTGGAAGAAGTCCGCGAAGCCAAGGAAAAACTCGCTGAGCTTGAGGGTGACCTGCAACGCATGCTGCTGCCCAAGGACCCTAACGACGGACGCAACGTTTTCCTCGAAATCCGCGCTGGTACCGGTGGCGACGAGGCGGCGATTTTTTCCGGTGACCTGTTCCGCATGTATTCGCGCTATGCCGAGCGTCGCGGCTGGCGCGTGGAGATCCTCTCCGAGAACGAGGGCGAGCACGGTGGCTATAAAGAAGTCATCGCCCGGGTTGAAGGCGACAACGTCTACGGCAAGCTGAAGTTCGAATCCGGGGCGCACCGCGTGCAACGGGTGCCTGCGACCGAATCCCAAGGCCGTATCCACACCTCGGCGTGCACCGTCGCGGTGTTGCCTGAGCCGGACGAACAGGAAGCCATCGAGATCAACCCGGCGGATTTGCGTGTCGACACTTACCGCTCATCCGGCGCGGGTGGCCAGCACGTTAACAAGACCGACTCGGCGATCCGTATCACACACTTGCCGTCGGGCATTGTGGTGGAGTGCCAGGAAGAACGTTCCCAGCACAAGAACCGTGCGCGGGCCATGTCCTGGTTGTCGGCCAAGTTGAACGACCAGCAGACCAGCGCCGCGGCCAACGCAATTGCCAGCGAACGCAAGCTGCTGGTGGGCTCCGGCGACCGCTCCGAGCGTATCCGTACCTACAACTTTGCCCAGGGCCGGGTCACGGACCATCGGGTCAACCTCACCCTGTATTCCCTCGACGAAATTCTCGCCGGGGGCGTGGATGCGGTGATCGAGCCGTTGCTCGCCGAATACCAGGCCGACCAACTGGCGGCGATAGGTGACTAAATGACCATCATCGCCAGCCTGCTGCGCGCCGCTGACCTGCCCGACTCGCCGACGGCGCGCCTGGACGTGGAGTTGCTGCTGGCCGCTGCCCTGGGCAAATCACGCAGCTATCTGCATACCTGGCCGGAAAAGATCGTCAGCAGCGAAGACGCGCTGACCTTTTCCGGCTACCTGCAGCGCCGCCGCAGCGGCGAGCCGGTGGCCTATATCCTCGGCCAGCAAGGCTTCTGGAAACTCGACCTGGAAGTGGCACCGCACACTTTGATCCCCCGCCCGGAAACTGAGTTGCTGGTGGAAGCTGCCCTGGAATTGCTGCCCGCCACGCCCGCCCAGGTCCTGGACCTGGGCACCGGTAGCGGCGCCATCGCCTTGGCCTTGGCCAGCGAACGTCCGGCCTGGCAGGTCACGGCGGTCGACCGTGTGCTGGAGGCCGTGGCCCTGGCCGAGCGCAATCGTCAACGCCTGCACCTCACTAACGCCACGGTGCTCAACAGCCACTGGTTCAGCGCCCTGCAAGGCCAGCGCTTCGACCTGATCATCAGCAACCCGCCCTACATTGCCGACAATGACCCGCACCTGGTGGCCGGCGATGTGCGCTTCGAACCGGCCAGTGCGCTGGTGGCGGGGCACGATGGCCTGGACGACTTGCGCCTGATCATCCAAGAGTCTCCCGGCCACCTGAACGACGGAGGCTGGCTGTTGCTCGAACACGGTTACGACCAGGCCCAGGTCGTGCGCGATTTGTTACTCAACCAAGGCTTTGACGGCGTACACAGTCGCATCGACCTTGGCGGTCACGAACGCATCACCTTGGGGCGCCGCCCGTGCTGACCGACCAGGAGCTGTTGCGCTATAGCCGGCAGATTCTGTTGCAGCATGTCGACATTGATGGTCAATTACGCCTGAAACAGAGCCGCGCGTTGATCGTCGGCCTGGGTGGCCTGGGCGCTCCGGTGGCGCTTTACCTGGCCGCTGCTGGGGTGGGCGAATTGCACCTGGCGGATTTCGATACGGTCGATTTGACCAACCTGCAACGCCAGATCATCCATGACACTAACAGCGTGGGGCAGACCAAGGTCGATTCGGCCATGGGGCGCCTGAGAGCGATCAACCCTGAAGTCGCCCTGGTCGCCCATCGTGCTGCGCTGGATGCCGACTCGCTGGCTGCTGCGGTCAACGCAGTGGATCTGGTGCTCGATTGCAGCGATAACTTCTCTACCCGCGAGGCGGTCAACGTAGCCTGCGTTGTCGCCGGCAAACCGTTGGTCAGTGGCGCGGCCATTCGCCTTGAGGGGCAATTGTCGGTATTCGACCCTCGTCGCGCTGACAGTCCCTGCTACCACTGTTTGTATGGGCACGGCAGCGACACTGAACTGACCTGCAGCGAAGCCGGCGTTGTCGGGCCGTTGGTCGGTGTGGTTGGCAGCCTGCAAGCGCTGGAAGCCTTGAAGCTGCTGGCCGGTTTTGGTGAGTCGTTGGTAGGGCGCCTGTTGTTGATCGATGCGCTGACCACGCGTTTTCGCGAGTTGCGCGTCAAGCGTGACCCAGGCTGCAGCGTCTGCGGGGCAAAGCATGGTTAAGGGCGCGCCTGTTGGTGTGTTCGATTCCGGTATCGGCGGCTTGACGGTGCTGGAAGAAATCCAGCAGTTGTTGCCCCACGAGTCACTGCTGTACGTGGCGGACTGCGGGCACATTCCCTATGGTGAGAAAACGCCGGCGTTCATTCTTGAACGTTCTCGCTCGGTCGCTGAGTTTTTCCGCGAGCGGGGCGCCAAGGCCTTTGTGATTGCCTGCAACACGGCGACGGTCGCCGCGGTGGCCGATTTGCGCCAGGACTACCCCGACTGGCCGCTGGTAGGCATGGAGCCTGCGGTCAAACCTGCTGCCGCGGCCACGCGCAGTGGTGTGGTGGGTGTGCTCGCCACTACGGGCACACTGCAAAGCGCCAAGTTCGCCGCCTTGCTCGACCGTTTTGCCACCGATGTGCGGGTGATTACCCAGCCGTGCCCGGGCCTGGTGGAGCTGATTGAAGCCGGCGACCTCAACAGCCCCGCCTTGCACTCCCTGCTGCAAGGCTATATTGAGCCGCTGCTTAGCGCCGGTTGCGACACCATCATCCTGGGTTGCACTCATTATCCCTTCCTCAAGCCACTCCTGGCGCAGATGCTGCCCCCCAGCATCATCCTCATTGATACCGGCGCCGCCGTGGCGCGCCAGCTCAAGCGCTTGCTGGGTGAGCGCGACCTGCTGGCCATTGGCGAACCTGAACCTGCACAGTTCTGGACCAGCGGCGATGTGTGTCACCTAAGAAACATCCTACCGACACTTTGGAAACATCCTGGAGTTGTGCGAAGCTTTGGCTCGTGAAAATTTCGTGAAATCAGCCTGAAAAAAGCTGAACTTCTGGCTATGCGTCGGCTTCTATAGCCCGTTAGCCTGTACACAACCAAATTATCTCGTTTGCAAAGGATGTTTCACATGAAGCGCTTGTTCTGTTTGGCTGCGATTGCGGCCGCTATGTTGGGACACTCTGTTTCAGCCCAGGCCGCCGGCCTGGAGTTCGGCTTGGGGAGCACCAGCGATTCGACGCTGACCTACCGCCTGGGCCTGACCTCCGATTGGGACAAGAGCTGGATGCAGAGCAATGTCGGCCGACTGACCGGCTACTGGAGCGGCGCCTATACCTATTGGGAAGGGGATGATCGTGCGGGCGCCAGCAGCCTGTCGTTCTCGCCGGTGTTTGTGTATGAGTTTGCCGGCGAGTCGGTCAAACCCTACATCGAAGCCGGTATCGGCGTGGCGTTGTTCTCTCGCACTCGGCTGGAAGACAACAACATCGGCCAGTCCTTCCAGTTCGAAGACCGCCTGGGTTTCGGCCTGCGGTTCAACGGCGGGCATGAAGTGGGCATTCGTGCCACGCATTATTCCAACGCCGGCATTAGCAGCAATAACGATGGTGTAGAGAGTTACTCGCTGCACTACACCATGCCGCTGTAATGCACTGTAGGAGCGAGCTTGCTCGCGAAGAACCTCAACGATAACGCAGCGAATCAGGTTTAACGCGGCGTTCTCAGGTTTTTCGCGAGCAAGCTCGCTCCTACAGAATCAGCGGTAGGCCGTGGTAATGCCTTCACGCTCTTCAAGGCATTCCGGCGCCCCCATCTCGAACTCCCGGCAAATCAACGGCCGAAGCTCATAGATCGTGCACATCATCGTGTCGCGGTCCAGCGCTGCGCACCAGCCGTCGTCCAGGCGCATCATCACCTCACCCCCCCAATCGTCGGTATCGATAAAGCGTTGTGGCACGCCGGTGTCGGTGATCAGCATGACTTCCAGCTGGCAGCAACAAGCCGCGCACGTCGAGCACGTGACGGGTTCGGTGATTTGAATGTGAGGGATGTTGGTCATAGGCGCGCAGTGTAAGGCAAGTGCGTCAGATGCGTATGAATGCTCGGACGGGCGTCAGTGTTCCAGCCTCTGCGCAACCCCGTGTAACAGCGGAAAGAGCATGGCCCATAACAGCGCCAGGCCGATCAGTGTTGGGGCGGTGCCGTACGCAAAACTCACGCCTGCCAATTGACTGCCGGCGTAATAAGACAACGGCCCGCCCACCGCGCCTAGCAGGCTGGCGAGCCACCAGGGCCGTGCGCTCCAGGCCAGGCAATGGCGCAAGGTGGTGGCCAGCAAGGCCCATAACAGTATCAGCCACAGCGGAATCAGTGGCCCCGGCGTATTGAACTCAAACACGCCGAGCCCACGCAGTGCCGTATCGACCAGTGTTCCCAGCACCGTCACGGCCAGAATCACTTGCCCCTCTCTTGCCCAAGAGCTTATCCACAGCAAGTGTGCGCCCAGTACCGCGATGCCGATCAGCAGCCAACGGCTATCGCCGCCGAGCACGCAGGCAAACCAGCCGCACTGAAACAGCACGGTGTTGGCCAGGGATTTAAGCACTGAAACGCCCAAGCAGCGGCGGATTGATGGCCGCCGGTTTGGCCAGCAGCAACTGCGCGGTGCCGATGGTGCGCTCCATAAAGCCACCTTCGCAGTAGCACAGGTAAAACTCCCACAGGCGCAGGAAGTATTCGTCATAACCGAGTTCGGCAAGACGGCCATGGGCGCGGCGAAAGTTTTCATGCCACAGGCGCAGGGTGCGGGCGTAGTGCAGGCCGAAGTCTTCCATGTGCAGCAGGTTCATGTCGGTGTCACGGCTGACGATCTGCAGCATGTTTTGTACACAGGGCAGCGCGCCACCAGGGAAGATGTAGCGCTGGATAAAGTCGACGCTGCGTTTGGCCTGCTCAAAGCGTTGTTCACGAATAGTGATGGCTTGCAGCAGCATCAGGCCGTCGGGCTTGAGCAGCTGGGCACATTGTTTGAAATAGGTGGGCAGGAAACGATGGCCCACCGCTTCAATCATTTCGATCGACACCAGCTTGTCGTACTCACCGGTGAGGTCGCGGTAATCGCTCAGCAGCACGGTCACACGATCTTGCAGGCCCGCCGCCTGGATACGCTGCGCGGTGTAGGCGAACTGTTCCTTGGACAGGGTCGTGGTGGTGACCCGGCAGCCGTAATGCTGCGCCGCATACAACGCCATGCTGCCCCAGCCGGTACCGATTTCCAGCAGATGGTCGCTGGGCTTGAGCGCCAGTTTCTGGCAGATGCGCGCTAATTTGTTCAGTTGTGCCTGTTCCAGGGTGTCATCGGGGGTCAGGAACTGCGCGGCCGAGTACATCATCGTGGGGTCGAGAAATTCTTCGAACAGGTCGTTGCCCAGGTCGTAATGGGCGGCGATGTTTTTTTGCGAGCCTTTGCGTGTGTTGCGGTTGAGCCAGTGCAGGCCCTGAGTGAACGGCCGCGCCAGGCGTGCCAGGCCACCTTCCATGGCGTCGAGCACCTCCAGGTTGCTGACCATCACCCGCACGACGGCGGTGAGGTCGGGGCTGGTCCAGTAACCATGGATAAACGCTTCGCCAGCGCCGATCGAGCCATTGGCCGCCACCAGCCCCCATACCGCCGCGTCGAGAATCTGGATCTCGCCCAGCAGGTGCGCTTCCCGTGCGCCGAAGACTTGCCGCTCGCCATCCTCGATGATGACCAACTGGCCATGGCGCAATTGGCTTAGCTGGCGCAACACGCCTTTGCGCAATAGCGCAGCGGTCATGCCGTTGACGTTCAGGCGGTTAGCCTTGACCGATAAGCTAGGGGATTTCATGGTGGCGATCCTTGGTATACCCGACTGCGGTGCGAGAAGCGCCATCGGCGGCCTGGTGGGAAAAAATCGGAGTGCGTTTGAGCAGCAGGCGCAAGGCTTGCCAGTAGATTGCAAGGCCGGTCTTGGCGGTCATCCAGGGAAAGCGCCACAAATAGCGATGCAGGCTGGCGCGGTTCAGTGCCTGTTTTTCCAGGCTCAAGGTGGCGTCGAAGACTTTTTGCGTGCCCTGCCAATCGGCCATATGCACGCCGAGCCTGGCGGCGGGCTGGCTGAAACTCATGCGGTATTCCAGCTCGCGAGGCAAAAACGGCGACACATGGAAGGCCTTGGCCACGGCGAAATGCTGGTGCTCATCGGCGCCCAGTGCCTGGGCGGGCAGCACGTAGTGATAGCGCTCGCGCCATGGGGTGTTGGTCACTTCACACAGGATCGCGGCCAGTTGCCCGTCAGCCTCGAAGCAGTAGAAGAAACTCACCGGGTTAAAAGCCAGGCCCCAACTGCGGGCCTGGGTCAGCAGGCAGATAGCGCCCTGGGGTGTTTGCCCCAGGGCCTTGCCGACTTCCTGGCGCACGGCATCGCTCAGGCTCATGCCGTGGCGCGTGAATTCACGCAGGTAATCCTGCTGGCGGAAACCGAAAGGCGCCAGGCGACCCGTGCCGGCCAGCGGCGAGAGCCCCAGTACTTCATCCTCTTCGCTGAGGTCCAGGTACAACAGGCCGATGCGGTAGCGAAAGGCGTGGGCCTTGGGCGTAAACCGGCGATGGGCGATCCAGCCGCTGTACAAGGCGCTGTTCACAGGGTTTCCCCAAACGCCTGGGCCACGCGCAGAGCGCTGACCACGCCGTCTTCGTGAAAGCCGTTGGCCCAGTAGGCCCCGCAGTAAAAGGTATTGCGCACGCCGTTCAATTCTTCCCAGCGTGCCTGTGCGGCGACTGCGGCCAGGCTGTATTGCGGATGGGCGTAGGTGTAGCGCGCCAGGATCTTCAGTGGGTTGATCATCGGCGTCTGGTTGAGGCTGACGCAAAAGGTAGTGGCGCTGTCGATGCCTTGCAGGATGTTCATGTCATAGGTGACGGCGGCCTGTTGTTGCACGTTGCCCGTCAGCCGATAGTTCCAGCTGGCCCAGGCCAGTTTGCGGTCGGGCAGCAGGCGTGTGTCGGTGTGCAGCACCACGTCGTTGTCGGCGTAGGGCAGGGCGCCGAGGATCTGCTGTTCGGCCTGGCTGGGGTCATCGAGCAAGGCCAGGGCCTGATCGCTGTGGCAGGCGAATACCACGCGGTCGAAGGTTTCGCTGCCGGCCGGGCTGTGGATAACCACACCCTCGTCGTTGCGTTGCACCTTATGCACAGGGCAGTTGAGCCGTATCTGTTCGCGAAAGCTGCGGGTCAGCGGCTCGATATAACAGCTGGAGCCGCCCTCGATCACACACCATTGCGGGCGGTTGCTCACCGAGAGCAAGCCGTGATTCTTGAAGAAGCGCACAAAAAACTGCAGCGGAAACTTGAGCATATCGGCCAGGGACATCGACCAGATGGCCGCACCCATCGGCACGATGTAATGCCGGATAAACCTGGGGCCATAGCCGCCAGCGGTGAGGTAATCGCCCAGGGTCATGTCGGCGCTGATGCGCTGCTCTTGCAAGTCCAGGGGCGCCTGGCGATTGAAGCGCAGGATATCGCGCAACATGCCCCAGAACCCCGGCGACAGAATATTGCGGCGCTGGGCAAACAGGCTGTTGAGGTTGTTGCCGTTGTACTCGAAGCCTGTGCTTTGGTCGCACACCGAAAAACTCATCTCGGTGGGTTTGAACCTGACCCCGATCTGCTCCAGCAGACGGATGAAGTTCGGGTAGGTCCAGTCGTTGAACACAATGAAGCCCGTGTCCACCGCATAGCTTTTGCCGTCGACCGTCACGTTGGCCGTGTGTGTATGCCCGCCAATGCAGTCATTGGCCTCGAACAGCGTAATGTCGTGGCGACGGCTGAGCAGGTAGGCGCTGGTCAGCCCGGCGATGCCGCTGCCGATAATGGCGATCTTCACAGGTCGTCCTTCTTCGGTGGCGGGCTGCGCAGCATGCGTTTGCCGATGATCAGTTGCGCGCGGTTGGGCAGCTTCGACAGCGGCCACAAGGTGGCAATGAACAGGGCCGGAAAGGCGATTTCCAGCGGGCGTTTTTCCAGCTTGGCGAAAATGTGTTTCGCGGCTTTGTCGGCCGGCCAGCTCAGGGGCATCGGGAAATCGTTGCGCTCGGTCAGCGGCGTGTCGACGAAGCCTGGGCTGATCACAGTGACATCGATGTTTTCCGGCGACAGGCCGATACGCAGGGATTCGAACAAGTAACGCAGGCCGGCCTTGGACGCGCCGTAGGCTTCGGCGCGAGGCATGGGCAGGTAGGTCACGGCACTGGCCACGCCCACCAGGTGCGGGGTGCGCCCTGCGCGCAACAGTGGCAGCGCGGCCTCGATGCAATAACTGCTGGCCAGCAGGTTGGTACGCACTACGTGCTCGATGATCGAGGCGTCAAATTGCCGGGCGTCGACGTATTCACAAGTGCCGGCGTTGAGGATCACCGTGTCCAGCGAACCCCAGACCTCGCTGATACGCTCGCCGATCTCGCGCACGGTCTGGCTGTTGGTCAGGTCGCCGGCCACCACCAGAACCTGGCCTGGATATCGAAGGGCGAGGGCATCCAGCGGGCCTTGGGTGCGGGAACTCAGGGCCACGTGGGCGCCGCTCTCGAGCAACTCCACGGCCAGCGCCGCACCGATACCACTGCTGGCGCCGGTCAGCCAATAACGACGGGGCGGTGTAAGGCTCATCCCATTCTCCTTTTCAGCCAACGAATAACGCGACCCAGTAGGGGGACATGTTCATAGAGCAGGGCGCCGGCATCGAAATAGTCGCGATGGCGGTAAACCTTGTCGTGCCACAACAAATGGGAACAGCCTGGCACCTCGATCACCTGCCCACCGGCCAGGCATGAGTGACGAAAACGCATAGTCCAGCGCAGGTAGCCCTCGCCTTCGGCCACGGTATCGAAGCCGTGGAAGTCAAAATGCAGCTCGCTGACGTTGCTGTACAAGTCGGCAAAGTAACGCCGCAACGCTGGCAGGCCCTGGACTTCATGCAAGGGATCGGTAAAGGCGATGTCCTCGCTGTACAGGCTGCCGAGCAGGTGCAGGTTGTGCTTGTCCAGCGTGGCGAAGGTGTGGGCAAACTGGTGCAGGAAGTCACTCATGTTCGGCCATCTCCTGACGCGAAGGCAGCCGGCGAAATGCGGCCAAGGCGCGCTCGCGAGACTGTTTCAAATCGACGATGGCACGCGGGTAATCCGCCACGCCGAACAGGCCCCCAGCCGCTTCGGGGTTGTGCACTTGTTTTTTATTCAGCGCGGCCAGTTCCGGGAGCCAGCGTTTGATGAACACGCCGTCACCGTCGAATTTTTCCGATTGGCTCAGCGGGCTGAATATCCGGAAATACGGCGCCGAGTCGGTGCCGGTGGACGAACTCCATTGCCAGCCGCCGTTGTTGGCCGCCAGATCACCGTCGATCAGGTGGCGCATAAAGAAGCGCTCGCCCTCGCGCCAGTCGATCAGCAGGTTCTTCGTCAGGAACATCGCCACCACCATGCGCAGGCGGTTGTGCATCCAGCCGGTTGCCAGCAGTTGGCGCATGGCCGCGTCGATGATCGGCAAGCCGGTGCGCGCCTGTTGCCAGGCGGCCAGGTCTTCGGGCGCCTTGCGCCAGGCCAGCGCTTCGGTTTCCGGGCGAAACGCGCGGTGGCGGGAAACCCGTGGGTAGCCGACCAGGATGTGCTTGTAGAACTCGCGCCACAGCAGCTCGTTGATCCAGGTGATGGCGCCGATGTCGCCGCTTTCGAACTCGCCCTGGTTGGTTTGCAGCGCGGCGTGCAAGCACTGGCGCGGCGAAACCACTCCGGCGGCCAGGTAGGCAGAAAGCTGACTGGTGCCGGGCTTGGCCGGGAAGTCGCGTTCGTCCTTGTAATAGCTGATCTGCTGATCAGCGAAGGCATCGAGGCGACGGCGCGCCTCGTCTTCGCCAGCGGGCCAGAGCGCACGCAAGGTTTCGCTGGGTGTCTGGAACCCTTCGACTTCCGTCGGCACAGGGTCGCTTTTCACGCCAGGCTCGGCCTGGGCCTTTGGCGTCGGCACCACGCGGGGCAGGGCGCTGTGCAGGCGGCTGTAGCAGACCTTGCGGAACTGGCTGAACACCTGGAAGTAGGTGCCGGTCTTGGTCAGCACACTACCCGGCTGGAAAAACAGTTGGTCCAGGTAGCTGTGGAAGGTCACGCCGTCAGCTTCCAGGGCCTGGGCCACGGCGCTGTCGCGGCGGCTCTCGTGAATGCCATATTCCTCGTTGACGTGTACCGACTCCACCGACAGCTCGCGGCACAGTTGGCTCAGTACCGTCGGCGCCTGGTCCCAGGTCGCGGCGTGGCGGATTAACAGCGGAATGTTGAGGTTGCCCAGTGCCTGGCTCAGGTGCTGCAAGTTGCGCAGCCAGAAATCGACTTTGCACGGCGCGTCATCATGCGCCTGCCATTGCTCGGGCGTGATCAGGTAAACAGCCGCGACGGGGCCGCGCTGGCACGCGGCCGCCAGGGCAGTGTTGTCGTGCAGGCGCAAGTCGGTGCGCAGCCAGATCAGATGCATTTAGACAATTCCACGCTGGATCAATAATTGATGGGCCGCCAACAGGTCCTCGGCCACGAACAACTCAGGGATGTCCTGGGTTAATACGCCCAACTCGGCGTGGTGGATGCACACCGTTGGTCCGGCAATCACCGTTGGGCAATGGATGCCGCCCAGCAGTTTGCTGAGTGCCGACACTTGCAACGCCTTGCTCGAATACAGCAGCACCGCACGTGGTTGCAGGTGTTCCACCGCCAGGGCCAGTTCGCCGACAGGCAGTGGCCAATCGAATACTTCCACCGGGCAATCGGCACTGCTGGCCAGCCAGGCGCTGAGCCACAGGTGCGGTTCCAGGGGCAGGTCGGAATGATTGACCAGCAACAGGGGCGCGCCGTGGAGTTGACGATTGTTGTGATAGATCCGTGCGCCAAACTTGCTGCGCAGCCAGGACAGGAAGAACACCCGCTCCATCTGCGCGCCGAACTGGCCCTGCCAGCGTTGTTCCAGCTCGTTGAGCAGCGGTAGCATCAATTGCTCGCACAAGGTGCGTGGCGGGTAAAGCGCCATGGCCTGGTTGAAGGCGTCATCGACCCGACGCTCGGCCAGTTCACTGATGGCACTCACCAAATGCTGGCGCAGGCTCTGCCACTCGTTTTCCATCGGCTCCGGGCTACCTTGGGCGGAGTCGATCAGCCCTTTGACCTGGCTGACCGGCACGCCGCGATTGAGCCAGGTGAGGATGGCCTGGATGCGTTGGACATGTTCGGCGCTGAACAACCGATGCCCTTTGGGCGTGCGCTGGGGCACGATGAGGCCGTAGCGGCGCTCCCACGCGCGCAGCGTCACCGCATTCACGCCGGTCTGGCGCGCCACCTCGCGGATCGGCAGCCAGCCGTTTTCCAGGGCCAGGGCGAGGTCTTCGCCGGGTTCGTCGAGCAGGGCAGGTTTCATGGGTTAGATCGCATTACGCAGGCTGAGGTTTTCCGGGTGCGGTTGCAGGTAGGCCTGCTGCGCGATGTAGCGGTCCGGATGTTGGCGAAAGTGGTGTTTGAGCAGGGTCAGCGGCACCACCAGTGGCACGATGCCGTGGCGGTATTGGCCGATGACGGTCTGCATTTCCTGTTTGTCATCGGCACTGATGGCTTGCTTGAGATAGCCACTGATGTGTTGCAGCACATTGGTATGGGTACCGCGAGTCGCGCATTTTTTCAGGCCCGCCATCAGTTCGCTGAAATAGCTGTCGGCCAAAGCTTGCAGGTCAATACCCTTGCCCATGCTGCCGAGCAAGTGGCCCAGGCTTTTATAATGCGCCGGGCTGTGGGCCATCAGCAGGTACTTGTAGCGCGAGTGAAACGTCAGCAAGCGGTGACGGGTAAGGCCGTCGGCCAACAGTTGCTGCCAACTGGCGTACACGAATACGCGGGTGAGGAAGTTTTCCCGCAGCACCGGGTCGTTCAGGCGACCGTCTTCCTCCACCGGCAGGTTGGGGTGTCGAGCACAAAACGCCTGGGCGTAAATGCCGCGCCCGCCACCGTCGACGGGCGTGCCGTTGTCGCGGTACACCTTGACCCGCTCCAGGCCGCAGGACGGTGACTTTTGCATGAAGATGTAGCCGCACAGGTCGGTATGTTCCCGGGCCATTTGCTGGCCGTAATCGTCCAGTGGCTGAGTGACATTGAGCGCAGGGTTTACGCTGCCCACGGCCTGCGGTTGGTTGGGGTCCCCGACCAGGCGGATCGCTTGCCGAGGAATGCCCAGGCCGATGGCAACTTCAGGGCACAACGGGACGAAATCGAAATAGTCACTGAGGGTCTGACTGCATAGCAGGGACTGTTTATGACCGCCATTGAAGCGCACGTTCTCACCCAGAAGGCAGGCGCTGATGGCGATCTTCGGTTTCACACGGCTGGACATAAGCAAACCTCTGCAAGAATCCTGTACAAGCTACAAATCTTGTACAACTAAATCTCATCATAGGCTCGATGTTGTACAAGTCAAATATTTTGTACAGGGTTGTGCCGCCGCTTTATTTCCAGCCGATTGTCCAGTCCTCAGCGTTTTTCAGGGTCTGCCAGGGCAGGCGTTCGGCGCGCCGAGTAAGGATGGCCTGCAGTTCGATGTCCAGCACCGTGCCCTCGTCGTCACGGAACAATTCGGTGACCAGGAAGTGTTTTTCCTTGTGGCGGGGATGAGCTGCCGTCCATTTTGACAGCAGCAGTTTGGCGGGGTTGATGCGGTTCATTGCAAGTGCTCGATCAAGCGTCGCGCCGCTTCCTGGCCACTCAACCAGGCACCTTCCACCCGGCCGGAGAGGCACCAGTCACCACAGACGAACAGGCCCAGGTCGGCGTCGGCCAGCACGCCGAATTCATGGCTGCTCGATGGGCGCGCGTAGAGCCAACGGTGCGCCAGGCTGAACGACGGCGCAGGCATGGCGCTGTGCAGCAATTCGGCAAAGGCGCCGTGCAGGTGTTCGATCACCGCTTCCTTGGGCAGGTCCAGGTGGGCCTTGCTCCAGGCGCTGGTGGCGTGCAGCACCCAGGTGTCGAGGGTGGTATCGCGCCCGGGCTTGCTGCGGTTGCGCGCCAGCCAGTCGAGGGGGCTGTCTTGCACGAAGCAGCCCTCCATCGGCGTATCCAGGGGCTTGTCGAACGCCAGGGCGATGGCCCAGGTCGGGTCCATTTTTACCCCGGCGGCGGCGCTCGCCAGCTTGGGCGCGGCGGCCAGCAGGGCGGTGGCTTGGGGCGCCGGCGTGGCAATGATCACGTGACTGAAAGGGCCGTGATTGCCGCCGTCCGCGTCGAGCAGGTTCCAGTGCTGCGTGCCCTGGAAGACTTCGGTGATGCGGCAACCGAACTCCACCGGCAAGTCGTCGAGCAGGGCGCGAGTGATGGCGCTCATGCGCGGCGTGCCCACCCAGCGGATCTGCTCATCGGGGGAGGGCGTCAATTGCCCGGACTTGAAGTTATACAGCTGGGGCTTCCACTGCTCGGCCCAGCCGTTGCTTTGCCAGCGCTGCACTTCGTTGACGAAGCGCCGGTCGCGGGCGGTGAAATATTGCGCGCCCATGTCCAGCGCGCCGGCGTCGCTGCGCTTGCTGGACATGCGGCCACCGCTGCCGCGGCTTTTATCGAAGAGTTGTACTGCGTGCCCGGCGTCTTGTAACGCTCGGGCGGCGGAGAGACCGGCGATGCCGGTACCAATGATCGCGATGGGAACAGTCATGGGAGGCCTCGTTTTACCGTTGGGTACAGACTACGCCGACACCAATAGCTGTACAATATTGTTTTTTGGTATAAGTTTTGGCGTGCCTGATTGTGTGGCGTGACCTATGGTTAAGCTAAGGCTTGAACCCCCGTCACGCTCAATTATCAAATTGATCCCTGCTTATAAAATAGACCAGTGAGCGGCGGCGAACGTTACATGAGGAGAGTCCCATGCATATTTTGCTGACCGGCGGTACCGGCTTGATCGGTCGCCAACTCTGCAAGCACTGGCTCGCGCAAGGCCATCGCCTGACGGTGTGGAGCCGGCAACCGGAAACGGTCGCCCAGGTGTGCGGTGCGCAGGTGCTCGGAGTGGCTCGCCTACAAGAGGTGATTGGCACGGTGGACGCGGTGGTCAACCTGGCAGGCGCGCCTATCGCCGACCGGCCTTGGACCCACAAGCGCAAGGCATTGTTGTGGAACAGTCGCATTCACCTCACCGAAACCTTGCTGGCCTGGATGGAAAGCCTGGAGCAAAAACCGGCGGTGCTGATCTCCGGTTCTGCGGTGGGTTGGTACGGCGACGGCGGCGAGCGCGAACTGACCGAAGCCAGCGGCCCGGTGCTGGATGACTTCCCCAGCCAGTTGTGTATCGCCTGGGAGGAAACCGCCCAGCGTGCCGAAGCCTTGGGCATTCGCGTGGTGCTGGTGCGTACGGGGTTGGTGCTGTCTGCCGAGGGCGGCTTTTTGTCGCGCCTGCTGCTGCCGTTCAAACTGGCGCTGGGCGGGCCGATTGGCAATGGACGGCAGTGGATGCCCTGGGTGCATATCAAGGATCAAATCGCCCTGATTGATTTTCTTCTGCACAAGCAAGACGCCAACGGTCCTTATAATGCCTGCGCGCCACACCCGGTGCGCAACCGCGAATTTGCCAAGACCTTGGGCCAGGTGCTGCACCGCCCGGCGTTCATGCCGATGCCGGCATTTGCGTTGAAGGTTGGCCTGGGTGAGTTGTCCGGCTTGTTGCTGGGCGGGCAAAAGGCTTTGCCTGAACGGCTGCAGGCCGCAGGTTTCACTTTCCAGTTCACTGAGTTGCGTGCGGCTCTGGACGACTTGTCCAGCCGCCTCTAAAGATAGGATGTTGCATGACCGATCACGCGTTGTTACTGGTCAACCTGGGTTCGCCAAAGTCCACTTCAGTGGCCGATGTGCGCAGCTACCTCAATCAGTTCCTGATGGACCCTTATGTGATCGACTTGCCGTGGCCGGTGCGGCGCTTGCTGGTATCGCTGATCCTGATCAAGCGCCCCGAGCAATCGGCCCATGCCTATGCGTCGATCTGGTGGGATGAGGGTTCGCCGTTGGTGGTGCTGAGCCGCCGCCTGCAGCAGCAGATGACCGCGCAGTGGACCCAGGGCCCGGTGGAGCTGGCGATGCGTTATGGCGAGCCGTCCCTGGAAACGGTCCTGACACGCCTGGCCGCCCAGGGTATTCAAAAAATCACACTGGCGCCGTTGTACCCGCAGTTTGCCGACAGCACCGTCACCACGGTGATAGAGGAAGCCAAGCGAGTGGTGCGCGACAAGCAACTGAATGTGCAGTTTTCGATCCTGCAACCGTTCTATGATCAGCCTGAGTACCTCGATGCGCTGGCGGCGAGTGTGCGCTCTTATGTGGAGCAGGATTACGATCACTTGCTGCTCAGTTTCCATGGCTTGCCTGAGCGTCATCTGACCAAGCTCGACCCCACGGGCCAGCACTGCTTCAAGGATGCCGACTGCTGCAAGAACGCATCCCCTGAAGTGCTTGCCACCTGTTACCGCGCGCAGTGCTTCAGCGTGGCGCGGGATGTGGCCGAGCGGCTGGGTTTGCCGGAGGGCAAATGGTCGGTGGCGTTCCAGTCCCGCCTGGGCCGGGCCAAATGGATCGAACCCTACACCGAGGCGCGCCTTGAGGCATTGGCCCAGCAAGGGGTGAAGAAGCTGCTGGTGATGTGCCCGGCGTTCGTCGCCGACTGTATTGAGACGTTGGAGGAAATTGGCGATCGCGGTCGCGAGCAATTTCGTGAAGCGGGGGGCGAGGAGTTGGTGTTGGTGCCTTGCCTGAATGATGAGCCGCAGTGGGCGGCAGCGCTTAATACCCTGTGCGAACGGGCGCCGACGACGCTGTAACCCGGACCGGATTAAGATCAAAATGTGGGAGGGGGCTTGCCCCCGATAGCGGTGGGTCAGTGACAGATATGCTGACTGACACACTGCAATCGGGGGCAAGCCCCCTCCCACATTTAGTTCTATGTTTGTCAGAGGTTGAGGGTCAAGCTAACCGTGAAGTTGCGCGGCTCACCCGGGTTGACCCAATAGTTGCTGTAGGATCGCTCGTAGTACTTTTCATTGAACAGGTTGTTGAGGTTCAGCCCCACCGTCACATTCTGCGTAGCCTTGTAATGTGCCAGCAAATCCACGGTGTGGTAGGCGGGCAGTTCGAAACCCGTGCCGGCTTCGCCTGAGCGGTCACCTACATAGGTGAGCGCTGCGCCCAGGTCTGAGCCACGCAACGCGCCGTCCTGGAATTCATACACGCCCAACACGCTGCCACTGCGCTTGGCCACGCCCAGAATGCGGCTGCCCGTAGGAATGGTTTTGTCGCCCTTGGTCACTTCAGCGTCGATGTAGGCCAAGGCGCCGATCACGCGGACTGCGTCGGTCACTTGCCCGGTTACTTGCAGGTCGAACCCTTGGCTGCGGGCCTTGCCCATGGCGCGGTTGAGGTTGGTCGCCGGGTCCAGGGTCAGCACGTTTTCCTTTTCGATATGAAAGGCCGCCAGGGTAGCGCTGAGGCGGTCATCAAACAGCTCGCTCTTGACCCCCACCTCATAACCCACGCCTTCTTCGGGCTTGAAGGACTTGCCAGCGGCATCCAGGCCGCTATTGGGCTTGAACGACGTGGAGGCGTTGGCAAACACGCCGACTTCTGGCGTGAGCTGGTAGAGCAGGCCGGCGCGCTGAGTGAAGGCGTCGTGGGTTTGGCGGCCCTTGGCGTGGTTGCGGGTGAAGTCGTCGGTGCTTTGTTCGAAGTGTTCGAAGCGCGCACCGATCATACCGCGCAGGCGGTCGGTGAAGATGATCTGGTCTTGCAGGTTGAGTGCGTGGCTTTTGGTCTGTTCGAAGAAATCGGTACCGGAGCGTTTGCCGTTGGGTTTGGGCTGGCCGTACACCGGCTTGTAGATGTCGATGGGATAGTCGCCAGCGATCGCCGTCACACGCTCTTTTTTACGGTAATCCTCGTACTCGGTACCGATCAACAGTTCATGTTGCCAACTGCCCATATCGAACACCCCACGCAGTTCCAGCTGGGTGATGCTGTCATGCCAACCGGTGGAGCGTTCACGGTAGCGGCGATTGACGCTGTGGCCGTCTGCGTTCAACGCTCGGCTTTCCGAAGCATCGCCCCACAGGCTGCCTTGCTTGTAATGGCTGGCCAGGCGCAGTTTCCAGGCGTCGTTGAGGTGGTGTTCCAACGCCGCCTGAATGCGGTTGTTTTGGTTGCGGATATTGCCGTCGTTGGGCTCGCCGAGGAAGGTGGAATGGGACATGCCGGTATTGGCGACGATGCCTCGGTCGAAGGTGGAGCTGTGGCGCACGAACTCACTTTCCACCAGCAGGGTGGTGTCCGGGTCCAGTTGCCAACTGAAGGAGGGCGCGACAAACACACGCTTGGCGTCCACGTGATCGCGAAAGCTGTGGTTGTCTTCAACGGCCAGGTTCACTCGCGTCAGCACGCGCCCCTCGCTGTCCAGCGGCGTATTCACATCCAGCGCCGTGCGGTAGCGGTCCCAACTGCCTGCGCTGTTCTGCAGCGTGGTGAAGGCCTCGGGCTGTGGTTTCTTGGTGACGATATTCACCGTGCCGCCGGGATCGCCACGCCCATAAAGGCTGGCGGCGGGGCCCTTGAGCACTTCAATGCGCTCGATATTCGCCGCGTCCGGGGTACTGGGGTAACCACGGTTGGCGCTGAAGCCATCCTGGTAGAACTCGGACGTGGTGAAGCCGCGCACGCTGTATTCGTAGAGGGTCAGGCCGCCGAAGTTGTTTTGCTTGGATACGCCGCCAGCGAATTCCAGGGCGCGCTCCACGCTGGTACTGCCCAGGTCTTTGAGTACCGTGGCAGGAATCACGCTGATCGATTGCGGGATGTCGCGCAAGGCCGTGTCGGTCTTGGTCGCACTGGCAGAGCGGGTGGCGCGGTAGCCGTCGACCGGGCCGGTGGCGGATTCATAGGCGTCGGAAGTGACGCTGATGGTGTCCAGTTCCAGGGTGTTTTCTTCGGCGTAGGCAGGGTCGAGCAGCAAACCCAGGGCCAGGCCGGCCAAGGGCACAAACTTTCGAGACGGCATGATAGAGCGTTCCAATAGCGATATTGAAACAATATAACATGCCTAATGAGAATGAATCGCTAAGAAATGTAGCCTTACCAGCGCCCGCGAACGGGCGCTAGGATCGCGACGGTTATTGCTCTTCTTTCACTGGCGCGGTCGCCGGTGGTGGGCGCAGTCCGATTTCCGCCGACAGTTTGATCTCCTTGCCGTTGCGCATCACCAGGATCGCCACCTTGTCGGTCGGCTTGATCCGCGCCACTTGGTTCATCGACTTGCGGCCATCACCCGCCGGGGCGCCGTCGATGCTGAGGATCACATCGCCCAGTTGCAGGCCGGCTTTCTGCGCCGGGCCGTCGCGGAAGATCCCCGCTACCACGATGCCTGGACGCCCGGTCAGGCCAAATGACTCGGCCAGTTCCTTGGTCAAGGGCTGTACCTCAATGCCCAGCCAGCCGCGAATCACCTGGCCGTGCTCGATGATCGACTTCATCACTTCCATCGCCAGCTTCACCGGGATCGCAAACCCAATGCCCTGTGAGCCGCCAGACTTGGAAAAAATCGCGGTGTTGATGCCAGTCAGGTTGCCATTGGCGTCCACCAGCGCACCGCCCGAGTTGCCGGGGTTGATCGCGGCGTCGGTCTGGATGAAATCTTCGTAGCTGTTAAGGCCCAACTGGTTACGCCCGGTGGCGCTGATGATGCCCATGGTCACCGTTTGCCCCACCCCGAACGGGTTGCCGATGGCCAGGGCCACATCGCCCACGCGCAAACCGTCGGAGCGGCCGAGGGTGATGGCCGGCAGGTTCTTCAGATCAATTTTGAGTACCGCAAGATCAGTTTCCGGGTCGCTGCCCACCACGCGGGCCAGGGTTTCGCGGCCGTCACGCAGGGCCACCACGATCTGGTCGGCGCCCGTGGTCACATGGTTGTTGGTGAGGATGTAGCCCTCGGGGCTCATGATCACGCCGGAGCCGAGGCTGGATTCCATGCGGCGCTGCTTGGGGCCGTTGTCACCGAAGTAGCGGCGAAATTGCGGGTCTTCAAACAACGGATGCGCGGGCTTGTTGATGACCTTGGTGGTGTACAGGTTGACCACCGCCGGAGCGGCGATGACCACGGCATCGGCATAGGTCACCGGCCCTTGCACCACTGTGTTGGTCTGCGGCGCCTGTTGCAGGTTCACATCCAGTGTGGGCAGGCCCACCCACTGGGGATAACGCTGGATAATCAGCATCGCGATCAGCACGCCAGCCAACAATGGCCATCCAAAAAAACGCAGTGCCTTGAGCATCAAGTAAGTCCTGACAGGTTGCAGGGGGCGGGAGAGCGCCCATAATGTCGCGCATTATACGAGGCTGTGACGCCTGCGAACGGGATATTTAGGAGTCTTTTATGGCCGTGCCCCTTACTACCCTCGTCGAGGAAGCCGACCGCTACCTCGGCAGCGCCAAAATTGCCGATTACTGCCCCAATGGCCTGCAGGTCGAGGGCCGGCCCCAAGTGATGCGCATCGTCAGCGGCGTGACCGCCAGCCAAGCCCTGCTGGACGCCGCCGTCGAAGCCAAGGCCGACCTGGTGCTGGTGCACCACGGTTACTTCTGGAAGGGCGAAACCCCGTGCATCACCGGCATGAAGCAGCGCCGTCTCAAAACCCTGCTCAAGCATGACATCAGCCTGCTGGCCTACCACTTGCCCTTGGACCTGCACGCCGATGTCGGCAACAACGTGCAACTGGCTCGCCACCTGGATATCACCGTCGAAGGCCCGCTGGACCCCGGCAACCCAAAAATCGTCGGCCTGGTCGGCTCCCTGGCCGAGCCCTTGTCACCTCGTGACTTCGCCCGTCGCGTGCAGGACGTGATGGGTCGCGAACCGCTGCTGATCGAAGGCAGCGAGATGATTCGCCGCGTCGGCTGGTGTACCGGTGGCGGCCAGGGCTACATCGACCAGGCGATTGCCGCGGGTGTCGATTTGTACCTGAGCGGTGAAGCGTCTGAACAGACCTTCCACAGCGCCCGGGAAAACGACATCAGCTTCATCGCCGCCGGCCATCACGCCACCGAACGCTACGGCGTGCAGGCCTTGGGCGACTACCTGGCGCGGCGCTTTGCCCTGGAGCATCTGTTCATCGACTGCCCCAATCCGATCTAAAGCACAGCATTGAACACTGTGGGAGCTGGCTTGCCTGCGATGGCATCACCTCGGTCAGCCTGAATGAGCGGGGCGCCTGTATCGCAGGCAAGCCAGCTCCCCCATTGACCGAGTTGAGCGCCAAACTCGGCGGCATATTCATATATCGTTTCGGTCTAGCTGGCGCCCTAAATAGAAGAAGTTGCTGTGCTAGCATGCCTCGCTCGAACACGGCCCGCTGGCCGTCCATAAGATCGTTTTTCCGTGAGTAACCATGGTCGACAAACTGACGCATCTGAAACAGCTGGAGGCGGAAAGCATCCACATCATCCGCGAGGTCGCCGCCGAGTTCGATAACCCGGTGATGCTCTACTCGATCGGTAAAGACTCCGCCGTGATGCTGCACCTGGCACGCAAGGCCTTCTTCCCGGGCAAACTGCCATTTCCGGTGATGCACGTCGACACTCGCTGGAAATTCCAGGAGATGTACAAGTTCCGCGACAAGATGGTCGAGGAGCTGGGCCTGGACCTGATTACCCACATCAACCCCGATGGCGTGGCGCAGAACATCAACCCGTTCACCCACGGCAGTGCCAAGCACACCGATATCATGAAGACCGAGGGCCTCAAGCAGGCGCTGGACAAGCATGGTTTCGACGCAGCATTCGGCGGCGCCCGTCGCGATGAAGAGAAATCCCGTGCCAAAGAGCGCGTGTACTCGTTCCGCGACAGCAAGCACCGTTGGGACCCGAAGAACCAACGCCCGGAGCTGTGGAACGTCTACAACGGCAACGTCAACAAGGGCGAGTCGATCCGCGTGTTCCCGCTGTCCAACTGGACCGAGCTGGACATCTGGCAGTACATCTACCTGGAAGGCATCCCGATCGTGCCGCTGTACTTCGCCGCCGAGCGCGACGTGATCGAGAAGAACGGCACGTTGATCATGATCGACGACGACCGCATCCTTGAGCACCTGTCCGACGAAGACAAAGCCCGCATCGTCAAAAAGAAAGTACGTTTCCGCACCCTTGGCTGCTACCCGTTGACGGGCGCGGTGGAGTCCGAAGCCGAGACGCTGACGGACATCATTCAGGAAATGCTCCTGACGCGAACTTCCGAGCGCCAGGGCCGTGTCATCGACCACGATGGTGCAGGCTCGATGGAAGATAAAAAACGTCAAGGCTATTTCTAAGGGGCTGTCATGTCGCATCAATCTGATTTGATCAGCGAGGACATCCTCGCCTACCTGGGCCAGCACGAGCGCAAAGAAATGTTGCGCTTCCTGACCTGCGGCAACGTCGACGACGGCAAGAGCACCCTGATCGGGCGCCTGCTGCACGACTCCAAGATGATCTACGAGGATCACCTGGAAGCCATTACCCGCGACTCGAAAAAGTCCGGCACCACCGGTGATGATATCGACCTGGCATTGCTGGTCGATGGCCTGCAGGCCGAGCGTGAGCAGGGCATCACTATTGATGTTGCCTATCGCTATTTCTCCACCGCCAAGCGCAAATTCATCATCGCCGACACCCCCGGGCATGAGCAGTACACCCGCAACATGGCCACTGGTGCGTCCACCTGTGATCTGGCGATCATCTTGATTGACGCTCGCTACGGCGTGCAGACCCAGACCCGTCGCCACAGCTATATCGCTTCGTTGCTGGGTATCAAACACATCGTGGTGGCCATCAACAAGATGGACATCAACGGCTTTGACCAAAGCGTATTCGAGTCGATCAAAGCCGATTACCTGAAGTTCGCCGAAGGTATCGCATTCAAGCCAAGCACCCTGGCCTTTGTGCCGATGTCGGCGCTCAAGGGCGACAACGTGGTGAACAAGAGCGAGCGTTCGCCCTGGTACACCGGGCAGTCGCTGATGGAGATCTTAGAGACTGTCGAGATCGCCAATGATCGCAACTACACCGACCTGCGTTTCCCGGTGCAGTACGTCAACCGCCCGAACCTGAACTTCCGTGGGTTTGCCGGCACCCTGGCGAGTGGCATCGTGCACAAGGGCGACGAAGTGGTGGTATTGCCGTCGGGCAAGAGCAGCCGCGTCAAATCCATCGTCACCTTTGAAGGTGAGCTGGAACACGCAGGCCCAGGCCAGGCCGTGACCTTGACCATGGAAGACGAGATCGACATCTCCCGTGGCGACCTGTTGGTGCATGCTGACAACGTGCCGCAAGTGACCGACGCCTTCGACGCCATGCTGGTGTGGATGGGCGAAGAACCGATGCTGCCGGGCAAGAAATACGACATCAAGCGCGCCACCAGCTACGTGCCGGGTTCCATCACCAGCATCGTGCACCGCGTGGACGTAAACACCCTGGCCGAAGGCCCGGCGAGTTCGCTGCAGCTCAACGAGATTGGCCGGGTCAAGGTCAGCCTGGACGCCGCCATCGCCCTGGACGGTTACGACAGCAACCGCACCACTGGCGCGTTCATCGTGATCGACCGCTTGACCAACGGCACGGTGGCCGCGGGCATGATCATCGCGCCACCGGTGGGTCATGGCGGCGCTGCGCAGCACGGCAGCCTGGCGCATGTGGCCACCGAAGAGCGCGCCCTGCGTTTCGGCCAGCAGCCGGCCACGGTGTTGTTCAGCGGCTTGTCGGGCGCTGGCAAGAGCACTCTGGCCTATGCGGTCGAGCGCAAGCTGTTCGACATGGGCCGGGCGGTGTTCGTGCTGGACGGCCAGAACCTGCGTCACGATCTGAACAAAGGGTTGCCGCAAGACCGTGCCGGGCGTACCGAGAACTGGCGTCGTGCGGCTCATGTGGCGCGTCAGTTCAACGAAGCCGGCCTGCTGACCCTGGCGGCTTTCGTTGCGCCGGATGCCGAAGGCCGTGAACAGGCCAAGGCGCTGATTGGTGCGGACCGACTGCTGACCGTCTACGTGCAGGCATCGCCGTTGGTGTGCGCCGAGCGTGACCCGCAAGGTTTGTACGCGGCCGGTGGGGATAACATCCCTGGCGAATCCTTCCCGTATGACGTGCCGCTGAATGCCGACCTTGTGATCGACACCCAGGCGTTGTCGCTGGAAGACAGCGTCAAGCAAGTGCTGGAACTGTTGCGTCAGCGCGGCGCGATCTAAGCTTTATAGCCGCACAAAAAAGCCCGCCACCGAGTGATCGGTGGCGGGCTTTTTACATATTCTCAAATGTGGACTCGGTCAATGTGGGAGCTGGCTTGCTTCCACATGTGATCAGCGGCTGGCCGGAAAGTCTTTGTGAAGCTGCTCCAGCAATGCATCCTTGTCTTGCCACAACTGGTTGATCCAGCCCTGGAACGCTAACCGATATTCCCCATCCTGCTCATAATTCTTGCCGATGAACTCGGCCGGGATCTGCACCTCTTCAAAGTGCACCACCACGTCCTTCACGTTGCCGCACAGCAAGTCCCAATAACCTGGGCGCCCGCCGGGGTAGTGGATGGTCACATTGACCAGTGATTTGAGCTGCTCGCCCATGGCATCCAGCACAAACGCAATGCCGCCCGCCTTGGGTTTAAGCAGGTAGCGAAACGGTGACTGCTGCTGCGCATGCTTGCTCGGCGTAAAGCGTGTGCCTTCAGCAAAGTTGAAAATCCCCACGGGGTTGTCGCGAAACTTCGCACAGGTCTTGCGCGTGGTTTCCAGGTCTTTGCCTTTCTTCTCCGGGTGCTTCTCCAAATATGCCTTGCTGTAGCGCTTCATGAAGGGAAAGCCCAGTGCCCACCACGCCAGGCCAATCACCGGGACCCAGATCAGCTCTTGCTTGAGGAAGAACTTCAGGGGGCGAATGCGCCGATTGAGCACGTACTGCAACACCATGATGTCGACCCAGCTCTGATGGTTGCTGGTCACCAGGTACGAGTGCTGGTAGTCCAGGCCCTCAAGGCCAGTCAGGTGCCAGCGCGTACGGCGCACCAGGTTCATCCAGCCCTTGTTGTTGGTAACCCAGGCTTCGTGGGTGTGGTTCATCAGCCATTCGCTCAGGCGCTTGGCGAACGGCAGCGCCTTGAACAGCGCCACGATAAACAGGAACGAACACAGCAGGATCGTGTTCAGCGCCAGCAACAGCGAAGCGATCACCCCGCGGACGGCGGCAGGTAGAAAATCCAGCATTTAGATATCCATGGGTCGGTTGGCGGCTTGGATCGCCGTCAGGGCGATGGTGTACACGATGTCGTCCACCTGGGCGCCACGTGGCAGGTCATTGACCGGTTTGCGCAGGCCCTGAAGCATCGGCCCCAGGCTCACGCAATCGGCGCTGCGTTGTACGGCTTTGTGGGTGGTGTTGCCGGTGTTCAGGTCCGGGAACACAAAGACGGTGGCCTTGCCCGCCACCTGGCTGTTGGGCGCCAGTTGTCGGGCGACGTTTTCGTTGGCGGCGGCGTCGTATTGCAACGGGCCGTCGATCAGCAACGAACTTTGTTGTTCGTGGGCGAGCAGGGTGGCTTCGCGGACTTTTTCCACCTCCTCGCCGCTGGCCGAGTCACCGCTGGAGTAGCTGATCATCGCCACCCGTGGCGTGATGCCGAACGCCGCCGCCGAGTCGGCGCTTTGCAGGGCGATTTCCGCCAGTTCCGCAGCGCTTGGGTGCGGGTTCATCACGCAGTCGCCGTACACCAGCACCTGCTCGGGGAACAGCATGAAGAACACCGACGACACCAGGGTGCAGCCCGGCGCGGTCTTGATCAGCTGCAGCGCCGGGCGAATGGTGTTGGCGGTGGAGTGAATCACGCCGGAGACCAGGCCATCCACTTCGTCGAGGGCGAGCATCATGGTGGCGATCACCACGGTGTCTTCCAGTTGCTGCTCGGCCATGGGCGCGTTGAGGCTTTTGCTCTTGCGCAAGGCGACCATTGGCTCCACGTAGCGTTGGCGAATCAGGTCGGGGTCGAGAATCTCCAGGCCTTCGGGCAGGTCGATACCCTGGGCGCGGGCGACTGCCTCCACATCCGCAGGCTTGGCCAACAGCACGCAACGGGCAATGCCGCGGGCCTGGCAGATCGCGGCGGCCTGTACGGTCAGCGGCTCGCTACCTTCGGGCAACACGATGCGTTTGTTGGCGGCCTGGGCGCGTTGGATCAACTGGTAACGGAACACTGCCGGCGACAGGCGCATCTCCCTTGGCGTGCCGCAGCGCTGGTGCAGCCAGCGCGCATCGAGGTGGCTGGCGACGAAGTCGGTGATGATTTCCGCACGCTCGCGGTCATCGATAGGGATTTCCTTGTTGAGGCTATTGAGCTGGTTGGCGGTGTCATAGGAGCCGGTGCTCACCGACAACACCGGCAACCCGGCCTGGAAGGCGCCTCGGCACAGATCCATGATGCGTGGGTCGGGCAGGGTGTCGCTGGTCAGCAGCAGCCCGGCCAGCGGCACGCCATTGATGGCGGCCAGGCTGACGGCGAGGATGATGTCATCGCGATCTCCCGGGGTTACCACCAACACACCGGGTTTGAGCAGCTCGACAGTGTTACGCATGGTGCGCGCGCAAATGATGATCTTGGTCATGCGCCGGCTTTCGTAGTCGCCGGCGTTGAGGATCTGCGCGCCCATCAGGTCGGCCACGTCGCGGGTGCGCGGGGCATTCAGCTCGGGTTGGTAGGGGATGCAGCCGAGCAGCCGGAAATCACCGCTGCGCAACAGCGGCGAATGCTCTTTGAGGCGCGCCGAGAAGGCTTCCATGCTTTCGTCGGTGCGTACCTTGTTGAGAATTACGCCCAGCACTTTCGGGTCTTTGGGGCCGCCAAACAGTTGGGCCTGCAATTCCACACGGCCGGAAAGCTCGGTGAGCACTTCATTTTCCGGCGCCGAGACCAGGATCACTTCCGCGTCCAGGCTCTTGGCCAGGTGCAGGTTGACCCGTGCCGCGTAGCTGGCGCTGCGGGTCGGCACCATCCCTTCGACGATCAGCACGTCTTTGCCTACGGCTGCCTGTTGGTAAAGGGTGATGATCTCTTCGAGCAACTCATCGAGCTGGCCGTCGCCGAGCATGCGCTCTACGTGAGCCAGGCCCAGGGGCTGCGGCGGTTTCAGGCCGTGGGTGCGCGCCACCAGCTCGGTAGAGCGTTCCGGCCCGGTATCGCCAGGGTGTGGCTGGGCAATGGGTTTGAAAAAGCCGACTTTCAGGCCGGCCCGTTCCAGTGTGCGCACCAGCCCAAGGCTGATGGAGGTCAGACCCACACCAAAATCGGTGGGCGCGATAAAAAAAGTCTGCATGCGAATTCTCTGGAGGTGCATGGCTTGGGTGGCGCTCTATGGGTGAGTGCCTACCGCGAATCAGGCGCCAAGGTTATCGTTATTCGTGCCCTTGCGCACACCAGCCGCACGCAAAGGCCTGGCCTATTTTTTCAAGGCGTTGCGCGGGGTCGAGCACCCAGGCGCGTGACTGCCAGGGCGGCTGGTGGCGCAGGTGCTGGGTGTGGCCGCAAGACAGCTCGGCCACCCAGTGCCCATCGTCGTCCTGATGAAAACCTGTGATCGTGACCGTTGATCGGCCCCGTCCGTCCGGGTTCCGTTCGCTTTCGGGCAAATCCTTGTTTAGACTTGTCCGTTCTTCATTCTTATGCAAAAGGTCTCGCCCCATGACGATCGCCGCTAACAAGGCTGTCTCCATCGACTATACCCTGACCAACGACGCTGGTGAGGTCATCGACAGCTCCGCCGGCGGCGCGCCGCTGGTTTACCTGCAAGGCGCAGGTAACATCATCCCGGGCCTGGAAAAGGCTCTGGAAGGCAAGAACGTCGGTGACGAACTGACTGTCGCCGTAGAACCTGAAGATGCCTACGGCGAATACTCCGCCGAACTGGTCAGCACCTTGAGCCGCAGCATGTTCGAAGGTGTCGATGAGCTGGAAGTGGGCATGCAGTTCCACGCTTCCGCGCCGGACGGCCAAATGCAGATCGTCACCATCCGCGACCTGGACGGCGACGACGTTACCGTTGACGGCAACCACCCTCTGGCTGGCCAGCGCCTGAACTTCCAAGTGAAGATCGTGGCCATCCGCGACGCTTCCCAGGAAGAAGTGGCTCACGGCCACGTCCACGGTGAAGGCGGTCATCACCATTGATTGATGTTTTGATCAGGTGGTAGCAAAAACGCCCCGACTGGTTCGGGGCGTTTTTTTTGCCTTGAGAATATTCCCGGTCAACTTTCTGTAGGAGCGAGCTTGCTCGCGAAAAACCTGAGAGCCCCGCCGGGCGCCAGGCTTCCCGCGTCATCGTTAACGATCTTCGCGAGCAAGCTCGCTCCTACAGTTTTCAGGGGCAAACAAAAATGCCCCGGACCTTTCGGTACGGGGCATTTCTTAACTGTTACACAGCCTGGGCTGCGTTGCAGTTGTTACCACTTAGGCTGCAGCAGGAACGCTCAGAGCCTTGATGTGGCCATTCAGGCGGCTCTTATGGCGAGCGGCCTTGTTCTTGTGGATGATGCCTTTATCGGCCATACGGTCGATAACAGGCACAGCCAGAACGTAAGCTGCTTGAGCTTTTTCAGCGTCTTTGGTGTCGATGGCTTTGACTACATTCTTGATGTAGGTGCGAACCATGGAACGCAGGCTGGCGTTGTGGCTGCGACGCTTCTCAGCCTGTTTTGCACGTTTTTTGGCGGAAGGTGTGTTGGCCACCGTCGAGCTCCTCGAAAGACTTTTTAGGGAATAGCAAACAAAATAGGCCGCGAATCATGCCGATGACTTGACGGGTTGTCAAGGGCGGCTGATGCGAACTGCTGAGTGGTCGATCTGAAGAGGCGGGTGATTTATTTCCGGCGCTTGACCTGTAAACTCGCGAGCTTTGGCTCTGTGCTGTTGCAGGCGCGCAGTATCGCATAAGTGGGCGCGTAGTTCGCCTGCTCTTTATCTATAGGCGCAAACTCTTTCAATGAATCTGCTCAAATCGTTGGCTGCCGTCAGCTCTATCACGATGATTTCCCGGGTATTGGGGTTCGTGCGCGACACCCTGCTGGCCCGCATCTTTGGCGCCAGCATGGCCACCGATGCCTTCTTTATTGCCTTTAAACTGCCCAACCTGTTGCGGCGGATCTTTGCCGAAGGCGCGTTTTCCCAGGCGTTCGTGCCGATTCTGGCCGAATACAAGACCCAGCATGGCGAGGAGGCGACTCGTACGTTCATCGCCTACGTCTCGGGTTTGCTGACGCTGGTGCTGATGCTGGTAACCATCGTCGGGATGCTCGCCGCGCCCTGGGTGATCTGGGCCACGGCGCCCGGTTTTGCCAACACGCCGGAAAAGTTCGCGCTGACCACTGATCTGCTGCGGGTGACCTTTCCTTATATATTGCTGATTTCCCTGTCTTCGCTCGCCGGGGCGATCCTCAATACCTGGAATCGTTTCTCGGTACCGGCCTTTGTGCCGACCTTGCTGAACGTCAGCATGATTATTTTTGCGCTGTTCCTTACCCCGTATTTCGATCCACCCGTCATGGCCCTGGGCTGGGCGGTCCTGGCCGGCGGGCTGGCACAGTTGCTGTACCAACTGCCACACCTGAAGAAAATCGGCATGCTTGTACTGCCGCGCTTGAACCTCAAGGATTCCGGCGTCTGGCGCGTGATGCGCAACATGCTGCCGGCGATCCTCGGGGTGTCGGTCAGTCAGATTTCCCTGATCATCAACACCGCGTTCGCCTCGTTGCTGGTGTCCGGCTCGGTGTCGTGGATGTACTACGCCGACCGCCTGATGGAATTGCCATCCGGTGTGCTGGGCGTGGCGTTGGGCACGATCCTGCTGCCGACCCTGGCGCGTACATACGCCAGCAAGGATCGTCAGGAGTATTCGCGCATTCTCGATTGGGGCCTGCGTCTGTGCTTTCTATTGGTGTTGCCATGCGCGCTGGCCTTGGGAATCCTCGCCGAACCGCTGACGGTCTCGCTGTTTCAATACGGGCAATTCGATGCACATGACGCCTTGATGACTCAGCACGCGCTGGTTGCCTACTCTGTCGGCCTGCTCGGTATTATCGTGATCAAGGTGCTGGCGCCGGGCTTCTACGCACAGCAAAACATCCGCACGCCGGTGAAGATCGCGATTTTCACGCTGATCGTCACACAGTTGCTCAACCTGCTGTTTATCGGTCCGTTGGCCCATGCCGGGCTGGCGCTGGCGATCAGTGCCGGTGCCTGTATCAATGCCGGCCTGTTGTTTTATCAGCTGCGCAAGCAGCAGATGTACCAGCCGCAGCCGGGTTGGGGAATGTTCACGCTCAAGTTGCTTGTGGCGGTGGCCGCAATGTCCGCGGTGCTGGTGGGGCTGATGCAGGTGATGCCGGCCTGGGGTGATGGCGATATGCTGGAGCGCTTCATGCGCCTGGGCGCGTTGGTAGTGGCGGGCGTGGTGGTGTACTTCGGGATGTTGCTGTTGCAGGGCTTCCGCCTGCGCGATTTCAATCGCAAGTCGCTGGGATAGCGAGTTTGCCGCGATAAAACAGTTGTTTTATCGATTCGACCCATTTGGCCTGCGCTGTTGCCTGTCGTCCGGGGCTGGGTGTGGTTATAATCGACCACTTTATGAGCAAGAAGCGCGTTATGCAGCTGGTTCGAGGTCTCCACAACCTGCGCCCCGAGCATCGGGGCTGCGTCGCCACTATTGGCAACTTTGACGGTGTTCACCGTGGCCACCAGGCTATCCTGGCTCGGCTGCGCGAGCGTGCGGTCGAGTTGGGCGTGCCCAGCTGCGTGGTGATTTTTGAGCCACAACCGCGGGAGTTCTTTACCCCGGAAACGGCGCCGGCACGCTTGGCGCGCTTGCGGGACAAGTTGCAGCTGTTGGCGGAGGAGGGCGTGGACCGTGTCCTCTGCCTGGCATTCAACCAGCGTTTGCGCAGCCTCAGCGCCGCCGAGTTCGTCGACCGCATCCTGGTGGACGGCTTGGGTGTGCAGCACCTGGAGGTCGGCGACGACTTCCATTTCGGTTGTGACCGGGTCGGGGATTTCGATTTCCTGCAACATGCCGGTGTGAATCAGGGTTTCACTGTCGAGGCCGCGCAAACCGTCGAACTGGACGGCCTGCGCGTGAGCAGCACCCAGGTGCGTAACGCCCTGGCCGCCGCCGACTTCGACCTGGCCGAGCGTTTGCTCGGCCGCCCGTTCCGCATTGCCGGACGGGTATTGCACGGCCAGAAGCTGGCGCGCCAATTGGGCACGCCAACCGCCAACGTGCAACTCAAGCGCCGTCGTGTGCCGCTGACCGGGGTTTACCTGGTAAGTGTCGACATCGATGGCCAATCGTGGCCGGGAGTCGCCAATATAGGCGTCAGACCCACGGTTGCAGGTGATGGCAAGGCCCACCTGGAAGTTCACCTTTTGGATTTTGCCGGTGATTTATACGACCGGCGTTTGACGGTGGTTTTCCACCAGAAGCTGCGTGAAGAGCAGCGTTTCGCCTCCCTGGAGGCGTTGAAAACGGCGATCAATGCGGATGTCGCCGCCGCCCGTGCACTAGCCGCACCTAGCGCCCATCGCTAACCGAAGAGCCTTAAATGACCGACTATAAAGCCACGCTAAACCTTCCGGACACCGCCTTCCCAATGAAGGCCGGCCTGCCACAGCGCGAACCGCAGATCCTGCAGCGCTGGGACAGTATTGGCCTGTACGGAAAGTTGCGCGAAATTGGCAAGGATCGTCCGAAGTTCGTCCTGCACGACGGCCCTCCTTATGCCAACGGCACGATTCACATCGGTCACGCGCTGAACAAGATTCTCAAGGACATGATCCTGCGCTCCAAGACCCTGTCGGGCTTCGACGCGCCGTATGTCCCGGGTTGGGACTGCCACGGCCTGCCGATCGAGCACAAAGTCGAAGTGACTTATGGCAAGAACCTGGGCGCGGACAAGACCCGCGAACTGTGCCGTGCCTACGCCGCCGAGCAGATCGAAGGGCAGAAATCCGAATTCATCCGCCTGGGTGTACTGGGCGAGTGGGACAATCCCTACAAGACCATGAACTTCAAGAACGAGGCCGGTGAAATCCGCGCCTTGGCTGAAATCGTCAAGGGCGGTTTCGTGTTCAAGGGCCTCAAGCCCGTGAACTGGTGCTTCGACTGCGGTTCGGCCCTGGCCGAAGCGGAAGTGGAGTACGAAGACAAGAAGTCCTCGACCATCGACGTAGCCTTCCCGATCGCCGACGACGCCAAGCTGGCCGAGGCTTTCGGCCTGGCAAGCCTGAGCAAGCCAGCGGCCATCGTGATCTGGACCACCACCCCGTGGACCATCCCGGCCAACCAGGCGCTGAACGTGCACCCGGAATTCACCTACGCCCTGGTGGACGTTGGTGATCGCCTGCTGGTGCTGGCCGAGGAAATGGTCGAGTCGTGCCTGGCGCGTTACGAGCTGCAAGGTTCGGTGATCGCTACCACCACGGGTTCCGCGCTGGAGCTGATCAACTTCCGTCACCCGTTCTATGACCGTCTGTCGCCGGTGTACCTGGCGGACTACGTGGAGCTGGGCGCCGGCACTGGCATTGTTCACTCTGCGCCCGCCTATGGCGTAGACGACTTCGTGACCTGCAAAGCCTATGGCATGGTCAACGACGACATTCTGAATCCAGTGCAAAGCAATGGCGTGTACGCGCCGTCCCTGGAGTTCTTCGGCGGCCAGTTCATCTTCAAGGCCAACCAGCCGATCATCGACAAGCTCTCGGAAGTCGGCGCGCTGTTGCACACCGAAACCATCAAGCACAGCTACATGCACTGCTGGCGCCACAAGACCCCGCTGATCTACCGCGCCACTGCGCAGTGGTTTATCGGTATGGACAAAGAGCCGACCAGCGGCGATACCCTGCGTAACCGCGCGATCAAGGCCATCGAAGACACCACGTTCGTTCCGGCCTGGGGCCAGGCGCGCCTGCATTCGATGATCGCCAATCGTCCGGACTGGTGCATCTCCCGCCAACGTAACTGGGGCGTGCCGATTCCGTTCTTCCTGAACAAGGAAAGCGGCGAGCTGCACCCTCGCACCGTCGAACTGATGGAGCTTGTGGCCCAGCGTGTCGAGCAGGAAGGTATCGAAGCCTGGTTCAAGCTGGACGCCGCCGAGCTGTTGGGCGATGAAGCGCCGCTGTACGACAAGATCAGCGACACCCTCGACGTGTGGTTCGATTCGGGCACCACCCACTGGCACGTGCTGCGTGGCTCGCACCCGATGGGCCACGAGACCGGCCCGCGTGCCGACCTGTACCTTGAAGGTTCGGACCAACACCGTGGCTGGTTCCACTCGTCGCTGCTGACCGGTTGCGCCATCGACGACCACGCACCGTACCGCGAACTGCTGACCCACGGTTTCACCGTCGACGAGAACGGCCGCAAAATGTCCAAATCCCTGGGCAACGTGATTGCGCCGCAAAAGGTCAATGACACCCTGGGCGCCGACATCATGCGTCTGTGGGTGGCCTCGACTGACTATTCGGGTGAGATGGCTGTTTCGGAGCAGATCCTGCAACGCAGCGCCGACGCCTATCGTCGTATCCGCAATACCGCGCGCTTCATGCTGTCGAACCTGACCGGTTTCAACCCGGCCACCGACCTGCTGCCGGCCGAAGACATGCTCGCGCTGGACCGTTGGGCCGTGGACCGTACCCTGTTGCTGCAGCGTGAGTTGCAAGAGCACTACGGCGAATACCGCTTCTGGAATGTCTACTCCAAGATCCACAACTTCTGCGTGCAGGAGCTGGGCGGTTTCTACCTCGACATCATCAAGGACCGCCAGTACACCACCGGCGCCAACAGCAAAGCTCGCCGTTCGGCGCAGACCGCGCTGTACCACATCAGCGAAGCGCTGGTGCGCTGGATCGCACCGATCCTGGCGTTCACCGCCGACGAGCTGTGGGAATACCTGCCGGGCGAGCGTAACGAGTCCGTCATGCTCAACACCTGGTACGAAGGCTTGACCGAACTGCCGGCCGACTTCGAACTGGGCCGCGAGTACTGGGCGGGCGTCATGGCCGTCAAGGTTGCGGTGAACAAGGAACTGGAAGTCCAGCGTGCGGCCAAGGCCGTGGGTGGCAACCTGCAAGCCGAAGTCACCCTGTTTGCCGAGGATGGCCTGACTGCCGACCTGGCCAAGCTGAGCAACGAACTGCGCTTCGTGCTGATCACCTCCACCGCGAGCCTGGCACCTTTCGCCCAGGCCCCGGCAGATGCCGTGGTCACCGAGGTACCGGGCCTGAAGCTCAAGGTGGTGAAATCGGCCTTCCCTAAATGCGCCCGTTGCTGGCACTGCCGTGAAGATGTCGGTGTGAACCCTGAGCACCCGGAAATCTGCGGTCGTTGTGTCGACAATATCAGCGGTGAAGGCGAGGTTCGCCACTATGCCTAATGCAGCCAGTCGTTTCGGACGTCTGGGCTGGCTCGTACTGAGCCTGCTGGTGCTGGTTATTGACCAGGTCAGCAAGGCTCACTTCGAGGGCTCCCTGGAAATGTTCCAGCAAATCGTGGTGATTCCGGATTACTTCAGCTGGACCCTGGCCTACAACACTGGCGCCGCCTTCAGCTTCCTCGCTGACGGCGGCGGCTGGCAGCGCTGGCTGTTCGCGGTGATCGCCGTGGTGGTCAGTGCCGTGCTGGTGGTGTGGCTAAAGCGCCTGGGTCGCGACGACACCTGGCTGGCTATCGCGCTGGCCCTGGTGTTGGGCGGCGCGCTGGGTAACCTGTATGACCGCATCGCCCTGGGCCATGTGATCGACTTCATCCTAGTGCACTGGCAGAACCGCCACTACTTCCCGGCGTTCAACTTTGCCGACAGCGCCATCACCGTTGGTGCAATCATGCTGGCGCTGGATATGTTCAAGAGCAAGAAAACCGGAGAAACCGTCAATGACTGATCAGGTATTGGCTGAGCAACGCATCGGCCAGAACACGGAAGTCACTTTGCATTTCGCATTGCGCCTGGAGAATGGCGACACGGTAGACAGCACCTTCGACAAAGCCCCGGCGACCTTCAAGGTTGGTGACGGTAACCTGCTGCCTGGTTTTGAAGCGGCATTGTTCGGGTTCAAGGCGGGCGACAAGCGCAACCTGCAGATCCTGCCGGAAAACGCCTTCGGCCAACCCAACCCGCAAAACGTGCAGATCATCCCGCGTTCGCAGTTCGAGGGTATGGACCTGTCGGAAGGTTTGCTGGTGATCTTCAATGATGCGGCGAATACTGAACTGCCCGGCGTGGTAAAAGCTTTCGATGACACGCAAGTGACCATCGACTTCAACCATCCGTTGGCCGGTAAAACCTTGACGTTTGATGTTGAAATCATCGACGTTAAAGCGCTCTAACTGACGAAACCGGTTCCTGTGGGGCTGGCTTGTGTGGGAGCTGGCTTGCCTGCGATAGCATCACCTCGGTGTACCTGATACATCGAGACGTTTGCATCGCGGGCAAGCCCGCTCATACAGACGCTTATTCTATAGAGCTGAGTTGATCCAATTTCTTGGCCTGCAAGGCACGAGGCACAGCATGCAAATCAAACTCGCCAACCCCCGTGGCTTCTGCGCTGGCGTGGACCGGGCGATCGAAATCGTCAACCGCGCCCTGGAAGTCTTCGGGCCGCCGATTTATGTGCGCCACGAAGTCGTGCATAACAAGTTCGTGGTCGAAGACCTGCGCGCACGCGGTGCGATCTTTGTCGAAGAACTCGACCAGGTACCCGACGACGTTATCGTCATCTTCAGTGCCCATGGCGTGTCCCAGGCCGTACGTACCGAAGCGGCCGGCCGTGGCCTAAAAGTGTTCGATGCCACTTGCCCGCTGGTAACCAAGGTGCACATCGAAGTGGCGCGTTATAGCCGCGACGGTCGCGAATGCATCCTGATCGGCCATGCCGGTCACCCGGAAGTCGAAGGCACCATGGGCCAGTACGACGCCAGCAACGGCGGCGCCATCTACTTGGTTGAAGACGAAAAAGACGTCGCCAACTTGCAGGTGCACAATCCCGACCGCCTGGCTTTCGTTACCCAGACCACCTTGTCCATGGACGATACCAGCCGCGTCATCGATGCCCTGCGCACGCGTTTCCCGGCCATTGGCGGCCCACGCAAGGATGACATCTGCTACGCCACGCAAAACCGTCAGGATGCGGTCAAGCAACTGGCGAATGAGTGTGATGTTGTGCTGGTGGTCGGCAGCCCTAACAGTTCCAACTCCAACCGCTTGCGTGAGCTGGCCGAACGCATGGCCACGCCGGCGTACTTGATCGACGGTGCCGAAGACATGCAGCGCAGCTGGTTCGATGGCGTTGAGCGTATCGGCATCACGGCGGGTGCCTCCGCTCCGGAAGTGCTGGTGCGCGGTGTGATCCAACAGTTGCAAGCCTGGGGTGCTACCGGCGCCGATGAGCTGGCGGGTCGTGAAGAAAACATCACGTTCTCGATGCCCAAGGAACTGCGGGTCCGCTCGTTGCTCTGACGGCCAGGGTGCTGGAATAGCCTCGGCATAATGCCTGTTCGGTCTTGTCATTGCGCAGGCTGACGCGCCCGCTGGGGGCCAGCACGATCTGATACAGGCTTTGTGCCTGGTCCTTGCCACACACATGCACGGTGCCGGCACGAAATCCCCCGCCGGCGAACACTGGCTCCCCCAGGCCGCTGAAGCGCACCTGGCTCGTAACCGGGCCATTACCGGCGACCGGCACGCGCCCATTGCTCTCGCGCTCCAGCAATACCGGATTGTCGTCATCCAGGTGGCCGCGCCCACTCACATCCAGTATCACGCGCCATCCCAGGCTCCAGTCCTCGTCCTTTGCATGAATGACCACCGCCCGGTTACGCGCGATGGCCTCGGTGCGTGCGTAGCGCAGCCCGGAGGCAAGTGCTTGGGCCGCGCTTTGTCGTTGCTGCGATTCAAGCAAACCCTTGAAACCGGGTACGGCCAGTTGCGCGAGAAAACTGGTGACGATCAGCCCCAGCAACATCTCAATCAGGGTGAAACCTTGTTGTTTCATGTGCGTTCCCTCCTTGGGCACGAGTAGGTTTTCTAGGTATAGCGCTTGGTCGTTGGCGCTGGATGATGGCCTTTATGTCCAAAGTATTTCCCTTTGTTCCGGGAGCAGCGCCGCTCGAAAACCGACGCTAGTCTTGGGTCGCACAGCAGGTCTTGCCTGCTTTTTTTCACCGGCCTTCGACATGGATGACGACGGAAATGCCAGCCTGCCAGAACCGATTCCTGCGCGTTGCGCACTCGCGCCAATCCGGCATGACGCTGGTCGAGGTGCTGGTAGCGCTGTTGATTTTGGCGATCGGCCTGATGGGCGCTGCGGTGCTGCAACTCAACGCGCTCAAGTACACCAACAGCGCCAGGATGACCAGCCAAGCCAGTTTTATTGCCTATGACATGCTCGACCGCATTCGCACCAATGCTGGCGCCGATTACACATGGGGCAGGGCGGAGCTGGCGCCGCCCAACACTGCCACCGCCAGCGTGCGTGACCTCGACCTGCACGATTTCGAGGCCAATATCACGGGTTTTGCCGGCGAGGATGCCAAAGGTTCAGTGGTGGTGAACGGGCAAGAGGTCACCATCAGCATCAGTTGGGCGGATGCCCGAGCAGCAAACCGCCCAGGGGCGCGGGAAACCTTCACCCTGACCAGTCGAATCAGTAATGAACAGGGAGTGTCGCAATGAAGCGTCTTGGGCGAGGTTTCAGTCTGGTGGAAGTGTTGCTGGCGCTTGCCATCGGGTTGATCTTGATACTGGGGGCGAGCCAGATACTGATCAGTTCGCGGTTGACCCATGCCAGCCAGCAGGCCGCCATGCTGCTGCAGGATGATGCGCGGTTTGTGCTGAGCAAGATCACCCAGGATATTCGCCAGGCAGGCATGCTGGGGTGTTTGGCCGTGGCCGCTATCGACAATGCTCCGGCTGCCTTTGATCGGCCGATAAGCTGGGAAGCTGCGGGGAGTGCGAAGTCACTGACGCTGGTGACCGCGAATGTCGGCGATGGCGTCGGCAAGACTGACTGGACAGTGTTGTCCGACTGCAAGGAGGCGGCCAGGGCTTATGCAGGCACACCACCCGGAGCCGAACCCGGCCAACTTCGCTTTGGCATACGCCAACTTACCTACACCTACGAATCGGGTCAGTTGAAGATCAGTACCCCGGCAGCACCGGCCAAGGCAGTATTGATGGATAACGTGCGGGCATTCGACGTCAGCTTCGGCATGGCGGCCACCTCGGTATCGACAGTTGTGGTGCGCTATGACAGCCATCCGGCCGATGAGTCGCTGATACGCAGCGTGCGCATTCTCATGACCCTTCAAGATCCCTCTGGGCGGGTGAAGGACCAGACCTACAGTGTCGTGGCGGCACTGCGAAATCGGCTGGGGTAGGGGCAATGACCATGCAGGGCGGTATCCAAATGCGGCAGGCCGGGACGGTGCTGCTGATCAGTCTGGTGTTCCTGTTGGTGCTGTCGCAGGTGGGGCTGTCCTCGATACAGGCTGCGGTCTCCCAGCAAAAAGTCGCGAGCAGCCTCTGGCATCGCAATCAATCGTTTCAATCTGCCGAAAGCGGCCTGAGGTTGGGGGAATCGGCCGTGCAAAAGGTTGGCCAGGCGATGCCTGTCTGCCACTCGATCACCCGTTGTGCGCCGCCTGCTGAAGCGTTTTCCTTGACGGCGGCCGGGACGAACCCTGTCTCGGCGATCACCTGGCTTGCCTTGAAGAATGGGTTTTATGGCATTCAATCCCTCGGCGAGGGTGAAGGGCTGGCTCATTTGCCGTCCCATTCCCTGGCCACGCTTTTTCGAGTCACTTCGGTCGGTCTCGCGGGGCAATCGCGCACGGTGCTGGAGACGGTCTATGCCCGTGTAGAGGAGGGCGGCCGCGTCAGGTTTCGACGGGTCTTATGGCGGCAACTTCAATAAGGAGCAATCGGATGGGCAAGGAGAGCCAGGGTTTTACCCTGATTGAGTTACTGATCGTCGTGGCGATCATCGCGTTGCTGGCCGGGATTGCGTATCCCGGGTACCTCAGCCAGGTGAAGAAGGCGTATCGGGCGCAGATCGTCGCGTTGTTGAGCGAACAGGCCCAGCAACTGGAGCGTTCTTATACGAGGAATGGCACTTTTATTGATGCAGGCGACGTCAGCGCGGGCAATGATCATTATAGAATCAGTGCCGTCCTCAACCCTCAGGATTTTGACCTGCTCGCCACACCCGCTGCGGACTCGGTCATGGCGAACGACGCGTGCGCAGCATTCAGCTTGACCAGCACCGGTATGCGCGGCAACCCGGGAGCAGGGCCTGAAATGTCGCCCAAGGTCTGCTGGGGGCAAGGATGAGCGTACTTGAAGCGTGGGCGCCGGGCGCGCCTTTCCCTGTTTATCGGCTGGATCAAATGATGGCTAAGCAACAGCAAGTGGTGATTGTCGGCGGCGGAGTAATCGGGCTGTTGACGGCGTACAACCTCGCCAGTGAGGGCCAGGCGGTCACGCTGCTGGAGCGCGGTGGGCTTGGGCAAGAGGCTTCCTGGGCGGGCGGTGGGATTGTCTCGCCGTTGTACCCGTGGCGCTATAGCCAGGCGGTCACTGCCTTGGCCCATTGGTCCCAGGATTTTTACCCTCAACTGGCGCAACGGCTATTTGCTGCTACCGGCGTCGATCCGGAGGTACATACCACGGGTTTGTATTGGCTCGACCTGGATGACGAAGCGCAAGCACTGGCCTGGGCTGCCCGTGAAGGGCGACCGTTGAGCAAGGTGGATGTATCGGCGGCCCATGACGCGGTGCCGGTGCTGGGGGGCGGCTACTCCCAGGCGATCTACATGGCCAACGTGGCCAATATTCGCAACCCGCGCCTGGTCAAATCATTGAAGGCGGCGCTGCTGGCGTTGCCGAACGTGACGATTCGCGAGCAATGCGATGTGTCGGGCTTTGTACTCGGCGGCGGCAGGGTGGTGGGTGTGAATACCGCTACGGGCCACGTTTTGGGGGATCACGTGGTGCTCGCGGCCGGCGCCTGGAGCGGGCAACTGCTGGATACGCTGGGCTT
Source organism: Pseudomonas sp. NFPP02 (assembly GCF_900119355.1). NCBI lineage: Bacteria > Pseudomonadati > Pseudomonadota > Gammaproteobacteria > Pseudomonadales > Pseudomonadaceae > Pseudomonas > Pseudomonas sp. NFPP02. The sequence continues at coordinate 108,326 of NZ_FPJI01000006.1, forward strand.
GGGGCTACCCGTGGAGCCGGTTAAAGGCCAGATGATCCTGTACAAATGCGCGTCCGATTTTTTATCCAGCATGGTCCTGGCCAAGGGGCGTTATGCGATCCCGCGGCGGGATGGGCACATCCTGATCGGCAGCACGTTGGAGTATGAGGGATTCGACAAGACGCCGACCGACACCGCGCTTGAAAGCCTCAAGGCATCTGCGCAGGAACTGATTCCCGCCTTGACGGACGCCGAAGTGGTCGGGCATTGGGCCGGTTTGCGGCCTGGCTCACCCGAAGGTATACCGTTTATCGGTGAGGTCCCTGGCTTCAGGGGGCTGTGGCTCAATTGTGGGCATTACCGCAATGGTCTGGTACTCGCACCGGCATCTTGCCAGTTGTTCACCGACTTGCTGCTGGCGCGGGCTCCGATCATCGATCCAGCGCCTTACGCCCCCGCAGGTCGCCTCAACGCTGGATAGACTTTGGCCCTTGTTCCAGGTGCGCCTGGGTGCAGTACCATTCCTGAGGTGAGCTCAGTGCGCGATCCTGCGGCAGGTGCACGCCACAGTGAGCGCAACGCACCATCAGGGCTGCATCCGGCTCGGCAGGCCGTTGCTGACGGGAGGCAGGGTTTTTGAATTTGCGCCAGAACCATACCGCGGCAGCAATGACGGCAATCCAGAACAGTAGACGAAGCATGATGGGCAGTTTCTCGCAAAGGAATGCGCCAGTTTAGCCAAGGTGGTCACGGGCGCACAGGGCAATAAATACTCGCTCATAAAAAAGGGAGCTCCTTCAGAGCTCCCTTTTGCGTTGCGTCGAACAATCAGTCGAACACACCGAAGGTCATGTAGCTGAACCACGAACGGTCCTGGTTGTCGCCCAGGGCTTGCGGCTCTTCTTCTTCGATCACATCGCCGTTCTCGTCGTGCGGCTTGAGCTCCGAAGGAATGGCGTCCTTGGCGTCCTGGTACTGCTTGATCACGTCCTGGTTGGCGCGGGTTTCACCCGGCGGCAGCGGTGGACGGGACTCGATCAGGCCCAGGGTGTACTTGCTCAGCCACGAACGGTTGTCCGCTTCGTCAACCTGAGGCACGAACTGGCCGTCTTTCAGGCTAGGGTGGTCAGGGTAGTTGAGCTTCAGGGTTTCCAGGCTGGTAGTCGCGAGGGTGTCCAGGTGCAGACGCTGGTAAGCCTCGGTCATCACGGCCAGGCCGTCACCCACGGACGGGGTTTCCTGGAAGTTTTCCACCACGTAGCGGCCACGGTTGGCTGCGGCCACATAAGCCTGACGGGTCAGGTAGTAGTGGGCCACGTGGATCTCGTACGAAGCCAGCAGGTTGCGCAGGTAGATCATGCGCTGCTTGGCGTCCGGCGCATAGCGGCTGTTGGGGTAGCGGCTGGTCAGCTGGGCGAACTCGTTATAGGAGTCGCGGGCAGCACCCGGGTCGCGCTTGGTCATGTCCAGCGGCAGGAAGCGCGCCAGCAGGCCAACATCCTGGTCGAACGAGGTCAGGCCCTTCATGTAGTAGGCGTAATCCACGTTCGGGTGCTGCGGGTGCAGGCGGATGAAACGCTCGGCAGCGGACTTGGCAGCTTCCGGCTCGGCGTTCTTGTAGTTGGCGTAGATCAGCTCAAGCTGGGCCTGGTCGGCATAGCGGCCGAACGGGTAACGCGACTCCAATGCCTTCAGCTTCGCTGTGGCGCTGGTGAAGCTATTATTGTCCAAGTCTGTCTGAGCTTGCTGGTACAGCTCGACTTCGCTCAGGTTTTCGTCGACGACGTCCTTTGTTGACGAGCAAGCAGCAGTCATGGCGAGGATGGCGATCAGCAGCAGGTGTTTCACTTGCATGGCGGCTTGCGTCCCTATGACGGCCGCTGTCTTGGGCGGGGCCGTCCTGTTATGATGAGCGCCCCGTTGAAAGCCTCGGGGCAAAAGACGCCGTATTTAACCACAAGCGCGCAGCCGAAACCAAAGGCTACGCCACGCCTAGTCTGAGCATGTCCGATAAAATTGAACTTCGCGCAGAGGTGCCGTCCGAATTGGGCGGCCAACGCCTCGATCAAGTCGCCGCACAATTATTCGCTGAGCACTCGCGCTCGCGCCTTTCCGCCTGGATCAAAGACGGCCGCCTGACTGTGGATGGAGCGGTTATCCGCCCGCGAGACATAGTCCATGGCGGTGCGATTCTTGAGCTGACTGCCGAGCAGGAAGCCCAGGGAGAATGGGTTGCCCAGGACATCGAGCTGGATATCGTCTATGAAGACGACGACATCCTGGTCATCAACAAACCCGCGGGCCTGGTGGTTCACCCGGCCGCCGGGCACGCTGATGGCACCTTGCTCAATGCCCTGTTGCACCACGTGCCGGACATCATCAATGTGCCGCGCTGCGGCATCGTGCACCGTCTGGACAAGGACACCACCGGCCTTATGGTGGTAGCCAAGACCATTCAGGCGCAGACGCAACTGGTTACGCAATTGCAGAGCCGTAGCGTCAGCCGCATCTATGAGTGCATTGTGATCGGCGTCGTTGTGGCCGGTGGCAAAATCAACGCGCCCATTGGTCGTCACGGCCAGCAGCGCCAGCGTATGGCGGTGATGGAGGGCGGCAAGCAGGCCGTCAGCCACTACCGTGTGCTGGAGCGTTTCCGCTCCCACACCCATGTGCGGGTCAAGCTGGAAACCGGGCGTACCCACCAGATTCGCGTGCACATGGCGCACATCAACTTTCCGTTGGTCGGCGACCCAGCCTACGGTGGCCGCTTCCGTATTCCGCCGGCGGCCAGCCAGACCATGGTTGAGTCGCTCAAGACGTTCCCGCGCCAGGCACTGCATGCACGCTTCCTGGAACTGGATCATCCGACGAGCGGTAAGCGCATGAGCTGGGAATCGCCACTTCCAGACGATCTGGTCTGGCTGCTTTCGCTGCTCAAGCAGGATCGCGAGGCGTTTGTCGGATGAATGACTGGCTGATACCTGACTGGCCCGCGCCGGCTCGGGTAAAAGCCTGCGTCACCACCCGTGCGGGCGGCGTCAGCCTGGCGCCGTTCGACAGCCTCAACCTGGGCGATCATGTCGAGGACAGCCTTGAGGCCGTCCTTGAAAATCGTCGTCGCCTGAGTGACGCCTTCGATATCCAGCCTGCCTGGTTGCGTCAAGTCCATGGCACTCAGGTGGTTGAGGCCGATCCGGGCCGTACTGTCGAGGCAGACGGCAGTTGGACCAGCACCGCTGGCATCGCCTGCACATCCATGACCGCCGATTGCCTGCCTGCGCTGTTCTGTAATCGGGCGGGCACCCGGGTTGCCGCAGCCCATGCCGGTTGGCGTGGCTTGGCGGCTGGGGTACTGGAGGCCGCGTTCGAAAGCCTGGATACCGCCCCTGAAGACGTTCTGGTCTGGCTCGGCCCTGCCATTGGCCCGCAAGCCTTCGAGGTCGGCCCGGAAGTGCGTGAAGTGTTCATGCAGCAACTGCCGGCCACCGCTGAAGCCTTTGTTCCCAGCCACAACCCTGGCAAGTTCATGGCCGACATCTACCAGCTGGCGCGTCTGCGTCTGGGAGTGCGCGGTGTTTCCGCTGTGTATGGTGGCGGTTTGTGCACTGTGACCGACCCGCGTTTCTTTTCTTATCGCCGCAGCCCGCGTACGGGCCGATTCGCCTCCCTTATCTGGCTTGAACGCTAGACTGTCCTGATCTGTATCAACCGTCCGCCGCTTGAAACGCCCAGAATCCACCCCATCTATAAGGGTATCTGGCAGGTTTCTTCATTCAGGATGTGTTTGTTCATAGCTCCGGCCTGCTCAAAAGGAAGGTGACTAATGCGTATTGATCGTTTAACCAGCAAATTACAGTTGGCCTTGTCCGACTCTCAATCCTTGGCGGTGGGCCTCGACCACCCGGCCATTGAACCTGCGCACTTGATGCAGGCACTCCTGGAACAGCAGGGTGGTTCTATCAAACCCTTGCTGATGCAGGTGGGCTTTGACGTTAACAGCCTGCGCAAGGAGTTGAGCAAAGAGCTCGACCAACTGCCGAAAATCCAGAATCCCACCGGTGACGTGAATATGTCCCAGGATCTGGCGCGCCTGCTCAACCAGGCCGACCGCCTGGCCCAGCAGAAAGGTGACCAGTTCATCTCCAGCGAACTGGTGCTGCTCGCCGCCATGGACGACAACAGCAAGCTCGGCAAATTGTTGCTGGGCCAGGGCGTGAGCAAGAAAGCCCTGGAAAACGCCATCAACAACCTGCGTGGCGGCGAGGCGGTGAACGACCCTAACCATGAGGAGTCGCGCCAGGCCTTGGACAAATACACCGTAGACCTGACCAAGCGTGCCGAAGAAGGCAAGCTGGACCCGGTGATCGGCCGTGACGACGAGATTCGTCGCACCATCCAGGTGTTGCAACGTCGCACCAAGAACAACCCGGTGTTGATCGGTGAACCTGGCGTGGGTAAAACCGCGATTGCCGAGGGCCTGGCCCAGCGCATCATTAATGGTGAAGTGCCAGACGGCCTCAAAGGCAAGCGCCTGCTGTCTCTGGATATGGGCTCGCTGATTGCCGGTGCCAAGTTCCGGGGTGAGTTCGAAGAGCGCCTCAAATCCTTGCTTAACGAATTGTCGAAGCAGGAAGGGCAGATCATTCTGTTTATCGACGAATTGCACACCATGGTCGGTGCCGGTAAAGGCGAAGGCTCCATGGACGCCGGCAATATGCTCAAGCCTGCCTTGGCGCGGGGTGAGTTGCACTGCGTCGGTGCAACTACGCTTAACGAATACCGTCAGTACATCGAAAAGGACGCAGCCCTTGAGCGTCGCTTCCAGAAAGTTCTGGTGGAAGAACCCAGCGAAGAAGACACCATCGCGATCCTGCGTGGCCTGAAAGAGCGCTATGAGGTCCACCATAAGGTGGCTATTACCGACGGCGCGATCATCGCGGCGGCCAAGTTGAGCCATCGCTATATCACTGATCGTCAGTTGCCGGACAAGGCTATCGACCTGATCGACGAAGCGGCCAGCCGCATCCGTATGGAGATCGATTCCAAGCCGGAAGTGCTTGATCGCCTGGATCGGCGCCTGATTCAACTGAAAGTCGAATCCCAGGCGTTGAAGAAAGAAGAAGACGAAGCGGCCAAGAAGCGTCTGGAAAAACTCCAGGAAGAAATTGTTCGCCTGGAACGCGAGTATTCGGACCTCGAAGAAATCTGGACCTCGGAAAAAGCCGAAGTACAGGGTTCGGCGCAGATCCAGCAAAAGATCGAGCAGTCCCGTCAGGAACTGGAAGCGGCGCGCCGTAAAGGCGACCTGAACCGCATGGCCGAGTTGCAGTACGGGGTGATCCCGGACCTGGAGCGCAGCCTGCAGATGGTCGATCAGCACGGCAAGCCTGAGAACCAGTTGCTGCGCAGCAAGGTGACCGAGGAAGAAATTGCCGAAGTGGTCTCCAAGTGGACCGGTATTCCTGTGTCGAAGATGCTCGAAGGCGAGCGCGACAAGTTGCTGAAGATGGAAAGCCTGTTGCATCAGCGCGTCATCGGCCAGGAAGAGGCAGTGGTGGCGGTGTCCAACGCGGTACGGCGTTCCCGGGCAGGTTTGTCCGACCCGAACCGTCCAAGCGGCTCGTTCATGTTCCTCGGCCCAACCGGTGTGGGTAAGACCGAGTTGTGCAAGGCCCTGGCCGAGTTCCTCTTTGATACTGAAGAGGCCATGGTGCGGATCGATATGTCCGAATTCATGGAGAAACACTCGGTGGCTCGCCTTATCGGTGCACCGCCAGGCTATGTAGGCTATGAAGAGGGCGGTTATCTGACCGAAGCCGTGCGGCGCAAGCCTTACTCGGTGATCCTGCTGGATGAGGTCGAGAAGGCGCACCCGGATGTGTTCAACATCTTGCTGCAGGTGCTGGAGGATGGTCGCTTGACGGACAGCCACGGGCGTACGGTGGACTTCCGCAATACGGTGATCGTGATGACTTCCAACCTGGGCTCGGCACAGATCCAGGAATTGGTGGGTGATCGTGAAGCTCAGCGTGCGGCGGTGATGGACGCGTTGACCACGCACTTCCGTCCGGAATTCATCAACCGGGTCGATGAAGTGGTGATCTTCGAGCCTCTGGCGCGGGATCAGATCGCGGGCATCACCGAGATCCAGTTGGGCCGCCTGCGTAGCCGTCTGGCTGAGCGCGAGCTGGACCTTGAGCTGAGCGGCGAAGCGTTGGACAAGCTGATCGCGGTCGGTTACGACCCGGTGTATGGCGCACGGCCACTCAAACGTGCGATCCAGCGCTGGATCGAGAACCCACTGGCGCAGCTGATTCTGTCGGGCAGCTTTATGCCTGGCACCCGCGTCACGGCGACGGTGAAAGACGACGAAATCGTCTTCCATTGAGCCCTGCGCTTGGCGCAACCATAGAAGGCCCCGCATTGCGGGGCCTTTTTTTTCGATAGGGCGTTGAACTGTAAGGCAAAGGCTTGTAAAGTGCGCCCCGCAGCAACGTCAGCCCACGGGTTTCTTCTCCCCAAGAAGAAATCAGAAAGAAGCGCAAATCATTGTCTTAAAAGCAATTTAAAGGGTTGACAGGGGTTTTTAAGATTGTAGAATAGCGCGCCTCAGAGACGCTAACGTAGCGATACGGACAGGGTCGAAGAGGAAGCAACACAGCAGTAACTTTGAAATATGTAGTTCCGTGATAGCTCAGTCGGTAGAGCAAATGACTGTTAATCATTGGGTCCCAGGTTCGAGTCCTGGTCACGGAGCCAATTTCAAACCGGGGTATAGCGCAGTCCGGTAGCGCGCCTGCTTTGGGAGCAGGATGTCGGGAGTTCGAATCCCCCTACCCCGACCATATTTGGGTCGTTAGCTCAGTTGGTAGAGCAGTTGGCTTTTAACCAATTGGTCGTAGGTTCGAATCCCACACGACCCACCATTTTTGAGACCAGTTAACGCTGGAATCGAATCTTAAGATCAGAGGCCAAAAGCGCTGATCGAAGAAGGCGACTGAAAGGTCGCCTTTTTATTACCGGGGTATAGCGCAGTCCGGTAGCGCGCCTGCTTTGGGAGCAGGATGTCGGGAGTTCGAATCCCCCTACCCCGACCATATTAAAAATCCTCGTATCGAAAGATACGGGGATTTTTTTTGTGCGCGCGAATCCTGAATTCTCCGCAAAACAAATGTGGGAGCAAGCCCGCTCCCACATTTGCCAGGCCTCCTTCGAGACCAGGTTGTTAATGCAATTTAAGGCGTGGCTCGGTGCCGCGGCCGATCTTGCTGCCCAGCATCAGCATCGCCGTGCGGAAGAACCCATACAGCGCCATCTGGTGCATGCGGTACAGCGACACGTAGAACATCCGCGCCAGCCAGCCTTCCAGCATCACACTGCCCGTCAAATTGCCCATCAGGTTACCCACCGCGGAAAAGCGCGACAGCGAGATCAGCGAGCCGTAGTCGGTGTACGTGTAGGTCGGCAGCTCCTTGCCTTCAATCCGCAGCTTGAGCGATTTGGCCAGCAACGACGCCTGTTGGTGAGCCGCTTGGGCCCGTGGCGGCACATTGCGGTCGGTGCCCGGTTGCGGGCAGGCGGCGCAATCACCAAAGGCGAAGATATTTTCGTCGCGGGTGGTTTGCAGAGTTTGCAGGACTTGCAGTTGGTTGATGCGGTTGGTTTCCAGACCGTCGATGTCCTTGAGGAAACCGGGTGCGCGGATACCGGCCGCCCAGACCTTGAGGCTGGCCGGAATCACCTGGCCGCTGCTGGTGATCAAGGCATCGGCAGTTACTTCACTGACCGCCGAGTTGGTCAGTACCGTCACCCCTAGTTTTTCCAGGGTCTTGTGCACTGGCCCACCGATCCGCTCCGGCAGTGCAGGCAATACCCGCGGGCCGGCTTCGATCAGGGTGATGTGCATGTTTTCCGGCTTGATACGATCCAGGCCATAGGCGGCCAGTTCATGGGCGGCGTTATGCAGCTCGGCGGCCAGCTCGACCCCGGTGGCACCGGCACCCACGATGGCGACGCTAATCTGTTCAACGGCGTCGGTCTGCCCGGCATGGGCGCGTAGGTAGTGGTTGAGCAGTTGCTGATGGAAGCGCTCGGCCTGCTTGCGGGTATCGAGGAACAGGCAGTGTTGCGCTGCGCCCTCAGTGCCGAAGTCGTTGGTAGTGCTGCCTACCGCAATTACCAGGCTGTCATAGCCCAGCACGCGGGCAGGCACCAGTTCGCGGCCTTCTTCGTCGAGGGTGGCGGCCAGCTGGATTTTCTTCTGCTCACGGTCAAGCCCGCTCATGCGCCCCAGCTGGAACTCGAAGTGGTTCCATTTCGCCTGGGCAACATAGTTGAGTTCGTCTTCAGATGAGTTCAGTGAGCCGGCCGCGACTTCGTGCAGTAACGGCTTCCAGATGTGGGTCAGGTTAGTGTCGACCAGCGTGATGCTGGCCTTGCCACGCTTGCCCAGGGTCTTACCCAGGCGGGTAGCCAACTCCAGGCCGCCGGCACCGCCGCCGACGATAATAATACGATGGGTCATGGGGATATCTCGCAAGGCTAAAAGAAATCGGAGCAGTTACCCTCGCGAGCGCCATGCGGCTCATAGCGTCAGGTAACTCAATAGGCGGCTCAGCGCACCGAGCCCGATCACCACGACCAGCACCACGCAGAGGAGCAGCCACGGCCGGAAAGGCTTGCGCTCGACTCTGTGCTGGGAAAGTCGCAGGTACTCTTCGACACGCTCTTGGTCATCGGGTTTCAGGCGGCTGGTCATAAAGGCCTCGTCAGGTAGACGTTGCAAAGGGGCGCCACGTTACAGCCAGGGGCATCAAAGGCTGATGCCGACATCAAACACTATGCTGCGGCCAAGGTTGTTGCGCAAGAAATCCGGCGCGTCCGGGTGCGCGAACAACACCCGGGCGAAGGTTGGACCCACCAGTGACAGCGAGCGCCAGCCCTGGCGCAGGTATTCGGTCGGCGGCGGAAAATGGCTGTTGAGGTCCAGTACTTCGCGCTTGAGGCTGGTAAACGCAATAAGGTCCAGCTCCCCCAAGTCCATCCCGCGCTCTTTATAGTTGTGGGCTTTTTTACGCAGTGTGGGGGCCAGGCGCAGGAGGAATTCATGGGCGGGGATTCGCCGTGGCTTGGCTTCGCGCCGTACCAGTTGGCTCAAGGAGAAAGCACTGCGCCTGCGCAGCAACTCATCGCGCCACTCGTCGTTCAGGCGGCGGCCCTCATCCAACACAAAAAAGACCTCGAAGCTGGCGTCGCGAAACAGCACGTCGGGCGGCTCCTGGCCCGCTGCGTGGAATTCTTCGACACGGTAGGGCACATTCAAGCCTTGTAACAGGCGCTGGCAGACCCAACGCTCACGCTCCCACTTGCGGGCATTGGACAGAAACGCATTGGCTTGTTCGGCTGCTACGGTGAGCAGGCGCAAATAATCTGAGTCATCCATAGTCGCAGCTTAGCGTTCAAATGATGACCACAGGAAGTCTTGCCTTAAAACCCGGGTGTAGAATGCTTGCGTGAAACAGGCCCAGGGACGAGGTGTGTGATGAGGTTTTTGGTAAAGGCAGAGCATCCGTGATCAGTGCAGCGGTTCTGGCACCCCAGACTCTCGGCTTCGGCTGGCTGGTATATGCGCCCGTGGTGATGTGGGCGACTCTGCGCTCGCCATGGGTGGAGCTGTTTGCCGACCGTCGGCGCCAGCATTTGCTGTTCGGTACGGTGTTCGCGCTGTTCATGCTGTGGCTGGTGCGACGGGATTTCGATACCGGCGTGTCCTACCACTTTATCGGCATGACCGCCGTGACCTTGCTGCTGGATTGGCCGCTGGCAATCGTCGGAGGCTTTGCCGCCCAGCTTGGCTTGATGTTGCTGGGGCGCCAGGACTTGGCCGCGCTTGGCATCAATGGCCTGCTGCTGATCGTGCTGCCAGTGCTGGTCACCGAAGGGTGCGCGCTGCTGGTAGAACGGGCGCAGCCGAGAAACCCCTTTGTGTATATCTTCTGTTCGGGCTTTTTTGCTGCCGCACTGTCGGCATTGCTGTGCCTGTTGGCCGGCCTGGGCCTGTTGTGGTTGGACGGTCTTTTTGCGATGCCTGAGTGGTTGGAAGATTTTGTCGGTTACCTATGGCTGATCATCTTTCCCGAAGCCTTCATCAACGGCATGGTCATCAGCGCGCTGGTGGTGTTTTGCCCGGAATGGCTCGAGACGTTCAACCGTACCCGCTACCTCTCGGCGCCGTGGAAGGACGACGACTCGCGGCGTTGATCCAGGTCAAACGCCAGGCAGCGGCGCGGGTCCATGCTCTGCAAAATTTTCAGGAGCACGGATCATGAGTGTGTACGAGTGGGCACGGCAGGAGTTGCGCAGAAGCCAGGATGCAGCGCAGGAAATCGGTTTTGACCCCGGCTTGACCTTGCGCGCCATGCTCAGTGCGGTGGTGCAGCAAAGCAAGGGGGTACGCAGTTTTGAAGACCTGGCCGACGAGTTGCAATACCTTGCAGAAAACCTCGACGACCAGCAGGAATATGCCTTTATGCGGCCTTAGTGGCGCGGCGGCAGGTCTTCGGAAAACAGTTCATCTTCGGCGCCAGGGGCCACGGGAATCTTGTGTTCTTCAGCGGCCCAGGCGCCCAGGTCGATAAGCTTGCAACGGTCCGAGCAGAACGGTCGGTTGAGGTTGGTCGCTTTCCATTCCACGGGTGCACCGCAGGTTGGGCAGTCGACGGTCAAGGGTTGGCTCATGATCGGCCTCCACGCAAAGTAAGGTAAAAGTGGTGCAGTCGCTCGACCTCGCCGTGCAGCCAGGCGAGGTCCTTATCGTTGACCAGCACGTCATCGGCATGGTTCAGGCGGTCTTCGCGGCTGGACTGGGCCTTGAGAATCGCCTGCACCTGTTGTTCGCTGATGCCGTCGCGCTGCAGGGTACGCTGAATCTGCAGCGATTGCGGCACGTCGATCACCAGGATGCGCTGGGTCATGCTGTACTGTCCGGACTCGATCAGCAGCGGCGACACCAGGATCGCGTAGGGCGATCGGGCGCGTGCCAGGTGGCTGCGAATTTCCTCGGCGATCAGCGGGTGCAGCAAGGCTTCCAGCCACAGACGCTCTTGTGGGATCTCAAAGATCAGTTTGCGCAGCGCGGCACGGTCCAGCTGGCCGTCGGGTTGCAGCACGCTGGCGCCGAAATGTTCGGCGATGCGTGCCAGGGCAGGGCGGCCAGGCTCGACCACCCAGCGCGCGGCATGATCGGCATCCACCAGGTCGATGCCCAGCTTGATAAAGTGCTCGGCCGCAGCGCTTTTGCCGCTGCCAATGCCGCCCGTGAGTCCAAGAATCCAGGGTGTTGCAACAGAAGTGGTCATCTGAAACCGACAGACTGCAAATAGAAGTCGGTTATTTGACCACCCCAGAGCAATGCAATCCAGCCGGCAATTGCCAGGCAGGGGCCAAACGGCATTGGCGCTGACACCTGGGCCTTACGCAAACGCAGCAGGATCAGCCCGGCAAATACGCCCAGCAGCGAGGCCATCAGCAGGGTCATCGGCAGAATCTGCCAGCCGCCCCAGGCTCCCAGCAAGGCCAATAACTTGAAGTCGCCATGGCCCATGCCGTCTTTGCCGGTGGCCAGCTTGAACAGCCAGAACAGGCACCACAAGCTCATGTAGCCGATGACCGCGCCCCACACTGCATCGGGCAGTGGCGTCAGCAGGTCAGCACTGTTGAGGATCAGCCCCAGCCATAGCAGCGGCAGCACCAGCACATCCGGCAGCAGTTGGTGGTCCAGATCAATCAGGCTCATGCCCAGCAAGCCCCAACTCAACAGCATCACCGCGCCGGCTTGCCAGCCGAAGCCGAAGTGCCAGGCGACAGCGGTTGAGATCAGCGCGCACGCGAGTTCGGTGAGGGGGTAACGCAGGCCGATAGGGTCGCGGCAGTGGGCACAACGCCCGCGGAGCAGCAGGTAGCTGAGCACCGGGATATTTTCCCAAGGCCGAATCGGTTGATTGCAGTGCGGGCAGCAGGAGTTCGGGTGCATCAGGTTATAGGCCGGCCCACCGGGCTCGGCTGGCAAGTCGAGAATCTCATGGGCCTGGGCACGCCATTCCCGCTCGAGCATTTTGGGCAGGCGCCACGCCAGCACATTGAGGAAGTTGCCGACGATCAGGCCCAACACCAGCGCCAGGCCAACAAACGCCCAGGGATGTTCGCTCAGCAGCAGGCTCAAAACGCCGTCCCCAATTGGAACACCGGCAGGTACATGGCGACTACCAGCGCGCCGACAACCCCTCCCAATACGACCATGATCAGCGGCTCCATCAGGCTGGTGAGGTTGTCGACCAAGGTATCCACGTCTGACTCGTAGTGGTTCGCGACTTTTTCCAGCATGCGGTCCAGGGTGCCGGACTCCTCCCCGATTGCGGTCATCTGGATCGCCATGCCTGGGAACAGGCCGCTGTTATGCATCGATTGATTCAGCTGCATGCCTGTGGATACATCGTGGCGCATACGTTCGATTGCCTGTTTGAAGGGGCCATTGCCGACGGCGCCGGCCACCGAACCCAATGCCTGTACCAGAGGGACGCCCGCCGCAAAGGTGGTGGAAAGTGTGCGAGCGTAGCGAGCAACCGCAGATTTGTGCAGCAGTTTGCCTGCCACGGGCACTTTCAACAAACCCGCCGCCAACCAATGGCGAAAGCCCGGGTAAGTTCGATAGGCGTGATGCCCAGCGACCATTATGGCGCCCACGCCCAGCCCCAGCATCCACCACGCCTGCTGCAGCAGTTCCGAGAGCGCAATGACCGCCAGGGTAAACCCCGGCAATTGGCCGTTGACCCCGGCGAACAGGTTCTGGAACTGCGGCACAACGTGAATCAACAGGACTGTGCTCACCCCTGTGGCAATTACCAGTACCGCGACAGGGTAGGTCATGGCTTTCTTGATCCTGGTTTTGAGCCGTTGGCTTTTTTCCAGATGAATCGCCACGCGCTCGAGCAAGGTTTCCAGGGCGCCGGCTATTTCGCCAGCTGCTACCAGATTGCAATACAACTCATCGAAGTAGCGGGGATATTGACGCAGGGCAGTGGCCAAGGGGTGGCCGCTGGCAATGTGCTGTTTCAACGCCTTCACCAGTTCGCGCAGCTGTAGGTTTTCGACGCCTTCGCTGATGATGTCGAAGGCTTGCAGCAGCGGGATGCCGGCTTTGAGCAAGGTGGCTAACTGGCGGGTGAACAGGGCAATATCTGCGGGCGTTATTCGCGTCTTGAAGATGTGTAAACCGTAAGATTTCTTGCGCACACGCTCAGGGCAGATCCCTTGCTGGCGCAGTTGTACCTTGATCAGCGCAAGGTTATGCCCGGCGATTTGCCCGGAAACCCGGCGGCCTTTGCGGTTGATGCCTTCCCAGGCATAGATTGTCGACGTGTCGTTCATGTGAGGTTGGCGCACCCAGGTCGTGAAGAATTTATAGCTTAGTCAGGTGGCGAATTCGGGCAGGCTGGCGCTGGGCGATAAAATGTCAGATTGTGCGTCTTGCAGGCGAACGGCTGCGTGGGGATGAGTACACTGGCGCCGTTGCACACTACGGGGCGCAGGATGCGCCTTGTCATGGTTCTATTCTGGAGAGTGAAAGAGATGCGTCAAAAAGGTTTTACCTTGATCGAATTATTGATCGTCGTGGCAATCATCGGCATTTTGGCCACCATCGGTCTGCCCATGTACACCAAGCACCAGGCCAAGGCCAAGTTCACGGCGGGGTTGGCTGAAATCAGCGCGCTAAAGGCCGGCTACGAGGACGCCATCAACCAGGGCACCGTGCCAACCCTGGCCCTCATCGGGGGCACAAGCCCTACCGCCAACTGCACCATCGAAGTGACAGGCGATGTGGCCTCGGGCGCAGGTACCTTGCGTTGTGAAATCCTTGATGCACCCGCGCCCGTGCTGGGCAAGACCATCACCTTGACCCGCAGCGCCACCACCGGCTGGAGTTGTGCCACCACGGTAGAGCCTCAGTATGCTGCCAAGGGCTGCGGCGCCAACGGCGCGTGACAGTCGCCGGGCGGTGAGCGAGTTGGTTGCTGCATGCCCAATGCAGTGCTAGCTTTAGCCCACCGCCCGTGTAGCTCAGCCGGTAGAGCAGCGCACTCGTAACGCGAAGGTCGCAGGTTCGATTCCTGTCTCGGGCACCACAGGCACCACTGTTTCAACGGCAATGTTTTCAGATGATCCCAGAATGGTTCTGAAGGCCAGGTGAGCCGGGCATTTGCCCCCGCTCTTTTGTATCTGCGCAACCTTGAAGACCCAGATGCATTCCCATTCCTCGATCTAAGAGAACGACATGACCACGACTGAGATGACCCAGGAAGCACGGCACGAACAAGCGCTCAAGCATTACCTTGAAGCGACGCCGCAGCTTAAAGAAGAGATCAAGGACCTGAGTGCCGACGATCAGCGCGACCAGATTCAGTGGGCATTCGAAGATGAGGCCGAGAGTCAGGGCTACCAGCCTTGGGAGTTGACCCTCAAGTACACCTCGACGCCGGAAGAGTTCGAAGCCGCGCGGTTGGCCTTGCACAAAGAGGCGGCCGAGGTGCTGGGTGTCGATTGGGACGAGTACTGCGAGATGAATAATCTGGTGGTCTAGGCACGGCGGGCTTGTTGTGGCGAGGGAGCTTGCTCCCGCTGGGCTGCGAAGCAGCCCCAAATTGGATAATCGAAATACATCAGGTGTACGTCGATGAACGGTTTGGGAGCGCTGCGCACTCCAGCGGGAGCAAGCTCCCTCGCCACAATCGCCCGGCCCTGCATGGTTTCTCAGATGCTCAGGCGCATCGACAGATCCACCGCCTTCACATCCTTGGTCATCGCGCCGATGGAGATGTAGTCCACGCCGGTTTCAGCGATAGGCAGCAAGGTGGTTTCATTGATCCCGCCGCTGGCTTCGAGCTTGGCCTTGCCTGCATTCAGGCGCACGGCTTCGCGCATGTCTTCCAGGCTCAGTTCATCCAGCATGATGATGTCGGCACCCGCCGCCAGGGCCTCGCGTAATTCCTCCAGGCTTTCCACTTCGATTTCCACCGGCTTGCCCGGGGCGATCTTGTGGGCGGCGGTGATCGCTTGGGCAATACCACCGCAGGCGGCGATGTGGTTTTCCTTGATCAGGAACGCGTCATACAGCCCGATACGGTGGTTGTGGCAACCGCCGCAGGTCACCGCATATTTCTGCGCTAAACGCAGGCCGGGCAATGTCTTGCGGGTGTCCAGCAGCTTGACCTGGGTGCTGGCGACAAAGTCCGCCAAAAATTGCGCACGGGTGGCAACCCCTGACAGCAATTGCAGAAAATTCAACGCGCTACGTTCACCACTGAGCAGCGAGCGGGCCGGGCCCTCAAGGTGGAACAACGCCTGGTTGGGGCTCACTCGTTCACCATCAGCGACCTGCCAGTGCACAGCGACCCGAGGGTCCAGTTGACGAAACACCGCATCCACCCACGCCGTGCCGGCGATAACAGCCGCCTCACGGGTAATGATCGTGGCCTTGGCCAGCCGTTCGGCCGGGATCAACTGCGCGGTGATGTCGCCACTGCCGATGTCTTCCAGCAGTGCGCGGCGCACGTTGGCTTCGATTTCGGCGGTGAGGTCGGCAAGACGGAGGTTCGGCATAACAGGCTCCACAAACAAAGTGCCTCGATTATAGGGCCAGCGTGCGTTCTAACCCAGGCTCGCCACTCATTTACCGCACAAAGTCAGAGTGTGCTGGCGCAACTGCCCTCGTTTGCAAGATAATCTCGCGCCTTGCAATTGGCGTCATAGCTTTGACGTCCTGGTGGTGATCGGGTGTTTGCAGTGCCTGCCGGGCCTGCGCTCCGTCTCTCCACCGCTCAAAACCGCCGTTTCAGGAGGCCAGGATGCACAATGACGGGAAGGTGGTGCCTATCAACAGGGCACAGGCCACGCCATCGCCGCTCGCGCGCCTGCCGGTGGTGTTGCTGCAGGTGCGTGACAAGGCTGCGCAACAGCTGCAGCAAGGTTTGCAGGAACTGTTCGATAACGCCGACGACACCCTGTTCGAAATGGCCGAAAAGGCCCGTAGCACCGTTGACCATCATATTTTTTTCGAGGCCATGCGCGACCTGCGCCTCAAGCGCAAGAACTTCGAGCGCGTGTTTATGGAGCAGCTGTTTGTGGCGTTCGCCAACCTGGGCCAGGCCCGGTGCAGCGGTGCACACCTGGTGCCGGTGGTGTCTTATGAGGCGGCACCCGGCACCAGCGCGGATGATGTGGAAAAAGCCGTGGCTCTGGAGGCGATGCTCGGTCGGGTGCGGCATCGTGATGGCTTGGCCCTGGGGCAGTTGAACGCACGCTTGAGTGAACTGCTCGGCAGGCGCCTGGAGGACCCTGAAAACCCCTTGGGCCCTGCGCGGCTTTGTGAGTTTTTCCTGCAAGCAGGGCGCAGCCTGGGGGTGGAGATTCGCGTCAAGCTGGTCATGCTCAAGCTGTTTGAGAAATACGTGCTCAGTGATGCCGACCTGTTGTATGGCGAGGCCAACCAATTGCTGATCGCCACCGGCGTATTGCCGCAACTCAAGACGGTCCCGTCCCGTCGAGCTGGCGGGCGCGAGGCCCGGGAGCACCAGCATTACACCAGCCAAGTGGTGGCCGACCCGCCGCTGGATAAAAGCGGCCAGCAAGCGTTCAGTGCCTTGCAAAAGTTACTGGTAGCCGTGCGTGGCAGCGTGGCCCCGACCCTTGAAGCCAGTGCCGAGCCGCAGCCGATTGCCACCCGCGATCTGCTACGGCTGTTGTCGCATTTGCAGCAATATGTCCCGGAGCCCGGTGGCGAGGACGATTTCGACCTGCGCAACCAGCTGGAACAGTTGCTGACCCGGGGCAGCGTCAAAAGCGGCAAGTCGAGGGTGTTAGAAGAGGCAGACGAAGATGTGACCAATCTGGTCGCCATGCTGTTTGAGTTCATGTTCGATGACAGCGGTGTGCCGGACGCTTTCAAGGCGCTGATCGCTCGCTTGCAGATCCCGCTGCTGAAAGTGGCGGTGCTGGACAAGAGCCTGTTCAGTTGCGCAGAGCATCCGGCGCGGCGCTTGCTCAATGACATCGCGAGTGCCGTCATCGGCTGGAGCCCGCCCTATGACCACCCACGGGACAACCTCTATCTGTGTATCGAGCAACTCGTACAGCGTGTGCTGAATGAGTTCGTCGAAGACCCGGCGATTTTCTCCCAGTTGCTCACCACGTTCAGCGCATTCATAGCCCAGGAGCGCAAGCGCAGCGAGCGACTTGAGCGACATACCCGTGACGCCGAGCAAGAGCGCCTGCAGGTCGAGGTGGCGCGCCAGCGTGTGGCGCACGTGCTCAATCGGCGGCTCGTGGGCAAAACCTTGCCGCCATCGGTGCTGCAATTTGTGCAGCAGGCCTGGAGCCAGGTGTTGTTAGTGGCCATTCTCAAGCACGGTGAACAATCGCTGCAGTGGCAGGCGGCGCTGCGCACCGTGGATGAATTGATCTGGAGCGTCGGCCTGCGTGAAGACACCGAAGCGGGCCGGCGTTTGCTCGAGCAATTACCCGGGCTGCTCAAGGCCTTGCGTGACGGGTTGGCCGGTGCGGCCTTCGATCCTTTCAGTACCCGCGAGTTCTTCCTGCGGTTGCAGGCCATGCATGTTCAGCCGCTCGACGGCGAGGTGCTGGTTGAAGTCCGTGAGCCTTTTATCCTGGGGGCTGGCCCGCCGGGTGCCGACGAACCACTGCCCCATGATGACCCCGACCTGCTCAAAGCCAAGCAGTTGCGAGCCGGTACCTGGGTAGCGCTGCAGCAAAATGAAGCCGGTACCCTGCGCTGCAAATTGACCGCCATCATGCCGCCCGCCGATACCTATGTTTTTGTCAGCCGCGCCGGCCTCAAGGTGTTGGAGAAAAGCGCGGGCCAGTTAGCGCTGGCGTTCAAGCAGGGCGTCCTGCACGCCTTGGATGATGGCCCGCTGTTCGAGCGTGCGCTGGCAGCGGTGGTGGACAACCTGCGGCAACTCAATCGCGGCAAGTGATCGCAACCGCAGGGTGGAACGCGGCATACTGGTCACACCTCTTATCATTCAAGGAGCCTGTATGCAGTTGGACCCCGCCAGCGGTTGGTGCCAGGGCATTCGTCATTGCCCTTCGCCCAACTTCAACGAGCGCCCTGAAGGCGAAATCTCGCTGTTGGTGGTGCATAACATCAGTTTGCCCCCGGCGCAGTTCAACACGGGCAAGGTGCAGGAATTTTTCCAGAACCGCCTGGATATCTCAGAACATCCTTATTTTGAAGGGATTGCGAGCCTACGAGTGTCTGCGCATTTTCTGATTGAACGTGACGGCACTGTGACGCAATTTGTTTCGTGCCGCGACCGTGCCTGGCATGCCGGTATTTCCGTCTTTGAAGGGCGCGAGGTCTGCAACGATTTTTCTCTGGGAATCGAGCTGGAAGGCACGGATGACCTACCGTTTACCAATGCCCAGTATGCGGCGTTGATCGACCTGACACGCCAACTGCTGGCCGCATACCCAGATATCACCCGCCAACGTATTTGTGGTCACAGCGACATCGCTCCGGGGCGCAAGACCGACCCGGGCCCCGCTTTTGATTGGGCGCGCTTTCGCAGCGCCCTGCAGGATGGAGGACACGAACGATGAGTTTCCTGGTGTTGGTGCTGGCCGTGTGGATCGAGAAGTTCTCGGCCCTGCGCCTGCGGTTGCAGCGCGACGGTGGATGGCTGCGTGAGCTGGCCAAGCTGGAATCGAGCCCGCGCATGGGCAAGCGCCCTTGGTTGATCCTGCTGATATTGGTGCTGCTGCCGGTGGCATTGCTGGCATTGTTGTTGCTGGTCCTGGAGCCGGTGGCCTATGGCCTGTTGGCATTGCCGGTGCACTTGCTGGTGGTGATCTACAGCCTGGGCCGTGGCGATCTATTGGCGGGGCTGGGGCCGTTTCGCGATGCCTGGCGGCGCGGTGACCTGCAAGCGGCCGAGCATGTGGCCGAACGCGACCTCAAACTTGGCGCCGACAGTGGCGAGCAATTGTTGGAGCGCGTCCAGGGCTACCTGCTGTGGCAGGCGTATCAAAGCTTTTTCGCGGTGATTTTCTGGTATTTCCTGCTGGGCCCGGTGGCCGCCCTGGCCTACCGCCTGTTGGCACTGGCCAGCGAAAACAGCCAGAACCCGTTGGTGGCCGAGCGCGCCACGCAATTGCGCCACGCGTTTGACTGGTTGCCGGTACGCCTGCTGGCAGCCAGCTTTGCCTTGGTGGGCAATTTCGTCGGGGTCAGCCGTGTGATGCTTCACGAACTGTTGAGCTGGGACATCAGCGCGGCACAGTTGGTGGAAAGAGTCGGCCTGGCCGCCGCGGAAATTCCTGCGCCAGTGGTGGGGGCCGATGGCATCAACAGCCTGGATCGCCTGTGGGAACTGCTGCTGCGTGCGGCGGTGCTGTGGTATGCCGGGTTTGCGATCTGGACGGTGTTGCCCTGATGGTAGGAGCGAGCTTGCTCGCGAAAAACGTCAAAGATAACGCGTGCTTCCTGAATAAACGCGGCGTCTGTGAGTCTTTCGCGAGCAAGCTCGCTCCTACATGGCGTTAGGGCTTTCTCCTTGCCACATTTGGCCTCCAGACACGCCGTTAACCTTACGTTACAAAACTCCCTTTCGAATTGAGCTATACAGATAGCGCGCCCAATAGTGGCTATCTGCCGCCGCCCTGCGCCTCAATAAAAATAAAAGAAGGGGAGGTCACCTGTGAAGAGCTTGCTCTATCCCGCCGTCGCGCTGATGAACCGCCTGAGCTTCGGCATGAAGTTCAGCCTGATCAGCGTGCTGTTCCTGCTGCCGATGCTGGCGACCAACTATTACCTGGTGCGCGACTCGTGGCGTGAATATCAGGGCACCCGGGTCGAACTGCAGAGTCTCGACCTGCTCGGCAGCAGCCTGGCGTTGCGCCGCGATCTGGAAACCCTCAACAACCAGGTAGAGATCAATGCCACCCTCGGCCAGTCCGGAAAAGCAGCAGACCTGGAGACTAGGATCAGCGCCTTGGAAGCCAGTGTGATGGAGCGCTTGCAGGGCCTGCACGCCATTGCGACCCAGCCCGAGCAAGTTGCCGTCTTCGACAGTAAGCGCGACGAGTTGATCGCCGCGTTCAAGGCCCAGCAGCAAGAAACCTCGTTGCTCAACAAAGCGGCGTTGATCGGCAAGTTACTCAACCAGGCCCAGATGTTCAGCCAGATCATTGCCAGCCAAGCCGGCTTGAGCCGTGATCCGCAAAGTGACCTGCGCCAGCTCAGCGACCTGATCACCACCGTCACCCCTCAAGTCACCCAGGCCTTGGGCGAAGGCCGTGCGATGGGCGCGTACTCCCTGGGGCAGGGCTTTATCAATTCATCCTCCAGCACCCGTTTTGACGAACTGCTGCAGCAGCTGGAAAAACTCCACGGGGAATATGGCTTGAAGCTGCAGGACGCGCTGGGCGCCAGCCAGGCCGCGCATGCGGCCCTTGAGGTTTCTGCGCAAGCCAGCCAGGCCAGCCTCAAGCAAGGCAGTGAGTTTTTTGAAGAGCAGGTGGTGATGGCCGAGACCCTCGATACGTCTTGGCAGGGTTTTTATGACGGCGTCAGCCAGTTGATGGCCAAGACCTATCAATTGGATGACGCCACCCTGGCGTTCCTCGGGCAGCAGTTGCAGCAGCGCCTGGCGCAAAACCGCCTACATATGGTGTTGCTGGTCACGGCCCTGGCGGCGGTGTTTGCGTTGATTTTCTATCTCTATGCCGGTTTCTTTGTCTCCACTCGCACCACCTTGCGCCGCCTGGGGGCGATGATGGACAAAGTGGCGGCAGGTGACATGACGGTCACCTTCGTTGCTCAAAGCCGCGACGAGCTGGGCGACTTGGGCCAGGTGTTCAATGGCACCGTGGCCAAGATTCATGACCTGATCGAACGTGTTGGGAATACGGTCAGCCAGGTGGAGTTGCAGGCCGGCCAGGTGCAGGCGGTGTCGGCACAGAGTAACCAGGCGGTGTCCGGCCAGCGCAGCCAGATCGAACAAGTGGCGACCGCGATGAACCAGATGTCCGCCACCGCCCAAGAGGTGGCGCGCAGCGCGGCGGCGGCGGTCAGCAGTGCCCAGAGCGTCAATGATGAAACGGTCAACGGGCGTGCGCTGGTGCAATCCCAGCAAGGCGGCATCGCACGCCTGGCGGCGGAGATTGACGAATCGGTGCGGGTGATCAACCAACTGGCTGCCGACAGCCAGTCCATCAGCAGCGTCCTGGAAGTAATCAAGAGCATTGCCGAGCAGACCAACCTGCTGGCGCTCAACGCGGCCATCGAAGCCGCGCGCGCTGGTGACCAAGGGCGTGGTTTTGCGGTGGTGGCCGACGAGGTGCGCACCCTGGCTCGGCGCACCCAGCACTCCACCGAGGAAATCGAGCAGATGATCAGCCGCTTGCACAGCGGCGTGGGCGCGGCGGTGAAGGCCATGGGCAGCAGCCATGAAATGGCGAATGGCACGGTGGGGCAGTCGGAAAAAGTCCAGCAAGCCCTGGAAAATATCCTGGGGGCAGTTGGGATGATCGTCGATCAGAACCAGCAAATCGCCGCCGCCGTGGAGCAGCAAACGGCGGTCGCCCACGACATCGACCAGAACATTGTCGAAATCAACCGTGCTGGCGAGCATGCAGCGCAAGGCGCCCAGCACACGGAAGCGGCCAGTCGACAACTGGCAACCCAGGTGGTTGAGTTGAAGCAATTGATTGGTGCGTTTCGGGTGTAGGGCGGTTCTGAAGGGCTGAACCACGGGGCCTGTGGCCCATGTCTTGATTTACCGATGCGTGTTTTATCGGGGCGTGAATAGGTGAAAATTTATGTCATCCGTCACGGTCACGAGGGGACAAAACGATGGCCGCCGCAATCGGTATCAGGGGGCATTGCGCCCAGTGCAACATGACGTTTGAACTCAAGCCTTGGCAACTGAACGCCATTGCCATCGATGTGCCGTTTGACTGTACGTATTGCCACTGCGGGTTGCAGTTGGGCTGCGTCAAGCAGTTGCGCCAGTTCAGAGCCCTGGACCAATGGGCGCTGGTGCGGCCGAGCATGATCATGCTGACGTGCGCGACCTTGCTGGTGGCCTTGGTCGCCGAGTGGCTGGGGCTGCTCAGTGTCAACGCGCAGTTCAACATTTCACTGGTCGCGGTGTTGATCCATTTGCTGGTGGTGCGCTACGCCCGTCATCGCCAGACAATGACCTTGAACTTGCAGGCCATCAGTGCGCTACCAGTTGAACAGCTCGCACGCATTGCGTGTGCTCGCCTCAGCCAGCAATAGAGGGCTGATACCCATGCGCTCGGCCAGGGCCGTGCAGATGTCTGGCAGGTGTTGCGGGCTATTGCGCTGGTTGGGGTACATGGCCGGGGCCATATCCGGCGAGTCGGTTTCCAGCACCACGGCGTCGAGGGGCAATTGGGCCAGTACCCGGTGCATGCGCAGGGCCTGGGGCCAGGTGGCAGCGCCACCCAGGCCCAGTTTGAACCCGAGCTTGATGTACTCGCGTGCCTCTTCAACGCTGCCGGCGAACGCATGGATGATGCCGCCTCTGGGTAGGCGGATACGCTTTAAGGTGGCAATTACCGCGGCGTGGCTGCGGCGAACGTGGAGCAGGGCCGGCAGTTGGAAATCCAGCGCGAGTTTCAGCTGGGCTTCAAATAACTGTTGCTGGCGCTGGTGGCCCAACTGTTCGAGAAAGTAATCCAGGCCAATTTCGCCCACGGCGCACAGTTGCCGGTGGCCATGCAGGCGCGTCAACCAGTCGCCCAGCTCCAGCAGGTCGGCGGGGCGATGCTCATCGAGATACACCGGGTGCAAGCCGAAGGCGGCGAACAAACCTTCGTCCTGTTGCACCAAGTCCCAAAGCCGCTGCCAATTTTTCTGGTACACCCCCAGCACCACCAGGCGCCGCACGCCGAGTTCACGGCTGTGGGCGAGGACGTGCGTGCGATCCTGGTCGAAGTCCTCGAAGTCCAGGTGCGTGTGGGTGTCGATCAGCTCCACGCTCAGGCCTCGTGGATACGCTGCTTGAAGGTCCGGCCAATCGCATGCACGCCGGGTTGGTACTGTTCTTCTTCAACGGCGGCCAGCGCCAGGCGCAGGGCGGTCTCGGCAATCAACTGATGTTGTTGGGCCATGGCGTTGACCGGCAGCGGGAGGAAATCCAGCAACTGGGTATCGCCGAAGGTGCCCAGGCGCAGGGGGCGTGACTTGAGAGGGAAGTCATGCAGCGCATCAAACACCCCTTGGAGCAGTACGTAGGAGGTGGTTACCAGCGCGTCCGGCAGATGCCCCAGGCGTTGCAGCAATTGCTCCATCAGCTCTCGGCCGCAGTCACGACTGAAGGCTTCGCCCTGTTCGATGATCACTTCGCCCGTAAAGCCTTGCAGCGCATCGCGGAAACCGGCGGTACGCGCCTGGCTGATGCTCAGCTCGGGCCGTGCGCCGATCAGCGCGATCTGCTTGGGCAACGGTTGCAGCAGGCTGCTAGTGAGTTGCTGGCAGGCCTGGTGGTCGTCGCTGACCACGGAGCAGAACTGGTTCGGCTCCATCTCCCGGTCGATGGCAATCACCGGCAGCCCCTTGGCCTGCAACTCGCGATAGCTGTCATCGCTGGCCGGCAGGCAACTGGCGACGAACAACGCATCGCAACGCCGCGCCCGGAACAGTTGCAGCAGTTGGCGCTCGCTGTCCGCTTCGTCATCGGAGCTGGCGATCAGTAACTGATAGCCGCGCGCCCGCGCACCTTGTTCCAGCAGTTTGGCGATGCGTGCGTAGCTGGGGTTTTCCAGGTCTGGCAGGATGAACCCCAAGGTCCGCGTATGCCGGCTGCGCAGCCCCGCGGCTTGAGGGTTGGGGGTAAAGCCATGGGCTTGGACCACGGCACGCACACGCTCAACGGTGGCGTTGCTGATGCGCTGCTGTTCGGCCTTGCCATTGATGACATAGCTGGCGGTGGTAACGGACACACCGGCCAGACGTGCGATATCACTGAGTTTCAAACCGGGATTTCCTTGTTTTTTGGCGCTCGCCCCGACATTTTGTCCAATCGTAACCGATTCCAGCATTCGACCAATGTCCCACAGCAAGCGCCGAGTGGCCCTTCAAGCTTGCGTAATTAACGCGTAATCTGCCATAAATTCTAGATTAAACGTTTCAGCAAGCGTATTTTTACGATGTTCGCTACTGAGTGACCACTGCCAATTGACCGCTCAGTCAGTTAATTTTGATCATATTTACCTACAACAATACCTAGTGCACCTGTCGCACTAACTAGGAGAACGGCATGCTTGAGCTCACTGTAGAGCAGATATCCATGGGCCAGGTGGCTGTGGATAAATCTGCTGCCTTGCACCTGCTCGCTGACAAATTAGTGGCCGATGGCCTGGTTGCCGAAGGTTATCTCAGTGGCTTGCAAGCCCGTGAAGCCCAAGGTTCGACCTTTCTCGGCCAAGGCATTGCTATCCCCCATGGCACGCCAGAAACCCGCGACCAAGTGTTTTCCACCGGTGTGCGCCTGCTGCAGTTCCCCGAAGGGGTGGACTGGGGCGATGGCCAGATCGTCTATCTGGCGATTGGCATCGCGGCTAAATCCGATGAACACCTGCGCCTGTTGCAACTGCTCACCCGTGCCCTCGGTGAAACCGACCTGGGCCAGGCGTTGCGCCGTGCCGGCAGTGCCGAAGCGCTGTTGAAACTGTTGCAAGGCGCGCCCCAGGAACTGGCGCTGGATGCGCAGATGATCAGCCTGGGCGTGTCGGCCGATGATTTTGAAGAGTTGGTGTGGCGCGGTGCGCGCCTGCTGCGCCAGGCCGACTGCGTGAGCAATGGCTTTGCCGCCGTATTGCAGCAAGTCGACGCGCTGCCCCTGGGCGATGGCCTGTGGTGGTTGCACAGCGAGCAGACGGTCAAGCGCCCGGGCCTGGCCTTTGTGACGCCGGACAAACCTATGCGTTACCTCGGCCAGCCCTTGCACGGCCTGTTCTGCCTGGCGAGCCTCGGTGAAGCGCACCAGACCCTGCTTGAACGCCTGTGTGCCTTGCTGATTGAAGGGCGCGGCCACGAGTTGGGACGCGCCACCAGCAGCCGCGCGGTGCTGGAAGTGCTGGGCGGTGAACTGCCGCCGGACTGGCCCAGCGCCCGTATTACCCTGGCCAACGCCCACGGCCTGCACGCGCGCCCGGCCAAGATCCTGGCGCAATTGGCGAAAAGTTTTGACGGCGATATCCGCGTACGTATCGTCGATGGCGCGGTGGGCGCCGTGTCGGTCAAAAGCCTGAGCAAGTTGCTCAGCCTCGGCGCACGTCGTGGCCAGGTGCTGGAGTTTGTGGCCGAGCCGACGGTGGCCGGCGATGCACTGCCCGCCCTCTTGGCCGCCGTGCAAGAGGGCCTTGGCGAAGAGGTCGAGCCCTTGCCCACGGTGAGCGCACAGCCCGCACAGGTCGATATCGAACCGGTGCTCAGCGCGCCACTGAGCGGTAGCCAACTCCAGGCCATTGCCGCCGCGCCGGGTATCGCGATCGGCCCGGCTCATATCCAGGTGCCGCAGGTGTTCGATTACCCGCTACGGGGCGAATCCGCCGCCGCCGAACGCCAGCGCCTGCACACCGCTTTGAGCGACGTGCGCACGGATATCCAGGGCTTGATCGAGCGTAGCCAGGCCAAGGCCATCCGCGAGATTTTCATCACCCACCAGGAAATGCTCGACGACCCGGAACTGACCGACGAAGTCGACACCCGCCTCAAGCAGGGCGAAAGCGCCGAAGCCGCCTGGATGAGCGTGATCGAAGCCGCCGCCAAGCAACAGGAAGCCTTGCAGGATGCCTTGCTGGCCGAGCGTGCTGCCGACTTGCGTGACATCGGCCGCCGCGTGCTGGCCCAGTTGTGCGGCGTCCAGAGCGTGCAGGAACCGAGCGAGCCCTACATCCTGGTGATGGAAGAGGTCGGCCCTTCGGACGTGGCGCGCCTGGACCCGGCCCGCGTTGCCGGCATTCTCACCGCCCGGGGCGGCGCCACCGCTCACAGTGCCATTGTCGCCCGCGCCCTGGGCATTCCGGCCTTGGTCGGCGCTGGCGCTGCGGTGTTATTGCTCAACCCGGGCACGCCACTGTTGCTCGATGGCCAGCGTGGTCGCCTGCATGTGGACCCCGACGCCGCCACCCTGCAACGGGCCACCGTGGAGCGCGACAGCCGCGAACAGCGCTTGCAAGCCGCATCGGCCCAGCGCCATGAAGCGGCGCTGACCCGTGACGGCCACGCCGTGGAAGTGTTCGCCAATATTGGCGAAAGCGCCGGTGTGGCCAGCGCAGTGGAGCAGGGCGCCGAAGGCATTGGCCTGCTGCGCACCGAACTGATTTTCATGGCTCACTCCCAGGCGCCAGACGAGGCCACTCAGGAGGCCGAATACCGTCGCGTACTCGACGGCCTCAATGGTCGCCCGTTGGTGGTGCGCACCCTGGATGTGGGCGGCGACAAGCCTTTGCCCTATTGGCCGATCGCCGAAGAGGAAAACCCCTTTCTGGGTGTGCGCGGCATTCGCCTGACGTTGCAACGCCCGCAGATCATGGAAGCGCAACTGCGCGCATTGCTGCGTGCAGCAGACAACCGCCCGCTGCGCATCATGTTCCCCATGGTCGGCAGCGTGGATGAGTGGCGCGCCGCCCGGGACATGACCGAGCGCCTGCGCCTGGAGATCCCAGTGGCAGACCTGCAACTGGGGATCATGATCGAAGTGCCCTCAGCCGCGCTGCTGGCGCCGGTCCTCGCCAAGGAAGTCGACTTCTTCAGCGTCGGCACCAACGACCTGACCCAATACACCCTGGCCATCGACCGCGGCCACCCGACCCTGTCGGCCCAGGCCGATGGCTTGCACCCTGCAGTCCTGCAACTGATCGACATCACCGTGCGCGCCGCCCATGCCCACGGCAAATGGGTAGGCGTGTGCGGCGAGTTGGCGGCGGACCCGCTGGCGGTGCCGGTGCTGGTCGGCCTGGGCGTGGATGAGTTGAGCGTGTCGGCCCGCAGCATTCCTGAAGTGAAGGCGCGGGTGCGTGAATTCAGTCTGAGCGAGGCCCAGGGCCTGGCGCAACAAGCACTGGCGGTGGGTTCGCCCGCTGAAGTGCGTGCCCTAGTGGAGGCCGTGTAGATGGCGAATATTCTGACCCTGACGCTGAACCCGGCGTTGGACCTCACGGTACGTCTGGCGCACCTGCAACCCGGTGAGGTCAATCGCAGTGAAGCGATGCTCACCCACGCGGCCGGCAAGGGCGTGAATGTGGCGCAAGTGCTGGCGGACCTGGGCCATTACGTCAGCGTGGGCGGGTTCCTCGGCAGCGCCAACCCCCAGGCTTTCAATGCGCTGATCAAGCGCCGTGGGTTTGGCGATGCCTTCATCCGGGTTCCCGGCGAAACCCGGAGCAACATCAAGATTGCCGAACAGGATGGGCGTGTCACCGACATCAATGCACCGGGGCCGCTGGTGACTGAAGAGGCGCTAAAAGCGCTGCTCAAGATGGTCGCGATCATTGGCCCGGAGTTCGATGCGGTCGTGGTGGCCGGTAGCTTGCCGCGCGGCGTCAGCCCGCAATGGTTTAAAGGTTTGCTGGAGGCGTTGAAGGACCTCGGTTTGAAAGTCGCCCTGGACACCAGCGGCGAAGCGCTGCGCCTGGGGTTGGAGGTTGGCCCGTGGCTGGTCAAACCCAATACCGAAGAGTTGGCCGAGGCCTTGGGTAACGCCACCGATGCCATCAGCCGCCTGCATCAGCAAGGCGTCGAACATGTGGTGGTCTCCGACGGGGCCGCAGGCGTGACCTGGTACCGCCCGGGTGCGGCGCTGCACGCCACGCCGCCCAAGGTGGCAGTGGCCAGTACCGTGGGCGCCGGCGACTCGCTGCTGGCCGGGATGCTCCACGGTTTGCTCAGTGGCGATACGCCGGAGCACACCTTGCGCCGGGCCACGGCGATTGCCGCGATGGCGGTGACACAGATCGGTTTTGGCATCAGCGATGACGCGCAGTTGGCGCATCTCGAAAGCGGCGTCGATGTACGCACGCTGACAGAACAATAAGAGGGTTTGTGATGAAGTTAGCCATTGTTACCGCCTGCCCGAACGGCATGGTCACCAGTGTGCTGTGCGCCCGCTTGTTGGACGCCGCCGCCCAGCGCATGGGCTTGCATACCAGTGTTGAAGTCGTCGATGTGCAGCGCCCGGAGCGCCAGTTGTCCCAGGCGACGATTGATGATGCCGAGTGGGTGCTGCTGGTCAGCAGTACCCCGGTGGAGATGCAGCGGTTTGTCGGCAAGCGTGTGTTCCAGAGCACGCCGGCCCAGGCGTTGGCGGATGTCGAAGGCGTGCTGCGCCGGGGCGCCGAAGAAGCCCAGGTGTATGTCGCCGACGCCGCCCCGGTGGCGGCCAAGGCTGCGCCGCGTATCGTCGCGATTACCGCGTGCCCCACCGGTGTGGCCCACACGTTCATGGCCGCCGAAGCCTTGCAGCAGACTGCTCAGCGCCTGGGTTATGACCTGCAGGTCGAGACCCAAGGTTCGGTGGGCGCCCGGACGCCGTTGAGCCCGCAAGCGATTGCCGATGCCGATGTGGTGTTGCTGGCGGCCGATATCGAAGTGGCCACCGAGCGTTTCGCCGGCAAGAAGATTTACCGCTGTGGCACCGGCATTGCCCTCAAGCAATCCGAAGCCATCCTCAACAAAGCCCTGGCCGAAGGTGCGGTGGAAAGCGCGGCCGGCGGTGCACCGGCCAAGGCGGAGAAAACCGGCGTCTACAAACACCTGCTCACCGGCGTGTCGTATATGTTGCCGATGGTGGTGGCGGGGGGCTTGCTGATCGCCTTGTCGTTTGTGTTCGGCATCCATGCTTTCGAGCAGCCCGGCACCTTGGCGGCGGCGCTCAAATCCGTGGGTGACCAGGCGTTCCTGTTGATGGTGCCGTTGCTGGCGGGCTACATCGCCTACTCGATTGCCGACCGTCCTGGCCTTGCGCCCGGCATGATCGGCGGGCTGCTGGCTGGGACGCTGGGGGCTGGGTTTATCGGCGGCATCCTGGCCGGCTTCGTCGCCGGGTATTGCGTCAAGCTGATCAGCCGCGCAGTGCAACTGCCCCAGAGCCTGGAAGCGCTCAAGCCGATCCTGATTATCCCGTTACTGGCGAGCCTGTTTACTGGCTTGGTGATGATCTACCTGGTGGGCCCACCGGTCGCCCGCTTGCTCACGGGCCTGACGGATTTCCTCAGCACCATGGGCACCACCAACGCGGTGCTGCTGGGCATTTTGCTCGGCGGCATGATGTGCGTGGACTTGGGCGGGCCGATCAACAAGGCGGCCTATGCGTTCTCGGTTGGCCTGCTGGCCGCGTCGAGCGGCGCGCCGATGGCCGCGACCATGGCCGCCGGCATGGTGCCGCCAATTGGCATGGGCATCGCCACGTTGCTGGCCCGGCGCAAGTTCGCCCAGACCGAGCGCGAGGCCGGCAAGGCGGCGATGATCCTGGGGCTGTGCTTTATCTCCGAAGGCGCGATTCCCTTCGCCGCCAAAGACCCGCTGCGCGTCATTCCGGCCAGCATCGCCGGTGGCGCGTTGACCGGTGCGCTGTCGATGTACTTCGGCTGCAAACTCGCCGCGCCCCATGGCGGGTTGTTTGTGTTGGTGATTCCGAATGCGATGAACCATGCGTTGTTGTATTTGTTGGCGATTGTGGCGGGCAGTGTGTTGACCGGCTTGGTGTATGCCGTGCTCAAGCGGCCGGAAGCGGCCGAGCTGGCCGTGACTGCCTGACCAGTAAAAGTGTGGGGGCAAGCCCAAATACCCTGTAGGAGCGAGCTTGCTCGCGAAGAACTCGCAGGCGCCGCGTTCATTCAGCAAGCCCGCGTGATCGTTGACGTTTTTCGCGAGCAAGCTCGCTCCTACAGTTGTAGCCTGTCATCTGCGCTTCATCCCGTCATGCTTTAGTGGCCCTTTTGATACTCAAGAGGGCACCTGCATGAGCCACTTCGATCTCGGTCGCCGCCGTGTGATGCAAGCTGTGGGCGCTGGCCTGCTGTTGCCGGGCCTGGCACCGGCGGTGATCGCTTCGGTGAAGGACCGACCGCAACTCACTGACGGCGTGCAATCGGGCGACCTGCAGGGCGATCGCGCAATGATCTGGAGCCGCAGTGACCGCCCGGCGAAGATGGTGGTGGAATGGGATACCCGCAGCGTGTTCAGCAACCCGCGCCGATTCGTCTCGCCCCTGGCCGACAGCCGCACCGACTTTACCGCCCGTGTCGAGCTCACCGGGCTGCCGGTTGATCAGGCGATTTTCTACCGCGTGCATTTCGAAGACGCCCAGACCGGCATTGCCAGTGAACCCTGGTTCGGGCACCTGCGTAGCGTGCCGCAACAGCGGCGTGATATCCGTTTTGTGTGGAGCGGCGACACCGTCGGCCAAGGCTTCGGCATCAACCCGGACATCGGTGGCATGCGCATCTATGAAGCCATGCGCCTGCGCCTGCCAGACTTTTTTATCCACAGCGGCGACACCATCTACGCCGACGGCCCGATACCCGCGCAGCTCACCACTGAAGGAGGGCGCATCTGGCGCAACATCACCACTGAAGCCAAAAGCAAAGTTGCGGAAACCCTCGATGAATATCGCGGCAATTACCGTTACAACCTGCTGGATGAAAACGTACGCCGCTTCAACGCCGAGGTGCCGCAGATCTGGCAGTGGGACGATCACGAGGTGATCAACAACTGGTCATCGAGCAAGCAGTTGGATGAGCGTTACCAGACCCGCGACATCAACACCCTGGTGGGCCGTGCCCGCCAGGCCTGGCT
Source organism: Pseudomonas sp. NFPP02 (assembly GCF_900119355.1). NCBI lineage: Bacteria > Pseudomonadati > Pseudomonadota > Gammaproteobacteria > Pseudomonadales > Pseudomonadaceae > Pseudomonas > Pseudomonas sp. NFPP02. The sequence goes on from NZ_FPJI01000006.1 coordinate 139,206, forward strand.
GGAATATTCACCCATGCGCCGACAGAGCGCCGACAGTGGCGGGCGCATTTATCGCAAGCTCAGTTATGGGCCGCTGCTGGATGTGTTTGTGTTGGATATGCGCAGCTATCGCGGGCCCAATGTCGACAACCTGGGCGCTGAAAAACCCTTTCTTGGGCGTGAACAGTTGGACTGGCTCAAGCGCGGGCTCAAGGCATCGCAAGCGCAGTGGAAGGTGGTAGCCGCCGACATGCCTATCGGCCTGGGCGTGCCCGACGGTGAGGTCAGCCCCGGCGTGGCGCGTTGGGAAGCGATCGCCAATGGCGACCCTGGCCCGGCGCAAGGGCGTGAGCTGGAGATCGCCGAACTGCTGGGGTTCCTGCATGAGCACAAGGTGCGCAACCACCTGTGGCTGACGGCCGATGTGCATTACTGTGCGGCGCATCACTATCACCCTGACGGCGCGGCGTTCCAGGATTTCGAGCCGTTCTGGGAGTTTGTGGCGGGGCCGTTGAATGCCGGGAGTTTCGGGCCCAACCCACTGGATAAAACCTTCGGCCCGCACGTGGTATTCCAGAAGGCGCCACCGGCGCAGAATACCTCGCCGTTTGCGGGCTTTCAGTTTTTTGGTGAAGTGCAGATTGATGGGCAGACGGCGGAGTTGACGGTGATGCTGCGCGATCTCGATGGAGTCTCGGTGTTCGAGCAAAAGCTGCAACCGGCCTGATCGTTCCCACGCTCTGCGTGGGAACGCATCCTGTGACGCTCCGCGTCACGCCGTCAAGAGCGGACGCGGAGCGTCCAGGGCGGCATTCCCACGCGGAGCGTGGGAATGATCAAATATCAATAGACATCCCTACGATAGCGACCCTGTTCGATCAGGCGCTCCAGCGCCTCATTGCCCAAGATGTCTTTCAGTGCCTGATCCACCCCCGTCGCCATCCCCTGCAAGCTGCCACACACATAAATCGCTGCGCCGTCCGCGAGCCATTTGCGCAGCACATCCGCTGACTCGCGCAGGCGATCCAGTACGTAGATCTTCTCCTCTTGATCGCGGGAAAATGCCAGGTCCAGCAGGGCCAGGTCTCCACTGGCGAGCCAGCCTTGCAGTTCGTCCTGGCACAGGTAGTCGTGGGCAATATTGCGCTCGCCGAACAGCAGCCAGTTTCGCTGCTGGCCGTCGGCAATGCGTGCTTTGAGCAAGCTGCGCAGGCCCGCAAGCCCGGTGCCGTTGCCCAGCAGAATCAGCGGCACAGGCGCGTCGGGCAAATGGAAGCCGCTGTTGCGCCGCAGACGCAGGCTGATGGCCGAGCCGAGGGCGGCGTGTTCAGTCAGCCAGCCGGAGCCAAGCCCCAGGCTGCCGTCGGGGTGGCGCTCCTGGCGCACAATCAGCTCCAGCACGCCGTCGCTGGCAATCGAGGCGATGGAGTATTCGCGCATGCCCAGGGGGACCAGCGCATCCACCAATGCCTGGGCGTGTAGGCCGACCAGGTGCGTGCGGTTTTCCGGCAGTTGGCGCGTGGCCAGGGCCTGATCAAGGGTGTGGGCGACGCCGTCGATCACCACACCGTCGCTGCCGACCAAGCCCAGGCCGGCCAGGAAGTGTTCGATGGCCCAGGGGCAATTGCGCGGCAGGACTTCCACCAGGTCGCCGGCCAGCCAGCTGTGCGCAGACGTGGATGTGAGGCCCAGCAGGTAGACGGGCGAGCCGACACTGTCGGGGTTGAGCAGGGTGCGTTGGCTCAGGGTCCAGTTTTCGTACTGGGCCGTCGGCCAGGCCGCTGCCGGCGCATGCCCGGTGAGCTGGCCCAGTTGCTGTTGCCAGGTCTGCAGCGCCAGTGTATCGCCGCTGTCGACTTCCACCGGGGCAAACAGCGGGGTGCCGCCCTGGTTGGTCAGCCAGAAATGCAGGCGCCGGGCAAAGCCGCAAAAATGTTCGTACTGCCGGTCACCCAGGGCCAGCACCGAGTAGTTCAAGCCTTTGAGGGATAGCGCCTGGCCGAGCACGCTACGCTCGAAACCTCGGGCGCTGTCGGGCGCTTCGCCGTCGCCAAAAGTACTGACCACGAACAGCGCGTTCTGCGATTGGCTGAGGTCGTCGCGGCTGACACTGCCCAGGGGCTGCACCTTCACCGCCAGGCCCGCAGCCTGCAGTTGCCCGGCGGTTTGCCAGGCCAGTTGTTCGGCAAAGCCGCTCTGGCTGGCGAAGCCGATCAGCCAGGCCGGGGCATCGCTGTGGTTATCTGTCAGGCCTTTGCGGGCATCGCGGACCTGGCGCTTTTTGCGGCGTCGGTCCAGGTACAGCAGCCAACCCGTGATGAAAAACAGCGGCATAAGCAGTGAGCTGACGGTGAGGACGATGCGCCCGACCAGGCCGAAATAGCTGCCGGTGTGCAGCGCATACACGCTCGTCAGCAACTGCGCCTTGAGGCTTTTGCTGGCGTAGCGCTCGTGAGATTTGACCTCGCCTGTGGCCGGGTCCAGGTTGATCTGGTTCAGCGCACGGTCATGGGGCGATGAAGTGAGCAGGTAATACACGGTGGCCGGTTGCCCGGCGACCGCGGGCATCCGAATGTTATAGGCGCTCAAGTCGGGGCCGGCGTTGCTGTAGATGCTGCTCCAGATCGCGTCGTAGTTGCCCTCCGGAGCCGGGCCTGCGGGGGCTGGGCCGCGCTTGCGCATGCGCTCGTTCTGCGGCGCGTCGGACAGCAGTTTGGTCACGCCACGGTTGTACCAGTCGTACGACCAATACAGCCCGGTCAGCGCTGCCAACAGATAAAACAGCAGGCACCAGGTGCCGAATACCGAGTGCAGGTCCCAATTGAAGCTGCGGCCCTTTTTGCGCCAGTCCAGGGTCAGCCAGACACGCCAGCTTTTCACCTGGCGCGGCCAGCGCAGGTACAGGCCGGAGAGGCAAAAGAACAGCAGGATCAGGGTGCAGGCGCCGGTGATGTTGCGCCCGGTGTCGCCGATGGCGAGGAAGCGGTGCAGTTGCAGGATAAAACCGAACAGGTCCTGGCCGACCGCGTCGCCCATGTAGTCGCCGGTGTACGGGTCAAAGTAGCGCATCTGGCCACGGCGCTCGCCAGGCGGCGGGGTGAAGGACACGCGGCCGGCGTTGCCGCTCTCGCTTTCTACCCACAGCATGGCCACGGTCTTGCCTTCGGCCGCTTCCAATTTGCGTACCAGCTCGGCGGGCGGCAGTACACCGGCCTCGCGTTTCTGCACGCTCAACACGGTGGGGTTGAGCGCCCGCAGGATCTCGTCCTGGAACGAGTACGCGGCCCCGGTGACCCCCATCAAGGCCAGCACCAGCCCGGCCGTGATGCCGAAGAACCAATGCAACTGGAACAGGGTTTTCTTCAACACGTCGGAGCGCCTCGCTTAGCTGGATATCTGATCACGGCGCGCATTATGCCGTGAGTTGCCGGGAAACACGCAAAAGCCCCACGCATCCGATGTGTGGGGCTCCTGGCTGAACCTTGACCGCTTTTAGAAGTGGAAGCTGGTGGTCAACAATGCCGTACGACCGGCCGCCTGGTTGGCGAAATGCGTGGAGAAGGCCTTGTCGTAGTAGGTCTTGTCGGTCAGGTTCTGCACGTTCAGTTGCAGGTCGACGTTCTTGGTCAGCTTGTAGCTGGCCATGGCGTCGTAGCGGGTGTAGGAGGGTACATACACCGTGTTGCCGACATCACCGTAAACCTCATCGACGTAGAAGGCGCCGCCGCCGACGGTCAGCTTGGGCGTGATCTCGTAGGTGGTCCACAGGCTGAAGGAGTTCTTCGGCGTGTTGGGCATTTGGTTGCCTTTGTTGGAGCCGGCACTGACTACGCCGTTACGCCCGTTGAGGCCGGATTTGACCAGTTCGCTGTCCAGATAGCTGTATCCCGCAAACACCTGCCATTGATCGGTGATTTTGCCGCTGGCGGACAACTCGATGCCGTCGACCTGAGATTCCCCGGCGTTCTGGTAGGTGAGCGCATCCACCAGGATGCGGGTGTTTTTCTTCTCGGTGCGGAACACGGCTGCGGTCAGGGACAGGCGGTCGTGGAACAGGTCCCACTTGGTGCCCAGTTCGTAGTTGACGGTTTCTTCTGGCTGCAAGTCGCTGGTGGCGGCACCGGCAGACAGCGGGTTGCCGTCGGATCCTTCGCCTACCAGGCCACCGGCTGGCGTGGCCGATGTGGCGTAAGAGGCGTAGATGCTGGCGTTCTCCACCGGCTTCCACACCAGGCCGGCCTGCCAGTTGAAGAACTGGCTGTCGTCCTTGATCTTGGTGCGCCCGGCGACGGCGTTGGTGTTGGCTTCGGTGTCAAAGGTGTCGTAGCGCAACCCCACGTTCAGCAGCCATTTTGGATCGAGTTCGATGGTATCGAACACGTAGGCGGCGCGGCTGGTGGCCTTGGTGTTGGTACCGTTGTAGTTGCGCGCGATGCTGCCGTTCCAGGCGTCGTCGGGGTTCGGGTTGCTCAGTGAGGTGCACTGGCCGCCCAGGCTGCCCTTGGCCGTTGTGCACACCGGGTTGGCGTTAGGGCTGACGGTGTAGCCGCTGACACGGGTTTCTTCGCCGGTAAATTCCAGGCCGGTGGAGTAAGTGTGCTTGAAGCCCAAGGCCTGAAAGCTGCCAAACAGATCGGTCTGGTTGGTGGTTGTGGTCGTGGTGGAGACACGGCTGTTGGCGCGACGCCAGACAGTGCCGTAGCGGTTGACGTTGAACTTGCTGTCATCCGGCTGAGTGAGCACATAGTCCTGGCCGGTGCTGCCGTGGCGCAGGGTGTTCTTGAGCGTCATGTTGTCGTTCAAGTCGTGTTCGATGGAGAACGTGCTGATGTCCGCACGGGTCTTGCGGAAGTCACGGCTTTTCAAACCGTAGAAGTTGTTGCTGTCGCCGCCGTCGTTGGGTTTGTCATGCACGTGGGCTGTGGCGGTCGACGAACCGTAGCCGTAGGGAATCCCCGAATCCGGCAGGTCATCACTTTCCATATGGTAGTAGCTGAGGTTGACACGGGTCGGCGTGCCCAAGCCGAAAGTCAGCGACGGTGCCACGCCCCAACGGTCGTAATTCACCGCGTCGCGGCCAGCCACGTTTTGTTCATGGCTCATCAGGTTCAGGCGGAATGCCGCGCTGTCGTCCAGAAACTGGCGGTTCACGTCGAGCACGTAGCGGCGGGTCTGGTCGGAGCCGTAGGTAAAGCCGCCGTTGGTGAAGTCCCGCGCTTGTGGGGTCTTGCTTACCAGGTTGAGGCTGCCACCGGCCGAGCCACGGCCGCCGAACGAGGAGTTCGGGCCTTTGCTGACTTCGATGGACTCGATGTCGAAGATCTCGCGGCTCTGGCCTCCGGTGTCGCGTACGCCATCGAGGTAGGTATCGCCCTGGGCGTCGAAACCACGGATGAACGGGCGGTCTCCCTGAGGATTGCCACCTTCACCGGCGCCGAAGGTGATACCCGGTACGGTGCGCAAGGCGTCCTGCAGCGAGGTGGCGGCGGTGTCCTTGAGTACTTGTTGCGGCACCACAGTGACCGAGCGCGGCGTGTCCACCAGCGGCGCGGTGTACTTCTGCGACGAGGCTTTCTCCACTTGGTAGGAGGTGTTGTCCTGCTCCTGGCCGGTGATGTTGGTGGCGCCGAGGGAGATAGGGTTGCGCTCGCCTGTTGGCTCGGTATTTTCAGCGGCCTGTGCCAGGTGGGCGGCGGAGCCGGCACTCAGGGCAACGCCAATGGCGGAGGCCAGCATGCGTGGCGAACTGGCCGGTATTTTTAGAATAGTGCGCGACATGACGTGTCCCTTCCCCAAGGATGTGATGCCGCGGAATATAGGGCCAACAAGACTTTGTATCAATTGCGAGATATTGCTATTCGCATCAAATTTACATTCTTTACACTTTTTTGTTACGGATTTTGCGCTCTCGTTCGTCCCTGTATTTTACAGAGAGGATAAGAATCAATACCATTGACACCTCTCTGATCGCAGGTATTGCCCCATGTTGCTGCACATTCCCGGCCTGTTCTCTCGCGAGGAGGTGCTGCGCATTCGCCAGGCCCTGGAAGAGACCGAATGGGCTGACGGCAAAATCACCGCCGGTCACCAGTCGGCCAAGGCCAAGCACAACCTGCAATTGCCTGAAGGTCACCCGTTGGCCAAGGAAATTGGCGCAGCCATGCTGGAGCGGTTGTGGAGCAACCCGCTGTTTATGTCGGCCGCGCTGCCGCATAAAGTCTTCCCGCCACTGCTCAACTGCTACACCGCTGGCGGCAGTTTTGACTTTCATATCGACAATGCGGTGCGCCAGCCCAAAGGCAGCCACGAGCGCGTGCGCACCGACCTGTCGTCCACGCTGTTCTTCAGCGATCCCGACGAGTACGACGGCGGCGAACTGGAGATCCAGGACACCTTCGGCCTGCAGAGGGTCAAGCTACCCGCCGGCGACATGGTGCTGTACCCCGGCTCTAGCTTGCATAAAGTCAACGCGGTGACCCGTGGCTCGCGCTATGCCTCGTTCTTCTGGACCCAAAGCCTGGTGCGCGAAGACAGCCAGCGCACCTTGCTGTTCGAGATGGACGGCGCGATCCAGCAACTGACCCGCGACGTCCCCGACCACCCTGCGCTGATCCAGCTCACCGGCACCTACCACAACCTGTTGCGCCGTTGGGTCGAGGTCTGAGCATGGGTTTTTTATTGCGCCGCGAAGAAGTGCTCAATGTCGAACAATTGCAGAGCATGCTCGATGACTCCCCGGTGCGCGCCGCCCAGGCCATCCTGATCGCCGCCAAGGCCGGTGTGGTCGAGGCCCAGGCCCTGCTCGGGCAAATCTTGCTGGAAGGGCGCGGCATTGCCCGCGATGAGGCCCTGGCGCTGCGCTGGTTCCAGATTGCCGCGCAGGGCGGGCACCTGATGGCGCGCAATATGATCGGGCGTTGCCGGGAGCATGGTTGGGGCTGCGCTGTCGATGAAGCCGCCGCAGCACGGGAATATCGCCTGGCGGCACACGCCGGGTTGGATTGGGGGCAGTACAACTACGCCAACCTCTTGGCTACCGGCCGTGGCGTTGTTGAAGACCAGGCGCAAGCACTGGCGCTGTATCGCCAGGCTGCCGAACAGGGCCATGCCAAGTCGATGAACCTGCTCGGGCGTTACCTGGAAGACGGGCAGCATTGCCCCAAGGATGTTGAGGCGGCCGTTGAGTGGTACCGCCGCTCAGCCGAGGCAGGTGATTTTCGTGGGCAGTTCAGCCATGCGGCGGTGCTGGCCGACAGCGGCCAGATCGACGCGGCGCTGGAATGGTTGCACAAGGCGCTGGCAGGCGGGAATCTCAAGTTTCTGCAAACGGCACACAAGGCGCTGGCACGGGCGGATGACCCGCGAATTCGCGCCATGGCCGAGTTGTACCGGCAACGAGCTACGAGCTGATCGTTCCCACGCTCCGCGTGGGAATGCCGCCCTGGACGCTCCGCGTCCGCACTTGAGCGCGTAACGCAGAGCGTCACAGGAGGCGTTCCCACGCAGAGCGTGGGAACGATCGGGGGTGGGGTTAAACGTAGAAGGATTTCAGCGGCGGAAACCCATTGAACTCAACCGCGCTGTAGCTGGTGGTGTAGGCACCGGTCGACAACCAGTACAGACGATCACCAATGGCCAGGTTCAATGGCAGGCCGTACTTGTAGTTTTCGTACATGATGTCGGCGCTGTCGCAGGTCGGGCCAGCGATGACCACTTCTTCCATCTCGCCTTTCTTCTCGGTCCAGATCGGGAACTTGATGGCTTCGTCCATGGTTTCGATCAGGCCGGAGAACTTGCCCACATCCGTGTACACCCAGCGCTCGACGGCGGTACGGGACTTGCGCGCCACCAGCACCACTTCGCTGACCAGGATACCGGCGTTGGCGATCAACGAACGGCCTGGTTCCAGGATGATTTCCGGCAGGTCGTCCCCGAAGTCTTCCTTGAGGAAGCGGATGATTTCTTCAGCGTAGGTTTCCAGGCTGTTGGTGCGGGTGATGTAGTTGGCCGGGAAGCCGCCGCCCATGTTGATCAGCTTCAGGTGGATGCCGTCTTCTTCTTTGAGGCGTTCGAAGATCACCTTGACCTTGGCGATGGCCGCGTCCCACACGCTGATGTCGCGCTGTTGCGAGCCGACGTGGAACGAGATGCCGTAAGGCACCAGGCCCAGGTCGCGGGCGAGGATCAGCAGGTCCATGGCCATGTCGGTCTGGCAGCCGAATTTGCGCGACAACGGCCAGTCAGCAGTGGTCGAGCCTTCGGTGAGGATACGCACATACACTTTCGAACCCGGCGCGGCCTTGGCGATGTTGCGCAGGTCGGCTTCGGAGTCGGTAGAGAACAGGCGCACGCCCTTCTCATAGAAGTAGCGGATGTCCTTGGATTTCTTGATGGTGTTGCCGTAGCTGATACGGTCGGCGCTGACGCCACGGTCCATGACCTTGTCCAGCTCGTAGATCGAAGCGATGTCGAAGCTCGAACCCTTGTCTTTCAACAGGTCGATGATCTCGACGGCCGGGTTGGCCTTGACCGCGTAATACACCTTGGCGAATTCGAAACCGGCGCGCAGGTCATCGTAGGCCTGGCTGATCATCGCGGTGTCGATCACCACGAACGGGGTTTCTTGCTTGTCGGCGAACGCCTTCATTTTGTCAAAAGTGGCGCGCGCGAAATAATCTTCGACGTTGATCGACATGCTGGGGACTCCTAGGGGCAAACAGTAGTAATCAATGGGTGCAAATGAACGTCCTCCGTATCCCCACTTTGGTTCGCCTACTTCCCAAGGCATGTCGCCGAAAGCAAAAAGGCCATGGGATCAACCGCTTCCCTTGGCCTTGCTGTCTCGTCGTCAGTACTTGAGCCGGATGGATCGTTTCCAGCATGGACGTTCGGCGCGAACTTTAGGGCTTGGCGGGCGTGGGATCAACTAAAAATGTCGCGTTTTTGCACGCGTTCGTCGCGCGGCCGCGTGCAGCTACTTATGTAACCGACCGGTGTGACGGATTGATGTTCCCCGGATGGGGCCAATCAGGTGGATTTGCGGTGTATTCATCGCAGGCAAGCCAGCTCCCACAGGGGAATGCATTCCAACATAAGAATGCAGTTCAAATGTGGGAGCTGGCTTGCCTGCGATAGCGGCGGATCAGACCAGCGCGGTCTCGGCTGGAGACACGATACTGGTCTTGCCCCCACGCGATTTGCCAGAGCTCAGGTACTCGGCAATCGACTCCTGGGTCACTTCCCCGAGGAACACCCTCTCCGCATCCATCACCGGCAGCCACGAACGGTTGAACTCGTACATGCGCGACAGCAGGATGCGCAAATGCTCGTCATACGCTGCCGTGGCGTTGAACTCGCGCAGGTACTGGCCGCAGGTGCCGGCCTGGCGGTGCAGGTCGCGACGGCGTACGTAGCCCAGCGCCTTGTTCTCCGAACAGGTGACCACTACATAGCGGCGGTCGTGCTCGTCCATCAATTCCAGCGCATCGGCCACGGGTGTTTCCGGGCTCACCGACGGGGCGTTGTCCGCCGCGTCTTCGGCTTTTACCAGCAGCAGGCGCTTGAGGGTGCTGTCCTGGCCCACGAAATTGCTGACGAACTCGTCGGCCGGGTGCGCCAGCAGCGTGTCCGGGTGGTCGATCTGCAGCAGCTTGCCGGCGCGGAAGATGGCGATCTTGTCACCCAGCTTGATGGCTTCGTCGATGTCGTGGCTGACCATGATCACGGTTTTGTTCAGCGCGCGCTGCATCTCGAAGAATTCGTTCTGGATCATCTCGCGGTTGATCGGGTCGACCGCGCCGAACGGCTCGTCCATCAGTAGCAGCGGCGCATCCGCCGCCAGGGCGCGGATCACACCGATGCGCTGTTGCTGGCCACCGGACAGTTCACGCGGATAGCGATGCAGGTACTGCTTGGGCTCCAGCTTGATCATGCTCATCAACTCGCGGGCGCGGTCGTGGCATTTCTGCTTGTCCCAGCCGAGCAGCTTGGGCACCACCACGATGTTCTCTTCGATGGTCATGTTGGGGAACAGGCCGATCTGCTGGATCACGTAGCCGATGTTGCGACGCAGGGTCACCTCGTCGAGGTCGGTGGTGTCTTCGCCGTTGATCAAAATCTTGCCCGAGGAGGGCTTGATCAGTCGGTTGATCATTTTCAGCGTAGTGCTCTTACCGCAGCCCGAGGGCCCCAGGAACACGCAAATCTCGCCTTCGTTGACGGTCAGGCTCACATCGTTGACGGCGGTGACCGTCTTGCCGTTGCTTTGAAAAGTCTTGGACAGGTTTTGAAGTTCGATCATTTGAGCAATCCTTTTGGAGTCAGCGAGCGTTGCAGCCATTGCAGAAGCAGGTCGGCGAAGATGGCCAGGAGACTGACCAGCACGGCGCCGACGATCAGCATCGACATATCGCTGCGGCTGATGGAAGCCAGAATAAGTACACCCAGGCCACCGGCACCGATGGTGGCGGCGATGGTCATCACACCGATATTCATCACCACGGCGGTACGCACGCCAGCGAGAATCACCGGCACCGCAATCGGCAGTTCGACCATGCGCAGGCGCTGGCCGAAGGTCATGCCGATGCCGCGTGCGGCTTCGCGAATGCCTGGCTCAACGCCGGTGAGGGCCAGGTAGGTGTTACGCATGATTGGCAGCAGGGAGTAAAGGAACACGGCGGTGATCGCCGGCATTGGCCCCAGGCCCTGGCCGAACTTGGAGTAGAACGGCAGCAGCAGGCCGAACAGCGCGATGGATGGCACGGTCAGCAACACTGTGGCGCTGGCTTGCAACGGGCCGGCCAGGGTCGGGAAGCGCGTCATCAGAATGCCCAAGGGCACGCCGATGAAGATCGCGAGGATCACGGCGATGCCGACCAGGGTAATGTGCTGCCAGGTCAGGTGCAGGACCTGGGCCCAATCAAGATGGGAAAAGGCGTTCAAAAATTCCATGTCTTCTCCTTTTTAGTTGATTGGATGTTGGCGCAGGAAATCGGCGGCAACGGCGGACGGGCTTTCATGGTCGACGTCGACCCGTGCATTGAGCTGACGCATGGTTTCATCGTCGAACAGGTTGGCCAAAGGCTTGAGTTCGGCGGCCAGCTGCGGGTGTTTGTCGAGGTATTCCTGGCGGATCACCGGGGCTGCGGTGTAGTCAGGGAAGTAGTGCTTGTCGTCTTCGAGCAGCTTCAACTTAAAGGCGTTGAGGCGCCCGTCGGTGGTGTAGACCAGACCAGCGAACACCTGGCCGTTACGCAGCGCGGTGTAGACCAGGCCTGCGTCCATCTGCCGGGTGTTGTTGCGCGTCAGGTTCATGTCGTACAGCTTGACCATGCCCGCCAGGCCGTCGGAGCGGTTGGCGAACTCGGTGTCCAGTGCGACCAGGCGGTGCTCTTTGGTGTCTTCGGCCATGGCTTTGGTGAGATCGCTGATGCTGTTGATCTCGGGATGTTCCTCGGCAACTTTCTCCGGCAGCGCCAGTGCGTAGGTGTTGCTGAAACGCGACGGCGACAGCCAGACCAAGCCTTTTTTCGCATCGAGTTCTTTGACCCGAGCGTAGGACTGTTCGCTGTCGAGTTTCTCGTCGATATGGTTGTAGGCCACCAGCGACACGCCGGTGTATTCCCAGATCAGGTCCAGTTGCCCGCTTTCCTGGGCGCTACGCGCCAGGTTGCTGCCCAGGCCGCCGGTCACACGGGCGTCGTAGCCCTTGGTGCGCAGGTGCTGGGAGGTGATTTCGGCGAGCAGGGTTTGCTCGGTGAACACCCGGGCGCCAATGCGGATCACGGGTTTTTCAGCGGCTTGCGCAATACCTGCAAACAGCAGGACGCAGCCTAATATCAAGCTCAGTTTTTTCATGTGAATTCCTTTACCTGGCCTTAAGACGGGCGCAACCCGCGTTCCAGCCAGAGGCGGCTGGCCATGGTCACCAGGCCATCAAGCAGCAATGCCAGCAGCGCGGTACACGCGGCGCCGAGCAACAGTTGCGGCTGGTTGTTCAGGGCGATGCCAGGGAAAATCAGGCTGCCCAGGCTGTTGGCGCCAATCAGGAACGCCAGCGGTGCGGTACCGACGTTGATCGCCAGGGCCACGCGCACACCGCCGATGATGATCGGCACGGCGTTGGGCAGCTCCACGCGAAACAGCACCTGGCGCGGGGTCATGCCGATGCCGGTGGCGGCTTCCTTGAGGGAGCCCTGAACGTTTTTCAGGCCTTCGTAGGTGTTACGCACGATGGGCAGGAGCGAGGCGAGGAACAGCGCGAAGATGGCCGGGCCGCTGCCGATGCCGAGGACGCCGAGGGCGATGGCCAGTACGGCCAGGGGAGGGACGGTGTTGCCGATGTTGAAGATCTGCATGAAACGTTCTGCGCGTCCGACCATGTTGGGTCGGCTGAGCAGGATACCGGCGGGGATGCCCACAATCAGGGCCGCCAGCATGGAGACTAAAACCAGAATCAGATGAGCTTGCAGGTAAAACAACAAATCGTCGCGGTACAGTTCGATCGTGTTGATGCCGATCCAGTGGACCAGCAGGGCCAGGAGAGCGACGACAACCACTGCTCCTATCAGCCCTTTGCCATAGCGAATAGCCACAGGCGGACTCCTTTTTTTCTTTTGTCGGCGAACACATTTCCGAGCGGCAATGCCATTCCTGGCTGCCTCTGATGAGTTCGCGAAAAGCAGCTCGCCGATACTGGCAATGCAGTATGCGATCGAGCCATAAGCGCAGCCTCGTCAGGCTAACTTGCTGATTTTTCAGCCCCTGTTCCGAGTGCGGTAGCAGGGGAGTGGACGTCTCGACCTTTTAAAAGGTTCCACACTTGGGCGCATTTAGCCACCCCCAATGGGCTCAACGGTGGTCCGTACCCTCGCGTTTGCGCTATACTCGCCGCCCTTTTTTGACTCACCTGCCAGGCGATTTCCCATGACCCACCAGGCCGCCGAAGTCGCGAAACGCCGCACTTTCGCCATTATTTCCCACCCCGATGCCGGTAAAACCACCATCACCGAAAAGCTGTTGCTGATGGGCAAGGCGATCGCGGTAGCCGGCACGGTGAAATCGCGCAAATCCGACCGCCATGCCACCTCCGACTGGATGGAAATGGAAAAGCAACGCGGTATTTCCATTACCACGTCGGTCATGCAGTTCCCCTATCGCGAGCACATGATCAACCTGCTCGACACCCCAGGGCACGAAGACTTCTCCGAAGACACCTACCGCACCCTCACCGCGGTGGACTCGGCGCTGATGGTCCTCGACGGCGGTAAAGGCGTCGAGCCACGTACCATCGCGCTGATGGACGTGTGCCGTCTGCGTGACACGCCGATTGTCAGTTTCATCAACAAACTCGACCGCGATATCCGCGACCCCATCGAGCTGCTGGATGAAATCGAAGCCGTCCTGAAGATCAAGGCCGCGCCGATCACTTGGCCGATTGGTTGCTACCGCGACTTCAAGGGCGTGTACCACCTGGCCGACGACTACATCATTGTCTACACCGCTGGCCACGGTCATGAACGCACCGAAACCAAGATCATTGAAAAGCTCGACTCCGACGAAGCCCGCGCCCACTTGGGTGACGAGTACGACCGTTTCGTCGACCAGCTGGAACTGGTGCAGGGCGCCTGCCATGAGTTCAACCAGCAAGAGTTCCTCGACGGTCAGTTGACCCCGGTGTTCTTCGGTACCGCCCTGGGCAACTTCGGCGTCGACCACGTACTGGACGCCGTCGTGGACTGGGCGCCGCGCCCGCTGGCCCGCGTCGCCAACGAGCGCACCGTGGAGCCGGTGGAAGAGAAGTTCACCGGCTTCGTGTTCAAGATCCAGGCGAACATGGACCCCAAGCACCGCGACCGTATCGCCTTCATGCGTATCTGCTCCGGCCGCTACGAAAAAGGCATGAAGATGCGCCATGTGCGCACCGGCAAGGACGTACGCATTGGCGATGCCCTGACGTTCTTCTCCTCCGAGCGTGAACAGCTCGAAGAAGCCTACGCCGGCGACATTATCGGTTTGCATAACCACGGCACCATTCAGATCGGCGACACCTTCACCGAAGGCGAAGCGCTGGGCTTCACCGGTATCCCGCACTTCGCCCCGGAACTGTTCCGCCGCGTGCGCCTGCGTGATCCGCTCAAATCCAAGCAACTGCGCCAGGGCTTGCAGCAATTGGCCGAAGAGGGCGCCACCCAGGTGTTCTTCCCCGAGCGCAGCAACGACATCATCCTCGGCGCGGTGGGTGTGCTGCAGTTCGACGTGGTCGCCAGCCGCTTGAAAGAGGAATACAAGGTGGAGTGCTCCTACGAGCCGATCACCGTGTATTCGGCGCGCTGGATTGATTGCAGCGATAAGAAGAAGTTGGAAGAGTTCTCCAACAAGGCCGTGGAAAACCTGGCGATCGACGGCGGTGGTCACCTGACCTACCTGGCCCCGACCCGGGTCAACCTGGCGCTGATGGAAGAGCGTTGGCCGGATGTGAAATTCCGCGCGACCCGCGAACACCACTAAGGTCTGGGCGGGTGAAAGAGGGGCGAAGCTGTGTTGGCTTCGCCCCTTTTTATTGGCTTCAACTACCAGGGTCTGGTCTCTATAAGGTTGGAAATTGGCGATAACCCTGCATTGGGTCTAGCTTTCACACAGTGACTGTGAAGGAGAGCACCGTGCGAAATGTTCGATTCGCCATCCATCTGGTGTTGCTGGCAAGCCTGGGAGCGACGACCTTCCCGACTTTTGCCGATACCGGCGCGCCCCAATGGAAAGACACCGGTCCGGTCAGCAAGAAAAAGGCCAATGAGGTCAACTCCGGCAGTTGGCAGCCCCAGGTCCAACCGGCGCCCAAGGAGGATCAGGAGAACCCCTATAACGAAGGGGAAGCCAGTGAAACCTATGACGACGGCGAGACCTGAGGCCTGGCGTAAATCCAGAATCGCGACTAGCGTCTACGCGGGTGGCGGCAAGTTATTGCCGGCAGAATTCATCTATTGACTGGACGGAATCGACCATGGGTATTGTTCAACGCGTAGTGCTATTGATGAAGGTGCTGGTGCTGTTGTCGTTGGGGATGTCGACGGCCTGGGCGCACGCCCCGGTGCATGGCCCAGAGATGGTGGCGAGTAGCCAGATTTCGGACTTGCAGTTGGCCAAGTCCGAAGCGGAGCCCGGCGATAAAGGCCAGGGTGGCAGCGAAGACGATGACGACTCGACCACCGACGAGCCTGACAGCGACGACGCAGACGAAGGCGATAGCCAGACGTAGGCTCGCCAAGGGGGAGCGTTTCAAACAATCAATGCCTTGGAAGGGACCCCCAAGGCATTTTTATTGGCCGCCCTTTTCTTCAGAACGAAGTGGTCACCGAGGCGAAGTAAGCACGGCCCGGCTCATTGTAAGTCTGCGCGCCCGCATCCTCGGCGTTGCCTTTGCGCGACAGGCGCTTGTCCAGCAGGTTGTTGATGCCCACCCGCACGCTAAGGTTTTTGCTGAACTCATAGCCACTGCTCAGGCCCATCAACCCGTACGGGTCGACATCCTGCTGGGCGCTGCGATCGTAACTGCTGGCGCTGCGTGAGTTGAGCGTCGGTGCTTCTTGTTTGCCGTAATAGGTGCCGCTGACCTGAAATGACAGCTTGTCAGTGGCTTGCCAGTCCAGCGTGGTGTTGATGGTGTACTTGGGGATGATGCTCAAGGGCTCGCCGGTGTCTTTGTCCTTGGAGTCGATCATATAGGTCAGGTTGGTGTTCAAGTCCAAGTCATCGCGCAGGCTGACGAACAGGTTGCCTTCAACGCCCTGTACCAAGGCTGGGCCGCTGTTTTCCCACTCCAATACACGTCGACCGTTGCCCAGACGGAACGCCGCCTCGTTACTGGCGTTGATCTTGTTCTTGTAGTCATTACGGAAATACGTCGCACTGGTGCGCCAGGTGCCCTTGTCGAAAGCCAGGCCGATTTCCTTGTTGACGCTGATTTCCGGCTTCAGGTCCCGGTTGCCCACCAGGTAGCAACCGCCCATGTTGGCTTCGCTGGCGTTGCAGCCATTGCCACGGCTGTACAGCAAATAGTTCGGGTTGGACTGGTACAGGTTGGGGGTTTTGTAGGCGCGGGCAATGCCGCCCTTGATGCTCAGTTCGTCGGTCAATTGGTGCGAGGCATTGAAGCTGGGGCTCCAGTTGCCGCCGTATTCCTCATGATCGTCGAAGCGCAAGCCAGGCGTGATCACGGTTTTGCTGCCCAACTCGATGTTGTCCTCGGCAAACAAGGCGTAGCTAGAGGCGGTGGTCTTGGTGCTGTTGCGGCTGACGCCCGGGATGGCGGGTACGCCGCCGGTGCCCGGGTCATAGCTTTGCGGGCGCAACGAGCCTGGGTCGTTCATCGACTCATAGAGGTATTCGCTGCCCAGGGTCAGCACCTGTTCGGCACCGACGCTCAGGGGCAGGTTGACCTCGGCAGTGGCCCGGGTGTTGCGCAATCGCGACTCGAAACGACCAGCACTGGCGGAGGGCGCGCCTTCGCCGGAACCGGCCAGGCCTTCGTTGAGACGTTCGTTGCGAGTCAGGTCGTGGGTCAACGAGGCCAGTGTCGAACCCCAATCGAATTCGCCGCGGTGCGTGGCTGAAAAGCTGCTGCGCTGAATCACACTGGTTTCCTTGCCCACCAGGCTTTCCACGAATGCGCCACCGCCGTTGAGCATGGTGTCGCCGGCGAAAATATTGCCCTGGCGGCTGTAGCTGGCCTCCAGGTCGAGGGTTTGCTCGGGGGTGAACTGCCAGCTCAGCAAACCATTCACGTCTTTATTGCGCACGCCTTCGCGGCCGGCCACCAGCGAGTCCGGGGTCGCCTGCGCTGCGCGGTTGATGTCGGCGTCATCGGCATCGGTCTTGTTCAGGCCGCCATAGACGCGGAACGCCAGGGTGTCGGTCAACGGGCCGCTGAGGTTGAAGTTGGTGCGCTTGCTCGCCCCTTCGGCATCGTTTTCGGGGAAGGCGGTGTAGGCGGTCAGCGAGCCGTGCAGTTGGTCGGTGGGGCGTTTGGTGATGATGTTGATCACCCCGCCCATGGCGCCGGAGCCATAACGGGCAGCAGCCGGGCCGCGCAGGATTTCAATGCGTTCGACTTCTTCGGCCGGTACCCAGTTGGTTTCGCCACGGGTATCACGGTCGCCACTCCAGCCATAACGCACGGCGTTGCGCGAGGTCGACGGTTTGCCATCGATCAGAATCAGGGTGTTTTCCGGGCCCATGCCCCGCAGGTCGATCTGACGGTTATTGCCACGGCTGCCGCTGGAACTGTTGCCTGTCAGGTTCACGCCCGGCTCGCGACGAATGATCTCCGACAGGTCGTTGGTGGGCGGGCGCTTCTTGATGTCTTCGGCAGTGATGATCGACACGCCGGGCGCTTGCTTGAGTTCTTCGGCGGCGGTGCCCAGCACGTGCGTCTCGCCCAGCACCAGGGCTTGGGGCGTGCCGTCCACAGGCAGGTCTGTCGCTTCGATCGGCACCTTGTCGCGTTCTTTTTCCACACTCTGCGCCAGCAGCGCGGGGGACGAAAGGGTGGCGATAAACGCCAACGATAGATGGCTGAGCCTGAATTGAGACGACATGTCCACAAAGTCCTTTAGGAGGGGCGATTGAACGAGAGTCGTCTGAATTTTTTCGTGCATCCAGCGCTCTCCATGCGCCGTAATGGTATTGATTCTCAAACAGAAGTAAATTGCATTTACAATCTATACACTTTCCTTAAGGCTCTGGCTCAATGTTTTCAAGGCTGGCGGCTGTGAAGGGCGAGGTTTAATCGGTATGTTCTTTGTTACAAACGCGCAAAAAAAGCCCCTCCGGCCAGACTGATGCGCAATCTGGCGGGAAGGGCGATGGAACTCATTGAAACCGCGGCCCCTTTAGGAGCGAGGTTGTGTTGCTTCAGGCCACGAATTGCTCCGCGTAGTGGCAAGCCACCTGCCGGTTATCCAAAGGACGCAACAGCGGCTCTTCACTGCTGCAACGCGCCGTCGCATACGGGCAACGCTTGTGGAATGCGCAGCCAGGCGGCGGGTTCAGTGGGTTGGGCAGTTCGCCGACGATCTTGATCTTCGGCTTGCTCGGGTCCGGGTGAATGGTCGGCGTGGCCGACAGCAGCGCCTGGGTGTAGGGGTGCAGCGGGCGTGCGTAGATGTCTTCCTTGGGGCCCACTTCCACTGGGCGGCCGAGGTACATCACCATCACATCGTCAGCCACGTGCTGCACCACCGCCAGGTTGTGGGAGATGAACACGTAGGCGGTGTTGAATTCCTGCTGCAAATCCATGAACAGGTTGAGCACCTGCGCCTGGATCGACACGTCCAGTGCCGATGTCGGTTCGTCCGCCACCAGCACTTTGGGTTGCAGCATCATGGCGCGGGCCAACGCGATGCGCTGGCGCTGGCCGCCGGAGAACATGTGCGGGTAGCGCTGATAATGCTCAGGGCGCAGGCCCACTTGCTTCATCATCGCCTGCACTTTCTCGCGGCGTTCGGCGGCGGACAGGTTGGTGTTGATCAGCAGCGGTTCGGCCAGTTGATCACCGACTTTCTGGCGTGGGTTCAGCGAGGCATAGGGGCTCTGGAACACCATCTGCACGTCTTTGCGCAATTGCTTGCGCTGGGCCTTGTCGGCGCCGGCCACTTCTTGCCCGGCGATTTTCAACGAGCCCGACGAGGGCTCTTCAATCAGCGTGAGGGCGCGGGCCAGGGTGGATTTGCCACAGCCCGACTCGCCTACCACGGCGAGGGTTTTGCCGGCTTCCAGCTCAAAAGACACACCATTGAGGGCACGCACGGTGGCATGACCCTTGAACAGGCCGCGGGACACTTCGTAGTGACGGGTGAGGTCGCGGGCGGTAAGTACGACGGCCATTACGCCACCTCCTGGTTCAGCGGGTAGAAGCAGCGGGCAAGGCTGTGGCTTTTCGGATCAAGGCCCGGCCGCTGGGCGCGGCAGGAGTCCTGCACGTACGGGCAGCGTGGCGACAGCAGGCAACCCTGCGGACGGTCGTAGCGGCCGGGCACGATGCCCGGCAACGTGGCCAGGCGCGTTGCGCCGAGGCTGTGCTCGGGAATGGCCTTGAGCAACGCTTCGCTGTACGGGTGTGCCGGAATGTCGAACAGCTGCGGCACCTGACCGACTTCCACCGCCTGGCCTGCGTACATCACGCACACGCGCTGGGCGGTTTCGGCAACCACCGCGAGGTCGTGAGTGATCAGCACCAGACCCATGTTCTGCTCTTTTTGCAGGGCCAGCAGCAGTTCCATGATCTGCGCCTGGATGGTCACGTCCAACGCAGTGGTCGGCTCATCGGCGATCAGCAACTTGGGCTCGCCGGCAATCGCCATGGCGATTGCCACGCGTTGGCTCATACCACCGGACAATTGATGCGGGTAGGCATCCATACGGCTGGCAGCGCCTGGGATCTCGACCTTTTCCAGCAGCTCGATGGCGCGTTTGCGTGCTTGTTTGCCGGACATTTTCAAATGCAGGCGCAGCACTTCCTCGATCTGGAAACCCACGGTGTAGCTGGGGTTCAACGCGGTCATCGGGTCCTGGAACACCATCGCCAGGTCTTTGCCGACAATCTGGCGGCGCTGGCGGTTGCTCAACTTGAGCATGTCCTTGCCGTCGAAGTTCAGCGCATCGGCGGTAACGATGCCGGGATGCTCGATCAGGCCCATCAGCGCCATCATGGTCACGGATTTACCCGAACCCGACTCGCCAACGATCGCCAGGACTTCGCCTTTGTCGACGGAAATGTCGAGGCCATCGACCACCGGCACGGCGGTCTTGTCGCCGAAGCGCACGTTGAGATTCTTGATTTCTAACAGTGACATGGGAATCTCCTCAGGCGGCGTTCTTGAGTTTCGGGTCCAGCGCATCGCGCAGGCCGTCACCCATCAAGTTGATTGCCAGCACGCTGAGCAAAATGGTCAAGCCAGGCAGGCTCACGACCCACCAGGCGCGTTCGATGTAATCTCGGGCCGAAGCCAGCATGGTGCCCCACTCAGGGGTTGGCGGTTGTACGCCAAGGCCGAGGAAGCCCAGGGCCGCGGCATCGAGAATCGCCGAGGAAAAGCTCAAGGTCGCTTGTACGATCAGCGGCGCCATGCAGTTAGGCAGCACGGTGATGAACATCAGGCGTGGCAGGCCGGCGCCAGCGAGGCGGGCGGCAGTCACGTAGTCGCGGTTCAGTTCGCCCATCACGGCGGCGCGGGTCAGGCGCACATAGGATGGCAACGACACGATGGCGATGGCGATCACGGTGTTGATCAGGCCAGGGCCGAGGATGGCGACAATCGCCACGGCCAGCAGCAGCGATGGCAGGGCCAGCATGATGTCCATCAGACGCATGATGGTTGGGCCGAGCAAGCGCGGGAAGAACCCGGCGAACAGGCCCAGCAGGATACCCGGGATCAGCGACATCACCACCGACGACAAACCGATCAGCAACGATAGACGCGAGCCCTGGATCAGGCGCGAGAGCAAGTCACGGCCCAGTTCGTCGGTGCCCAGCAGAAATTGCATTTGCCCGCCCTCCAACCACGCCGGTGGTGTGAGCAGGAAGTCACGGTATTGCTCGCTGGGGTTATGCGGTGCAACCCACGGGGCGAAGATCGCGCAGAACACGATCAGCAACATGAACAGCAGGCCGGCGACCGCGCCTTTGTTCTTGGAGAAGGCTTGCCAGAATTCTTTGTACGGGGACGGGTACAGCAGGCTCTGATCGACTGCTGACACTTGAGTAGGTGTGGTCATGGTCATGATCTCAGCGCTGGTGACGGATGCGTGGGTTGGCGAAGCCGTAGAGGATATCCACCACGAAGTTCACCAGGATCACCAGGCAGGCGATCAGCAGAATGCCGTTCTGCACCACCGGGTAGTCCCGCGCGCCAATGGCTTCGATCAGCCATTTGCCGATGCCGGGCCACGAGAAGATGGTTTCGGTCAGTACCGCACCGGCCAGCAGCGTGCCGACTTGCAGGCCGACCACGGTGAGCACCGGGATCAGTGCGTTACGCAGGCCGTGCACGAACACCACGCGGGCTGGCGACAGGCCCTTGGCCTTGGCGGTACGGATGTAGTCCTCACGCAGCACTTCGAGCATCGACGAACGGGTCATGCGCGCGATCACCGCCAGCGGGATGGTGCCGAGCACGATGGCCGGCAGGATCAGGTGGTGCAATGCATCCCAGAACGCGTCCGGCTCGTCGGCCAGCAGGGTGTCTATCAGCATGAAGCCGGTGCGCGGCTCGATGTCATAGAGCAGGTCGATACGCCCGGATACCGGGGTCCAGCCCAGGCTTACCGAGAAGAACATGATCAGGATCAGGCCCCACCAGAAGATCGGCATCGAATACCCCGCCAGGGAGATGCCCATCACCCCATGGTCGAACAGGGATCCTCGCTTGAGTGCCGCGATCACCCCGGCCAACAGGCCCAGGATACCGGCGAACAACAGCGCGGCCATGGACAGCTCCAGGGTCGCGGGGAAGAGAGCGGTGAATTCGGTCCACACGCTGGTGCGTGTGCGCAGCGATTCGCCAAGGTCGCCCTGGGCGAGCTTGCCGACATAGTCCAGGTATTGCGCATACAGCGGCTTGTTAAGGCCAAGGCGCTCCATTGCCTGTGCGTGCATTTCGGGGTCAACCCGTCGCTCGCCCATCATGACTTCTACGGGGTCGCCTGGAATCATGCGAATCAACGCAAAGGTCAGCAACGTGATGCCGAAGAACGTGGGGATCAATAACCCCAGTCGGCGGGCAATAAAACTAAACATCTTGGTGTGTACCTCAATCAGCCGGTTAGGCAGGTCCGGCACCGTCAGTGTCGACGGTGCCGAGCGTTTTTCTTATTACTTCACCTGGGTGGTGGCGAAGTTATTCGTACCCAGAGGGCTTTGGATGAAGCCTTCTACGTTCTTGCGCATGGCGGTGAACAGTTTCGGGTAAGCCATGGGAAGCCATGGTTGGTCTTTTTCGAAGACATCCTGTGCTTGTTCATAGAGCGCGGCCCGTAAGGCCGGTTCCTTTTCCGCACGAGCCTTGTCGATCAAGTCCTGAAACTCTTTGTTACACCAGCGCGCGTAGTTTTCGCCGTTTTTCGCCGCATCGCAACTCAGGTTCGGGGTGAGGAAGTTATCCGGGTCGCCGTTATCACCGACCCAGCCTGCCGACACCATGTCGTGCTCGCCGTTTTTAGCGCGTTTGAGCATTTCGCCCCATTCCATGACTTTGATATTGACCTTCAGGCCAACCTGCGCCAGATCCGCCTGCATACGCTGGGCGCCGAGCATCGGGTTAGGGTTTGTCGGGCCGCCGCCGTTACGGGTGAACAGCGTGAACTCGGTGCCTTCCGGCACGCCGGCTTCCTTGAGCAGGGCGCGCGCCTTATCCAGGTCGCGCGGTGGGTTTTTCAGCTTTTCACTGAAACCCAGCAAGGTCGGCGGATACGGGCCGGTGCCCACGACTGCATTGCCTTTGCCGAACAGCGCTTCGGTATAACCGGCCTTGTCGAACGCGATGTTGATCGCGTGACGTACTCGGGCATCGCTCATGTATTTGCGAGTGGTGTTCAATGCGGTGTAGCTGGTGGTCATCGCCGCCAGTTCATCGACCTTCAGGTTCGGGTCTTTCTTGATGCTTGGAATGTCATCCGGCTTGGGGAACAACGCGATCTGACATTCGTTGGCCTTGAGCTTTTGCAGGCGCACGTTGTTATCGGTGGTGATCGCCAGAATCAGCGGGTCGACCGCCGGCTTGCCGCGGAAGTAGTCCGGGTTGGCCTTGAAGCGCGCCTGGGCATCTTTCTGATAACGATTGAAGACGAATGGGCCAGTGCCGATAGGCTTGGCGTTGAGGTCTTCAGTTTTACCGGACTTGAGCAACTGGTCGGCGTATTCCTTCGAGTGGATTGAAGAGAATGCCATACCCAGGTCGGCCAGAAACGGAGCTTCCGGACGGGTCAAGGTAAAGACGACGGTGTGATCGTCGGTCTTTTCTACGCTCTTGAGCAGTTCCTTGAACCCCATGCTTTCGAAGTACGGGTAGCCCACGAGGGACTTGTTATGCCACGGGTGATTCGGGTCCAGCTGGCGCTGGAAGCTCCAAAGCACATCATCGGCATTCAGGTTGCGCGTGGGTTTGAAATAGTCGGTGGTGTGGAACTTGATGTCGTCACGCAGATGGAAGGTGTAGGTCAGGCCATCGGCGCTGATTTCCGGCAGGTCTTTGGCCAGGGCAGGGACCACTTCAGTGGTGCCGGGCTTGAAGTCCACCAGGCGGTTGAACATGGTTTCAGCGGCGGCGTCAGCAGTCACAGCAGTGGTGTACAGGACCGGGTCGAAACCTTCCGGGCTGGCTTCGGTGCAGACCACCAGCGGTTTGGCCGAAACGCCGATCGCCACGCTCAACAGCGCAGCGGCCATGGCGGCTTGTAGTGGGAGCATTTTCATTCAGAGCCCTCTGCAATCGATGGAGCCAGAAAAGCGTAGGCGGCGGGCTCGTCCTGAGCTCGCCGCCTGCCTGGCGCTAATTAAAGGATGTTGAACGGGATGGTGGTGACCAGACGGAACTCTTTGATGCTGCCGTCGGACTGGAACTCGCTGCCACGGTGCTCAACATAGGTTGCGCGCACGGTGGTGGCTTTGAGTGGGCCGCTCTGCAGCGCGTAAGAGGCGCCTACACCGTATTCCTGGTGCTTCTCGCCGTCCTGGGACTGGATGCCGTCATAAGCAAACTTGGCCCGGCCATTGTTGCCGGTGTAGTGGGTACCGTCGATGCCCCAGCCGCGTGCCGAGTAGGCGTTGAACTTCAGGCCGGGTACGCCGTATTCAGCCATGTTGATGGCGTAGGCGATCTGGAAGGATTTCTCGTTCGGGCCGTTGAAGTCAGACGTCAGGGAGTTGGCCAGGTAGATACCGTTGGTTTCGTGCAGGTAGTCGAAGTACTCGTTACCGTTCACTTGCTGGTAGCCGAAGGTCAGGCTGTGTGCCTGGTGAGTCAGGCCCAGGGAGAGGGAGAAGGTATCGTTGTCGATTTCCCCCATCTCTTTTTTGCCTTCATCGACAGTCTTGTAGTAGTTGAAGCCGGTGGTCAGGCCCAACTGCTGCGCGTCGCCCAGCTCGTGGGTGGCGCCGAAGTAGTACTGGTTCCAGAAGTCCTTCACGTTGGCGGCGAAGAAGCTGGTTTTCAGGCTTTTCAGCGGCTGGTAGTTCACACCCAGGGTCGACACTTTGTCGGTTTCTGCGCCATTGCCGTATTCGCTACGGAATTTCGACAGGCTCTGCTCGCTACGTGGCGAAACGCGGTCGAACACGCCGCCCTGGAACGACAGGTTGCTGAACTCTTCGCTGTTGAAGCTCACACCCTGGAAGCTCGAAGGCAGAGCACGGTTGCCGATAGTGTCGACGATGCCGCTGCTGAAGTTCTGGCGACCGGCGGTCAGTGTGGTGTTGGACACGCGGAATTGCACGTTGGCCAGGCCCAGTTTGCTCCACTGGTCTACGGCGTCACCGTTGGAGTCGGCCAGGGTACGGTTGGAGCCGCCTTTGATATCACGCTTGCTGCGATCCAGCACCAGGGCGTTGTACACCGCCACTTCAGTCTTGACCCCTACGGTGCCCTGGGTGAAACCCGAGCTGGCGTTGAGGATGGTGCCCTGCACCCAGTTGGTACGGTTGCGATCGGTCAGGGTCTGGCCGTGCTTCTGGTACGAGAAGGTGCCCCCACGGTATTTGCTTTCATGGGAGTACCAGTTACGCGTGGTGCCGCCCAGGCTGAAATCTTCGATAAAGCCTTTGGCCTCGCTTTGGGCGCTGGTGCCGGCCAGGGTGGTAGGAACGAAGTCCTGGCTTTGCGTTTCAGCGTAGGCGGTGGCCGTGATGCTGCTGATGGCCAAGGCCAGAAGCGCTTTGCTGCTCAGTTTCATGGGTGAAGCTCCTTTGGTTCTCTTTTTTAATGCCGGTCTTTTTGGGTGATCCGGCTATCGGGTGTGGAACTCGTTCAAGCTATTGCAAACGTTTGGCGTAGGAAATTTCCCAACAAAAGCCTGCACGTTTGCCGGGAAGCGTATTTCGCTTCCCGCCATCCGGTTATTTTCTTATGGGTTGATGCTGACGCCCGAGAACACGTTGCGGCCGAAGGGGCTTACCTTGAAGCCTTCGACTTTGGCGCTTAACGGCTGATTGACCGTCGAGTGGGCGATGGGCGTGATCGGCACCTGCTGCTTGAGCAATTGCTGCGCCTGTTTGTACAGAACAGTCCTTTGTTCGCGGTCGGTCACGACCTTGGCTTGCTTGATCAGCTTGTCGTACGCCGGGTCGCACCACATGGAGTAGTTGTTCCCGCCGATGGCGTCGCAGCTGTAGAGGGTGCCGAGCCAGTTGTCCGGGTCACCGTTGTCGCCGGTCCAACCGATCAGGCTGACATCGTGCTCACCGTTCTTGGTGCGCTTGATGTACTCACCCCATTCATAGCTGACGATCTTGACCTTGAGGCCGATCTTGGCCCAGTCGTTCTGCAGCATTTCCGCCATCAGCTTGGCGTTGGGGTTGTACGGGCGTTGCACTGGCATGGCCCACAAGGTGATCTCGGTGCCTTCCTTGACCCCGGCGGCCTTGAGCAACTGCTTGGCTTTTTCCGGGTCGTAGGCGGCGTCCTTGATGCTGTCGTCGTAGGACCACTGCGTCGGCGGCATGGCGTTGACCGCCAGTTGCCCGGCGCCCTGGTACACAGCATTGAGGATGCTCTGCTTGTTCACCGCCATGTCCAGCGCCTGGCGTACTTCAAGCTGATCGAATGGCTTGTGGCGCACGTTGTAGGAGATATAGCCCAGGTTAAAGCCCGGCTTGGTCAGCAGTTGCAGGTTCGGGTCGGCCTTGAGGGCCTCGACATCGGCAGGGCGTGGATGCAAGGTCACCTGGCATTCGCCGGCCTTGAGCTTCTGTACGCGTACCGAGGCGTCGGTGTTGATGGCGAAGATCAGTTGGTCCAGCTTGACGCGGCTCGGGTCCCAGTACTGCTTGTTGCCCACGTAGCGGATCTGCGAGTCTTTCTGATAGCGCTGGAACACGAACGGGCCAGTGCCGATCGGCTTCTGGTTGATGTCGCTGGGCCGGCCTTGCTTGAGCAACTGCTCGGCGTATTCCGCCGAAAGGATCGCGGCAAAGCTCATGGCGATGTTCTGCACGAACGCGGCGTCGACCGTGTTCAGCGTCATCACCACGGTGTACGGGTCGGTTTTCTCGACCTTGGCGATGTTCTTGTTCAGGCTCATCCCGTTGAAGTACGGAAACTCGGTGGGGTAGGCCTTGCGGAACGGGTGCTCGGGGTCAAGCATGCGGTTGAAGGTGAACAGCACGTCGTCGGCGTTGAGGTCCCGTGTCGGCTTGAATTCCTTGTTGCTGTGGAACTTCACCCCTTCACGTAGGTGGAAGGTGTAGGTCAGGCCATCCGGGGAAATATCCCACTTGGTTGCCAGCCCAGGGACGACGTCGGTCGCGCCTTTTTCGAACTCCACCAAACGGTTATACAAAGGCTCCGCCGCATCGTTATCGGTAGCGGTGGTGTATTGCGCAGTGTCAAACCCTGCCGGGCTGCCTTCGGAGCAGAACACCAGGCTCTTTTTCTCGGCGGCTTGGCCCATGGTGGCCATGGCCAGCAGGCTGGTGGCAAACAGAGCGGATACAACGGTGGTATGGCGCATGACGATCCCGGTCCTTGTTTGTAGTTATCAACAGCGAGCCTTCCTGCTGGCTTACAGCCAGGCAGACATCACTGATCCCACACACAGCAAGTGCCCTTCCCAGAGTGATGCCTCTGCTGTCCTACGACCTTATGAGGCGCTGACCTTGCAGTAAATGCGTCAATTCTGACTGACCTTGTAGGCAACGGAGGCACGGGTCGCAGTTCATTGCTGTAAGACGGCAACGCTTGCAAACGTAGTCTGTTTCCTAAGGTCCAGGCGGATGGAATAACGGCGACGTTATGAAACGTCGCCGTTATTGAACCTTACTTGCCGCTGACGCTAACGCCGTAGAAGGAGTTCAAGCCAAACGGGCTGATCTTGAAATCCTGCACGGTATTACGCATGGGTTGATACACCGTCGAGTGCGCGATAGGTGTCATCGGGACTGCATCTTTGAGGATATGTTGCGCCTGCTTATACAGCTCGGTGCGTTTGGCGACATCCGATGTGGCCTTGGCTTCTTTAACGATGCCGTCGAATTTCTTGTCGCACCATTTGGAGAAGTTGTTGCCCGACAGCGAGTCGCAGCCGAACAGCACGTTCAGCCAGTTGTCCGGGTCACCATTGTCGCCGCTCCAGCCAATGATCATGGCCTGGTTCTCGCCGCCTTTGGAGCGCTTGATGTACTCGCCCCACTCGTAGCTGACGATGTTGACCTTCAGGCCGATCTGTTTCCAGTCGTTCTGCAGCATCTCGGCCATCAATTTGGCGTTGGGGTTGTAGGGGCGCTGGACCGGCATGGCCCACAGGGTGATCTCGGTGCCTTCCTTGACGCCAGCGGCCTTGAGCAATTCCTTGGCCTTGCCAGGATCGTACTTGGCATCCTTGATGGTGGTGTCATAGGACCACTGGGTCGGCGGCATGGCGTTGACCGCCAGTTGGCCGGCACCCTGGTACACGGAGTCGATGATCTGCTGCTTGTTCACCGACATGTCCAGGGCTTCACGGACGCGCAGGTCAGCCAGCGGGTTCGCGGCGGTCTGGCCCTTGAGTACTGGCATGACGTTATAGGCGATGTAGCCCAGGTTGAAACCGGCCTGGTGCGGCAGTTTCAGGTCCTTGTCCTCACCCAGCGCCTTGAGGTCGGCCGGACGTGGGAACAGGGTGATCTGGCATTCGTTTTTCTTGAGCTTCTGGATACGCACCGACGGGTCGGTGGTGATAGCGAAGATCAGGTTATCGATCTTCACGTCTTCAGGTTTCCAGTAGTCCTTGTTGCCGGTGTAGCGAATGTTCGAGTCTTTCTGGTAGCTCTTGAACACGAACGGGCCAGTGCCGACCGGCTTCTGGTTGATGTCGGCAGGCTTGCCTTCCTTCAACAACTGCGCAGCGTATTCGGCGGACTGGATCGAGGCGAAGCTCATGGCCAGGTTCTGGATGAACGCGGCGTCCACGGTGCCAAGGGTGAACTTGACGGTGTGGTCATCGATTTTTTCGATGTTCTTGATGTTGGTGTCCATCCCCATGTCCGTGAAGTACGGGAACTCGGTGGGGTAGGCCTTACGGAATGGATCGTCTTTATTGATCATCCGGTTGAAGGTAAACAGTACGTCGTCAGCCGAAAATTCACGAGTTGGCTTGAAATACGGGGTGGTATGGAACTTGACGCCTTCGCGAAGGTGGAAGGTGTACGTCAGGCCATCCGGGGACACGTCCCAGCTAGTGGCCAGGCCAGGAACGACGGCGGTGCCGCCACGTTCGAACTGGCTCAGGCGGTTGAACATGGTTTCGGCCGAGGCATCGAAGTCTGTTCCGGTGGTGTACTGGCCTGGATCAAAACCGGCCGGGCTCCCTTCGGAGCAGAACACCAGGTTAGTTGCCGCAAGGGCTACGGGGGCTGCGGCCATAAGGCCAGCGCTCACTAATAACGGAAGGACTGCGTGTTTAAGCATGTTGGCCTCATGATTTGTTGTCATTTTTGGTGGTGAGGGCGACCTCGTGAGTCGGCCTGCGGATACTTATGCAGGCGCCATACCCAATGCAAGATGCAGAGCGGTTGCAAAGGGAAAACTGTGGTACGAACGTACAGGAATGTCGCAATTATGAAAGTTTCGACACAAAAGTGCCTGTTTGGAGGGTTTTTTCGGTGCAAATGGCGCACCAAAAAAGCCCAGCCGAGGCGTCTAGCGCACTCGGTTGGGGCGCGGCTGTTACTTATCTAGACCCACACCGTAGAACGGCGTTAGCCCAAACGGGCTGATCTTGAAGTCACGCACTTGCTTGCGCATAGGCTGGAAAACCGTCGAGTTCGCAATAGGCGTTATAGGTACTTGTTCCTTAAGGATTTTCTGTGCCTGTTGATACCACTTGATGCGCTGCTCGCGGTCGCTGCTGACCTTGGCTTGCTGCACCAGCTTGTCATACGCCGGGTTACACCATTTGGCGTAGTTGCTGCCCTTGACCGCAGCACAACTGTAGAGCACGCCCAGCCAGTTATCGGGGTCGCCATTGTCGCCGGTCCAGCCATAAATCATTGCATCGTGTTCGCCATTTTTGGCGCGCTTGATGTATTCGCCCCACTCATAGCTGACGATGTTGGCCTTGATGCCGACCTTGGCCCAATCCTGTTGAATCATTTGTGCAGACATCCGCGCATTCGGATTTGAGGCGCGTTGTACGGTCATTGCCCACAGGTTGATGGTGGTACCTGGTGCAACCCCTGCTTCTTTTAGTAGCAACCTTGCCTTGGTCGGGTCGTAGGGGGCGTCCTGGATTTTCGGGTCATAAGACCACTGCGCGGGAGGTAGTGCGTTCTGCGCCAATTGCCCGGCGCCCTGGTACACGGCCTTGATGATTGCGGGCTTGTCGATGGCCATGTCCAGTGCCTGGCGAACCTTGAGTTGATCCAGCGGCGGGTGAGTCACGTTATAGGCCAGGAAGCCCAGGTTGAAGCCCGCTTGTTGCAGTACGCGCAGGTTGGGGTCTTGCTTCATCACCTCGATATCGGCGGGGCGCGGGTAACCGCTGACCTGGCATTCGCCCGCCTTGAGTTTCTGCAGGCGCGCGGCGGCGTCCGGGGTGATAGCGAACACCAGGTTATCGAGCTTCACGTCCTCGGGCTTCCAATACTGTTTATTGGCCACATAACGGATCTGCGAGTCTTTCTGGTAGCGCTTGAACACAAACGGCCCGGTGCCGACCGGTTGCTGGTTGATCTGCTCCGCCTTGCCTTGTTTCAACAACTGGGTGGCGTATTCGGCCGATTGCACAGAGGCGAAGCTCATGGCCAGGTTTTGCACGAACGAAGCATCGACCGTGTTCAGGTTGAACCGCACGCTGCGTTCGTCGAGTTTTTCGACGTTCTTGATCGTGGTGTTCAAGCCCATGTCGGTGAAGTAGGGCGACTCTGAGGGGTAGGCCTTGCGAAACGGGCTGTCGGCATCGAGCAGGCGATTAAAAGTGAACAGCACGTCATCGGCGTTGAAGTCACGAGTCGGGGTGAAGAAGTCGGTGGTATGGAACTTGACGCCTTCACGCAGGTGAAAGGTGTAGGTCAGGCCATCCTTGGAAACATCCCAACTGGTGGCCAGGCCAGGTTCGACTTCGGTACCGCCGCGCTTGAACTGGGTCAGGCGGTTGAACACGGTTTCGGCGGACGCATCGAAATCGGTGCCGCTGGTGTACTGGCTGGGGTCGAAGCCGGCGGGGCTGGCTTCGGAGCAGTAGACCAGGGTGGTGGCTGCCTGGGTCATTGGTATAAAGGCCAGAAGGCTTGCGGCGAGGAGCAGTGGCTTGACGGCGATTTTTTCCATGGAGACCCCTGAGGCGGCGGGCATCTTAAAGCAGCCCAAACAAAAACGGCGGTCACCGAGGTTACCGCCGTTCAGCTGGCTTAGGTAGGGGATACCTTTATGCGGGGGATACCTCTATACGGGTGGGAGCCGACTTATCGATTGTAACGGGCGGGCCGTCTATTTCATTACTTTCACGAAGGGTGAAAGTCCGAGTGGCTGTTATGTTCACGTCATCGACGAGGGTGGACTCACCTCTAACATCATATTTCAGGTGCCATTGGGTGACTATTGTGACCTCGGTCTCATTTTTTAGAGGGTTGTAGTCGATGAAGTACTGCCGGTCGCCAACGCTGCTGCTATAGCCGTCTTTCACTCGCGGAGGTTGCAATTCAAACCACGCAGGAGCGGAAGAACCTTGATGAGCAACCTCTGAAATTGCCGCTCGCATGTCAGGATTGGGCACGGTGCGCTCAAATGTATCGATCCCGTCCCTTACCAGACCGTCACGAATTGACCCTTCTAAGTTATCTGGGATGGTCATTCCTGCTAGCTGCCGGGGTATGTTGATCTCAACGTTCTCCAGGCCAGGGCGTCTTATTGTGTAAGGGTCTCGGTCGATGTCTTTGATAAAGTATTCGGAGTAATTGCTGCTACCAAACGAGGAGGGGGAGGCTGTTTCCGATGCAAGTACGGTGAAATCCGCGCTGTCTGCTGTCCAGGAAAAGACAGGACGATTTTCTAAAATACCGTTATTTTCCCTGAAAGTGACGCCATATTTATAGTTCGCTTGCTCTTCAACGTTGAAATACTTGTCGAATAGGTCAGCGCCTTTCATTTTGGTGCCGTCTAACTCAATAAAATTATCCGATACATGTGCGGGCGTTTTTAAATCGTTACTGGGTGTCGGGGACTCAGGACGTTGCCACGGCCACGGCCATTTTATCCCGCCATCACCCGGTGCCCGCGCCCACTCTCCGTTACGCCCGGGTGTGATGACCATCAGCCCCGCGCCGTTATCGGGGTTGATGACTCTGGCAAATGCATCACCGGTCCGGTAACGCCCCGATATCTCAAATACCTTGCTCGCCCCCGACTCGTCGGTAAGGCGCACTAACTGGCGCAGCACTCCCTGGCTGTCGGTTACTCGATAAACACCCAACGTGTCGCGAGGCGCGTTCTTTATCAGCTGTTCACCCTCCGGGACGGCATATTGCGCCATTGGAATGAGTGAACGGGATCTGGGGAGTGGGGCGTTAACGGAGTCGCTAACCACAGGGGTGCCTGTGGACGTCCCAGGTTGTGGTTCGCGAGCGTTTGCCCTGGGGAGAGGCTGGGGCTTAAGGCGCGGCAGTTCTTTTTCTGCGGGCAGTGCAAAAGGGTCTTCCGGCACAGCACTGGCACCGTAGGAAAACACTGTATTGAGTAAGCCATCGAACGCTTTGGAGGCGCCCTCATCCCGCTCTGTCACGGTGTCGCCAGACGAGGTTTTTTCTGCCCCTAGCGCCACCTCGGTCAACCCGGCCGCCACCGCTGCGGCGGCTACGGGCGCGGCGATGGGCGCGAGTTTGACCAGCAGGCCGGCGGCTACGGTGATGTCGTTCAGCCACGTATCGCGAATCACCTCGCTGTCGGACTTGATGACTACATCGGCGTCACTGTTCATCCGCTCTTTGGCGGCCGTCGCCAATGTGGAAAAAACGTCGTCTTTAATGGCAGCGTGGCTGCGGTCAATCGCTGACCCCTTCAACTCACCACTGGCCATTTTCGCCAAGAGGGTGTCCAGGCCATCCTTCTTTTCGCCCACATGGGTGAACCACAGAATGGGCATCAGTACTTTTGCCGCGCGTTCAGCAAAGCTCTTGGTCTGGTCCTGGCGATAGATCATCGGGAAGTGAGCCGCCAGTGCTTCGCGTTTTGCAGGGTCCTTGGCTTGCTCGAGCAGCCACTGATCCAGCTTCTCAATAGAATCAAAGCGCAAGAATGCGGGTTCGGCGCCCGGTATATAGAGCACCTGCCGGCCACCGTCCGCAGCGCTGAATCTCACTATATCGCTGGACGTAACCCCGTGGAGGCTCAGGGCATGCGCTTGAACGTTGCCGTTTGCCGGTGCTTTGGCCTTGAGTTGTTCCACGGTGATCGGGGCGTTTTCATCGAGCGTAAGGTTGGACACGGCACCCATCACCAAACGGTAGTCGTCACGGGTGAACTGGTGCTCGGGCGCTTGCAAGGAACGTTCAAGAGGGGGTCTGCTCTCGGCGCTTTTCAATTGCTTGCGGGCCTGGAAGATGAATTCACCTTTGATCGTCGTCTCATACTCGTCGTTATGCGTGCTCCAGAAGTGGTCAATCTTCTGGGTCATTTGGGTCTGAAAGTCGGTTTTCCAGCTTTCATGCATCACTTGGGACGGCTTGAGGTCGATTTGATTGTGTTTGCCGTAGCCGTCTTTTTCGCTTTGCCCAGCAGGCTGGGTATACAGCCCCGCTTCCAGGTCCAGGTTGCCGGGCACCCAGTCGTGCTCGGAGAAGTTCTTCAGCAAGGCGTCGGGCAAGCGCAGCGAAGACCAGGGTTCTTGAAAGGTGTGTTCCCAGCCGGTCGCCGTGTCTGCGCTTTCGCCACCTTTGAAACGGTTCAAGTACACGGTGTCGGAGTCGATAGGTTTGCCCGTGAGTTTGAGCAGCAGGTCATCCGCCCACTTTTTGGCCTCTGCCCGCGTATTGGGCAGGTTGTCGGCGACGTCAACTGCCATGCGCTTGTAAGCCAAGGCTTGTGGTGCGGTGCTGTAGTAGTTGGCGGCGTTGTGTTTTTGCACCTGCAGCGCCTGTGGCGAGCGGCTGCTGGCAGGGCGCAGGCGGTCATCGGCGGGGATAGGATCGAAGGTGTCTTTGTGTTCCAGGTGCCTTATTTGTGTTCGAGCCTGTGACAGCTTTTGGGGAAGGGGCACACCTTCAAAGTTGGCCACCACTTTTGCGCTGACCTTGATGGAGTCCTTGCGCAGCCTCACACGTAAATCACCGTTATTTCCAGGGGCGATAACTTTTGCGGCGTCCAGCAATGGTCCTGAAATTTGTCCCCAGCCTGATGAATCCGAGAGATGGAAGGTTTTAGTTTTGCCCTCGACCTTGGCGGACAAGGTACCTGTAGACGGGTTGATTGAAAGCAAGGTGTCCGGGGCGAAGTGTTGTTCCTGCAGCCAGCCTTGTACCACGGCGTTTTCCAAATGCATGCGATACAGCCCAAGCCACTGGCCCAGAGTGCTCTGGGGCGGCACGGTTATAAGCCCGGCATTGCCGTATAACACCTTACGTTGTGCGGCCTCGAGATAGGCCTTGAGCAGTGCTGTTTCGTCGGGGTGGGCGGTTTTTGCAGCGGGCGGTGTCGCCTGCGCTTGAATGGCCGACGTCGGTTTGGCGACTACGAGTGGCAGCGATAACCTGTGGATTGGATTGAGTGACAGGGACATAAATTCGGCTCTCATTGTATGAATAAATGCCAGCACATCCCTGGTAGCTATGGCAGTAATGAGTCGTGGAAGCCGGGCACTTGATTCCTGCGAGATGTACTGCTGGATATGACGTGGCGCTAACGCGCAAAAAAAAGGCGCAAGCCCCGTGGGGTTGCGCCGTTGTCCTGTCTAAAAAAGTTACTGTAAAACTTCGATCACGCCGTCGGCGCTCATGTTGACCTGGCTGGTGCCGGCTTCCACTTCAGGCGTCGGTGCTGAATCGGCCATGGCGGCTTTCATCATCATGCCGCCATTGCGGGCGTAGGGCATCGGGTAGCCATTAGTGTTGAAGTTCAGGTTGACGATCTTGTAGCCCTTGCCACCGAGTGCATCGGTAGCCAGTTGCGCACGCGCCTTGAATGCAGCCACGGCATCTTTGAGCAGCGCATCTTCGCTGGCCTTGCGCGTGGCATCGGCGATGGCGAAGTCCATGCTGTCCATCTTCAGAGTGTTGAGCAGCTCGCCGGTAAGTTTGGACAGTGCCGGGAAGTCCGCGCTTTCCATACGCAGTTCTGCACGTTCACGCCAGCCAGTGATCTTCTGGTTCTTGCTGTCGTAGATCGGGTAGCTGTTGCGGCTGCCCTGGCGCAAGGTCACGCCTTTGACTTCGCGAGC
This sequence comes from Pseudomonas sp. NFPP02, assembly GCF_900119355.1. Lineage (NCBI taxonomy): Bacteria > Pseudomonadati > Pseudomonadota > Gammaproteobacteria > Pseudomonadales > Pseudomonadaceae > Pseudomonas > Pseudomonas sp. NFPP02. Next base: position 173,796 of record NZ_FPJI01000006.1, read on the forward strand.
CTGGCCCAGCGCCTGGTTCAGGGTGGTGGTGATTTCGGCCGCGAGCTTGGCCGGGTCGGCGTTTTGCGATTCGGTGTAAAGGGTGACGATCATCTTGTCGCGGGCCACTTCCTGGCTGACTTCGGCGCGCAGGGAGATCTGGTTGTAATTCAGTGCATCGGCGGCCATAGCCGGCAGGCTGGCCAGGGCGCTGGCGCTGAGGGTGAGAACAACTGCACTGCGAGTGAAACGAGACATGGAAGCTCCTGGGGATATTCGTGTTCGGTAAGACTGTAGACGTAGCCTTGGGGTTCGTCGGGTTTACCCAATACAAATAAATTTCAGCGTGGCGTGCGCTACCCTCACGCCACGCGAGGACCCTGTTACAGGGTGGCCCCTTTTGGAGTAAACGTCACAGGCTTGTAGCTGAAATTCCACCATTTGAACGGGTGATCGAAAATCGAATACGGGTTGGTCTTCACCGGCTTGAATTCTTTACCCGAAACGCCATCGTCGGGACTGGGATGATCGAAGGTTACAGGGGGTTTGCCACTTTCGTAGATTGTCTGGTTATCTCCCAGGATCTCTTCGGGCGAGTACCTGGCAGTCAGTTCACCTACATAGCCTTTCACTGGGCGTCCGGTGAGCCGCTGAAATTGAGCGGCGAAGGAGTTCTCGCCCTGCGCCCCGGAGTAACAGCTCAGAATGCGAATATTGTCATAGCTCTCCGGGAAGATGCCATTGCGCTTGAGCGTGTTGTACAACCCCTGCGGGGTGTGTTTGCCACCTTTGTAATAAATATGGGTGCCATCGCCATGGCCAATGATGTTGAGGCGATGCTCCAGGCCATTTTTATTCATGTCGGTGAAAATGTGCAGGTTGTCTTCGACTTTGACCAGGTTATCCTTGGTGCCCGTGAGGGTGACCAACTTACCGTCCGTCGACAGTGTTTCGGAGACCGGCGCCACAGGTTCCGATTCGGGGAGTAAGGAGGCAAAGTTATTGTCGACGTTAAGGTCGACCGAGGGCTTGCCCGGATGGGCATCAGTCACTGGCTGCCCAACAGGGCGTTGCGAACTGGCCGAGGCCCCTTCTTCCACCACTGTACCGGCCTGGGACACCAGGCGTGTGGCTACAGGCAGCGCGGCATTGAGCACGCCAAAAATCAAATGACCGACGCCGCCGGGTTTGCCCTTGGCCAAATCGTCGGCGCCAATGCCTGCTTCGGTGATACCCGAGGCGATGTACAGCCCATCCAACGCCAAAGCCACTTCGGGCACGGCGATGGCCACCGGGGCAAAGAGCATCGCGATCATGGCTGCCTTGCTGAGGCCCGACAGGATATTGGCTTTGGTGACGTCGGCATCGGAGGTGATCTGCGACTTGGCGTCGTCGAACGACCGATCGTATTGGCGTTGGCCGATCTGTTGAAAGACATCGGCGGTGGCGTCGATATCAGGGCCGGTATTTGAACGCCCGGTGGCGTTGAAGCGCTGGAGGCTCAAGGTCGTTGCAGGAGGCCAGGTACGGTGGTGCGCATATTTGGGCCACACGGCCATCCCTTTGAGCATTTCACGCACGCCGCTTTTGAACGGGCCGCTGTTCAAGTCCTTGAAGGTGAAGTGTCCTTCCAGTGCCTTGAGTTTTTCCGGGTCTGCGGCTTGGCTCGCCAACCACTGCTTCATTTGCTCTACGCTGTCAAAAGCGTGGATTGGCGAAGAGTTGCCCGGGATGACCAGCAGTGTGCGGTTGATCGGTTTGCCATCGGCACCCTGGCGGGTGTTTTTGTCGGTGATCACCATCAGGTCGGTGGATTTGTATTGCCCTACGCTCAACAGGCCTACGTCTAGTCCAGGATCGGGCCGCGTCGGGCGTGTGAGGTCGTTGAACAGCGTATCGGCCCAGGCCAGGGTGTTGCCAGGCAGCCCCGCTGCGCGCAGGACCAGTTGTTTGTCTTCCTGCGTCAGGCTGCCCTCCTGATGTTGCGAGTGTGCAGCTTTGACGAGTGCCGCCTTGGCCACAATAGGGTATTGACGGTCGTGCTTGTCCCAGAAGTCGTTAAGGAACTCGATGTAGGGGCGCTGGAAGTCGGTGGCCCAGACTTGCTCCTTGAAGTCCTTTGGCGACACTGACAGCTGGGTTGAAGGCGCATAGACCTGCGGGGTGCCGGGCGTGGAGGCGGTATAAATGCCTTGGTAGGTGTGGGTAATGTGGGCCGACTCGCGATTGGGGTTGAATCGGTCGGCGACGTCGAATACGCCTGGTGCAATATGGGGCAGGTGATCGACCAGCCTCACTGCTGGGCCGCCGGCATAATGAGGAACCAGCGCCCCCCTTCCTTCGGGCGTAGTCTGGCTGTTTTTTACCAGGGCGTCCGTCAGCGTAATCTGTTCGACCAGCTTGGCCGGGTAGGGCGGCTTGCCGGTAGTGTTGTAGTTGAACGTCGTCAGATACGTTCTGTCCGGGTCGATGTCCAGGTTCCACTTGTCTTTGAACAGTTGCTTGACCGTCTGCGCGGCATCTTGCGTTACCGACTTGAAGGCCAAGGCCAGGTTCTCGGCATTGCTGGCGCTGTCGATATTGATCCCCACATCCACGGGTACAATTGTTTTGTCATGGGCTCCCACCGTCTTGCCGGGGTCGTGGTTCACGCTGACGAGTTCGTAACCGTCACCACCGTTATTGGATAAATCCCTGCGCACGCTTTCCACGAGGTATTGCTCGTTGTTTGGGCTCTGGTCTATCGCACGTCGCTGGCGGCTAAGAGTGGCACCCGATGGCGGTTCAGCGGTGTAAGGCCTTTGAGTGGGGAGTGCGTTATTCATCTGCATGAAAGCGTTCCTGCGTGGCGAGGCATGATGATGCCCATCGGTGGGCGGTAGGCCTCTGGGTGGTCCGATGCTCACCTTGGTTCCTGTAAGTAATGCGCCAAATTATGTGGGCAGGAGAAGGCCGCGCTGTGGCAGTTTGCCGCATAAGCCCTGCCGTCCTCGTGTCTTGGTTATACTCGGTGCGATATACCTGCAGCGCTCATCAGGAGAGCTCATGCTCGCCGCCGTAAAACTGACTTCCGCCACCCGCCAGAACCTTTGGCGCCTGACGTTCATTCGCACCCTGGTATTGGCCGCACAGGCCGGTTCCGTCGGGCTTGCCTATTGGTTCGACCTGCTGCCGCTGCCCTGGCTGCAATTGGCCGTGACCCTGGGGTTCTCCACCGTATTGTGTGTGTTCACCGCCATTCGACTGCGCACCACTTGGCCTGTGACCGAGCTGGAATACGCCCTGCAACTGGCCTGCGACCTGTTTATCCACAGCGTGTTGCTGTACTTCTCCGGTGGTTCTACCAACCCCTTCGTCTCCTACTATCTGGTGCCTTTGACCATCGCTGCCGTCACCCTGCCGTGGCGCTATTCGGTGGTGCTGTCGGGCATTGCGCTGACGCTGTACACCCTGCTGTTGGCGCAGTTCTACCCCTTGCAGACATTCCCCATCGCCCGGGAAAACCTGCAGATCTACGGGATGTGGTTGAGCTTCGCCCTGTCTGCGGCAGTCATTACCTTCTTTGCCGCGCGCATGGCCGAAGAATTGCGCCGCCAGGAAGAACTGCGCGCCATTCGCCGTGAAGAGGGCCTGCGTGACCAGCAACTGCTGGCCGTTGCCACCCAGGCCGCTGGCGCCGCCCATGAGTTGGGCACGCCGTTGGCGACCATGAGCGTGCTGCTCAAGGAAATGACCCAGGACCATCACGACCCGGCCCTGCAAGATGATTTGAGTGTGCTGCAGGAACAGGTCAAGCAGTGCAAGTTGACACTCCAGCAACTGGTGCGCGCCGCCGAAGCCAACCGCCGTCTGGCGGTCGAAATGCAAGACGTCACCCAGTGGCTCGATGAGGCACTCAACCGCTGGCACCTGATGCGTCCCGAAGCCAGTTACCGTTTCAACCTGCTGGGCCAAGGCAGCGTACCGCGCATGGCGCCACCGCCGGACCTGACCCAGGCGCTGCTCAACTTGCTGAACAATGCAGCCGATGCCTGCCCTGAAGGCCTCGGGGTGCAGTTGGACTGGGACGCGGAAAACGTCACTATCAGCATTCGTGACCACGGCGCGGGCGTGCCGCTGGCCATTGCCGAGCAAATCGGCAAACCCTTCTTTACCACCAAGGGCAAAGGCTTCGGCCTGGGCCTGTTTTTGAGCAAGGCCAGCGTGACCCGCGCGGGCGGCTCAGTGAAGCTCTATAGTCATGAGGAAGGTGGCACGCTCACCGAGCTGCGCCTGCCCCGTGTCGCACGAGGAGATATCGATGAGTGACGAGATCCAAGTCGAAGGCGAAGAACTGCCGCACCTGTTGCTGGTAGATGACGACGCGACCTTTACCCGCGTGATGGCGCGCGCCATGAGCCGGCGCGGTTTTCGCGTCAGCACCGCAGGTTCTGCCGAAGAAGGCCTGACCATCGCCCAGGCCGACCTGCCGGACTACGCCGCCCTCGACCTTAAAATGGACGGCGACTCGGGCCTGGTGCTGCTGCCCAAGCTGCTGGAACTCGACCCGGAAATGCGCGTGGTGATCCTCACCGGTTACTCCAGCATCGCCACCGCCGTCGAGGCGATCAAGCGCGGCGCCTGCAATTACCTGTGCAAGCCAGCGGATGCCGACGATGTGCTGGCCGCCTTGCTGTCCGAGCATGCCGACCTCGACACCCTGGTGCCGGAAAATCCGATGTCGGTGGACCGCCTGCAGTGGGAACACATCCAGCGCGTGTTGACCGAACACGAAGGCAACATCTCCGCCACCGCCCGCGCCCTGGGCATGCACCGCCGCACGCTGCAACGCAAGTTGCAGAAGCGCCCGGTACGACGCTGAACGGCGACTGAACAACTCGCTTCAGGCTGCACGGACGCACGAACCGATCACCTATGATCGGTTCAAACGCCTGTGACTTTTTCCTACCGAGCCTGAACGATGAATCAGAATGCTGAATATCGCGCGGTCAACGACGCGGTGCGTGGGCAATTCTTCCGCCGAACCTGGGCGATGATCACACCCTATTGGTGCAGTGAAGAGAAGGGCAGGGCCTGGCTGCTGCTGGCCGCAGTGATTGGCCTGTCGCTGTTCAGCGTGGCGATCTCCGTGTGGATCAACCACTGGTACAAAGACTTCTACAACGCCCTGGAGAAGAAAGACACCGCGGCCTTCTGGCAACTGATCGGCTATTTCGGCGGGATCGCGGCGGTGGCGATACTCGGCGCGGTGTACCGCCTTTACCTGACCCAGATGCTGACGATTCGCTGGCGCGCCTGGCTCACCGAAAAACACTTCAGCCGTTGGCTGGCCCACAAGAATTATTACCAGCTGGAGCAGGGCGGCTACACCGATAACCCGGACCAGCGGATTTCCGAAGACCTTAACAACTTCACGTCCGGTACCTTGAGTCTGGGCCTTGGGTTGCTGCGTAACGTGGTCAGCCTGGTGTCATTCTCGATCATCCTGTGGGGCGTCTCGGGTAGCATCGAAGTGTTCGGCGTCACCATCCCCGGTTACATGTTCTGGTGTGCGCTGCTGTACGCCGCTGTGGGCAGTTGGCTGACGCACTTGATCGGCCGGCGCTTGATCGGCCTGAGCAATCAACAGCAACGCTTCGAAGCGGACCTGCGTTTTTCCATGGTGCGGGTGCGTGAGAATGCCGAAAGTATTGCCCTGTACAACGGCGAGCCGAATGAAAGGCAACGCCTGAGTTCGCGCTTCGGCAAGGTCTGGCAGAACTTCTGGGACATCATGAAAGTGTCCAAGCGCCTGACCTTTTTCACCGCTGGCTACAGCCAGATCGCGATCATCTTCCCCTTTATCGTCGCCGCGCCGCGCTACTTCACTGGCAAGATCGAGCTGGGCGAGCTGATGCAAATCAACTCGGCGTTCGGCAACGTACAAGAGAACTTCAGTTGGTTTATCAACGCCTATTCGGAGCTGGCGACATGGCGCGCCACCAGCGACCGTCTGCTGAGTTTCCAGCAGGCCATGAGCGACAACGAGCAACGCACGCCGGCGATCGACGTGCGCCCTGAAGGCGAGCGCCTGGTGATCAAGGACCTGGGCATGGACCTGGCCGACGGCCGCCATTTGCTCACCGACGCCCACATGACCGTGGAGCCTGGCCAGCGCGTCATGCTCAGCGGGCGTTCCGGCAGCGGCAAGAGCACTTTGCTGCGGGCGATGGGGCATCTGTGGCCCGCCGGTCATGGCAGCATTCGCTTGCCGGCGACGCGCTACCTGTTCCTGCCGCAAAAGCCTTACCTGCCGATTGGTACGCTCAAGGCCGTGTTGAGTTATCCACAGGACGACAGTGTCTATTCACCAGAACGTTATGCACAGGTGCTGGAAACCTGTCGCCTGCCCCATCTGGTCAGCCGCCTGGATGAAGCCAACCACTGGCAACGCATGCTCTCGCCCGGCGAGCAACAGCGCCTGGCCTTTGCCCGTGCGCTGTTGTTTGCACCGCGATGGCTGTACATGGATGAGGCTACCTCGGCCATGGATGAAGAAGACGAAGCAACCTTGTACCAGGCGTTGATCGATGAGTTGCCGGGGTTGAGCATCGTCAGCGTCGGCCACCGCAGCAGCCTCAAGCGCTTTCATGGGCGGCATGTGCGCATCGACGGTGGGCGGTTGCAGGAACAACAACTCACTTGAGTGCCTGCTCGCTCAATGTGGGAGCCGGGCTTGCCCGCGATGGCGGAGTGTCTGAGGCAGGTGTGTCAACGGGCACACCGCTATCGCAGGCAAGCCAGCTCCCACAGGGGCATGGTGTTGTCTGATGGTTCAGGCACCCAACAAAAAGCCCGGCAGATCATCGATCAGCCGGGCTTTTTGTTGCTCGAAGATGACTTACTTCTTCAAGCCGTAATGCTCATCCAACATGCCTGGAGCGTTCGGCGTCTTTGGCGCGTAGTCCCGTGGTGGCTCCTGGTTTTCCCGAGGCGGGGTCAGGCGTTCCCGTGGGGTTTGCGGTGCATCGGAATGCAGCGCGGCCAGCAGGCGCTGGCGGGTGATGTCGTCGAGGGCCAGGCGGTTAGCGCCATCGGCGAGGTGATCCTGTACTTCCTGGTAGCTCTGGGTGAGCTTCTTGACCAGGGTCGCGGTGCTGTTGAAGTGGGTAACAACCTCGTTCTGATAACTGTCAAAACGTTCCTGAATGTCATCCAGCTGACGCTGCGTGCGGTTAGGCGCGGCATTCGGCAGCAGGCGGGCAACCAGGAAACCAATGGCGACACCGGCAACCAGGGCAAGAGTCGGCAACAACCAAACTAAGAGCGAGTGTTCCACGAGTCCTTCCTCTATAAACGGCTTTGCTTTACGTTAACGGCTCAAACCTGCGCTGTATACCGCGATTAAGCTCGCAATGATGCCATGCACAGACTTTTAGCTAGACGAGTCGACCCCTTGAGAGGTCACGGAGTTCATCCTTGCTCATGCGTGAAACCCCCGTTTTGATCGATGGCCCGGTGGGCCAATTGGAAGCCTTGTACCTGGATCACCCCGAACCACGTGGCCTGGCGCTGGTTTGCCACCCTAACCCGGTGCAGGGGGGGACCATGCTCAATAAAGTCGTCTCGACCCTGCAACGCACTGCCCGCGATGCGGGTTTGATTACTTTGCGCTTCAATTACCGTGGCGTAGGTGCCAGTGCCGGTACTCACGATATGTCCACCGGTGAGGTCGACGATGCTGAAGCGGCCGCCACCTGGCTGCGGGAAAAGCACCCGGACCTGCCAATCACCTTGCTCGGTTTTTCTTTCGGTGGGTATGTGGCCGCCAGCCTCGGCGGCCGCCTGGAAGCCAAAGGTGAAAAGCTCGCACACCTGTTCATGATTGCCGCTGCGGTGATGCGCCTGCGCGATACCGACGCGTTACCGCTGGGCTGCCCGTTGACCCTGATCCAACCGGAAAGCGACGAAGTGGTTGACCCGCAGCTGGTCTACGACTGGTCCGCCGCCCTCAAACGCCCCCATGAGTTGCTGAAAGTGGCAGAATGCGGACACTTTTTTCACGGCAAGCTGACCGATCTCAAGGATCTGGTGCTGCCACGCCTTTCGAATTGATGACAAGCGATCACCCATGACGACCCGTACCCGTATCCTCACCGGCATCACCACCACCGGCACGCCGCACCTGGGCAACTACGCCGGTGCGATTCGCCCGGCGATCCTCGCCAGCGAAGACGCGAATGCCGATTCCTTCTACTTCCTGGCCGACTACCATGCCCTGATCAAATGCGATGACCCGCAGCGCATCCAGCGCTCGCGTATGGAAATCGCCGCGACCTGGCTGGCCGGTGGCCTGGATGTGAACCGGGTGACCTTCTACCGCCAGTCGGACATCCCGGAAATCCCCGAGCTGACCTGGCTGTTGACCTGCGTTGCCGCCAAGGGCCTGCTCAACCGCGCCCATGCCTACAAGGCCTCGGTGGACAAGAACGTGGAAAACGGTGAAGACCCGGATGCGGGCATCAGCATGGGCCTGTACAGCTACCCGGTGCTGATGGCAGCGGACATCCTGATGTTCAATGCGCACAAGGTGCCGGTGGGCCGCGACCAGATCCAGCACGTGGAAATGGCCCGCGACATCGGCCAGCGCTTCAACCACCTGTTCGGCAACGGTAAAGAATTCTTCACCATGCCCGAGGCGCTGATCGAAGAAAGCGTGGCCACCTTGCCAGGCCTGGATGGTCGCAAGATGTCCAAGAGCTACGACAACACCATCCCGTTGTTCACCAGCGCCAAGGACATGAAGGACGCGATCTCGCGGATCGTCACCGACTCCCGCGCGCCAGGCGAAGCCAAGGATCCGGACAATTCGCACCTGCTCACCCTGTACCAGGCGTTCGCGACCAAGGCCCAGGAAGCCCAATTCCGTGGTGAGCTGCTAGAAGGCCTGGGCTGGGGCGAGGCGAAGAACCGTCTGTTCCAACTGCTCGACGGCCAGCTCGGCGAAGCGCGCGAGCGTTACCATCAACTGATGGAGCGCCCATCGGACATGGAAGACCTGCTGCAGGTCGGCGCCAAGAAGGCCCGCGCTGTGGCGGCACCGTTCCTGGCCGAGCTGCGTGAAGCGGTGGGCCTGCGTTCGTTCGTCAACCAGGCGGCGGTGCCGGTCGTCACCAAGAAAAAAGCAGCGAAGGCTGCACGGTTTGTGAGCTTCCGTGAAGACGATGGCAGCTTCCGCTTCCGCCTGTTGGCGCCTAACGGTGAACAGCTTCTAGTTTCGCGCAAATTTTCTGATGGTAAGTTGGCAGGCGCTGCAACTAAAGATCTTCAGTCGGGTAAGGCACTGGATATTCGCGAAGAAGGAACCACCTTCAGCGTCTGGCTGGAAGGCTACTGCATCGCAGATGGGCCTTTCTTCGAAGAGATTTCATCTCGCGATGCCGCCATCGCCGCTTTGCGCGCTGCGTTAACCCCAATCGAGGATTAACCCGACCAAGGGTTGATTGCCATTATCCAGGGCCGTCGTTACAGTGTCGGCCCGTTTTTGTTGCCTTGCTAACGAAATTATGACGCCCCTAGAACGATATCAAGCTGATCTGAAACGCCCCGAGTTCTTCCACGACGCGGCCCAGGAAAATGCCGTGCGTCATTTGCAGCGCCTGTACGAGGACCTCGTGGCCGCGTCGCAAAGCAAGCCAGGGATGTTCAGCAAGCTGTTTGGCAAGAAAGACCACACGCCGGTCAAGGGCCTGTATTTCTGGGGCGGCGTGGGCCGTGGCAAGACTTACCTGGTAGACACCTTCTTTGAAGCGCTGCCGTTCAAGGAAAAGGTGCGTACGCACTTCCACCGCTTCATGAAGCGCGTGCACGAAGAGATGAAGACCCTGCCGGGCGAGAAAAACCCGCTGACCATCATCGCCAAGCGTTTCTCCCAAGAGGCCCGGGTGATCTGCTTCGATGAATTCTTCGTCTCCGACATCACCGACGCCATGATCCTTGGCACGCTGATGGAAGAACTGTTCAAGAACGGTGTGACCCTGGTGGCCACGTCGAACATCGTGCCCGATGGCCTGTACAAGGATGGCCTGCAACGTGCGCGCTTCCTGCCGGCCATTGCGCTGATCAAGCAGAACACCGATATCGTCAACGTCGACAGCGGCGTCGACTACCGCTTGCGTCACCTGGAGCAAGCCGAGCTGTTCCACTTCCCGCTCAACGAAGCGGCGCACGAAAGCCTGAAGAAAAGCTTCCGTGCGCTGACGCCGGAATGCACGCAAGCGGTGGAAAACGACAAGCTGATGATCGAGAACCGCGAAATCATCGCGCTGCGCACCTGCGATGACGTGGCCTGGTTCGAGTTCCGCCAACTGTGCGATGGGCCACGCAGCCAGAACGATTACATCGAGCTGGGCAAGATCTTCCACGCCGTGATCTTGAGTGGTGTGGAACAGATGGGCGTGACCACCGACGATATCGCCCGACGGTTCATCAACATGGTCGATGAGTTCTACGACCGTAACGTCAAGCTGATCATCTCGGCGGAAGTCGAACTCAAGGACCTCTATACCGGCGGCCGCTTGAATTTCGAATTCCAACGCACCCTGAGCCGCCTGCTGGAAATGCAGTCCCACGAGTTCCTGTCGCGCGGCCACAAGCCTTAATCAATCTCCGGCTCAATGGAGATCTAATGTGGGAGCCGGGCTTGCCCGCGATGGGGGTGTATCAGTCAACTTTAGGCAGGCTGATACACCGTCATCGCAGGCAAGCCAGCTCCCACAATGGTTTGTGTTGGCCTGGAGTCAGGCGGCCTGCTGAAATTGCTGGCGATACTGGTTGGGCGACAACTCCGTGTGCTGCCTGAACAACCGCGCAAAGAAACTCGCATCGTCGTAACCCACCTCGTAGCTGATGGTCTTGATGCTCTTGCGGCTGCCCGAGAGCAGGCCCTTGGCGGTCTCGATGCGCAGGCGTTGCAGGTAATGCAGCGGCTTGTCACCGGTCGCGGTCTGGAAGCGGCGCATGAAGTTGCGGATGCTCATGCCGTGTTCCCGGGCGACGTCTTCAAAGCGGAATTTGTCGGCAAAGTGCTCTTCAAGCCAATGCTGGATCTGCAGGATGATCACGTCCTGATGCAGCTTTTGCCCGCCAAACCCGATCCGCCCCGGTGAATAGTTGCGCTGCACCTCATAGAGAATGTCGCGGGCCACCGCCTGGGCGATGTTGGCGCCGCAGAAGCGTTCGATCAGGTAGATATAAAGGTCGCAGGCCGACGTGGTGCCACCGGCGCAATACAGGTTATCGGCATCCGTGAGGTGCTTGTCCTGATTGAGCTGCACCTTGGGGAAACGCTCGCTGAAGGCATTGAAGAAGCGCCAGTAGGTGGTCGCCTCCTTGCCATCGAGCAGCCCGGCTTCGGCCAGCCAGAACACCCCGGTGGCCTCGCCGCAGAGTACGGCGCCGCGGGCGTGCTGTTCGCGCAGCCACGGCAGCACTTGCGGGTAGCGCGAGCACAGGGCATCGAAGTCGTCCCAGAAAGCTGGCAGCACAATGATGTCGGCGTCTTCGAGGCCGCCGTCCACCGGCATGATCACATCGCTGAAGCTGCGCACGGACTGGCCGTCGGGGCTGACCAGGCGCGTTTCGAACCCTGGGGTCAGGCCCAGGCCTTGCTGTTTGCCATGGCGCAGGCTGGCGAGATGGAAGAAATCCTTGGCTTGCATGAGGGTTGAAGCGAATACCCGATCAATGGCCAAAATGCTGACGCGCCGCAACGGCGTGGAGATTTGGTTAGACATAATTTCATTTATTCTTATAGGGGAAAGTGGTCACCAGACGGCTGGATCGTCTTATTTTTTGTCGCATGTGTCCAGTGTCCCGTGACGCCTTCGGGGCATAGGCTCTGTGGGCTCGTCCTTGTCCGACAATCCACGCAGGTGACCCATGATCCCCAGAACCTTGTTCAGCTCGGAGCACGAACTCTTCCGTGAGAGCGTGCGCACCTTTCTCGAAAAGCACGCCGTGCCCTTCCATGGGCAATGGGAAAAGCAGGGCTATATCGAACGTAACCTGTGGAACCAGGCGGGGGAGGCGGGCATGTTGTGTTCCCACCTGCCAGAGGAATATGGCGGGCTGGGCGCGGATTTTCTCTACAGCGCGGTGGTGATCGAAGAAGTCAGCCGCCTGGGTTTGACCGGCATCGGCTTTTCCCTGCACTCGGATATCGTCGCGCCTTACATCCTGCATTACGGCAGTGAAGCACTGAAGCACAAGTACCTGCCCAAGTTGATCTCCGGGGAGATGGTCACGGCCATTGCCATGACCGAGCCGGGCGCCGGTTCTGACCTGCAAGGGGTCAAGACCAGCGCAGTGCTGGACGGCGATGAGTATGTGATCAACGGCTCCAAGACCTTTATCACCAACGGCTACCTGGCTGATCTGGTGATTGTCGTCGCCAAGACCGATCCCAAGGCTGGCGCCAAGGGCACCAGTCTGTTCCTGGTGGAAGCCGACACGCCGGGCTTCGACAAGGGCAAGCGCCTGGAGAAAGTCGGCATGAAGGCGCAGGACACCTCGGAGCTGTTCTTCCAGGATGTGCGCGTGCCCAAGGAAAATCTGCTGGGCCAGGCGGGCATGGGCTTTACCTACCTGATGCAGGAACTGCCACAAGAACGCCTGACCGTGGCGATTGGCGCGCTGTCTTCAGCCGAAGCGGCGTTGCAATGGACCCTCGAGTACACGCGAGAGCGCAAGGCGTTCGGCAAGGCGATTGCCGATTTCCAGAACACCCGGTTCAAGCTGGCGGAGATGGCCACCGAGATTCAGATTGGCCGCGTGTTTGTCGATCAGTGCATGGCCTTGCATCTGGAAGGCAAGCTGGACGTGCCCACGGCGGCGATGGCCAAGTACTGGGCCACGGACCTGCAATGCAAGGTGCTCGATGAGTGCGTGCAGTTGCATGGCGGCTACGGCTTCATGTGGGAATACCCGATTGCCCGGGCCTGGGCGGATGCGCGGGTGCAGCGCATTTATGCGGGGACCAATGAGATCATGAAGGAGATCATTGCGCGGGCACTTTGATTGTTAGGTGCTCTTGATTGATCGTTCCCACACTCCGCGTGGGAACGCCTCATGTGACGCTCCGCGTCACGACTCTGAAAGCGGACGCAGAGCGTCCAAGGCGGCATTCCCACGCAGAGCGTGGGAACGATCAGTGCGGATCAATCAAGGTGCTGGATTCGGATGATCCTTCTGAATCGCCTCAATCCCTTCCAGCACCTCTTTCGACAATTTCAGTTCGGCACTGGCGATGTTGCTGTCCAGTTGTTCCAGTGATGTGGCCCCAATGATATTGCTGGTCACAAACGGCTGCTGTGTCACAAACGCCAGCGCCATCTGCGCCGGGTCCAGGCCATGCTTGCGCGCCAACGCCACATATCGGCTGCACGCCGCTTCCGATTGCGGGTTGAAGTAGCGGCTGAAACGGCTGTACTCGGTCAGGCGCGCCTTGGCCGGACGTGCGCCGTCTTCATACTTGCCACTGAGCATGCCGAACGCCAAAGGCGAATAGGCCAGCAAGCCGCACTGCTCACGAATGGCAACTTCCGCCAGGCCCACTTCAAAGCTGCGGTTGAGCAGGTTGTAGGGGTTCTGGATCGACACTGCACGCGGCCAGCCGCGGGCTTCGGCCAGGGCGAGGAACTTCATGGTGCCCCACGGCGTTTCGTTGGACAGGCCAATGTGGCGGATCTTGCCGGCCTTCACCTGTTCATCCAGGGCTTCGAGCGTTTCCTCCAGTGGCGTGAGGTCGTCTTCGTCCTTGTGCTTGTAGCTCAACTGGCCGAAGAAGTTGGTGCTGCGCTCCGGCCAATGCAGTTGGTAGAGGTCGATCCAGTCGGTCTGCAGGCGCTTGAGGCTGGCGTCGAGGGCTGCGCCGATGTGCTTGCGGTTGTGGCGCAGGTGGCCATCGCGGATGTAGTCGATGGTGTTGCCGGGGCCGGCGATTTTGCTGGCAAGGATCCAGTCGGCGCGGTCACCACGGCTTTTGAAGTAGTTGCCGATGTAGCGCTCGGTGGTGGCGTAGGTGTCGGCCTTGGGCGGCACCGGGTACATTTCTGCAGTGTCGAGGAAGTTGATCCCCGCGGCCTTGGCCCGTTCGATCTGCGCGAAGGCCTCTGCCTCGCTGTTCTGCTCGCCCCAGGTCATGGTGCCCAACGCGATCGCGCTGACATTCAGATCGGTGCGGCCCAGCTGTCGGTAATCCATCGGGTACTCCTTCGGGGGAAAACAATCATAAAAGCAGGTTGAATTTTTTTTCGCAATCTGCATAATTGCCCACCTCTTTCTGCAGTGGAAGTGATGCGCCGCCTGCCGAAGAATCTTGCCGTTGAACGGACGCGCCGACCCGAGCCCCCGATAGCGTCTGTATCCGGCTGCCTTTGACCTTGTCAAAGTACGCACTATTCAGTAAGATCCGCCGTCTAAATTTACAGGCGGCCCCTGAGGCTATTAAAGAATGACAACTTTTACTGCAAAACCGGAAACAGTTCAGCGCGACTGGTTTGTCGTCGACGCCGCTGGTCAGACCCTGGGTCGTCTGGCCACTGAAGTCGCCAGCCGTCTGCGTGGCAAGCACAAGCCTGAATACACCCCGCACGTTGATACCGGCGACTACATCGTCATCATCAATGCTGAGCAGGTTCGTGTAACCGGCAACAAAGCAAGCGACAAAATGTACTACCGTCACTCCGGTTTCCCAGGCGGTATCAAGTCTTCCAACTTCGAAGGCCTGATTGCCAAGAAGCCTGAAGCCCCGATCGAAATCGCGGTCAAAGGCATGCTGCCTAAGGGCCCACTGGGTCGCGATATGTTTCGCAAGCTGAAAGTCTATGCGGGCGCTGTACACCCTCATGCTGCTCAGCAGCCCCAAGAACTGAAGTTTTAACGGAATAGTTCATTATGTCGGCGACTCAAAATTACGGCACTGGCCGTCGCAAAACCGCAACCGCACGCGTTTTCCTGCGTCCGGGCACTGGTAACATCTCGATCAACAACCGCTCCCTGGACAACTTCTTCGGCCGCGAAACTGCCCGCATGGTAGTTCGTCAGCCGCTGGAATTGACCGAGACCGTTGAAAAGTTCGACATCTACGTCACCGTTATCGGTGGCGGTGTAAGTGGTCAAGCTGGCGCAATCCGCCACGGTATCACTCGCGCTCTGATGCAGTACGACGAAACCCTGCGTGGCGCTCTGCGCAAAGCTGGCTTCGTGACTCGCGATGCTCGTGAAGTTGAACGTAAGAAAGTCGGTCTGCGTAAAGCGCGTAAGCGTCCGCAGTACTCGAAGCGTTAATTCGCTTTACGTTCCACAAAAACGCCCAGCCTCCTCACGGAGCTGGGCGTTTTTTATTGCCTGTGATTTATGCACATTTTTCGCCGTGACAACTTGCCACATCCGTAGACCCCCTATACTACAAGGCCTGGAGACGGAGCCCCGGGCAATTCCCTTGTCATACGTGGGGCTTTTCATTACCATCCGTCAAAATTTTTATAAGTAAAGATTCAACACTTAGTAGACGCCTGATTTAACAGGCCAAAAAGCTGATGGGAGAGGACTGAATGAGCAATGACGGCGTGAATGCAGGCCGGCGTCGCTTCTTGGTAGCAGCCACATCCGTGGTGGGTGCTGCAGGAGCGGTGGGGGCTGCGGTCCCGTTCGTGGGGTCATGGTTTCCCAGTGCCAAGGCGAAAGCCGCAGGTGCACCGGTGAAGGTGAATGTCAGCAAGATCGAGCCAGGCCAGCAGATGATTGCTGAGTGGCGCGGCCAGCCGGTTTTCATTGTTCGTCGTACCGAGGAAATCCTGGGGAATTTGAAGAAGATCGAAGGCCAGCTGTCTGACCCGACATCCGAAAAGTCCGACCAGCCCGCCTACGCCAAGAACGAAGCACGTTCGATCAAACCAGAGATTCTGCTGCTGGTTGGTCTTTGTACCCATCTGGGTTGCTCACCTACCTTCCGCCCGGAAGTGGCGCCTGTCGATTTGGGCAAAGACTGGGTCGGCGGTTATTTCTGCCCGTGCCACGGTTCCCACTATGACCTCGCGGGCCGCGTCTATAAATCCCAGCCCGCCCCCCTGAACCTGCCGGTTCCTCCTCACAATTACGAATCTGACGACATCATTGTCATTGGCCTCGACAAGGAGAACGCGTGATGAGCAAGTTCATGGATTGGGTGGATGCGCGCTTCCCCGCCACTAAAATGTGGGAAGACCATCTCAGCAAATATTACGCGCCGAAAAACTTCAACTTCTTCTACTTCTTCGGCTCCCTGGCCCTGTTGGTGCTGGTCAACCAGATCGTAACCGGCGTGTGGTTGACGATGAGCTACACGCCGTCGGCGGAAGAGGCGTTTGCCTCTGTCGAATACATCATGCGTGATGTCGAGTACGGCTCGATCCTGCGCCTGCTGCACTCCACCGGCGCGTCGGCGTTCTTTATCGTCGTCTACCTGCACATGTTCCGCGGCCTGCTCTACGGCTCGTACCAGAAGCCCCGTGAGCTGGTGTGGGTCTTCGGCATGTTGATCTATCTGGCGCTGATGGCCGAAGCCTTCATGGGCTACCTGCTACCTTGGGGCCAGATGTCTTACTGGGGCGCCCAGGTGATCATCTCGCTGTTCGGCGCAATCCCGGTGATCGGCAACGACCTGACCCAGTGGATTCGTGGTGACTACCTGATCTCCGGCATCACCCTGAACCGCTTCTTCGCCCTGCACGTGGTGGCCTTGCCGATCGTGATCCTGGGCCTGGTGGTATTGCATATCCTGGCGCTGCACGAAGTGGGTTCCAACAACCCGGATGGCGTGGACATCAAGAAGCACAAGGACGAAAACGGCATCCCGCTGGATGGCATTCCGTTCCACCCGTACTACACCGTGAAAGACATTGTCGGCGTGGTCGTGTTCCTGTTTGTGTTCTGCTCGATCGTGTTCTTTTTCCCGGAGATGGGTGGTTATTTCCTGGAGAAGCCTAACTTCGAACAGGCCAACGCCTTCAAGACACCTGAGCACATTGCCCCGGTCTGGTACTTCACGCCGTTCTACGCGATCTTGCGTGCGATCCCCGACAAACTCATGGGCGTGATCGCCATGGGCGCGGCCATCGCGGTGCTGTTCGTGCTGCCGTGGCTCGACCGTAGCCCGGTCAAGTCAATGCGCTACAAAGGCTGGCTGAGCAAGATCTGGCTGTGGGTGTTCTGCATTTCGTTCGTGATCCTGGGTGTGTTGGGTGTATTGGCGCCCACCCCTGAACGGACCTTGCTGTCGCAGGTCTGCACCTTCCTGTACTTCGCCTACTTTATTCTGATGCCGTTCTATACCCGGCTCGAGAAGACCAAACCGGTTCCGGAAAGGGTGACTGGCTGATGAAAAAATTACTCGTTGCATTCGTGCTTGCGGCGCTGCCGCTACTGTCCTTCGCTGCCGAACATGGTGCGCAGCTGGAAAAAGTCGATATCGATGTGTCTGACAAAGCCGCCATGCAGGATGGGCTGCGTACATTCACCAACTACTGCATGGGGTGCCACAGCGCCAAGTTCCAACGGTACGAGCGCGTTGCCGATGACCTGGGAATTCCCCATGAGGTGATGCTCAGCCATGCTGTGTTCACAGGCGCCAAGATCGGCGACCACATGAACATCGGCATGCAGCCGGCCGACGCCAAGACCTGGTTCGGCGCCGCGCCCCCCGACCTCACCCTGGTGGCTCGTGTGCGCGGTACCGACTGGCTCTACGGTTACCTCAAATCCTTCTACGAAGACCCTGCACGCCCCTATGGCGTGAACAACAAAGTCTTCCCGAACGTCGGCATGCCGAACGTTCTGGTCGGCCTGCAGGGGCGCCAGGTGGTAGGATGCAAACAGGTTCAGGTCGTTGAAGACGGCAAGAAGCAATATGATCCGTTGACCGGCACGCCGCTGACCCATGAAGCGTGCGATCAACTGACCATCGTGCCCAAGACCGGTACGCTGAACGAAGAGCAGTTCGACGAGAAGGTCAAGAACCTGGTGACCTTCCTGGCCTACTCGGCCAACCCGGTCAAACTGCAGCATCAGCGCATCGGTACCTACGTCTTGCTGTACCTGGCTTTCTTCTTTGTATTCGCTTATTTGCTCAAGCGTGAATACTGGAAGGATGTGCATTGATCCAACCGTAAGCAATTGCTGTTAATCTTGCGCGCCCAGCGGCATCTCTGAACACGTAGCGTCGGTTTGAACCGGACGTTACAGGGATGCTTTCTGGGCGCGCTCGTTTTTGAGCTTTCGATAATTTCAACAAGCGAGGAGGACCGCCATGGGCGTGACCAACCGGTTGGCCTGTTACTCCGACCCCGCCGACCACTATTCCCACCGAGTACGCATCGTGCTCGCAGAGAAGGGTGTCAGCGCCGAGATCATCAGTGTGGAGGCGGGCCGTCAGCCGCCGAAGCTGATCGAAGTGAACCCTTACGGCAGCTTGCCCACCCTGGTCGATCGTGACCTGGCGTTGTGGGAGTCTACCGTGGTGATGGAATACTTGGATGAGCGTTACCCTCATCCGCCTTTGCTGCCGGTGTACCCGGTGGCGCGTGCCAACAGCCGCCTGCTGATCCATCGGATCCAGCGTGACTGGTGCGGGTTGGTGGATGTGATCCTGGATTCGCGTTCCAAAGAAGCCGCTCGTGTGCAGGCGCGCAAGGAATTGCGCGAGAGCCTCACCGGCGTTTCGCCGTTGTTCGCCGATAAACCTTTTTTCCTCAGTGAGGAACAAAGCTTGGTGGATTGCTGCCTATTACCCATACTCTGGCGCTTGCCGATTCTGGGCATTGAACTGCCACGGCCGGCCAAGCCGTTGCTTGATTACATGGAGCGCCAGTTTGCGCGTGAGGCTTTCCAGGCGAGTCTGTCTGGTGCCGAACGTGATATGCGCTAAGGCTTAAGGAGCCGTTGATGAACTCCAGTCGACCTTACCTGGTCCGCGCGCTCTATGAGTGGATTGTGGACAACGATTGCACCCCGCACATGCTGGTCAATTCCGAATTTCCTGCGGTTCAGGTACCCCAGGGTTTTGCCAGTGACGGACAGATTGTGCTGAACGTATCGCCCAGTGCCGTGCGCCACCTGCACATGGACAACGAAGCGGTGAGCTTCGAAGGGCGTTTCGGCGGTGTGCCCCATACGCTGTTCGTGCCCATCGGTGCCATCCTCGGGATCTACGCCCGGGAAAATGGCCAGGGCATGGTGTTCGATCTGGAGTCGCCTTTGGAGGATGACGAAACGATCGAAGGCGAAGACGGTGATGATGTACCGCCACCGGATACCGAGCCGCCGCGCCCTAGCGGTCGGCCAAGCCTGAAAGTGGTGAAGTAGGCGGATTTCGCTTACACACCCGTCTGAAAAATGCCCCGACGTCGGTCGGGGCATTTTTTTTGCGTGAAGGATATGGATGAAAGTCGCGCCAGAACGGTGATCGTACAACCACCATGGGCTATGATGCGGTCTTTAGTTCGTCGAGAAAGATGGTTCATCATGGAAAACGCCAGCGCCGCCCCACGTCTTCCCCGCAAGCGCCGCAGCCTTGCCCAGGAATTGGTCACGGTGTTGTCCGAGCAGATCCGCGATGGCCAGCTCAAACGCGGCGACAAGCTGCCGACCGAGTCGGCGATCATGGACGCCCATGGCGTCAGCCGGACGGTGGTCCGTGAAGCCATCTCGCGCCTGCAAGCGGCGGGGCAGGTCGAGACTCGCCACGGTATCGGCACCTTCGTGCTGGACACGCCAAGCCCCAGCGGTTTTCGCATAGACCCGGCCACCGTGGTGACCTTGCGCGATGTGCTGGCGATTCTGGAGCTGCGTATCAGCCTGGAAGTGGAGTCTGCGGGCCTCGCGGCGCTGCGTCGCAGCGATGAGCAACTGGCGGCCATGCGTGCGGCCCTCGATGCCTTGAATGAAAGTGCGGCCCACGCCGGCGATGCGGTGGCGTCGGACTTTGCTTTCCACCTGGAAATTGCACTGTCTACCGGCAACCGCTACTTCACCGACATCATGACCCACCTGGGCACCAGCATCATTCCGCGTACCCGCCTGAATTCGGCGCGCCTGGTCCATGATGATCAACAGCACTACATGAGCCGCTTGAGCCGCGAACACGAAGAGATCTACGAGGCGATAGCCCGCCAGGATTCGGATGCGGCGCGGGCTGCGATGCGCTTGCATTTGACCAACAGTCGCGAACGACTGCGCCATGCCCATGAAGAGGCAGAGGCGCAGCGGGTCTGATCGTTCCCACGCTCTGCGTGGTAACGCCTCTATGGACGCTCCGCGTCCCGATGCGCGTGAATTTCTCAAGCCCTCGCAGGGTGACGCGGAGCGTCATAGGCTGTATTCCCACGCAGAGCGTGGGAACGATCATGCCAGCCGTTAGTTGACGGGTTGGTTTGGCTTGTAGTCTTTAAGCAGCAAGTACGTACTCCACCCCCACCAATCATTGGTCCAGTGCTTGTCGTTCAAATCGTTGACGTCCTTGCGCCGCAGCACCTTGTCCCCCTCCATCTTGAACAGCGGCGAGAAGTTATTCGCCGGGTTTTGCGCGGCGTTCAGGTCGGGCACATACAGCGGTGCCTTGAACTCAGCCGGGGAGGGCGCGATACCGCTGATGAAGGTTTCGAAGATTTCATCTGCCGAGGCCTGTACCGCCCGTTTGACCTGCACGCGATTGTCGGCGTCGATGCTGTCGAAGTAGCGCTTGTCGCCGTAGGCATGCCACTGAGCGCCCATGGCATTGCGCACCTTGAGCCCGAATTTGCTGTCTTCATCGTGCATGAAGCGGCTGATCAGCGAGCCGAGTTCTCCAGGCGTCACGACCGCTGCCAGTTGTTTGCGCGGTACCCGCAGGTGGCCGGCGGAAAACAGGTCGGTCAAAAAATGATCGGCAAAGCTGTTCATGGCGTAGGCCAATTCCAGGGCCTGGTCGGTGCCGGTCTGATGGGCCACTACTGCCTGTTGCAAGGCTGCCGTATGGCCGGCCAAGTAGGCGGACAGGGCCCATTCACCGAAGTGGTCGGCGTTGTCCGCTGCCAGCTTCAGGTAGCGGCCCAGCGGCACGAGGGCCGAAACAGCACTGCCCCCACCGGTAATACGGTTCCACTCCTCCGACAACGTATCTCCCAAGGCGTCATAGGCTTCATGAGGCTGTTTGCCGTCCTTGATCGCCTGGTTGACGGCGTTGATCTCCTTTTGCATCACCGCCAGGATCTTCTGCGCTTCTTCCCGTGAAGCAGGCAACACGGCAAGAGAATTGAAGGCCGCGGTGAAGCGTTGCACGCGCTCGGCCGGAGAATTGCCCTCGCTGATCGGTTGGCCGGGGATGCCATAGAAGTCGCCGCCCATGGCGATCACTTGGCCATAGGTCAGCGCAAGCCCGTTGGGCAGGTGCAGTTCGACTTGGCGCGCAGGAATGGCCGGGGCGTCCTTGACGAAGCGAAGCAGGGTGTCATCGCCGATGGCGGTGTGTTCACCGCCTTCGAAGCGCAGGGTAGGTGGTGTTTTTTCGGGTGCTGCGAGTTCAAGACCTGACATGTTAGCTCCTTGCTATGTCGTAGGAATCTTCCGTGATAACTGTATATGCATACAGCTTTCTGAATCATAGGTGAGAAATTTCCTACGTCAAGAGCCGCGTCTTAAGCCTTCGCGGGATGACGCCGGATGAATTGCAGTTGACGAATCTATTTATAGTTGTACGATGACGTACGACATCATCAAAACCAACAACAACCTTTCGTTAGAAAGTCTTCGCCCAGGGTGTTCGAATAATGAATCCACAAGAACTGAAGTCCATCCTCTCCCACGGTCTGCTGTCTTTCCCGGTGACCGATTTCAACGCCCAGGGTGATTTCCACCAGGCGGGTTACATCAAGCGCCTGGAATGGCTGGCCCCTTATGGCGCCAGCGCCTTGTTCGCCGCAGGTGGCACAGGTGAGTTTTTCTCCCTGGCGGCCAGCGAATATTCCCAGGTGGTGAAAACCGCCGTGGATACCTGTGCGTCCAGCGTGCCGATCCTGGCCGGTGTGGGCGGTGCTACCCGCCAAGCCATCGAGTACGCCCAAGAGGCCGAACGCCTCGGAGCCAAAGGGTTGCTGCTGCTGCCGCACTACCTCACCGAAGCCAGCCAGGACGGGGTTGCCGCCCACGTTGAAGCCGTGTGCAAGTCGGTCAAGATCGGCGTGGTGGTGTACAACCGCAATGTCTGCCGCCTGACCGCACCGCTGCTGGAGCGCCTGGCCGAGCGCTGCCCGAACCTGATCGGCTACAAGGATGGCCTGGGTGATATCGAGCTGATGGTGTCGATTCGCCGTCGCCTGGGCGACCGTTTCAGCTACCTCGGTGGCTTGCCGACCGCAGAGGTTTACGCCGCAGCCTACAAGGCCCTGGGCGTGCCGGTGTACTCCTCGGCGGTGTTCAACTTCATCCCCAAGACGGCGATGGATTTCTATCACGCCATTGCCCGCGAAGATCACGCCACCGTCGG
Organism: Pseudomonas sp. NFPP02; assembly: GCF_900119355.1. Taxonomy (NCBI): domain Bacteria; kingdom Pseudomonadati; phylum Pseudomonadota; class Gammaproteobacteria; order Pseudomonadales; family Pseudomonadaceae; genus Pseudomonas; species Pseudomonas sp. NFPP02. The sequence goes on from NZ_FPJI01000006.1 coordinate 196,312, forward strand.
CAAGATCATCGACGATTTCTTCCTGCCGTACCTGGATATCCGTAATCGCAAGGCCGGTTACGCGGTGAGCATCGTCAAGGCCGGTGCGAAAATCGTCGGTTATGACGCCGGCCCCGTGCGCACGCCACTGACCGACCTGCTGCCGGAAGAGTACGAAGCCCTCGCCGCGCTGATCGACAAGCAAGGCGCGCAATAAATTATCCACAAGGCCGCTGAGCAATCAGCGGCCTTTTGCGTCAGGAGAAGATTCGTGTCCCAGGCAAAGCGTTTTGAGAACTACATCAATGGCGAATGGGTAACCGGCGCCGACTACTGCACCAACATCAACCCCTCGGATGTGTCCGACGCCATTGGCGAATATGCCAAAGCCGACGTGGCCCAAGTCAACGCGGCCATCGACGCTGCCCGCGCCGCGTTCCCGGCGTGGTCCACCTCCGGTATCCAGGCGCGTCACGATGCGCTGGATAAAGTCGGCAGCGAGATTCTCGCCCGTCGTGAAGAACTCGGAACCTTGCTGGCCCGCGAAGAGGGCAAGACCCTGCCCGAAGCCATTGGCGAGGTGACCCGCGCCGGCAATATCTTCAAATTCTTCGCCGGTGAATGCTTGCGCCTGTCGGGCGATTACGTGCCGTCGGTGCGCCCGGGCGTCAACGTTGAAGTGACCCGCGAAGCCCTCGGTGTGGTGGGCCTGATCACCCCGTGGAATTTCCCGATCGCCATCCCCGCGTGGAAAATCGCCCCGGCCCTGGCCTACGGCAACTGCGTGGTGATCAAGCCTGCCGAGCTGGTGCCGGGCTGCGCCTGGGCCTTGGCCGAAATCATCTCCCGCGCCGGTTTCCCCGCCGGTGTGTTCAACCTGGTGATGGGCAGTGGCCGTGTGGTCGGCGACGTGCTGGTCAACAGCCCGAAAGTCGATGGCATCAGTTTCACCGGGTCTGTAGGTGTTGGGCGTCAGATCGCCGTCAGCTGTGTATCGCGCCAGGCCAAGGTGCAGTTGGAGATGGGTGGCAAGAACCCGCAGATCATTCTCGACGATGCCGACCTCAAGCAGGCCGTCGAGCTGTCGGTACAGAGTGCGTTCTACTCCACCGGCCAGCGTTGCACCGCGTCGAGCCGCTTGATTGTCACCGCGGGGATCCACGACCAGTTTGTCGCCGCCATGGCCGAGCGCATGAAGTCGATCAAGGTCGGCCACGCTTTGCATAGTGGTACCGACATTGGCCCGGTGGTGTCCCAGGCCCAGTTGGATCAGGACATGAAATACATCGACATCGGCCAGAGCGAAGGCGCCCGGCTGGTGAGCGGTGGCGGCCTGGTCACCTGCGACACCGAAGGCTATTACCTGGCGCCCACACTGTTTGCCGACAGTGAAGCGGCGATGCGCATCAGCCGTGAAGAGATCTTCGGCCCGGTGGCCAACGTGGTGCGCGTGGCGGACTACGAGGCGGCGCTGGCCATGGCCAATGACACCGAGTTCGGCTTGTCGGCCGGCATCGCCACCACCTCGCTCAAATATGCCAACCACTTCAAGCGCCACTCCCAGGCTGGGATGGTGATGGTCAACCTGCCGACGGCGGGGGTGGACTACCACGTTCCATTTGGTGGCCGTAAGGGCTCATCCTACGGTTCGCGTGAGCAAGGTCGCTATGCGCAAGAGTTCTACACCGTGGTGAAAACCAGCTACATCGGTTCGTAACACGCAGCACCCTCTCTGTAGGAGCGAGCTTGCTCGCGAAAAACTCAAATTCACCGCGTGCATCCTGAATGCCCGCGTAATCGTTGAAGTTCTTCGCGAGCAAGCTCGCTCCTACAGGGAGGCGCAACCAGGCAATACAAAATCATTACCCGCAAAAAAAATAATTAGTGGGAGTACTTCTACATGCAAGCGACCAAGCCGACCCACGTCCGCTATTTGATCCTGCTCATGCTGTTCCTGGTGACCACGATCAACTACGCCGACCGGGCCACCATCGCTATCGCCGGCTCCAGCCTGCAAAAAGACCTCGGTATCGACGCGGTCACCCTCGGTTATATCTTCTCTGCATTCGGTTGGGCCTACGTGGCCGGGCAAATTCCCGGTGGCTGGCTGCTCGACCGTTTCGGCTCGAAAAAAGTCTATGCCCTGAGCATCTTCACCTGGTCGCTGTTCACCGTGCTGCAAGGCTATGTCGGTGAGTTTGGCGTCTCCACTGCGGTGGTCGCGCTGTTTATGCTGCGCTTCATGGTGGGCTTGGCCGAGGCGCCGTCGTTTCCTGGAAATGCCCGTATTGTTGCGGCGTGGTTTCCTACGGCTGAACGCGGCACTGCGTCGGCGATCTTCAACTCGGCCCAGTACTTCGCCACGGTGTTGTTCGCGCCGTTGATGGGCTGGATCGTCTATCGCTTCGGCTGGCAGCACGTGTTTATCGTGATGGGCGTGATCGGCATTGTTTTCTCGCTGATCTGGCTGAAAGTTATCCACAGCCCGCGCCAGCATCCGATGATCAACGAGGCCGAGTTCAATCACATCGCCGCCAATGGCGCGATGGTCGATATGGATCAGGACAAGGGCAAGGGTAAGAAAACCGACGGGCCGAAGTGGGATTACATCCGCCAGCTCCTGACCAACCGCATGATGCTCGGCGTCTACCTGGGCCAGTACTGCATCAACGGCATCACCTACTTCTTCCTGACCTGGTTTCCGGTGTACCTGGTGCAGGAGCGTGGCATGACCATCCTCAAGGCCGGCTTCATTGCCTCGTTACCGGCGATCTGCGGCTTTATCGGCGGAGTGCTCGGCGGGGTGATTTCCGACTACCTGCTGCGCAAAGGCCATTCGCTGACCTTCGCACGCAAGGCGCCGATCATCGGTGGACTGCTGATTTCCAGCAGCATCGTGGCGTGCAATTACGTGGACATCGAATGGATGGTGGTGGGCTTCATGGCCTTGGCCTTCTTCGGCAAAGGCGTTGGCGCACTGGGTTGGGCGGTGGTGTCCGACACCTCACCGAAACAAATCGCAGGCCTCAGTGGCGGCTTGTTCAACACCTTCGGTAACCTGGCCTCGATCACCACGCCGATTGTGATTGGCTACATCATCAGCACCACCGGCTCGTTCAAATGGGCGCTGGTGTTCGTGGGCGCCAACGCGCTGGTGGCGGTGTTCAGTTACTTGGTGATTGTCGGCCCGATCAAGCGCGTGGTGCTCAAGGAGCCGCCTACCCAGGGCCCTGAGTTGACCAACCTTTCTCAAGCGCATTCCTGAGGTTCGTGTGATGCAGTTGATTGAACATGCCGACTCGCCGCGCTCGATCCGTTTGCACGAGCGCGACAATGTGGTGATCGTGGTGAACGATCAAGGGGTACCCGCCGGTACCGAGTTTCCCGACGGCCTGGTCACCGTGGATTTCATCCCGCAGAGCCACAAGGTGACGCTGGAAGACATCCCCGAGGGCGGCCAGATTATTCGCTACGGCCAGACCATCGGTTATGCCCTGGCGCCGATTCCTCGCGGCAGTTGGGTGCAGGAGGACCAGTTGCGCATGCCCACCGCACCGCCGCTGGACAGCTTGCCGCTGTCCACCGAGGTGCCTGAAACCCAGGCGCCCCTGGAGGGGTTTACCTTCGAGGGCTATCGCAATGCGGACGGCACCGTGGGCACGCGCAATATCCTCGGCATTACCACCACCGTGCAATGCGTGACGGGCGTGCTGGACCATGCGGTCAAGCGCATCAAGGACGAGTTGCTGCCCAACTACCCGCATGTCGATGACGTGGTGGCGCTGACCCACAGCTACGGCTGCGGCGTGGCGATTACGGCGACGGATGCCTATATCCCCATCCGCACCGTGCGCAACCTGGCGCGCAACCCCAACCTGGGCGGCGAGGCCTTGGTGATCAGCCTGGGCTGCGAAAAGCTTCAGGCAGGGCAGGTGATGCACGATAACGACAGCTCCGTGGACCTCAGCGAGCCATGGCTGTATCGCTTGCAGGATTCCAGCCACGGCTTTACTGAAATGATCGAGCAGATCATGGCCCTGGCCGACGTGCGCTTGAAAAAACTCAACCAGCGTCGCCGCGAAACCGTGCCGGCCTCCGAGTTGATCCTGGGCATGCAGTGCGGCGGCAGCGATGCGTTTTCCGGCATCACCGCCAACCCGGCGCTGGGGTATGCCTCGGATCTGTTACTGCGTGCCGGCGCGACGGTGATGTTTTCCGAAGTGACTGAAGTGCGCGATGCGATTTACCTGCTGACCTCACGCGCGAAGAACCCGGACGTTGCCCGCGAGCTGGTCCGGGAAATGGACTGGTATGACCGTTACCTGGCCAAGGGCGAGGCAGACCGCAGCGCCAATACCACGCCGGGTAACAAGAAGGGCGGGCTGTCGAATATTGTCGAGAAGTCGTTGGGCTCCATCGTCAAATCCGGCAGCAGTGCCATCAACGGCGTGCTTGGCCCTGGCGAGCGCTTCAAGGAAAAGGGCCTGATCTTTTGCGCCACACCGGCCAGTGATTTTGTCTGCGGCACCTTGCAACTGGCGGCGGGGATGAACCTGCACGTGTTCACCACCGGGCGCGGCACGCCGTACGGGCTGGCGATGGCGCCGGTGGTGAAGGTCTCCACCCGCACCGAGCTGGCCCAGCGTTGGCCGGACCTGATCGATATCGACGCCGGGCGCATTGCCACGGGGCGGGCGAGTATCGAGGAGTTGGGCTGGGAGCTGTTCCACTTCTATCTGGATGTGGCCAGCGGCAAGAAGCAGACCTGGGCAGAGCGGCATAAGCTGCATAACGACATCACGCTGTTCAACCCGGCGCCGATTACCTGAAACCAGGCGCTAACCTGTGGGAGCTGGCTTGCCTGCGATAGCGGTGCATCAATTATGATTGCATCGGCTGACATATCGCCATCGCAGGCAAGCCAGCTCCCACATTTGAATGGCGTTGCCCACACGAACCCGCTCGGACTGGCTTATCATTAGCCAACTAACGACGCCCACCAAGGTTCTCCCCGGCATGCTGGCAATCTTCCTCACCACCCTCACCATCACCGCGCCGGTGTTTGCCATGCTGTTCCTGGGCGTGTTTCTAAAGCGCATCAACTGGATCAATGACAACTTTATCCACACCGCATCGTCCCTGGTGTTCAACGTCGCCATGCCGGCGCTGCTGTTCCTTGGCATTCTGCATGCCGACCTGCACTCGGCGCTCAAGCCGGGCCTGCTCATCTACTTCTGCGTTGCCACCCTGGTGAGCTTTGCCGTGGCCTGGGGTTGGGCGATCTTTCGCTGCAAGCGCGAAGACCGAGGCATCTACGCCCAAGGCGCGTTTCGTGGCAATAACGGGGTCATCGGCCTGGCGCTGGCGGCCAGTATGTACGGCGACTACGGTATATCGCTGGGCGCGATCCTCGCCGCGCTGGTGATCCTCTTTTACAACACGCTGTCGACCATTGTGCTAGCGGTCTATAGCCCGGTGATCAAGTCCGACCCGTGGAGCATCTTCAAAAGTGTATTGGCCAACCCGCTGATTATCAGCGTGATCGTCGCTACGCCGTTCGCGTACTTCCAGATCGGCGTGCCCGGTTGGCTTGAGAAATCCTTGCAGTACCTGTCTGATACCACGCTGCCGCTGGCGTTGATTTGCATCGGTGGCACCTTGTCCATGGCCGCGCTGCGCAAGAGCGGCAACATGGCGTTGAGCGCGAGCCTGATGAAGATGATCTGGCTACCGGTGATCGCCACCCTGGGCGCGTGGTTGCTGGGGTTCCGAGGGCCGGAGTTGGGGATTCTGTTTCTGTATTTCGGCGCGCCGACCGCCGCCGCAAGCTTTGTGATGGCTCGGGCGGCGCAGGGTAATCATGAGCTGGCGGCCGCTATTATCGTGATCACCACGCTGATGGCGGCGGTGACCACGAATATCGGGATTTTTGTGTTGCAGGCGGGTGGTTGGATCTGAAATCGGCGGGCAGCTTGAGGCCCCATCGCAGCGATGCGGCGACCCGACAAGCCAGCTCCCACATGTGGACGTGTGAATACCCTCAAGTGTGGGAGCTGGCTTGCCTGCGATAGCTACAGGACAGTCACTGCTGATCGGCCTGATACGCCTCAATCACTTCCTGCGCCGCCCGAAACGCATCAATCGCCGCCGGCACCCCGGCATACACCGCGCAATGCAGCAGCGCTTCGCGGATCTCCTCCACCGTACAGCCATTATTCAGCGCACCGCGCACATGGCCCTTGAGTTCCTGCGGGCACTTGAGGGCGGTGAGGGCGGCGAGGGTGATCAGGCTGCGGGTCTTGAGCGGTAACCCTTCGCGGTTCCAGACGCTGCCCCACGCGTGCTCATTGACGAAGTCCTGCAGCGGTTGGGTGAACGCCGTGGCATTACCCAGGGCGCGGTCGACGAACGCATCGCCCATGACCTGGCGACGTACTTCAACCCCGGGTTTTTTCTGTTCGGTCATTGCGATTCCCTCTTGTGTTGGCGGTGCCAGGCGCGCAGTGAGGTGAACAACAGCAGAGCCCCTAACGCTGGCAGGACGTAATACAGCATCAATTGTTCAAGCTTGTTGGCCAGCGGCATGCCAGTGGTGAAGGCCATGACATGCAGACCGTACGCCAGGTACAGCCCCAGCAGCACCAGCCCTTCGATACGTGTTACCCGATAGCCGGTATAGAACACCGGCAGGCACAGGATGATGGCGCCGAGCATCACCGGTAAATCGAAGTCCAGGGCGTTGGGCGAGACCGACAGCGGCGTCGGCGCCACCAGTGCGGTAAAGCCCAGCACGCCGAGCAGGTTGAACAGGTTGCTGCCGATCACGTTGCCCACGGCGATCTCCCGTTCGCCACGCAACGCGGCGATCAGCGATGTGGCAAGGCACGGCAGCGAGGTGCCGACGCCGATCAACGTGAGGCCGATGACGCGCTCCGACAATCCGAGATCGCCCGCTACATCCACCGCTGCGCCGAGCAACAAATGCCCGGCCAGCACCAGCACCAGCAAACCGCCGAGCATCAGCAGCACACTGCTCAGCCATGGCGCCTTCGCCACGGTGTCCAGAGTGCGCGGGCGGCGGGAATGACGCGTCTGATAATGCAATACGCCAAGGTAGGCCACCAGCGCCACCAGCAGCACGGCGCCATCGAAGGGCGTCAGCATTTCGTTAGCCGCCAGGATAAATACCAGCAGGCCGGCGACGATCATCACCGGGATATCTACGCGCACCAGTTGCCGCGAGACCCGCAACGGAATGATCAGTGCGGACAAGCCCAGGGTCACGAGGATGTTGAAGATACTGCTGCCGATGACACTGCCCACAGCGATATCCGTGTTGCCGGCCAGCGTGGCCTGAAGGCTGACGGTCATCTGCGGCGCACTGCTGCCGAAGGCGACGATGCTCAAGCCGATGATCAGTGGCCGCACCTTGAGGCTCGCCGCCAGGCGTACCGCGGCGCGTACCAGGATTTCAGCGCCGATGATCAGCAAGATCAGGCCACCCACCAGTTCGAGCAGGCTCCAGGGTGAGAGGGCGTTCAATCCGAAAATGCTCAAGGCTGCCTCGATCAGTTGTTCAGGGCTTGCACGCGTACCCGTGCGGTACCGCTGCGCAGCATGCGCAGTTGCTCGGCAGCCTTGCGTGAAAGGTCGATCAGGCGGCCACGGGTATGCGGGCCGCGATCATTGATACGCACCACGACAGAACGGTTGTTGTCGAGGTTGGTCACCTTGACCTGCGTGCCGAAGGGCAGGCGCCGATGGGCGGCGGTCAAGGCGTTCTGGTTGAAAGGTTCACCGCTGGCGGTTTTCTTGCCATGGTGCTTGGCGCCGTAATAGGACGCGGTGCCGGTTTCGTCGTAGCCGTTGGGGTCGATGAGGCCGCTGGCGCAACCGGCCAGCAGGGAGGACAGGGCCAGGAGGCCGAGTAGACGCTTCATTTCAAGATGTCCCCGTTGGATCGTTCCCACGCTCTGCGTGGGAATGCAGCTGGTGACGCTACGCGTCACAAAAGCGGACGCGGAGCGTCCCGTGAGGCGTTCCCACGCAGAGCGTGGGAACGATCATGGATCAGCCTTCGAGCTTGCTTTTGAGCAGTTCGTTCACCTGTTGCGGGTTGGCTTTGCCCTTGGAGGCTTTCATCGCCTGGCCGACAAAGAAGCCGAACATCTTGCCGCGCTTGGCTTCGTCTGCGGCGCGGTATTGCTCGACCTGTTCGGCATTGGCCGCGAGCATTTCATCGAGCACGGCCGAGATCGCGCCGCTGTCGGTGACTTGCTTGAGGCCACGCTTCTCGATGATCTCGTCGGCATTGCCTTCACCGGCGGCCATCGCTTCGAACACGGTCTTGGCAATTTTGCCGGAGATGGTGTTGTCCTTGATGCGCAGCAGCATGCCACCCAGTTGTTCGGCGGTGACCGGCGCGTCGTCGATTTCCAGGCCCTGTTTGTTCAACAGGCTGCCCAGCTCGACCATCACCCAGTTGGCCGCCAGCTTGGCGTCGCCGGCAATGCTCACGACTTTTTCGAAGTAGTTGGCTTGTTCACGGCTGGAGGCCAATACGCTGGCATCGTAGACCGACAGGCCGAACTGCTCCTGGAAGCGCTCGCGTTTTTGCTGCGGCAGTTCCGGCAGGGTGGCGCGGATGTCATTGAGGAACGAATCCTCCAGCACCACCGGCAACAGGTCCGGGTCGGGGAAGTAACGGTAGTCGTTGGCTTCCTCTTTGCTGCGCATGGCGCGGGTTTCGTCTTTGTTCGGGTCGTACAGGCGCGTTTGCTGGATCACCTTGCCGCCGTCTTCGATCAGCTCGATCTGGCGACGTACTTCGCTGTTGATCGCTTTCTCGATGAAGCGGAACGAGTTGACGTTCTTGATCTCGCAGCGGGTGCCGAACTCGACCTGGCCCTTGGGGCGGATCGACACGTTGCAATCGCAACGCAGCGAGCCTTCGGCCATGTTGCCGTCGCAGATGCCCAGGTAGCGCACCAGCGCGTGGATGGTCTTGACGTAGGCCACGGCTTCCTTGGCGCTGCGCATGTCCGGCTCGGACACGATCTCCAGCAGCGGCGTGCCGGCACGGTTCAGGTCGATACCAGTGGCGCCCGGGAATTCTTCGTGCAGGCTTTTGCCGGCGTCTTCCTCCAGGTGTGCACGGGTGACGCCGACGCGCTTGATGGTGCCGTCTTCCAGGGGAATGTCCAGGTGGCCCTTGCCGACAATCGGCAGTTCCATCTGGCTGATCTGGTAGCCCTTGGGCAGGTCCGGGTAGAAGTAGTTCTTGCGCGCAAACACGTTGTGCTGGCCGATTTCGGCGTCAATCGCCAGGCCGAACATCACCGCCATGCGCACCGCTTCCTGGTTCAGCACCGGTAGCACGCCGGGCATGCCCAGGTCTACCAGGCTGGCCTGGGTATTGGGCTCGGAGCCGAACGTGGTGGCGCTACCGGAGAAAATCTTCGATTGGGTGGCGAGCTGGGTATGAATCTCCAGCCCGATCACAACTTCCCATTGCATAGTGTTCTCCTCAGAAGCCGGTAGGGGTGCGGGTGTGCCAGTCGGTGTTCAACTGGTACTGGTGCGCCACATTGAGCAGGCGGCCTTCCTGGAAATATGGTGCGAGCAATTGCACGCCCACCGGCAGGCCATCGACGAAACCTGCGGGCATGGACAAGCCCGGCAAGCCCGCGAGGTTGGCGGTGATGGTGTAGAGGTCTTCCAGGTATTCGGCGATCGGGTCGCCGGTCTTGGCGCCGATCTTCCACGCCAGGTTCGGCGCGGTCGGGCCGAGGATCACATCGACTTCTTCAAAGGCGGCCATGAAGTCGTTCTTGATCAGGCGACGGATTTTTTGCGCCTTGAGGTAGTACGCGTCGTAGTAGCCGGCCGACAGGGCGTAGGCCCCGACCATGATCCGGCGCTGCACTTCACTGCCGAAGCCTTCGCCACGGGAGCGTTTGTACAGGTCGGTGAGGTCTTTTGGGTTCTCGCAGCGGTAGCCGAAGCGCACGCCGTCGAAACGCGACAGGTTGGAAGAGGCCTCTGCTGGCGCGATCACGTAGTAGGCGGGAATCGCGTGCTGGTTGTTCGGCAGGCTGATTTCCTTGATCACGGCGCCAAGCTTTTCCAGCTCTTTGATGCTGTTTTGCACCAGTTCGGCGATACGCGGGTCGAGGCCAGCGCTGAAGTATTCCTTCGGCACGCCGATGCGCAGGCCCTTGATCGGGGTGTTCAGGCTGGCGCTGTAGTCCGGCACTGGCTCATCGATGCTGGTGGAGTCCTGTTTATCGAAGCCTGCCATGCCTTGTAACAATATTGCGCAGTCTTCAGCCGTGCGTGCCAGGGGGCCGCCCTGATCGAGACTTGAGGCGTAGGCGATCATGCCCCAGCGGGAAACGCGACCGTAGGTCGGCTTCAGGCCGGTCAGATTGGTGAAGGCGGCTGGCTGGCGGATCGACCCGCCGGTATCGGTGGCGGTAGCGGCCGGCAGGAAGCGTGCGGCCACGGCCGCAGCCGAACCACCGGACGAACCACCCGGGACGTGTTCCAGGTTCCACGGGTTTTTCACCGCACCGTAGTAGCTGGACTCGTTGGCCGAACCCATGGCGAATTCGTCCATGTTGGTCTTGCCAAGGGTCACGGCGCCGGCGGCGGCCAGCTTGGCGACCACAGTGGCGTCGTAGGGCGCCTTGAAGTTGTCGAGCATCTTCGAGCCGCAGCTGGTGCGAATGCCCTGGGTGCAGAACAGGTCCTTGTGGGCGATCGGTGCGCCGAGCAGCGCGCCGTTCTCACCGTTGGCGCGACGGGCGTCGGCGGCCTTGGCCTGGCTCAGGGCCAGCTCCTCGGTGAGGCTGATGAAGCTGTTGACCTTCGGATCGAGCGCGGCGATACGCGCCAGCAAGGTCTGGGTCAGCTCTTCGGAAGAAAACGATTTGTCGGCGAGACCGCGGGCGATCTCGGCCAGAGTCATGTGATGCATGAAAGGCTCTTTCCCTTTAGTCGATGACTTTCGGAACCAGGTACAGGCCGTTTTCGACCGCTGGCGCGATGGACTGGTAGGCCTCGCGATTATTGCGTTCGGTCACGACGTCTGCGCGCAGGCGCTGGCTGGCTTCCAGTGGGTGAGCCAGGGGCTCGATGCCGTCGGTATTCACGGCCTGCATTTGGTCGACCAGCCCGAGAATGCTGTTCAGGGCTGCGGTGGTCTGTGGAAGATCGGCATCATTAAGGCCAAGCGAGGCCAAATGTGCGATTTTTTCCACGTCGGAGCGTTCAAGCGCCATGGGATTCTCCAGTGGAAAACAGAACGGAGGGCGTCCGTGTGTTAGATTGTCGGAACACTACCGCATTTCTACGGTCATAAGGCCGCGATTGTGGGGGTTGGTGCACAGAAAGTCGGCCAATTTAGCACATTGGCGCCTTGCCCAAAATCCCTGTCGTTGTTAGAGTTTGCCGCACTTTTTTACCCACGCGTTGCCTAGGGTCCTTTCCCCATGTTCAAGAAACTGCGTGGCATGTTTTCCAGCGATCTCTCCATTGACCTGGGCACTGCCAACACCCTTATTTACGTGCGCGAGCGCGGTATCGTTCTGAATGAGCCATCGGTTGTGGCCATTCGGACCCATGGTAATCAGAAAAGTGTCGTTGCCGTTGGCACCGAGGCCAAGCGCATGCTCGGCCGTACACCAGGCAATATTGCTGCCATTCGTCCGATGAAGGATGGCGTGATCGCCGATTTCAGCGTCTGCGAAAAGATGCTGCAGTACTTCATCAACAAAGTTCACGAAAACAGTTTCCTGCAGCCCAGCCCTCGCGTGCTGATCTGCGTTCCGTGCAAGTCCACCCAGGTGGAGCGTCGCGCCATCCGTGAATCGGCCCTTGGCGCCGGTGCCCGTGAAGTATTCCTGATCGAAGAGCCAATGGCGGCTGCGATCGGTGCTGGCCTGCCGGTGGAAGAAGCGCGCGGTTCGATGGTGGTGGATATCGGTGGTGGTACTACCGAAATCGCCCTGATTTCCCTGAACGGTGTGGTGTATGCCGAATCCGTGCGCGTGGGCGGCGACCGCTTCGACGAAGCGATCATCACTTATGTGCGTCGTAACTACGGCAGCCTGATCGGCGAATCCACCGCCGAGCGCATCAAGCAGGAAATCGGCACCGCTTACCCAGGCGGTGAAGTGCGCGAAGTCGATGTGCGCGGTCGCAACCTGGCCGAAGGCGTTCCACGTGCCTTCACCCTGAACTCCAATGAAGTGCTGGAGGCTCTGCAAGAGTCCCTGGCCACCATCGTTCAGGCGGTGAAAAGTGCCCTGGAGCAATCGCCGCCGGAGCTGGCTTCCGATATTGCCGAGCGTGGCCTGGTACTGACCGGTGGTGGCGCCTTGCTGCGCGACCTCGACAAGTTGCTGGCCCAGGAAACCGGCCTGCCAGTGATCGTCGCCGAAGACCCGCTGACCTGCGTTGCCCGTGGCGGTGGTCGTGCGCTGGAAATGATGGATAAACACACCATGGACCTGCTCTCCAGCGAATAAGATTGCCTGGATGGTTCATGCTTCGTCGGCAGGCAGCACTTTGCAGTGCTGCCTGTTGGCGTTTATCTTCTTCAATCTGCATCCAGGCCGGTTTGATGCCGTATGAATAAAGAGAACATTTGCCTGGGAGGAGCGGCTTATTAAACCGCTTTTCGCCAAAGGCCCCTCATTGGGTGTGCGCTTATTGGTGCTGACCGTGCTTTCGGTCGCGCTGATGGTGGTCGATGCCCGCTTTGCACTGCTCAAGCCGGTGCGCAGCCAGATGTCGCTGGTGTTGATGCAGACCTACTGGATCACCGACCTGCCGCAACGTCTCTTCCAAGGCGTGTCCAGCCAATTTGGCAGCCGCACCGAACTGGTCGCCGAGAACGAAAAACTCAAGACTGAAAACCTGCTGTTGCAGGGGCGCATGCAAAAGCTGGCGGCCCTCACCGAGCAGAACGTTCGGCTGCGCGAGTTGCTCAATTCTTCCGCGCTGGTCAACGAAAAGGTCGAAGTGGCCGAGCTGATCGGCATGGACCCCAACCCCTTTACCCACCGCATCATCATCAACAAGGGTGAGCGCGACGGTGTGGTGCTTGGCCAGCCGGTGCTCGATGCCCGTGGCCTGATGGGCCAGGTGGTGGAGTTGATGCCCTACACCTCGCGGGTGCTGTTGCTGACGGACACGACCCATAGCATTCCGGTACAGGTCAACCGTAACGGTTTGCGCGCGATTGCCAGCGGCACCGGTAACCCGGAACGCCTGGAACTGCGCCATGTGGCCGACACCGCTGACATCAAGGAGGGCGACCTGTTGGTCAGCTCTGGCCTGGGCCAGCGCTTCCCGGCGGGTTATCCGGTGGCGACGGTCAAAGAGGTGATCCACGATTCCGGCCAGCCGTTCGCTATCGTTCGGGCGGTACCGACTGCCGCGCTGAACCGCAGCCGTTACCTGCTGCTGGTGTTCAGCGACAACCGCACCCCGGAAGAGCGCGCTAACGACGCTGCCCAGGCCCAGGAAGCGGAGGACCAGCAGAATGGCACCGCGCCTATCGTGCCGGCCACGGTGCCAAAACCTGCTTTTGTTGGCCCACCTGCACCCGCCCCAGCCACGTCACCTGCACCGGCAGCTGCAGCACCTGTGGCAACGCCGGCCAAACCTGCCGCGCATAACGCGCGCCCGGCTAAACCGACCGCCGCTCCGGCCACCACACCGCAGAGGGGGGACTAATGGCGGGTACTCATTCACGCAATGGCTGGATCGTCTGGCTGACCTTCGCCATCGGCTTGCTGCTCAGCGTCTCGCCGCTGCCGCAGTTCATGGAAATCCTGCGCCCGCTCTGGCTGGCCTTGTTGCTGGCGTTCTGGTCATTGAACCTGCCGCACAAGGTGGGCATGGTCACGGCCCTGTGCCTGGGGTTGGCCGAAGATGTGCTGTATGGCACCTTGCTGGGCCAGAACGCGTTGATCCTGACCCTGATTACCTTTCTGGTGCTGTCGCTGCAGCAGCGCTTGCGCATGTTCCCGATGTGGCAGCAGTGCCTGGTGATCCTGGTGATATTCGGCCTGGCGCAGTTGGTGCAACTATGGCTCAGCGCGTTGACCGGCAACCGCCAGCCGACCCTGGCCTTGGTTCTGCCGGCGCTGGTCAGCGCCTTGTTATGGCCCTGGATCAGTTTTGGCCTGCGTGGGCTGCGTCGTCGCTATAAAATCAATTGAATGGATTGCGAGGCTCTGCCTGGTTATCGAACCCCACAGGGAGAGTCTGCAATGAATTCGCTTTATCTGGCCTCGGGCTCCCCGCGGCGACGTGAACTGCTGGCCCAGATCGGTGTGCCCTTCACCCTGGTCAGCGCCGCTATTGATGAAACTCCCCTGAACGACGAACCTGCCGTTGCCTATGTCGAGCGCCTTGCGCGGGGCAAGGCGACGGCAGGTTTTGTCGCGCTTGGCCACACCTCGGGCACCTGCGTACTGGGGGCCGACACGGCGGTGATTGTCGATGGGCGGATCCTGGGCAAGCCGGTGGACCAGGCTGATGCACTGGCCATGCTGATGGCCCTTTCCGGTCGCGAGCATGAAGTGCTCACCGCCATCGCCCTGACCGACGGCCAGCAATGTGAAACCCGATGTGTCAGCAGCCGTGTACGTTTCCGCGAGGTTTCTGTGCGGGAGGCTACCACCTACTGGCACAGTGGCGAACCGCAGGACAAGGCCGGCGGCTATGCTATCCAAGGGCTGGGCTCGGTGTTTGTGGCCGGGCTGAATGGCAGTTATTCCGCCGTGGTGGGCCTGCCAGTCTGCGAAACCGCGCAACTGCTCGCCCAATTCGGCATACCCTGTTGGCAAAACCTTACCGTGTGCTGAACGCCGTATTCCAGCGCCAAGCCTTAAGCGAACGGTCACTATTGTGAAAACGCCTGAACGAGACCCAGCCATGAGTGAAGAGATTCTGATCAATATCACGCCGATGGAATCGCGCGTGGCGGTGGTAGAGAACGGTGTTCTGCAAGAAGTGCATGTCGAGCGCACCCAGAAGCGCGGGATCGTCGGCAATATCTACAAAGGCAAGGTGGTGCGCGTATTGCCGGGCATGCAGGCGGCCTTCGTCGACATCGGCCTGGACCGTGCAGCGTTTATCCATGCCTCGGAAATTTCCTTGCGCGAGGGCCCTGCGGTGGAAAGCATCAGCGCTCTGGTGCACGAGGGCCAGAGCCTGGTGGTGCAAGTCACCAAGGACCCCATCGGTTCCAAGGGCGCCCGCTTGACCACCCAGCTGTCGATTCCCTCGCGCTATCTGGTGTACATGCCGCGCACCGCCCATGTGGGCATTTCCTTGAAGATCGAAGATGAAGCCGAGCGCGAGCGCCTGAAGAAGGTGGTCAGCGACTGCGTCGCCGCCGAGGGCATCAAGGAAGCGGGCGGGTTTATCCTGCGCACCGCCGCAGAAGGCGCTGGCGCTGACGAGATCCTCATGGATATTCGCTACCTTCGGCGCCTGTGGGATCAGATCGACGCGCAGATCAAGACCATCGGCGCGCCCAGTGTTATTTATGAAGACCTTGGCCTGGCGTTGCGCACGTTGCGCGATCTGGTCAGCCCGAAGATCGAGAAAATTCGCATCGACTCGCGGGAAACCTTCCAGCGCACCACGCAATTTGTCGCTGAGTTGATGCCAGAAATCGCCGATCGCCTGGAACACTACCCCGGCGAGCGGCCGATATTCGACCTGTATGGCGTCGAAGACGAAATCCAGAAAGCCCTGGAGCGCAAGGTGCCACTCAAGTCCGGCGGCTACCTGGTAGTAGACCCGGCAGAAGCCATGACCACCATCGACGTCAATACCGGTGCCTTCGTGGGCCATCGCAACCTTGAAGAGACGATCTTCAAGACCAATCTCGAAGCGGCCACGGCCATCGCCCGTCAACTGCGCCTGCGTAACCTGGGCGGCATCATCATCATCGACTTCATCGACATGGAAGATGAAGAGCACCAGCGCCAGGTGCTGCGTACGCTTGAAAAACAACTGGAGCGCGATCACGCCAAGACCAACATCATCGGCATCACTGAGTTGGGCCTGGTGCAGATGACCCGCAAGCGCACGCGTGAAAGCCTGGAACAGGTACTGTGCGAGCCGTGCAGCAGTTGCCAGGGGCGCGGCAAACTGAAGACCCCGGAAACGGTTTGCTACGAGATTTTCCGCGAGATCCTGCGGGAGGCACGCGCCTATCAGGCCGAAGGTTATAGAGTGCTTGCCAATCAGAAGGTGGTGGATCGCCTGCTGGACGAAGAGTCCGGTAACGTCGCCGAACTGGAAAGTTTTATCGGTCGCACGATTCGCTTCCAGGTCGAAACCATGTATTCCCAGGAACAATACGACGTGGTGTTGCTCTGATCCCCAACTGTGCATTTTCTTCGAGACCGGCAGACCTTGATCTGCCGTCCGCTAACCGTTTTTTGAGGGTCGCCTGACATGGAGCGTCTGATACGCTTTTTTGCCGCCTTGACCCGTTGGGGCCTGGGCCTGTGTGCGTTGTTGCTGGTATTGGCGGCGGTGTATGTGAGCCTGGGGCGCGAACTCACCCCGCTGGTGGCCGAATACCGCGCCGAAGTCGAGGCCAAGGCCCAGGCTGCGCTGGATACGCCGCTGCATATCGGCAGCCTTGAAGGCCGCTGGAGCGGGTTTGCCCCGGTATTGCTGGCCCACGACGTCATGGTCGGCGAGGGCAGCAGTGCCTTGCGCCTGGACCAGGTGGAAGTGGTGCCGGATATGTGGGCCAGTCTGTTGGCCCGCGAAGTGCGTATCGCCCATCTGCAAGTCAGTGGTTTGCAACTGAGTGTCAAGGAAGACCAGGACGGCCGCTGGACCCTGCAAGGCTTGCCGGTGCAGGACGACCAGCCGTTGGACCCGCAACAACTGCTGACGCGCATGCAAATGGTCAAGCGCGTGTCGGTGCTGGACAGCCAGGTGACCCTGCAACCCTTCGACCAGGCACCAGTGACCGTGACCTATGTGGGCCTGAGCCTGCATACCGGCATGAGCCAGCAGCGTCTGGACGCTCGCCTGACATTGCCCGATGGCCAACCGTTGGCGGTCAGCCTGCGTAGCCGCATTCGTGCCAGCCAGTGGCAAGACGCTGAGGTCGATGCCTACCTGAGCCTGCCGCAAAGCGACTGGGCCAAGTGGATTCCCGCCAAACTGACCCAGCAATGGAAGCTGACGCAATTGAAGGCTGGCGGCGAGTTTTGGCTCAGTTGGGCCAAAGGCACGGTGCAAAGCGCGGCGGTACGCCTCAATTCGCCCCAAGTGAAGGGCAGTTACGCCGACCGTAAGCCGGTGCACCTTGAAAACCTGGCCCTGACCGCCTACCTGCAGCGCAGTGACGCTGGCCTCAAGGTGCTGTTTGATTCCCTGGCGATGAACATTGGCGAAACCCGCTGGGAGTCGCGCCTGCAATTGCAGCAAAGCCTGGCGACCGACAAGGAACAGGAAGTGTGGAAATTGCAGGCCGACCGCCTCGACCTGACCCCCATTACCCCGTTGCTCAACGCCTTGGCGCCGCTGCCAGACGGTTTCGCCAAGGCCGTCGAACACCTCAAAGCCACTGGCCTGTTACGCAATGTGCTGGTGGACTTCCGACCGCAAGACACCACCGACCGCAAACTCAGTTTTGCCGCCAACCTGGAGCGTGTCGGCTTCGATGCCTACTTTGGCGCGCCGGCCGCACGCAATGTGTCCGGCAGCATCAGTGGCGACCTGGGCCAGGGTGAGTTGCGCATGGACAGCAAGGACTTTTCCTTGCATCTGTATCCGATCTTCGCCAAGCCGTGGCAGTACATCCAGGCGAATGCGCGCCTGACCTGGAAGCTGGACAAGCAAGGCTTCACCCTGATCGCCCCGTATATCAAGGTACTGGGCGAGGAAGGCAAGGTGGCGGCGGACTTCCTGATTCGTCTGCATTTCGACCACAGCCAGGAAGACTACATGGACCTGCGGGTCGGCATGGTCGATGGCGATGGCCGTTTCACCCCCAAGTATCTACCCGCCGTGTTGAGCCCGGCGCTGGATGAATGGCTGCGCACGGCGATCCTCAAGGGCGCGGTGGACGAAGGCTTCTTCCAGTACCAGGGCTCGCTCAGCCACAATGCGCTGCCCGCATCGCGCAATATCAGCCTGTTCTTCAAGGTGCATGATGCCGAGCTCGCCTTCCAGCCGGGCTGGCCTCATGTGAACAAGGTCAATGGCGAAGTGTTTGTCGAGGAGAGCGGCGTACGCATTCTGGCGAGCAAGGGCCAGTTGCTCGACACCCAGGTCGAGGATGTCTACGTCAATATCCCCCACGCCCCAGCGGGCGGGGACAGTCATCTGCTGCTCACGGGCGGGTTCTCCGGCGGTTTGGGCGACGGCCTGAAGATCCTTCAAGAAGCCCCTATCGGCACGGCGTCTACGTTTGCCGGCTGGAAAGGCGAGGGCGACCTGCAAGGTAGCCTGGACCTGGACGTACCGCTGGCCAAAGGCACTGAGCCCAAGATCTTGGTGGACTTCAAGACCGACAAGGCACGTCTGCAATTGGCCGAGCCGCCGCTGGACCTGACCCAGCTCAAGGGTGATTTTCGCTTCGACAGCGCCAAGGGCCTGAGCGGGCAGAAGATCTCGGCCCAGGCGTTCGACCGCCCCATCACGGCGCAGATCTTTGCCGAAGGCAAACCGGGCAATATCAGCACGCGGGTGACTGCCAATGGCCAGGTCACCGTCAAGCGCCTTACGGACTGGTTGAAAATCAGCCAGCCGTTGCCGGTCTCCGGCGATATTCCGTACCAGTTGCAAGTGATCCTCGACGGCGCGGACAGCCAGTTGATGGTCAACTCCAACCTCAAGGGTGTCGCGGTGGACCTGCCGGCACCGTTCGGCATGCCCGCCAGCCAGGGGCGTGACAGCACCTTTCGCATGACCTTGCAGGGTGCTGAGCGCCGTTACTGGTTTGATTACGGCGAGTTGGCGAATTTCACTTTTGCCGCGCCGCCGGACAAGTTCAATGATGGCCGCGGCGAACTGTTCCTCGGCGACGGTGATGCCATGTTGCCCGGTGCCAAGGGCCTGCGCATTCGTGGCGTGCTGTCGGAACTGGATATCGATCCCTGGAAGAAACTTGTGGATCGCTACGCGGGCAATGATCCAGGTGGCAATGCCAAGCAGCTGCTCAGCGGTGCGGACTTCAAGGTGGGCAAACTGACCGGGTTTGGTACCCAGTTTGATCAGGTCAGCTTGCAGCTCGATCGCAAACCAGCGGCCTGGGGCTTGCAACTCGATAGCCAGCAAGCCAAGGGCGCGGTGAACCTGCCGGACGCCAAAGGCGCGCCGATTGCGGTCAACCTCAAGTATGTGAAATTGCCTGCGCCAGACCCGACCGCGCAGGCGGACGAAAACGCGCCGGACCCGCTGGCCGATATCGACCCAAAAAGCATTCCGGCGCTGGATATTGCCGTCGACCAGCTTTTCCAGGGCTCGGACCTGATCGGGGCCTGGTCGCTGAGGATCCGCCCCACCGCCAAAGGGCTGGCCTTCAATAACCTCGACCTTGGCCTCAAGGGCATGCTGCTCAAGGGCGCCGGGGGTTGGGAAGGTGCGCCAGGCGCCAGCAGCAGTTGGTACAAGGGCCGCCTTGATGGCCGCAACATTGCCGACGTGCTCAAGGGCTGGGGTTTTGCGCCTACGGTGACCAGCGAAGACTTTCATCTGGACGTGGATGGCCGCTGGCCGGGGTCGCCGGCCTGGGTCGGGCCCAAGCGGTTTTCCGGCAGCCTGGATGCCGCGTTCCGTAAAGGTCAGTTCGTCGAAGTGGAGGGCGGGGCCCAGGCGTTGCGAGTGTTTGGCCTGCTTAACTTCAACTCCATTGGCCGGCGTTTGCGTTTGGACTTTTCCGACTTGTTCGGCAAGGGCTTGAGCTACGACCGGGTCAAAGGCTTGTTGGCCGCCAGTAATGGCGTGTTCGTGACCCGCGAGCCCATCACCATGACCGGGCCTTCCACCAACTTGGAGCTTAACGGCACCCTGGATCTGGTGGCCGATCGCGTCGACGCCAAATTGCTGGTCACCTTGCCTGTGACCAATAACCTGCCGATTGCGGCGCTGATTGTCGGTGCGCCGGCCATTGGTGGTGCGCTGTTTTTGATCGACAAGCTGATCGGTGACCGGGTTTCGCGCTTCGCCAGTGTGCAATACAAGGTGCAAGGCCCCTGGAAGGATCCAAAAATCACCTTCGACAAGCCATTTGAAAAGCCAAACTGAGAGCCTGTGGAGTAGCATGGCCCCATGCCCTGTCTGGAGTGTCGGCCCATGTCCTTTGCGGTAATTCAAATGGTCAGCCAGAGTGACGTGCTGGCCAACCTCGCCCAGGCGCGTCGCCTGCTGGAGCAGGCGGCGGCCGATGGTGCGAAACTCGCGGTGCTGCCAGAGAATTTCGCCGCAATGGGGCGCCGCGACGTGGCCGACATTGGCCGCGCCGAGGCGTTGGGCCAAGGGCCTGTGTTGCCCTGGTTGAAACAGGCCGCCCGCGACCTCACCTTATGGATAGTGGCCGGCACATTGCCGCTGCCGCCCAAGGACCAGCCCCACGCCAAACCCAATGCTTGCTCGCTGCTGATCAATGATCAGGGTGAAATCGTCGCTCGCTACGACAAACTCCATCTGTTTGATGTGGACGTGGCGGATGCTCGCGGTCGTTATCGCGAATCTGACGACTATGCTTTCGGTAACCATGTGGTGGTGGCGGATACGCCGGTGGGCCGTGTGGGGTTGACGGTGTGTTACGACCTGCGTTTCCCCGAGCTGTACAGCGAGTTACGTGCGGCGGGGGCTGAACTGATTACCGCGCCCTCGGCCTTCACGGCGGTGACCGGGGCTGCACACTGGGATGTGCTGATTCGCGCACGTGCCATCGAAACCCAGTGCTACCTGCTGGCAGCCGCCCAAGGCGGTGTGCACCCAGGCCCACGGGAAACGTTTGGCCATGCGGCGATTGTCGACCCTTGGGGCCGAGTGCTGGCGCAACAGGATGAAGGCGAAGCGGTGTTAATGGCCGAACGCGATAGCAGTGAACAGGCGTCGATACGGGCGCGCATGCCGGTGGCCAATCACCGGCGCTTTTTCTCGCAGGGCGCGCAGCGGCCTGCTTCAGAACGATGAATTTAAGGCCAAACCTATGAGCGAGTTGTTGTCCTCAGTCAGTGATCACCTCCTGGCACCCGGTGGCGTGACCATCGAAAGCCTGCAAACCGTACTTGGCGATCTGGCCGGGCCGGGTATCGATGCGGCTGACCTGTATTTCCAGGGGCAGATTTCCGAGTCCTGGGCGTTGGAAGATGGGATCGTCAAGGAAGGCAGTTTCAACCTTGACCAGGGCGTAGGCGTTCGCGCGCAATCGGGTGAGAAGACCGGATTTGCCTACAGCAATGCGATCACCCTAGAGGCCCTGGGCCTGGCGGCGCGTGCCGCCCGTTCGATCTCCCGTGCCGGGCAGAATGGCACGGTGCAGGCGTTCAGTACCCAGGACGTGGCGCAGTTGTATGCGCCGGATAACCCCTTGGAAGTGATCAGTCGTGCGGAAAAGGTAGAGCTGCTCAAGCGTATCGACGCTGCTACCCGTGCCTTGGACCCGCGTATCCAGCAAGTGACCGTGAGCATGGCTGGCGTGTGGGAGCGCATCCTCGTGGCGTCAACCGACGGTGGGCTGGCGGCGGATGTACGGCCGCTGGTGCGTTTCAATGTGAGTGTGATCGTCGAACAGAACGGGCGCCGCGAGCGCGGCGGACATGGCGGCGGTGGGCGCACCGACTACCGTTATTTCCTTGCTGACGACCGTGCCATGGGCTATGCCCGTGAGGCGCTGCGCCAGGCATTGGTCAACCTGGAAGCGATTCCCGCGCCGGCCGGCACCTTGCCGGTGGTGCTGGGTTCGGGTTGGTCTGGCGTGTTGCTCCACGAAGCCGTGGGCCATGGCCTGGAGGGCGATTTCAACCGCAAGGGCAGTTCCGCCTACAGCGGGCGCATGGGCGAAATGGTTGCGTCCAAGCTGTGCACCATTGTCGATGACGGCACCCTGGCCGGCCGCCGTGGTTCGCTGAGCGTCGATGACGAAGGCACGCCGACCGAATGCACCACCCTGATCGAGAACGGCGTGCTCAAGGGCTACATGCAAGACAAGCTCAACGCCCGCCTGATGGGCGTGGCGCGCACCGGTAACGGTCGTCGTGAGTCCTATGCGCATCTACCGATGCCGCGCATGACCAACACCTACATGCTCGGTGGTCAAAGCGATCCGGCAGAAATCATTGCCTCGGTAAAACGCGGTATCTACTGCGCCAACCTCGGCGGCGGCCAGGTGGATATCACCAGCGGCAAGTTCGTGTTCTCCACCAGCGAGGCGTACCTGATCGAAGACGGCAAGATTACCGCGCCGGTCAAAGGGGCGACGCTGATTGGTAACGGGCCGGAAGCCATGAGCAAGGTGTCGATGGTCGGTAACGACCTGTCGCTGGACAGCGGCGTGGGCACGTGCGGCAAGGATGGACAGTCGGTGCCGGTAGGTGTTGGCCAGCCAACTTTGAAAATTGATGCGATTACCGTGGGTGGCACGGGATCGTAGGAGCCGGAGCTTCGGGTGGCGAAGACCGCCACCCGGGGAGGAGGATCAGCGCAGACCGCGTTGAGTCTCGTCCAGCTCACGGATGTACTTGAAGATTTTACGGCTGGTGGCCGGCGCCTTGTTATGCGCCAGCTCGTGCTGGGCCTGACGGATCAGGGAGCGCAATTGCTGGCGGTCCGCGTCCGGGTAGTCCAGTACGAATTTCTCCAGCACCGCGTCATCGCCCGAGATCAGGCGGTCACGCCAACGTTCCAGGTTGTGGAAGCGTTCGTTGTACTGGCGAGTGGAGGCATCGGTTTGATCGAGCAAAGTCAGAATGGCGTCAATGTCTTGGTCGCGCATCAGTTTGCCGATAAACGAGATGTGCCGTTTACGCGCGATATTCGCGGTGTGCTTGGGTGCATCGGCCAGGGCCCGGCGCATTTCGTCCGTCAGTGGCAGTTTGGCAACCAAATCCTTTTTGAGCGTTGTAAGGCGCTCGCCAAGGTCAACCAGAGCATGCAGCTCACGTTTGACCTGGGTTTTGCTTTTCTCCCCATCGAGGGAGTCGTCGTAAGAATCAACCATGGTGGCAGTCCGCAAAGAAACGCCGCCATGATAACCAGTCGGGGGCCGCTTGTCCGGCCCGGTCGCTCGATGGCCTTAACCGAAAGCAGAATTTGAGTGGAGAAAACCATGAGTGCAGCCCAAAGCGTCGGTCCACAAGCGTTACCGGCACTGCAGGAACAAGTCGAGCAGATCCTTGCCGAAGCCAAGCGCCAGGGGGCCAGCGCCTGTGAAGTGGCGGTGTCGCTGGAGCAAGGGTTGTCGACTTCGGTGCGCCAGCGGGAAGTGGAAACCGTGGAATTCAATCGCGACCAAGGGTTTGGCATTACCTTGTATGCAGGCCAGCGCAAAGGCTCGGCCAGCACCTCGGCCAGTGGTCCGGAGGCGATTCGCGAGACCGTCGCCGCAGCACTGGCGATTGCCAAGCACACCTCCGAGGATGAAAGCTCGGGCCTGGCCGACAAGGCGCTGATGGCCAAGGATGTGCAGGATTTCGACCTGTTCCATGCCTGGGATATCACCCCTGAGCAAGCCATCGAGCTGGCGCTGACCTGCGAAGCGGCAGCGTTCGATGCCGATGCCCGCATCAAGAATGCGGACGGCACTACCTTGAGCACCCATCAGGGTTGCCGCGTCTACGGCAACAGCCATGGCTTTATCGGTGGTTATGCCTCCACGCGTCACAGCCTCAGTTGCGTGATGATCGCCGAAGCCAATGGGCAGATGCAGCGTGACTACTGGTACGACGTAAACCGCCAAGGCGATTTACTGGCAGACCCCGCAAGCATTGGCCAGCGTGCGGCGCAACGGGCTGCGAGCCGCCTGGGTGCGCGCCCGGTGCCGACCTGCGAAGTGCCAGTGCTGTTTTCCGCAGAGCTGGCCGGTGGTTTATTCGGCAGCTTCCTGGGCGCGATTTCCGGTGGCAACCTGTATCGCAAGTCTTCGTTCCTGGAAGGCGCCATCGGCCAGAAGCTGTTCCCCGAGTGGCTGACCATCGACGAGCGCCCGCATCTGATGCGCGCGATGGGCAGTTCGTCGTTCGACGGCGATGGCCTGGCCACCTATGCCAAGCCGTTTGTCGAGAAGGGTGAGCTGGTGTCCTATGTGCTGGGTACTTATGCCGGCCGCAAGCTGGGCCTGCCAAGCACCGCTAACGCGGGCGGTGTGCATAACCTGTTCGTGACCCACGGTGATGAAGACCAGGCGGCGTTGTTGCGGCGGATGGGGCGCGGGTTGCTGGTGACAGAATTGATGGGCCATGGCCTAAACATGGTCACCGGTGACTACTCGCGGGGTGCGGCGGGCTTCTGGGTGGAGAATGGCGAGATTCAGTTCGCCGTCCAGGAAGTGACCATCGCCGGCAATATGCGCGATATGTTCAAGCAGATCGTTGCCGTGGGTAACGACCTGGAACTGCGCAGCAATATTCGCACGGGTTCGGTGCTGATCGAACGCATGACGGTCGCTGGCAGCTAATCCCTCCCGCACGTTCTGAAAGGCGCGCCATCGCGAAGATGGCGCGCCTTTTTTTATTGCCTTGTCACGGCAGGATTAATGGGCTGCTCTTGTTTTGATTCTCAATATCATTTAATAATAAATATCATTACCGAATGAGTGTGGCTCATGAGTTCTGTCCTGCATGAGGATCCCTATCTGGAAAGCTGGCGTTGGATGAGCCGCCAGATTCGCTGTGGCCTGGATCCCAATGAACCCCGCCTGATTGAGCACTACCTGAACGAAGGTCGGTATCTGGCGTGTTGCACCGCAACCCATCCGTGGACGATCGCTGAAACCTCATTTCGTTTGTTGATCGACACCGCCGCTGATGTCGCATTGCCCTGGCATTGGCGCTCCCTGTGCCTGGACCAGGCCTGGCAGCCACTGCGCGACCTGGAAAAACTCTCCCACTGTGCCTGCCGCCTCAAGCGCTGGCAGACCTTTGCCTGGCAATTGGCGAGCTGCGAATTACTGCCTTCGATTTCCGTTTCTGACTTGGTGCAAGGATCTAATGATGAGTGACACCCGTATCGAACGCGACAGCATGGGCGAACTGCATGTGCCGCAAGAAGCTTTGTATGGCGCACAAACACAGCGTGCGGTGAACAACTTTCCCATCAGTCATCAACCCATGCCGGCGCAATTCATCCGCGCCCTGATCCTGGCCAAGACAGCCGCGGCCAAGGTCAACGTCGAGCTCAAGCAAATCAGCGAAGGGCAGGGCAAGGCTATTGTCGATGCCGCCCAAGGCTTGCTGGAAGGCGACTACATGCAGCACTTCCCGGTGGATATCTTCCAGACCGGCTCCGGCACCAGTTCCAACATGAACGCCAACGAAGTGATCGCGACCCTTGCCAGCCGTTTGCTGGGCGAGGCGGTCAACCCCAACGATCATGTGAATTGCGGCCAGAGCAGCAACGACATCATCCCAACCACCATCCACGTCAGTGCCGCTTTGGTGCTGCATGAGCAAACGCTGCCGGCCCTGCTGCATCTGGTGCAAGTCATCGAGCAAAAAGCCGAGGCGGTTCACCCGTTCATCAAGACCGGCCGTACGCATTTGATGGACGCCATGCCGGTGCGCATGAGCCAGGTGCTGAACGGCTGGGCGCAGCAGCTCAAGGCCAATATCGGCCACTTGCAGGACTTGCTACCGGCGCTGCAAGCACTGGCCCAGGGCGGCACAGCAGTCGGTACGGGGATCAACGCGCACCCCGAGTTTGCCGGGCGCTTCAGCCAGCAACTTAGCCTGTTGACCGGGGTGAAGTTCACCCCCGGCAAGAACCTGTTCGCGCTGATTGGCTCCCAGGACACCGCTGTTGCAGTCTCTGGCCAGTTGAAAGCCACGGCGGTGTCGCTGATGAAGATCGCCAATGACCTGCGCTGGATGAACTCCGGGCCATTGGCCGGCCTGGGTGAAATCGAACTGGAGGCGCTGCAGCCAGGCTCTTCGATCATGCCGGGCAAGGTCAACCCGGTCATTCCGGAAGCGACCGCCATGGTGGCCGCCCAGGTCATCGGCAATGACACAGTGATCACGGTGGCCGGCCAATCGGGCAACTTCGAGCTGAATGTGATGCTGCCGATCATTGCCCAAAACCTGCTCAGCAGCCTGGAATTGCTGGCCAATGCCAGCCGGTTGCTGGCGGACAAGGCCATTGCCAGCTTCAAGGTCAATGAGCCCAAGCTCAAGGAAGCGCTGTCGCGCAATCCGATTCTGGTCACTGCACTCAACCCGATCATCGGCTACCAGAAAGCCGCTGAAATCGCCAAGAAGGCGTATCAGCAAGGCCGCCCGGTGATCGATGTCGCCCTCGAACACACCGACCTGCCTCGCAGCCAACTGGAAGTCCTGCTGGACCCGGAAAAGCTCACCGCCGGCGGCGTGTAATCAACGACCCTGCTTTGGAGGCTCACCATGGAGCACTGGAAACGCACGATCGAACGGGCCAATCGCTGCTTTATGGCAGGCGAGTTGGTTGACGCTCGCGAGGCCTATCTGCAAGCCCTGGCCCTGGCCCAAGTGTTGTTCGAACGCTGGGCGGATGCTGACGAAGCAGTGGCGGCCTGTGTCATTTCCCATCACAACCTGGCGGACCTGCACTTGCGCCTGAACCAGCCTGAGGAAAGCGCCGAATACCTCTGCGCTATCCATCAGCGCCTCTTGCAGACCATGCAGGACCCACGCCTCAGCCCGTCACTGCGCGAGGCCGCGTTGCGCCAGAGCAGCAAGACCTACGTCGAGCTGCTGAATTTCATCAGCGATCACGGCGAATACCCACGCACTCATCGGCTGCTGGGAAGTGCTGCGACGCCAACGTCCACGTCCCATTATGGAGCACATTGATATGACCTATACCTTGCCGGCCTTGCCTTACGCCTACGATGCCCTCGAGCCGCATATCGACGCGCAAACCATGGAAATTCACTACACCAAACACCACCAGACCTACATCAATAACCTCAATGCCGCGGTCGAGGGCACTGAGTTCGCCGGCTGGCCCGTGGAGAAGCTGGTGTCCAGCGTCGAAACATTGCCGGAGAAATTACGCGCTGCCGTGGTCAACCAAGGAGGCGGGCATGCGAACCACTCGTTGTTCTGGGCGGTCATGTCACCGACAGGGGGCGGCAAACCCGAGGGCGCGCTGGGCAAGGCTATCGACGAGCAATTGGGTGGTTTCGACAGCTTCAAGGAGGCCTTCACCAAGGCGGCGTTGACGCGTTTCGGTAGCGGCTGGGCCTGGTTGAGTGTCACGCCACAGAAAACGCTGGTGGTGGAAAGCAGCGGCAACCAGGACAGCCCGCTGATGAGCGGCAATACACCGGTCCTGGGCCTGGACGTTTGGGAGCACGCCTACTACTTGCAATATCAAAACCGACGACCTGAGTACATCAATGCATTTTACAGCGTCATCAACTGGCCGGAAGTTGCCGCGCGCTATCAGGCGGCCTTGGCCTGACACTCACTCCATAACAAGATCTAAGGCCGACTATGGGCACTCAAACACTGGCGATCGGTAGCGTACGAATGTTTCGTTATGCGTTTGGCACGCTGCTGCTATTGGCAGGTATTGCGTTATTGGTGGCCCATGGGCTGGCCTGGTTGAACCTGGAGGCGCGCATCCTGCGCGCTTTGCAGGGTGGAGCGATCTGCGCGCTGGGCACCGCGCTGGGCGCGGTGCCGGTGTTGGTGATTCGGCGCATGCCGATGGCGCTGAGCGATACCCTGCTGGGCTTTGGTGCCGGTGTGATGCTGGCGGCGACCGCTTTTTCCCTGGTCGTGCCGGGTATCGCCGCCGCTGAAAGCCTGGGGCTTTCACCTTGGGGTGCCGGTGGCTTGATCAGCTTCGGAATCATGCTCGGGGCGTTCGGCCTGTACCTCGTAGATCGCAAGGTTTCTGGCGCCAGCCCGGAAATGCTGGTGGGTACACCGGATAAACCGGTTATCCCGCCTCGTATTTGGTTATTCGTGTTTGCGATCATTGCGCACAACATCCCGGAAGGCATGGCTGTAGGTGTTTCCGCGGGCGGAGGCATGGCGGATGCCGACAGCCTCGCCATGGGCATTGCCTTGCAGGATGTACCTGAAGGGCTAGTGATTGCGTTGGTATTGGCTGGGGCGGGAATGTCGCGGATCAAAGCCTTCCTGATTGGCGCTGCATCGGGCTTGGTTGAACCGGTATTTGCGGTGCTCTGCGCATGGCTGGTGAGCCTTGCCGAAGTGTTGTTGCCGCTGGGTTTGGCGTTGGCCGCCGGGGCAATGTTGCTGGTAGTGACTCATGAAGTCATCCCCGAGTCGCGCCGCAATGGCCATGAAAAGCTTGCCAGCCTTGGGCTGTGCCTCGGGTTTTGCGTGATGATGGTGATGGATACGGCGTTGGGCTGAGGGTGGTTCCATGTGGGAGCGAGCTTGCTCGCGAAAAACCTGAGAACACTGCGTTAAACCAGGATGCCCGCGTTATCGTTGACGTTTCGCCAGCAAGCTCGCTCCTACATAAGGGGGTTATTCGCCTTCGTCGAAGTAGTTGTTGATCAACTCGACCAGTGCGGCCATTGCTTCGTCTTCTTGCTCGCCCTCGGTGCTCAGATGAATTTTTGTGCCTTTGCCGGCCGCCAACATCATCATCGCCATGATGCTTTTGCCATCTACCATGGACTCTGGCGTACGCCCAGCACGGATCTGGCAGGGGAACTGGCCGGCCACGCCGACGAATTTAGCCGACGCCCGTGCGTGCAGGCCCAGCTTGTTGATGATTTCAATTTCCAGAGCAGGCATCGCGCAGGTGTTCCTTTCAACTCAGGTCGCGGTGGCGAACCTGGACGTTCTTGAGGGTTTGTTGCAGCACCTGGCCCAGGCGCTCAGTCAGATAGACCGAGCGGTGGTGGCCGCCAGTGCAGCCAATGGCAATGGTGACATAGGCTCGATTGCTGGCGGCAAAGCGCGGCAACCATTTGAGCAGGTAGCTGGAGATATCCAGGAACATCTCTTCTACGTCCGGTTGTGCGGCCAGGTAGTCGATCACGGGCTGATCCAGCCCGGACTGGTCGCGTAACTCCGGTTTCCAGTAAGGGTTGGGCAGGCAGCGCACATCGAACACAAGGTCGGCATCTACCGGCATGCCCCGCTTGAAGCCAAACGACTCGACCAGAAACGCTGTGCCCGGCTCAGGCTGGTTCAGCAGGCGCAGCTTGATCGCGTCGCGCAACTGATACAGGTTCAGGTTGGTGGTGTTGATCTTCAGGTCGGCCAGGTCAATGATCGGCCCGAGCAGCTTGGTCTCGTCCTCGATGGCTTCGGCCAGGGAACGGTTGGCGCTGCTGAGGGGGTGGCGTCGACGGGTTTCGGAGAAACGCTTGAGCAGGGTCTCTTCGTCGGCATCCAGGTACAGCACATCGCAATGAATGTGCTTGGCACGCACTTCTTCCAACAGTTCCGGGAAGCGCGAGAGGTGGCTGGGCAGGTTGCGCGCATCAATCGAGACCGCAACGAGCGGCTGCGCCAATTCGGTATGGATCAGTGCACGCTCCGCCAGCTCTGGCAGCAGGCCGGCAGGCAGGTTGTCGATGCAATAGAAGCCGTTGTCCTCAAGCACATTGAGGGCGGTGCTCTTACCGGAGCCGGAGCGACCGCTGACGATGATCAAACGCATGATTACTGCCCGTTTTGTTCATCCAGGACAACTTGGTACAACGCTTCATTGCTGGAAGCGCTGCGCAGTTTGTCGCGTACATCCTTGCGGTCTAGCATGCTGGCGATCTGCCGTAGCAGTTCCAGGTGCGCATCGGTGGCGGCTTCCGGGACCAGCAGCACAAACAGCAGGTCGACCGGGGCGCCGTCGATGGCGTCGAAATCAATCGGAGCGTCCAGGTGCATCAGCGCGCTCACGGGTTTATCACAACCTTTGAGGCGGCAGTGGGGGATCGCGATGCCGTTGCCAAAACCGGTGGAGCCGAGTTTTTCACGGGCAATCAGAGCTTCGAAGACATCTTGCATCTCCAGATCCGGAATTTCCCGGGCGATCAGGTTGGCAATTTGTTCGAGGGCGCGCTTTTTACTGCCGCCCGGCACGTTCACGAGGGAACGGCCGGGGGTCAGGATGTTTTCAAGTCGGATCATGGGGGGAGAGTTAACGACCTGTACCTTGCATCAGGTGCAGATTCTTTTCCTTATGCTTTATGAGTTGGCGGTCGAGCTTGTCGTAGAGGGAGTCAATGGCCGCGTACATATCTTCATGTTCCGCATTGGCGACGAGCTTGGCATTCGGTACGTGCAGGGTGGCCTCGATTTTCTGCTTGAGCTTATCGACCTCCATGATGACCTGCACGTTGGTGATCTTGTCAAAATGCCCCGCAAGCTTGTTCAGTTTGCTCTCGGTGTATTCACGCAGGGGCTTGGTGACTTCCAGCTGGTGTCCACTGATGTTGACTTGCATACAGCTTCTCCTTCGTTGCCAGTGCATAAAGCGGTGGGCAGGAATACCCACCACTGGAACGCTGTGGCCCGCCCGTCACATCAACCGCTTACGCTCGCTGGAAGGCGCGATCCCTAGGGACTCGCGGTACTTGGCGACGGTTCGACGGGCGACCTGAATGCCTTGTGCCTCCAGTAAACCAGCGATCTTGCTGTCACTCAACGGCTTTTTCTGATTTTCAGCGGCAACCAGTTTTTTGATGATCGCACGGATCGCCGTGGACGAGCATTCACCGCCTTCAGAGGTGCTGACGTGGCTGGAGAAAAAGTATTTCAGCTCATAAATACCCCGTGGGGTATGCATGAATTTCTGCGTGGTAACCCGGGAAATCGTCGATTCATGCATGCCGACGGCTTCGGCGATGTCGTGCAGCACGAGAGGCTTCATGGCCTCGTCGCCGTACTCCAGGAAACCGCGCTGGTGTTCGACGATCTGGGTTGCGACTTTCATCAGGGTTTCGTTGCGGCTTTGCAGGCTCTTGATGAACCACCGCGCTTCCTGCAACTGGTTGCGCATGAAGGTGTTATCGGCGCTGGTGTCGGCGCGGCGCACAAAACCTGCGTATTGCGGGTTGACCCGCAGGCGCGGTACTGACTCCTGGTTCAGCTCCACCAGCCAGCGTTCGTTGTCCTTGCGCACAATGACGTCGGGCACCACATATTCGGCTTCGCTGGACTCGATCTGCGAGCCCGGACGCGGGTTGAGGCTTTGCACCAGTTCGATGACCTGGCGCAAGTCATCTTCCTTGAGCTTCATACGGCGCATCAGTTGGCTGTAGTCGCGACTGCCCAGCAGGTCGATGTAGTCACTGACCAAGCGTTGCGCTTCGGTGAGCCATGGCGTCTTGGCCGGTAATTGGCGCAGTTGCAGTAACAGGCACTCGCTGAGGGTGCGTGCGCCGATGCCTGCGGGCTCG
The DNA here is from genome assembly GCF_900119355.1 of Pseudomonas sp. NFPP02. Lineage (NCBI taxonomy): Bacteria > Pseudomonadati > Pseudomonadota > Gammaproteobacteria > Pseudomonadales > Pseudomonadaceae > Pseudomonas > Pseudomonas sp. NFPP02. Next base: position 227,879 of record NZ_FPJI01000006.1, read on the forward strand.
AATTGCTGGATGCGGTGCAGGACGGCTTCGATTTCGTCCAGTTCGATATCCAGTTCCGGGTCGAAGGCCTCGAGGATCTCGTCGAGGGTTTCGTCCAGGTAACCCTGGTTATTGATGCAATCAATCAGGGTGACCGCGATCAGGCGATCGGTATCGGACATCGGCGCCAGGTTCAGTTGCCACAGCAAGTGGCTCTGAAGGCTCTCGCCCGCCGACGTGCGGGTAGTGAAGTCCCACTCGTCATCATCGCTGCTTGGCAGGCTGCTGGCGCTGGTCTGGTAGACGTCTTCCCAGGCGGTGTCCACGGGAAGCTCGTTGGGAATGCGTTCGTTCCAGTCGCCTTCCTCCAGGTTGTCCACCGTCGGGGCGGTTTCCTGATAGGAGGGTTCCTGCACGTCGGAATTGGGTTTTTGCTCGATGTTATCGGCCAGAGGATCTGCGTTATCGAAGTCGTCGCCTTCTTCCTGGCGTTCGAGCATCGGATTGGACTCCAGGGCCTCCTGGATCTCCTGTTGCAGGTCCAGGGTCGACAATTGGAGCAGGCGGATGGCCTGTTGCAGCTGCGGTGTCATCGTCAGCTGCTGGCCCATTCTCAGGACTAGCGATGGTTTCATGGCAGGGGCTTAACACCTTATTCGCCGGCGCAATGCGCCATCCACGACAGGGCGCGTGAGCGCCAAACATAAGCAAATTATATGCCTGATCTCGGGGCCTTTGCCTAGAGCGCGGTAACAATAAAAAAACCGAGGTTTCCATTGACTCCCGCACGCTCCAGGTAAGAGCGCGATACCCCTGTGTTTACAGGCGGAACTCGTGACCCAGGTACACTTCCTTCACCAGCTCGTTGGCCAGGATGGTTTCGGCATCGCCTTCGGCAATCAGCTGACCATCGTTGACGATATACGCGGTTTCGCAGATATCGAGGGTTTCGCGCACGTTGTGATCGGTGATCAGCACGCCAATGCCCTTGGCCTTGAGGTGATGGATGATCTGCTTGATGTCGCCCACCGAAATCGGGTCGACGCCGGCAAAGGGTTCATCCAGCAGGATGAATTTCGGCGCGGTCGCCAGGGCGCGGGCGATTTCCACGCGACGACGTTCACCACCGGACAAGCTCATGCCGAGGTTGTCGCGAATATGGTTGATGTGGAATTCCTGCAGCAGGCTTTCCAGCTCCTGGCGGCGGCCATCGCGATCGAGTTCCTTGCGGGTCTCGAGGATCGCCATGATGTTGTCGGCTACCGACAGTTTACGGAAGATCGACGCCTCCTGCGGAAGATAGCCGATACCTGCCCGTGCACGACCGTGCATGGGTTGGTGGCTGACGTCCAGGTCGTCGATCAATACGCGACCCTGGTCCGCCTGGACCAGCCCGACGATCATATAGAAGCAGGTGGTTTTGCCGGCACCGTTAGGACCGAGCAGGCCGACGATCTGGCCGCTGTCGATCGACAGGCTGACGTCGCGTACCACCTGGCGGCTTTTATAGGCCTTGGCCAGATGCTGGGCTTTCAGGGTTGCCATTACTCGGCCTTCTTCTTCGGCTGGATAACCATGTCGATGCGTGGGCGGGGTGCGGTGACCTTGTTGCCGTTGGCGCGACCGGCGTTAGCGATCTGCTTCACGGTGTCATAGGTGATTTTTTCACCTTCCGTGGAGTTGCCGTCCGGGCTCAGCACCTTGGCCTGATCAATCAGTACGATGCGGTTCTGCTGGGCGTGATACTGGATAGTCTTGCCGTAGCCTTTCATGGGGCCTGTATCGGTAGCGGACTGCTTCTGCTCGAAATAAGCCAGGTTGCCGACCGAAGTCACCACATCGATATCGCCGGTCTTGGTACGAGTCAGGGTCACCGTGTTGCCGGTAATCTTCATCGAGCCTTGGGTGATGATCACGCCGCCGGTGTAGGTGGCGACACCTTGCTTGTCATCGAGCTGCGCATCGTCAGCCGAGATGTGGATCGGTTGCTGGCTATCGTTCGGCAGAGCCCAGGCGCTCACGCTTCCCAGTGCTGCGCCCAGACCGAGCAAAATAGGGAGAGTTTTAACGAGCCTCATACTGTCCTCTTACGTTCGATAGCAGGTGTATCCTGCTTTCTTTCAAATACGCTTTCATTCCCTTGCCAGTCGATACACCGCCAGCGCCGTCGATTCTAACGTCTTGCTCGGTCTGCGCATATTGCTTCTGTGGGAATACGGTCATGCGACTGCTGGTAATGATGGTGTCGCGGTTCTGCGCGTCTGTACGTGCGACGCGAACCGAGTCGATCAGTTCAACTTCGGTGCCGTCAGGGTTGACTTCGCCACGCTTGCTGGTCACGTGCCAGGGAAATTCGGTGCCGCGATACAGGTTCAGGTCCGGATTGGTCAGCAGGCTGACTTCGGAAGCCTTCAAGTGCTCGACCTTGTCCGATGTCATCTCATACTGCACCTTGCCGTCGGGCAGATACTGAATGCTGTAGGCATTGGTGGCGTAATAGTCGATAAGGCCTTCGTCAACCTGTGCAACAGGCTTGTCGAGAAAGCGCTCCGGGCTGATATTCCAGTAGCCCACCGCCAGGAGCAGCGCGGCGATGACCCCGAATAACAGGAAGTTGCGAATCTTTTTACTCAGCATATAACGCTCTATAGGTAGGCGGCGTGGGCCGCTTCAAGACTGCCCTGGGCACGCAGGATCAACTCGCAGAACTCGCGGGCGGCACCTTCGCCGCCACGGGCGGTGGTGATGCCATGGGCGTGTTCGCGGACAAACGCCGCGGCATTTGCGACGGCCATGCCCAGGCCCACCCGGCGAATCACCGGCAGGTCTGGCAGGTCGTCGCCCAGATAGGCGACTTGTTCATAGCTTAGGTTGAGTTGGCCAAGAAGCTCGTCCAGCACCACCAGTTTATCCTCGCGGCCCTGATACAGGTGAGGAATACCGAGGTTTTGTGCACGGCGTTCCACAACCGGTGTTTTTCGACCGCTGATAATTGCGGTTTGCACGCCCGCTGCCATCAGCATCTTGATGCCTTGGCCGTCGAGGGTGTTGAAGGTCTTGAATTCGCTGCCGTCTTCGAGGAAGTACAGGCGGCCATCGGTCAGCACGCCGTCAACGTCGAAAATCGCCAGCTTGATTTCTTTACCGCGTTGCAACAGGTCGCTGTTCATTTACATCACTCCTGCGCGCAGCAAGTCGCCAAGGTTAAGGGCCCCGATCGGCCGGTCATCGTCGTCGACCACGATAAGAGCACCTATGCGGTGATCTTCCATGATTTTCAACGCTTCGGCCGCGAGCATTTCGGCGCGCGCGGTCTTACCGTGAGGGGTCATCACTGCGTCGATGGTCGCGGTATGGATATCAATGGTGCGGTCCAGGGTGCGACGCAGGTCACCGTCGGTGAATATCCCTGCCAGTCGGCCATCGGTTTCGACGATGGCAGTCATGCCCAAGCCCTTGCGGGTCATTTCCATCAGTGCATCCCTGAGCAGGGTGCCGCGTGGAACGCTCGGCAGCTCGGCGCCGCGATGCATGACATTTTCCACTTTCAGCAGCAGGCGACGGCCCAGTGCGCCACCCGGATGGGAAAATGCGAAGTCCTCGGCCGTAAACCCGCGGGCCTCCAGCAGTGCCACAGCGAGGGCATCGCCCATTACCAGCGCGGCGGTAGTGGAGGAGGTGGGCGCCAGGTTCAGCGGGCAGGCCTCATGGGCTACGTGCACATTCAGATTGACGTCGGCGGCCTTGGCCAGCGTTGACTCAGGGTTGCCAGTGAGGCTGATCATCTGGATGCCCAGGCGCTTGATCAGCGGCAGCAGGGTCACGATTTCGTTGGTAGTACCGGAGTTGGACAGGGCGAGGATCACGTCGTCCTTGGTGATCATGCCCATGTCGCCGTGGCTGGCTTCGGCCGGGTGCACGAAAAACGCGGTGGTCCCGGTGCTCGCCAAGGTCGCTGCGATCTTGTTGCCAATGTGGCCGGACTTGCCCATGCCGACCACCACAACGCGGCCCTTGCTGGCCAGAATAATCTCGCAGGCGCGCACGAAATCCGCGTCGATATGCGCCAGCAAGCCCTCTACGGCTTCAAGCTCAAGGCGTATGGTGCGTTGTGCGGATTGAATAAGGTCGCTGGATTGGCTCATGTCTGAAATCGTATAGCCTGACGAAAAGTCGGCGATTATAGCGGTAATGATCAATTCCCTCACGCAAGTTCGTCAGGCTTTGTGCGCGGGATAACTGAAAACCACCGTCGGTAACATAGCAAGCAACGTTTTTTCCCTGTCTCAAATCTGAACCAGCGCTGTTCCGGCCTTGGGGGCTCTGTACCAGCAGTGATATAGTTCGCCGCCAGTTCGGTCCGCCCAACCCATGTGCTCAACTATTGCGCATCTGTTGAAAACCAAAGTCGCACACATGGTGTCTGAGTGAAAGGCTGCATCCCAAGGAGATTAGATGAGTGCCGATAACGCCTACGCGGTCGAGCTGAAGGGTCTTACCTTCAAGCGCGGTACGCGCAGCATCTTCAATAACGTCGATATTCGCATTCCTCGCGGCAAGGTCACGGGCATCATGGGGCCTTCCGGTTGCGGCAAGACCACCCTGTTGCGCCTGATGGGCATGCAATTGCGCCCCAGTGCCGGGGAAGTGTGGGTCAACGGCCAGAACCTGCCAACGCTGTCGCGTAGCGATCTGTTCGATGCGCGCAAGCATATGGGCGTGCTGTTCCAGAGCGGCGCGCTGTTCACCGACCTCGATGTGTTCGAAAACGTAGCCTTCCCGCTGCGGGTGCACACCCAGCTGTCCGATGAGATGATTCGTGACATCGTGTTGTTGAAACTGCAGGCCGTAGGGCTTCGCGGCGCCATCGACCTGATGCCGGACGAGTTGTCCGGCGGCATGAAGCGCCGTGTCGCCCTGGCGCGGGCGATTGCCCTCGACCCACAGATCCTCATGTATGACGAGCCATTCGTCGGTCAGGACCCGATCGCCATGGGCGTGTTGGTGCGCCTGATCCGTCTGCTCAACGATGCATTGGGGATCACCAGCATCGTGGTTTCCCACGACCTGGCCGAAACCGCGAGCATCGCCGACTACCTGTATGTAGTGGGTGATGGTCAGGTGCTGGGGCAGGGTACGCCTGAAGAGCTGATGAACGCCGATAACCCGCGCATTCGCCAATTCATGACCGGCAATCCCGATGGCCCGGTGCCTTTTCACTTTCCGGCAGCGGACTACCGCTCAGATCTTCTGGGGAAGCGCTGATGCGCAAGACATCTCTTATCGAGAAGGTTCGCCTTTTCGGTCGCTCGGGCATCGACATCGTCGAAGTGCTGGGGCGTTCGACCATTTTCCTGTTTCACGCCTTGCTGGGGCGCGGCGGTATCGGCGGCGGCTTTGGCCTGCTGGTCAAGCAGCTACACTCGGTGGGGGTGATGTCCCTGGTGATCATCGTGGTCTCCGGCGTATTCATCGGCATGGTGCTGGCGCTGCAGGGTTTCAATATCCTGTCCAGCTACGGCTCGGAGCAGGCGGTAGGGCAGATGGTGGCCCTGACCCTGTTGCGTGAGCTTGGCCCGGTGGTTACCGCCTTGTTGTTCGCGGGGCGTGCAGGTTCGGCGCTGACCGCTGAAATCGGCAATATGAAATCCACTGAGCAGCTGTCCAGCCTGGAAATGATCGGCGTGGACCCGCTCAAGTACATTGTTGCCCCGCGCCTGTGGGCCGGCTTCATTTCCCTGCCACTGCTGGCAATGATCTTCAGCGTGGTGGGTATCTGGGGTGGTTCGTGGGTGGCGGTTGACTGGCTGGGGGTCTACGACGGCTCCTACTGGGCCAACATGCAAAACAGCGTGACCTTCACCGGTGACGTGCTCAACGGCATCATAAAGAGCATTGTCTTTGCCTTTGTGGTGACCTGGATTGCCGTATTCCAAGGCTATGACTGTGAGCCCACTTCAGAGGGGATCAGCCGTGCCACTACCAAGACCGTTGTATACGCTTCGTTGGCGGTACTGGGCCTTGACTTCATTTTGACCGCCTTGATGTTTGGAGATTTCTGATGCAAAACCGCACTGTGGAAATCGGTGTCGGCCTTTTCTTGCTGGCTGGCATCCTGGCTTTACTGTTGCTGGCCCTGCGAGTCAGTGGCCTTTCGGCCAGCCCTACCGCCGATACCTATAAACTTTACGCGTACTTCGACAATATCGCCGGTTTGACGGTCAGATCCAAAGTGACCATGGCCGGCGTCACCATCGGCAAGGTCACAGCAATCGATCTGGATCGCGACAGCTTTACCGGGCGGGTGACGATGCAACTGGACAAGAAGGTAGATAATCTGCCAACTGACTCCACGGCATCTATCCTCACTGCGGGTTTGCTGGGCGAGAAGTACATCGGGGTCAGCGTGGGTGGGGAAACAGCCCTGCTCAAGGATGGTTCGACCATCCACGACACACAGTCGTCGCTGGTGCTCGAAGACCTGATCGGGAAATTTTTGCTCAATACGGTCAATAAAGACGCTAAATGAGGAATCTGTTCATGATCTCTACCTTGCGACGTGGCCTGCTGGTACTGCTTGCAGCATTGCCGATGATGGCCAACGCGGCAGGTTCTGCCCACGATTTGGTACAGGACACCACCAGCAAAATGCTGGCTGACCTCAAGGCTAATAAAGAACAGTACAAGCAAGACCCTTCCAGGTTCTACAACGCGCTCAACACGATCGTTGGCCCTGTGGTCGATGCTGAAGGCATCTCCAAAAGCATCATGACGGTCAAATATTCGCGCAAAGCTACGCCTGCGCAAATGCAGACGTTCCAGGAAAACTTCAAGAAGGGGCTGTTCCAGTTCTACGGTAACGCTCTGCTGGAATACAACAACCAGGGCATTATCGTTGATGCGCCCAAGGACGAGTCGGGCGACCGTGCCGAAGTCGGAATGAAAGTCTCCGGCAGCAATGGCGCCGTGTACCCTGTGTCCTACACCCTGACGAAGATCAACGGTGAGTGGAAGCTGCGTAACGTGATCATCAACGGTATCAACATCGGCAAGCTGTTCCGTGATCAGTTCGCCGACGCGATGCAGCGCAATGGCAACGATCTGGACAAGACCATCAATGGTTGGGCCGGTGAAGTGGCCAAGGCCAAGGAAGAAACCGATAAAGCTGCCGGGAAGCCTGCGCAATGACCGAGTCGGCTGTTCGTATCGGCGACGCCGGCGAGCTGTTCCTCAGCGGCGTGCTGGATTACCGCACCGGGCCTGACCTGCGCAAGCAGGGCCAGGCGCTGATCAAGGCCAGCAAGGCGCCAGAGCTGGTGCTTGATTGCTCGGCGGTGACCAAGTCCAGCAGCGTCGGCTTGTCGTTGTTGCTGTGCTTCATGCGTGATGCCGAGGCGGCGAAAAAGCCGGTAAGCATCCGTGCGTTACCAGAAGACATGCGCGAAATTGCCGAAGTTTCCGGTTTGACCGAGCTGCTGGCGCATCCCTGATACACATTATTAAAGAAGCCCCCCGTCAGAGTCCTGCTATGCGGGGTTCGCAGGCGCGGGGCTTTTTTGTATGATGTGCGACCCGTGCGCACTGGGCGCCGATAGAGGTTGAGCATGCAGGCCCTAGAAGTTAAGAGCTTCCTTGAAGGAAAGCTGCCTGAAACGACTGTAGAAGTCGAAGGCGAAGGCTGCAATTTCCAGCTGAACGTGATTAGCGATGAACTGGCGGCATTGAGCCCGGTCAAGCGTCAGCAGCAGATCTATGCCCATTTGAACCCATGGATCACCGATGGCAGCATCCATGCGGTCACTATGAAATTTTTCAGCCGCGCGGCCTGGGCCGAGCGCACCTGAGCCCCCAAGGCGTCGAGATTCTTATGGATAAATTGATTATTACCGGCGGTGCCCGCCTTGATGGCGAGATTCGCATTTCCGGTGCGAAAAACTCCGCCTTGCCGATCCTGGCAGCGACCCTGCTGTGCGATGGCCCGGTGACTGTGGCCAACCTGCCGCACCTGCACGACATCACCACCATGATCGAGTTGTTCGGTCGCATGGGCATTGAGCCGGTGATCGACGAGAAGCTGGCCGTCGAAATCGACCCACGCACCATCAAGACCCTGGTCGCTCCGTACGAACTGGTGAAAACCATGCGTGCGTCGATCCTGGTGCTGGGCCCTATGGTTGCCCGTTTCGGCGAAGCCGAAGTAGCCTTGCCTGGCGGTTGCGCCATTGGTTCGCGTCCGGTCGACCTACACATCCGTGGCCTTGAGGCCATGGGCGCAGTCATCGACGTCGAAGGCGGCTACATCAAGGCCAAGGCGCCGGAAGGCGGCCTGCGCGGCGCGAACTTCTTCTTTGATACCGTCAGCGTCACCGGTACCGAGAACATCATGATGGCCGCTGCCCTGGCCAACGGTCGCAGCGTGTTGCAGAACGCCGCACGCGAGCCGGAAGTGGTCGACCTGGCCAACTTCCTCAACGCCATGGGCGCGAAGGTTTCCGGTGCTGGCACCGACACCATCACTATTGATGGTGTAGAGCGTCTGCACACCGCCACCTACAAAGTCATGCCTGACCGCATCGAGACCGGTACCTACCTGGTTGCCGCTGCCGTGACCGGTGGCCGTGTGAAGGTCAAGGACACCGATCCGACCATCCTGGAAGCCGTCCTGGAAAAACTCAAGGAAGCCGGCGCAGAGATCACCACCGGCGAAGACTGGATCGAGCTGAACATGCACGGCAAGCGGCCAAAAGCCGTCAACGTGCGTACCGCTCCGTACCCGGCGTTCCCGACCGACATGCAAGCGCAGTTCATCTCCTTGAACGCGATTGCCGAAGGCACCGGTGCCGTGATCGAGACCATCTTCGAAAACCGCTTCATGCACGTGTATGAACTGCACCGCATGGGCGCCAAGATCCAGGTCGAAGGCAACACTGCCATCGTTACCGGGATCGACAAGCTCAAGGGCGCGCCAGTCATGGCAACCGACCTGCGTGCCTCGGCCAGCCTGGTAATCTCGGCACTGTGCGCCGAAGGTGACACGCTGATCGACCGCATCTACCACATAGACCGTGGTTACGAGTGCATCGAAGAGAAACTGCAGATGCTTGGCGCGAAGATTCGCCGCGTACCGGGCTAGTCCCTGCTTGTGGCGAGGGAGCTTGCTCCCGCTGGACTGCGTAGCAGTCCCGCTCTTCGAGGGCCGCTTCGCGTCCCAGCGGGAGCAAGCTCCCTCGCCACGGTTTGTTGTTGACTGGTTTGTTTCAAATCGAGGCTGTCATGGCCTCGATCTGTGTCTGGCGCCGTTTGCGACCGGACAGCAATAGCCTGATGAAGGACTGACATTTCCCATGTTGACCATCGCACTGTCCAAGGGCCGCATCCTTGACGACACGTTGCCGCTTCTGGCTGAAGCGGGCATCGTGCCGACCGAGAATCCGGACAAGAGCCGCAAGCTGATCATCCCCACGACCCAGGACGACGTGCGCCTGCTGATCGTGCGGGCTACCGACGTGCCGACCTACGTTGAACATGGTGCCGCCGACCTGGGTGTTGCCGGCAAGGATGTGCTGATGGAATACGGCGGCCAGGGCCTGTACGAGCCCCTGGACCTGCGCATCGCACTGTGCAAGCTGATGACCGCCGGCCGCGTCGGTGATGTCGAACCCAAGGGCCGCCTGCGGGTCGCCACCAAGTTCGTCAACGTTGCCAAGCGCTATTACGCCGAACAAGGCCGTCAGGTCGATATCATCAAGCTCTACGGCTCCATGGAGCTGGCACCGCTGATCGGCCTGGCGGACAAGATCATCGACGTGGTCGACACCGGCAACACCCTGCGCGCCAACGGTTTGGAGCCCCAGGATTTTATCGCTGACATCAGCTCCCGCCTGATCGTCAACAAAGCATCGATGAAGATGCAGCACGCCCGTATCCAGGCGTTGATCGACACCCTGCGCAAGGCAGTGGAGTCTCGACACCGCGGTTGACTCCCCCGCGTAGCTGAAGAGCTACGCCCGTCTATCCGCCTCATAGCCAGAATTCTCAGGTGCCCAAGCGGAAACGACTGCTAGTTTAGGGCGCCTGAGTTTTTGCCAATTCTATTGAGGCCCTCGCTATGACCACGTCCACTGCAATTGCCCGACTCAACGCTGCCGACCCGGATTTCGCCCATCATCTGGATCATCTGCTGAGCTGGGAAAGCGTGTCCGACGACTCGGTCAACCAGCGGGTGCTCGACATCATCAAGGCCGTGCGTGAGCGCGGTGATGCAGCGCTGGTGGACTTCACCCGCCAGTTCGACGGCCTGGACGTGCAGTCCATGGCTGACCTGATCCTGCCGCGTGAACGCCTGGAGCTGGCGCTGACGCGCATCACCGCACCGCAGCGCGAAGCCCTCGAAGTCGCTGCGGCGCGGGTACGCAGCTATCACGAAAAGCAGAAGCAGGACTCCTGGAGCTACACCGAGGCCGACGGCACTGTGCTGGGCCAGAAGGTCACGCCACTGGACCGCGCCGGTCTGTACGTGCCGGGCGGTAAGGCGTCGTATCCATCGTCGGTGTTGATGAATGCGATCCCGGCCAAAGTCGCAGGTGTGACCGAAGTGGTCATGGTGGTGCCGACCCCGCGTGGCGAAATCAACGAGCTGGTGCTGGCTGCCGCCTGCATCGCCGGTGTGGACCGTGTGTTCACCATCGGTGGCGCCCAGGCCGTCGCAGCGCTGGCTTATGGCACCGAAAGCGTGCCGAAGGTCGACAAAGTGGTCGGCCCCGGCAATATCTACGTCGCCACCGCCAAACGCCATGTGTTCGGCCAGGTCGGTATCGACATGATTGCCGGTCCTTCCGAAATCCTCGTGGTGTGTGACGGCCAGACCGACCCGGACTGGATCGCCATGGACCTGTTCTCCCAGGCGGAGCACGATGAAGACGCCCAGGCGATCCTGGTCAGCCCCGATGCCGAGTTCCTCGACAAGGTCGCCGCCAGCATCAATAAGCTGCTGCCGACCATGGAGCGTGCCGAGATCATCGAGAAGTCGATCAACGGCCGTGGTGCGCTGATTCTGGTGCGTGACATGGAGCAGGCCATTGAAGTGGCCAATCGCATCGCACCGGAGCACCTTGAGCTGTCCGTAGCGGACCCACAGGCCTGGTTGCCATCGATCCGTCACGCTGGGGCGATCTTCATGGGCCGTCACACCAGCGAAGCCCTGGGCGACTATTGCGCCGGCCCCAATCACGTGTTGCCAACCTCCGGCACTGCGCGTTTCTCGTCGCCGCTGGGGGTGTACGACTTCCAGAAGCGCTCGTCGATTATCTTCTGCTCGCCACAAGGCGCTTCCGAACTGGGCAAGACCGCCTCGGTGCTGGCCCGTGGTGAATCCCTCAGCGCGCACGCACGCAGCGCTGAATACCGCATCGTCAAGGGAGAGTAAGGCATGAGCAAATTCTGGAGCCCTTTCGTCAAAGACCTGGTGCCTTACGTACCCGGTGAGCAACCGAAGCTGACCAAGCTGGTCAAGCTCAACACCAACGAAAACCCCTACGGCCCATCGCCCAAGGCGCTGGCGGCAATGCAGGCCGAGTTGAACGACAACTTGCGCCTGTACCCGGACCCCAACAGCGACCTGCTCAAGCAGGCCGTGGCCAGGTATTACGGGATCGATGCCGGCAAGGTGTTCCTCGGCAACGGTTCCGACGAAGTCTTGGCGCACATCTTCCATGGTCTGTTCCAGCACGATCTGCCGCTGCTGTTCCCGGACATCAGCTACAGCTTCTACCCGGTGTACTGCGGCCTGTACGGCATCACGTTCGACGCGGTGCCACTGGACGAACAGTTCCAGATTCGGGCCACTGACTATGCCAGGCCCAACGGCGGGATCATCTTCCCCAACCCTAACGCGCCCACCGGCTGCGTACTGGCGCTGGACGCGGTGGAGCAGATCCTCAAGGCCAGCCCGGATTCGGTGGTGGTGGTCGATGAAGCCTATATCGACTTCGGCGGCGAAACTGCCATCAGCCTGGTAGACCGTTACCCGAACCTGCTGGTGACCCAGACCCTGTCCAAATCGCGCTCACTGGCCGGTTTGCGTGTGGGCCTGGCCGTGGGCCACCCAGACCTGATCGAAGCGCTGGAGCGGGTCAAGAACAGCTTCAACTCCTACCCGTTGGATCGGTTGGCGATTGTTGGCGCGGCGGCCGCGTTTGACGACCGTGAATATTTCGAGAAAACCTGTCAGTGGGTGATCGACAGCCGCAACCAGGTCGTCGCGCAATTGCAGGGCAAGGGGTTTGAGGTATTGCCGTCGGCAGCGAACTTCATCTTTGCGCGTCACCCGCGGCATGACGCTGCAGGGCTTGCCGCCAAGTTGCGTGAGCAAGGGGTGATCGTGCGGCACTTCAAGCAGGAGCGGATTGCTCAGTTCTTGCGCATCAGCATCGGGACGCCGGAGCAGAACCAGGCGCTGATCGACGGGCTCGGCGAGCTCTGACAGACGCTGAAAATCAAACGTGGGAGCTGGCTTGCCTTCGATGACGGTGTAACAGTCGACCTATCTGTCGTTTGATACACCGTCATCGCAGGCAAGCCAGCTCCCACACTGATTTGCGTTTAGTCAGTTACAGCAGCGGCTCATCCGGCTTCTTGTTCTTCCAGCCATCATTGCCCGGCAGCAACAAATTCAAACCAATCGCCACCACCGCACACAGGGCGATGCCCTTGAGGCCGAAATCATCCGGGCCGGTGCCGGTACCGACCAGCACACCGCCAATCCCGAACACCAGCGTTACCGACACAATCACCAGGTTGCGCGCCTCGCCCAGGTCGATCTTGTGGCGAATCAGCGTGTTCATCCCCACCGCGGCAATCGAGCCGAACAGCAGGCACAGAATCCCGCCCATCACCGGCACCGGGATACTCTGCAGCAGTGCGCCGAACTTGCCGATGAATGCCAGGCTGATGGCAAACACTGCCGCCCAGGTCATGATTTTCGGGTTGTAGTTCTTGGTCAGCATCACGGCGCCGGTCACTTCGGCGTAGGTGGTGTTTGGCGGGCCGCCAAACATGCCGGCAGCCGTGGTGGCGATACCGTCACCCAGCAGCGTGCGATGCAGGCCAGGCTTTTTCAGGTAATCGCGGCCGGTCACGCTGCCTATCGCAATCACACCACCGATATGCTCGATCGCCGGGGCCAGTGCTACCGGGACGATAAACAGGATGGCCTGCCAGTTGAACTCCGGCGCGGTGAAGTGGGGCAGGGCGAACCACGGCGCAGCGGCGATTTTCGCCGTGTCGACCACACCAAAGTAGAACGACATGGCAAAACCCACCAGCACCCCGGAAATGATCGGCACCAGGCGGAAAATGCCCTTGCCGAACACCGCCACGATCAAGGTGGTGAGCAGCGCTGGCATCGAAATCAGCATCGCCGTCTGGTAGTGGATCAGCTCTGCACCGTCGCCGGACTTGCCCATGGCCATGTTGGCGGCAATCGGCGCCATGGCCAGGCCGATCGAGATGATCACCGGGCCGATCACCACGGGCGGCAGCAGCCGGTCGATAAAACCGGTGCCCTTGACCTTCACGGCCAAGCCCAGGAACGTATAGACGAAACCTGCTGCCATCACCCCGCCCATGGTCGCTGCGAGGCCGAACTGGCCCTTGGCGAGAATGATCGGGGTGATGAACGCGAAGCTCGATGCCAAAAATACCGGCACCTGCCGCCCTGTCACCACCTGGAATAGCAACGTGCCAAGGCCTGCGGTAAACAGCGCGACGTTTGGATCAAGACCTGTGATCAGCGGCATCAACACCAACGCGCCAAATGCTACGAAGAGCATTTGTGCGCCAGACAGGATCTGGCGCCAAAGCGGGTCGTTGAATTCATCCTGCATGTTCACGCGTCCTTCTGCTTGGTGCCGAAGATCTTGTCACCGGCATCGCCCAGGCCCGGGATGATGTAGCCGTGTTCATTCAGGCGCTCATCGATGGATGCGGTGTAGATCTGTACATCCGGATGGGCCTTCTCGACGGCGGCGATGCCTTCGGGCGCGGCCACCAGCACCATGGCACGGATGTCCCGGCAACCGGCTTTTTTCAGCAGGTCGATGGTGGCTACCATGGAACTGCCGGTGGCGAGCATCGGGTCGATGATCATGGCCAGGCGCTCGTTGATTTCCGGGACGAGTTTTTCCAGGTAGGTGTGGGCCTGCAGCGTTTCTTCATTGCGGGCCACGCCCACGGCGCTGACCTTGGCGCCCGGAATCAGGCTGAGCACACCTTCAAGCATGCCGATACCGGCGCGCAGGATCGGTACCACGGTAATTTTCTTACCGGCGATTTTCTCCACTTGTACGGGACCGGCCCAACCGGGGATCTCGTAGGTTTCCAGGGGCAAATCCTTGGTGGCTTCGTAAGTGAGCAACGCTCCGACTTCCTGAGCAAGCTCACGGAAGTTCTTCGTGCTAATGTCGGCACGGCGCATAAGGCCGAGTTTGTGTCGGATCAGCGGGTGGCGGATCTCGCGAGTGGGCATAGGAAAGGCTCCGGCGGCGGGCAAAAAAACCGGCCTAGATTAATCTATCCGAGGGTGTTGTCCTATAGACATCAAGTACGTTAGTCCATAAAGGCTTGATTGGAGCGCACGAGAAGCGTACCTTCGCCCGCTTTTCTTGCCACAGCACCCCCTTGGAGAGCGCCATGTCTGCTGATCTCGAGCATATCCGTCAAATCATGCACGAGGCTGACTGCCTGTACACCGAAGCGCAAGTCGAAGCAGCGATCGCCAAGGTCGGCGCGCACATTACTCGTGAAATGGCCGACACCAACCCGGTGGTCTTCTGCGTGATGAACGGTGGCCTGATCTTCGCCGGCAAATTGCTGACTCACCTGCAGTTCCCATTGGAAGCCTCTTACCTGCATGCCACCCGCTATCGCAATGAAACCAGCGGCGGCGACTTGTTCTGGAAGGCCAAGCCGGAAGTGTCTTTCATCGACCGTGATGTGCTGATCATCGATGACATTCTCGATGAGGGTCACACCCTGGGTGCGATCATCGACTTCTGCAAACATGCCGGTGCGCGCAAAGTGCACACCGCCGTACTGATCGATAAAGACCACGACCGCAAGGCTCGTCCTGAGCTCAAAGCCGATTTCGTCGGGTTGCCGTGCGTTGACCGTTATATCTTCGGGTATGGCATGGACTACAAGGGCTACTGGCGTAACGCCAATGGCATCTACGCCGTTAAAGGGATGTAATCGATGGCTCGCTTTCTTGATCAGACCTTATTTGCAGAGTTGGCCGAGAAAGCGGGCGATAGCCCCCGTGGCCGATACCACCATAATTTCCACCAGATGGAGGAGCCGTGTCATCGCCTCGCGGTGGCGCTGCAGCCGAGTACCTATGTGCCGCCTCATCGGCACCTGAGCGCCGACAAGGCCGAGACTTTGCTGGTGCTTCAGGGGCGCCTCGGTCTGCTGATATTCACCGATGCGGGTGAAGTGATCGCCAAACGCGTGATGCAGGCGGGTGGCGAGTGCGCAGGCGTCGATCTGCCACCGGGAGTGTTTCATGGCCTGGTGGTGCTGGAGCCTGACACGGTGATGTTCGAATGCAAGGCCGGGCCTTATCGACCGGTGGGTGAGGGCGAACTGGCTGATTGGGCACCGCGAGAAGGTGATGCAGGTGTGGCTGACTACCAGCGCTGGATGCTTGCTCAGTTCGACTGAACACTGACATCCAAATGTGGGCGTCTGTAGGAGCGAGCTTGCTCGCGAAAAACGTCAACGATAACGCGTGCTTCCTGAATAAACGCGGCGCCTTTGAGCTTTTCACGAGCAAGCTCGCTCCTACAGGTATTAGGGCGAGCCCCCTCCCACATCCGGCGTCGCGCAGGTAGACTTCAAACCCCGTGTAAATGTCTGCAGGCTGGAGTCGGTAATGCGTAAAGATAAGAAACAGGTGATTGGCGACGAAATCGGTGACGACCAGATCAAGTTGTTCCTGGACTTCGAGCCGGTTGATGCGACGTCGCCGTCCCTGCACAAACTGATCAAGGCCTATCGCGGCCTGCGTATCGACGACTTCGAGCGTTTCCTGGGCTTTTTCAAAGAAGCAGGCCTGGACCTGGACGGCAAGGACGAGCATGGCCAGACCTTCGTCGACCTGATCAAGGACCAGCGCAACGCCGCCGAGTACATCGAACTGATCGACAACGCCCGCGGCTGATTGTCCGAGCAAAAAAAACGCCCCGGCTTTAGAGTCCGGGGCGTTTTGCTTTTAACGGTAGGAGCGAGCTTGCTCGCGAAGAACCTGAGAGCGGCGCCTTAATCCACTTGCGCCGCGTTATCGTTGACGTTTTTCGCGAGCGAGCTCGCTCCTACAGGTTCCACCAGCTCCAGGCTGATGTTGTTCTGCGTGTTGATCTTGCGATACAGCTCGGCGTCCGTCTCCAGCACTTTCTCGCGCGCCGGGAAGATCTCGTGCAGCTTGGTGGCCCATTCACCGGCGGCTTTCTGCGGGAAGCAGCGCTCGATCAGCTCCAGCATGATCGAGACGGTGACCGAAGCACCAGGAGACGCGCCCAGCAGCGCCGCAAGCGAACCGTCCTTGGCAGCAACCAGTTCGGTGCCGAACTGCAGCACGCCGCCTTTCTTCGGATCTTTCTTGATTATTTGCACGCGCTGGCCGGCCACTTCCAGGCGCCAGTCTTCGGCTTTCGCCTCGGGGTAGAAGCGACGCAGGGATTCCAGGCGCTGTTCCATGGACTGGCGCACTTCGCTGACCAGGTACTTGGTCAGGTCCATGTTGTCGCGGGCCACGGCCAGCATCGGGCCGATGTTGCCGGCGCGAATCGACATCGGCAGGTCAAGGAACGAGCCGTGTTTGAGGAACTTGGTGGTGAAACCGGCGTATGGCCCGAACAGCAGGGATTTCTTGCCATCCACCACGCGGGTGTCCAGGTGCGGCACGGACATCGGCGGCGAGCCCACGGCAGCCTGGCTGTAGACCTTGGCCTGGTGCTGCTTGACCACTTCCGGGTTGTCGCAACGCAGCCACTGGCCGCTCACCGGGAAGCCGCCGAAGCCTTTGCTCTCTTCGATGCCCGAGGCCTGCAGCAACGGCAGCGCCGCACCGCCAGCGCCGAGGAATACGAACTTGGCATCGACGTCGCGGCTGTTACCGCTGTTCACGTCCTTGATACTCACGGTCCAGCCCGCGCCGTTGCGCTTGAGGCCGGTCACGCGTTTGCAGTACTTGACCTGGGCGTCCGGCGAGCTGGTCAGGTGGCTGAGCAACTGATTGGTCAGGGCGCCAAAGTTGACGTCTGTGCCGTTCATCACACGGGTGGCGGCGATTTTTTCATCGAGCGGGCGGCCCGGCATCATCAGCGGCATCCACTCGGCCATTTCGCTGCGGTCTTCGGTGTAGTGCATGTCCGAAAACGCGTGGTGCTGGCTGAGGGTCTCAAAGCGCTTCTTGAGGAAGGACACGCCTTTGTCGCCCTGCACGAAGCTCAGGTGGGGCACCGGGCTGATGAACGACCTGGACGAGCCAAAGGTGCCCTTCTTGGTCAGGTAAGCCCAGAACTGCTTCGACACCTCGAACTGGGTGTTGATGTGCACGGCTTTCTTGATGTCGATGGAGCCATCGGCGGCCTGCGGCGTGTAGTTCAGCTCACACAGCCCGGCGTGGCCGGTACCGGCGTTGTTCCACGGGTTGGAACTCTCCGCGGCACCCGAATCCATCAGCTCAACGACTTCCAGCGTGAGGCCGGGGTCGAGCTCTTTGAGCAGTACGGCCAGGGTGGCACTCATGATGCCGGCCCCTACCAGTACTACGTCGACTGCTTCGTTATGCGCCATTTAACGCGTCTCCAAAATCTGCAGCACCAAATTGACGGCATGGCTGCCAGGAGTGATGGGGCGGTTCACGTGTTGCCCCAGGTTACCCATGGCCAGGATCGCCATGTCCGATTCGCAATTCTTTGCAACTTCAGCACACGCTTCCTGCCGGGCTAATCTGCCTATGAACGCATTCATGGGCGCCTGTGGCAATTCGACTTATGGTCAAAGCGTGCGATTCGTGCAACCAATCCGTAGCGGACAGGCTCAAGCTCCGGTTTTTGAGGAAGGCTCGATCCTGTGTAATTGGGCTGACCCAGACGCTGATGGTGCTTGTACAAACGCCAAACTATTCATTTGCTCGCCACACTCTTGTGAAGTTGTGAAAACCCGTTTTTTCACGCTCTTTTGAAGACGTGAACCTCAAAAAAGGGCTGCCCCAGCCTGGCACCTGGCCCGTAAACCTCTGCCGACACGCGGCAAAACGGGCAAACAACTCAAGTGGCCGAGCGCAATGGCAGCTCTGGCAGATTCGATAAAAGACGGGGTGGTTTGCAAAGGAAACAGCAAGCACGCCAGCTTCACTCGATCTGTGTGGGCGGCTCTCTGTGGGCGATTTTGGGGCTAATGCCTGGGCATTAACGATGCTGCGAGGCCCGATCAGGAGACGTCCTTATAATCGGGGGGAGATTGTAGCGAAGAACGTCAGTGAAATGGGCGTGTTTTATGACTTTTATTAGGGGGCTGGTCAGGAGGCCAACGCTTGCCGGCGTCGTGGGCGAAAAACCTTTGGGCTGACCCGGGCGCTGGCCGGCAGTGGGCGGTGCATCCAGCCCAGGTGAGTCTCGGTCACTTCCACCCAGCCTTCACCGACGGGCGGCAGGCTGCACTGCTTGAAGGCCAGACAATGACCGTGGGCATCAAGCAGGGCAAAGTGGCGATGACGAACGTGGGACATGAACAGGGTCTTGAGAAGGCGCATGGCGGTGTACCTGGTGTGTTACATGCTTGAAGGTTGCCAGTGTGGCATGACACTGGGGTGACGAATTTATGCGAATTTGTAATTTGCGCAGGGGCTTCAGCCGCCGTTCAGGATCGCTGGTGAGTGGTGCGCGTGCACCGTTATACTGGCGTCCTGTCTGCACCTAGTCCTGGAGAAATGCGTATGTTGCAACGCCTGTTGTTCGGTTTGATCACTGTGACCAGTTTGACCCTTGTCGGCTGCGCCAACAGCCCGCAACAACTCAGCCCGCAACCTAAAGTCACCGCGCAGTTGGCGGCGGTAGGCCACGGCCAGCCGGTATCGGTACGCGTGGTTGACGGTCGCCCGTCGCCAACCCTGGGTTCGCGTGGCGGCCTGTATCCTGAGACCGCGTTGATTTCGGTGAACGGCCAGGATGTGCTGCCCAAGTTGCAGGCCCAGGCTGAAGCCGCTGTGCGTTTGCTGGGCTTTACGCCGACCAACTCGCCAGGCGTGCCGCAACTGACCGTGACCCTGGCCGAGCTGAAATACCAGTCGCCCAAAGACGGCCTGTATGTGACCGAGGCTTCCATCGGCGCTACCTTCAAGTCTGACGTCAGTGCCGGTACCCGCCGCTACAGTGGCCGCTACGCAGCCTCGCTCAACCAGCGGTTCGGCATGTCGCCCAACCAGGAAACCAACACCAAGCTGGTCAGCGACGTGCTCAGTGATGCCTTGACCCGCCTGTTCAAGGACCCAAGCATCGGTCAACTGCTCAGCGCGCAATAAGCCGCTCACAAAAAACCGGGCTCATCGCTGAGCCCGGTTTTTTTGTGCCCGTGGTTTTTGTCATGCGGCCGTATCGACATAAAAGTCCAGCATGCTCACACCGGTGAGCAGATCCAGCTCCGGCAGATCGGCATGCTGGTGCCCGCCGAGGGCGCAATACACCAGCCAATGGCGGTCCTGAACGTTGAACGCGAGACTGCCGATCAGCGCCTCCTGTTCCTCGCTCTGGGCGATCAAATACAGCCGATCCTGGTTTTGCGCATGCAACATGACAAGCTCCTCAAGCGTCGAAGGGCAACAGAGTGGCTTGTTAAGGTGACGTTCAGGTGACGGCGTAAATTACTGGATACATTAGCCGTCAATGGGGAAGGAGCATTAAATGCGCAGGAGGCGACTGTCGTTCAGGTGTGTACCTGGACTGATACCCGAAGACTGATTTACCGAGGTTTGCGATGGCGCTGCCCGCACTGCTCATTAATATTGTTGCCCTGTTGGTTGCCTGCTCGGGCGCCTGGGTGTTGTTCATCACCCGTCTGCATGCACAGCGTGCGATAGCTGACCTGGCCCTGCGCAGCGAAGAGCGCGCTATCGACCAACCGATGCTGTTTCTGGATACACGCACCGAACGGGCGCATCGCCTGGCGTACCGCGTCGGGTTCGCCTGCCTTGGCTTGGCCCTGGCCATCTCCTGGCTCAGCACCCGCTTATAATTCCACTGCGAAACCAAATGTGGGAGCGGGCTTGCCCGCGAAGGCGGTGTATCAGCCACTGAATCTTTAACTGAACCAACGCTATCGCAGGCAAGCCAGCTCCCACACTGGCCATGTACTGCCCGCAGAGTCAGCGCCTGCCACATATCCCCTGTGGGCTCACTATTACAGGGGGATCCCAGCCTTGACTCGGTATTGGTTGCGTACCGGCGTCGCATACTGCACCACCAGATAAGGCCGGTGCTCCGCCGGGCACTCGTTCAAGCGCCGCTCCCATTCCGCCTTCGCCTTGGCCAGCTCATCGGCCGGGAACACGTCCGCCGCCTTGGGCACCTGCAATTGCGCGTCGGCATCACTCCACTGCGCGTACGCCAGGTAGTGCACCGGAAACAAGCGGTAGCCACCGAGGATCTGCCGGTCCATTTCCGCGGCCAGCAGCTTGGTGTCTTCGAAACGCTCGGTGATCGGCGGCGCAAAGTTCACGTGCACTCGGCCTTTATAGCCGGTAATGCCCAAGGCAATGCTCACATCATCCTCTCCCGGTGCCTTGGTGTAGGTGCCGGTGGTGGCGCGGATATACAGCTCGCGGGCCTTGGCGGCATCGCAGGGGTCGTACTCGTAGCTGATGGACACAGGCGTCAGGTTCAACGACTGGATGACCTCGGCAAATGGCTCGTCCTTGCGGCTGACGTGGAACATCTTGAGGATCGCCGATTCGGTACGGTCATCGCCATCCTTGGCCCGGCCTTCAGCCTGGGCAATCCAGATCGACTGGCAGTCGTTGCGGATCGAATGGTTGATGTAGGCCGACAGCAAGTTGTAAGCCGCCATCTTCTCCTTTCGCCCGGTGATCGAACGGTGCACGATGAAGCTCTTGTTCAAGCGCATCAGGTCGCTGACAAACGGCTTTTGCAGCAGGTTGTCGCCGATGGCGATGCGCGGCGTCGGCAGGCCGGCGTGGTACACGGCGTAGTTGACGAAGGCCGGGTCCATCACGATGTCGCGGTGGTTGGCCAGGAACAGGTAGGCGGTGCCGGATTTCAGTTGCTCGACGCCGGTATAGGTCACGCCGTCGGTCGCCCGGTCAATGGTGTGGTCAACGTAGTACTCGACCTTGTCCTGCAGCGTGGCCACGGTGGTGACGCCAGCGAACTCGCGGCGCAGTTTGCGCGCAATCATTGGCTTGAGCAGCCAGCCCAGGGCGCCTGCAAAGCGCGGGAAGCGGAAGTGGGTCAGGATGTCCAGAAAGGCCTTGTCACTGAACAGGCGCGCCAGCACTGCCGGGACTTCGCTGTCGTTGTAAGGTCGGATGGTATCGAATTCGCCCATCATGCTCTCTTGTTAGAAACGGCTAGGGTAAGTAAAAGGAAATGTCAGGGTGCGGTCCGAATAAGGGGCCGGCCAAGAATAGCCCTGTAAATAGACCGGCGATTATACGCACAAGTCACCTAGGAGACTGCGATGCTCGAAACTGCGCTGTACGATTGTCCTTATTGTGGCGAAGCGGTCGAAACGACGGTGGATTTGTCTGGCGGGGACCAGACCTATATAGAAGACTGCCAAGTGTGTTGCCGGCCGATCACGTTCGACCTGCAAGTTCATGGTGAAGAGTGGATGCTTGAAACCCGCAGCGAAAATGAATAATGCGCAGCGGGAACGAATAAAAAGGTACGCCCATGCAGCGAATCTACGAACCGGAAAATCTGATGGAGGGCGAGTTGTTGCAGCAGATGCTTGCCAGTGAAGGTATCGAGGCGCACCTGGTGGGGCGCCATTTGCTCGGCGGCACGGGCGAGTTGCCGATATTCGGCTTGCTGGGGCTGGAGGTCGACAACGACCAGGCCGCCTGCGCCCGCGAACTGATCACCGCCTATATCGGCGCCCAACCCTTGCCCGGCGACGAACCCGACAGCTTCCCTGACGTGTTGGTCTGTTAGGCTGTCGGTCGGTTTACCCAAGAGTCGTGTTGCCCCATGTGTGGACGTTATGCCCTGTTTCGCTGGAACCCTGCCTTTGCTGCCTTGCCCGGCTTCCCCGCCGACCAGCAGGCCCAGTGGAACATCTCCCCGAATGATTCGGTGCTGATCCAGCGCCTGAGCGAGGGCCAACTCACCCTGGCGCGTGCCCGTTGGGGCCTCACACCGCCCTGGCTGACAGACCTGTCGCGCACCCCGGCCCACGCTCGCGCAGAAACCCTGGCCGAACAACCGATGTTTCGTGAAGCCTTCCGCTTGCGCCGTTGCCTGCTGCCCGCCAATGGCTTTTATGAGTGGCGCGGCACCCAGCGCAAGCGCCCGTACTGGCTCACGCCGGGGGAGGGCTCCACGTTGTTCTTTGCCGCAGTATGGGAAGCGTATCCGGTGCAGGAGCAGGTGTGGCTGAGCACGGCGGTGGTTACCCAAGCGGCGCAAAGTCAGCGGCGGCCATTGATCCTGGACGCGGCAGGGCAGGCCGCCTGGCTCGATCCCGAGACTCCGCTGCAGGTGCTACAGGGCCTGCTGGCGGCTGAGCCTGCCGTGCTGCGCGAGCGGGTGCTGGCCAATATGGTCAACGATCCGAAGCTCAATGGGCCGGAATGCCTGACCCCAGCATGAGCTTTGCCCGTCGGGCCGCGTTCGGATGTATCTTAAATTCAGCGGTTAAACGTCCAGGGTATCTGGCGCAGATACAAATGACCGCCTACGATACGCGCCATGTTTTCAGGGAGCGTGTTCATGAAGAAGTCATTGGTGGTAAGTGGTTTGGTTGCAGCAATGCTGCTGGCGGGTTGCCAGTCGGTCAATACCACCAGCGGCGGCGCCGTTGGGGTAGAGCGCAAGCAGTACATGTTCAGCATGCTGTCGAGCCAGGAAGTCGACCAGATGTATGCCCAGTCTTATCAGCAGACCCTGGGTGAAGCCAGCAGCAAAGGGGTGCTGGACAAGACCAGCGCCAACGCCAAGCGCGTGCAGGCCATTGCCAAGCGCCTGATCGCCCAGGCTCCGACTTTCCGCGCGGATGCGGCCCAGTGGAACTGGGACGTGAACCTGATCAAAAGCGATGAGATGAACGCCAACTGCGGGCCTGGCGGCAAGATCCTGGTGTACAGCGGCTTGATCGACAACCTCAAGCTCACCGATGACGAGCTGGCTGCCGTGATGGGTCATGAAATCGCCCACGCCCTGCGTGAACACGGCCGCGAAGCCATGTCCAAGGCCTACGGTATCCAGATGGCCAAGCAGGGCGCCGGGGCAATATTCGGTCTCGGCCAGGACAGCCTGGCACTGGCCGATACCGTCGCCAACTACGGCATGACCTTGCCCAACAGCCGCAGCAACGAAAACGAAGCCGACCTGATCGGCCTGGAGCTGGCCGCCCGCGCTGGCTACAACCCGAACGCGGCCATCACGTTGTGGAACAAGATGGCCAAGGCTTCGGAAGGCGCACCGCCGGAATTCATGAGCACGCACCCGGCTTCGGACAGCCGCATCGCGTCCTTGCAGGCGGCGATTCCGAAGGTGATGCCGCTCTACCAGCAGGCCAAGAAGTCCTGATCGACGCCGTGTAGGAGCGAGCTTGCTCGCGAAAAACGTCAACGATAACGCGTGTTGCCTGAATAAACGCGGCGCCGGTGAGTTTTTCGCGAGCAAGCTCGCTCCTACAAGCATCAGGGCAAACCATCTTCCGTGTTTGCCTTAGATCCAGCCGCTGCTCTGCATGGCCTTGTACACTGCAATAATCGCCAGCACGAAGAACGCCGTAGCCGCCAAGCGACGAATCAAGGTCAGCGGCAGTTTCTCCGCGGCAAAATTCCCCGCCAGCACCACCGGCACGTTGGCAATCAACATGCCCAGGGTGGTACCGATAATCACCAGCCACAGTTCCGGGTATTGCGCCGCCAGCATCACCGTGGCGATCTGGGTTTTGTCACCGATTTCGGCGAGGAAGAACGCAATCAAGGTGGTCAGGAAGGGCCCGAACTTACGGGTGGTACTGGCTTCGTCATCATCGAGTTTGTCCGGCACCAGGGTCCACAGCGCCGTGGCGCAGAAGCTCGCGGCGAGGATCCAGTGCAGCACTGCATCCGAGAAGAAACTCCCGAACCAGGCGCCCACGGCACCGGCCGCCGCATGGTTGGCCAGGGTCGCGGCAACGATGCCGGCGATGATCGGCCAGGGCTTGCGAAAGCGAGCAGCAAGGATGAGTGCGAGCAGTTGCGTCTTGTCGCCGATTTCGGCCAAGGCAACGATTGCGGTAGGAACGAGTAGTGAATCCAGCATCAGGTAGTTTCCAGGGGCGGGTCGACACGGCTATGACACGTACAGCCTTCCCGCCCCGGGTAAGGTGTGCGTGTCATAGGTCTTGTCAAACCCCGGTCCGTCTGTGCGGACTCCTGGGTCGCATACGCCATGGTCTGCTGACCAAGTATGTTGACGTATGCCGGACGAGCATGGCTCGTGGGAGACTACTCCCCTAGGACGCTGCGGATTCTGCCTAGGCAAAATCCATTCGGCAAGCGTTCTTTTTCAAACGTCCGTCAGGGGCGCTTGGCGCGGTAAATGCGAAAACCATTGCCTTCGGCCTTGATTGCGCAGATGCCCAAATGCTCTTCGATCAGTGGCTGGTACTTCAGGAAGCTATTGGCAACCAGGCGAAGTTCGCCACCTTTTGCCAGGTGTTTCGCTGCTTTTCGCAGCAGGTTCTCCGTGGCGAAATAATCGGTGTGTACGCCCACATGGAACGGTGGGTTGCTCAAAATCGCGTTCAAACCCATGGGCGCCGCGTCGATTCCGTCGCCGGTCAACACGTCGGCTTCCAGGCCGTTCGCTGCCAGCGTCAGGCGACTGCTGGCAGCGGCGAAGGCATCCACATCCAGCATCGTCACGGTGTTATGCGGGTAGCGGCGTTTGACCGCAGCCCCCAGTACGCCAGCGCCGCAACCGAAATCGAGCAGGTTGCCGCTGGGCAGCTTGTCCAAGTGCTCCAGCAACAACTCGGTGCCGCGGTCCAGGCGACCATGGCTGAACACCCCTGGCAAGCTCACCACCTTCAGCGGACCTTCGGCCAGGGGTACGTCGAAGACCTGCGCCAGGCTCTCAAGCTCCACGGCTTGCGGCGCGTTAGCGACAGTGACCTGCCATAGTTGGCAATGCCGTGCGCTATCGAGCTTGCGCGGTTTGCCGAACGGAACCATCTGCTTGGCGGCACTTTCGATCCCCCCCTTTTTCTCGCCCACCAGAAACAGCTCGGCGCCAGGCAGGCGCGCGGCCACGGCGTTGAGCAGGTAGTCGGTGAGGTCTTTGGACTTGGGCAGGAAAATCACCGCCGCATCAAAGGCGCGCTCGGGCACTGTCACGCCAAACTGGCTGCGTTCGGCGAAGCGCGCATCGAGCGCCGCCTGGTCACCGGCATGCCAGCACCAGCCGTGGGCATTGGGCAGGCGCCCAAGCAAATCGTCGGCAGGCAAACCTACGAGCAGCAGGTTGCCTTGAAAAAGTTCGGCCTGTCGAAGCAGTACTTCACTGCGCGGATCCATAGTCTGCTCCTTGAAAAGGGGCGCAGTTTATCAACTGACGACGCGCAGCGGGGCGCCGTTGAAAAAGCCCTGGGCGTTTTCCGTGAGCTGGCCAACGATACGCTGCCGTGCTTCGCGACTGCCCCAGGCGTTGTGGGGCGTGACGATCAAGCGTGGAATGTCTCCCGCCAGCAGCGGGTTGCCATTGACTGGCGGCTCGACACTCAGCACATCAGTCGCCGCGCCGCCAAGGTGACCACTTCGCAGCGCGTCGGCCAGGGCCTGTTCATTGATCAAACCACCGCGCGCAGTATTGACCACAAATGCGCCGGGCTTGAGCAAGGCCAGTTCACGGGCGCCGATAAAGTCGCGGGTGTGTTCATTGAGTGGGCAATGCAGGGTCAGCGCATCGACCTGGGTCAGCAATTCGCCCAGCGGCACACGGTCGGCGCGGGCAGGGCGCCCAGGTATCGCGCCGAGCATCACGCGCATGCCGAACGCTTCGGCCAGGCGTGCCACGGCACTGCCCAATTCACCATGGCCGAGCAGGCCGAGGGTTTTGCCTTCCAGTTCGACGATCGGATGGTCCAGCAGGCAAAACTGTTTGGCATGCTGCCATTTGCCAGCGGCCACATCCTGTTGGTAATCCTTCAAGCGCGTGGCGAGGTTGAGCAACAGCATGATCGTATGTTGCGCCACCGACGGCGTGCCGTAACCCTGGCAGTTGCTCACGGTAATCCCCTGGGCGCGGGCCGCTTCAAGGTCGATATTGTTGGTGCCGGTGGCCGACACCAGGATCAGCTTGAGCTCGGGGCAGGCCGCCAGGGTTTGGGCTGTGAGCGGGATTTTGTTGCTGATGGCGACTTGGGCGCCCTGCAAGCGCTCCCGCACATTTTCTGGCGTGGTCTGTTCAAACAACTGCAACTGGCTGAAGCAGTCATGCAAACCGCTGAGGTCGAGGTCGCCCAAGTCCAGCGAAGGGTGGTCGAGGAAGACGGCGCGGCGATTGTTCATGATCAACTGTACCTTTTGCGACGAGGTTCGAAGGCGTAATCTGCCGAGCCTATCAGATGAAATAATCAGTTACTTAATGGAGTGAGCATGTACGTCGCCGAGTTTTTGACCGTAGCCTTGATTCACTTGTTGGCAGTGGCGAGCCCCGGCCCGGATTTCGCCGTGGTGGTGCGTGAAAGCGTGACCCACGGCCGCCGTGCTGGCACATGGACGGCCTTGGGCGTCGGTTCGGCGATTTTCCTGCATGTGGGTTACTCGTTGCTGGGTATCGGCTTGATCGTGTCCCAGTCCATTGTGTTGTTCAATGCGTTGAAGTGGGCCGCAGCCGCGTACCTGCTTTACATTGGCTTCAAGGCCTTGCGCGCCCAGGCGGCCAAGCCTGCGGCCGAGGGCGAGTTGCACCGTGAAGCGGGCGAGCGCACCCCACGCGGCGCGTTTACCGCAGGTTTTGTGACCAATGGCTTGAACCCCAAGGCCACGCTGTTCTTTCTGTCGCTGTTCACCGTAGTGATCAACCCGCACACGCCGCTGGCAGTGCAGGCCGGTTATGGGGTGTACCTGGCGGTGGCGACTGCGTTGTGGTTTTGCCTGGTGGCCATGTTGTTCAGCCAGCAGCGCGTGCGCGCCGGGTTTGCAAAGATGGGTCATTGGTTTGATCGGACGATGGGCGCGGTGTTGATTGCCATCGGGGTGAAACTGGCCTTTACCAGCATGAAATAATCATTTTTCTCAAGTGAGCACAATCCAGATGTGGGAGCGGGCTTGCTCGCGAATGCGGTGCTTCAGTCAAAGATATACCGGCTGACACTCCGCATTCCCGAGCAAGCCCGCTCCCACATTGGGTTTCATTAGGTCCTCGGTAATGGCGTAACGCTAGCATTTACTGGCCCCTGCAAATCATTCCTTTGGCTGATTTGGCTGAAACATAAGCGCTCTACAGTGCAGGTCTTCAAGCCAAGACCGTGCAGTCATTAAAGGGATTCTTATGTTGCAGACCCGTGTTATCCCGCCCGCCGAAGGTGCGTACCAATACCCGCTGTTGATCAAACGCCTGTTGATGTCCGGGACTCGCTACGAGAAAACCCGGGAAATTATCTATCGCGACAAGCTGCGCTACAGCTACCCGACGCTGATCGAGCGCGTCGCTCGCCTGGCCAATGTGCTGACCGAAGCCGGGGTCAAGGCCGGTGACACGGTGGCGGTGATGGACTGGGACAGCCACCGTTACCTGGAGTGTATGTTCGCCATCCCGATGATCGGCGCGGTGATTCACACTATCAACGTGCGCCTGTCGCCAGAACAGATTCTGTACACCATGAACCACGCCGAAGACCGCTTTGTGCTGGTCAACAGTGAGTTCGTGGGGCTCTACCAGGCGATTGCCGGGCAGCTCACTACCGTCGACAAGACCTTATTGATTACCGATGGTGACACCCACACCGCCGAGCTGCCCAACCTGGTAGGTGAGTACGAAACCCTGCTGGCCGCCGCCAGCCCCACCTATGACTTCAAGGACTTCGACGAAAACTCGGTCGCCACCACCTTCTACACCACCGGCACCACCGGCAACCCCAAGGGCGTGTACTTCACCCATCGGCAACTGGTGCTGCACACCATTGGCGTAGCGACCATCATGGGCAGCGTCGACAGCGTGCGGCTGCTGGGCACCAACGACGTGTACATGCCGATCACGCCGATGTTCCACGTACACGCCTGGGGCTTGCCGTATGTGGCGACCATGCTCGGGCTGAAACAGGTGTACCCCGGCCGCTACGACCCGGAATACCTGGTGGAACTGTGGCGCAAGGAGAAGGTGACGTTCTCCCACTGTGTGCCGACCATTCTGCAAATGGTGCTCAACGCCAAGGCTGCGCAGAACGTGGATTTCGGCGGTTGGAAAATCGTCATCGGCGGCAGCGCCCTGAACCGTTCGCTGTACGAAGCCGCCAAGGCCCGAGGTATTCAACTGACCGCCGCGTACGGCATGTCCGAGACCGGGCCGCTGGTATCCTGCGCTCACCTCAATGATGAGTTGATGGCTGGCAGCGAAGATGAGCGCACCACCTACCGCATCAAGGCCGGTGTGCCGGGTCCGTTGGTCGAGGCGGCAATCATGGACACCGACGGTCGTTTCCTGCCCGCCGATGGCGAAACCCAGGGCGAACTGGTGCTGCGCGCGCCGTGGCTGACCGAGGGTTACTACAACGAGCCGCACAAGGGCGCCGAGCTATGGTCCGGTGGCTGGTTGCACACCGGTGATGTGGCTACGCTGGATGCCTTTGGCGTGATTGATATTCGTGACCGCATCAAGGATGTGATCAAGACCGGCGGCGAATGGATCTCCTCCCTGGCCCTCGAAGACCTGGTCAGCCGTCACCCCGCCGTACGGGAAGTGGCGGTGGTAGGCATTGCCGATCCGCAATGGGGCGAGCGCCCCTTCGCCTTGTTGGTGATGCGTGAAGGGCATGTGATCGATGCGCGAGAGCTCAAGGAACACCTCAAGCCTTTTGTCGAGCTGGGCCATTTGAGCAAGTGGGCGATCCCGAGCCAGATCGCCGTTGTTACTGAAATTCCCAAGACCAGTGTCGGCAAGCTCGACAAGAAACGTATCCGTGTCGACATCATCGAATGGCAGGCCAACAACAGCACGTTCCTGTCCACGCTCTAAACCCTCTCGCCGCGCCCGTTCGGGCGCGGCAATGCTCTATATCAAGCCTTTACTTGTGATTTGCCGAATTTCAGCCATTCTTCCCGCGTCGACCTTCGTCGGCGTGGCGAAAGGGTTGTGGCAGACAGGTTGGTGATGCAAATCACACTTTAGAGGGATCAAGCACTACCCCCCTCTGGCTATAGTCCCTTTCAGAGTTTTTCGCGGATGTTGCGCTTCGAGCCATGGAGGGTCGGTGGCGATGCGGCATTGGAATCGTTGTATCCCGGCCGTTACATCTGAAGAAAGGGCTCACTGCCATAACAATAAAATATGCACATGGAGTAGCGTCGATGACCTCAGTAAACCAGTTCTGGCGCCGGGCAAGACTGCCCTTGGCCGTCAGCCTCGCTTCTACGCTCGCCGGGCCGGCATTCGGCGTCAGTTTCAACATTGGTGAAATCGAAGGGAGCTTTGACTCGTCGCTTTCCGTGGGGGCGAGCTGGTCCACGGCCAAGCCCAATCGTGACCTGATCGGTGCCAACAACGGCGGCAAAGGTCTGTCTCAGACCTCCGATGACGGCCACCTGAACTTCAAGCGCGGCGAAACGTTCTCGAAGATCTTCAAGGGCATCCATGACCTGGAACTGAAGTACGGCGACACCGGTGTGTTTGTGCGGGGCAAGTACTGGTACGACTTCGAACTCAAGGACGAAAGCCGTCCGTTCAAGGACATCAGCGACAACAACCGCAAGGAAGGCGCCAAGTCTTCGGGCGGGCAGATTCTCGATGCATTCGTCTACCACAACTACTCGATTGCCGATGCGCCGGGTTCCGTGCGTTTTGGTAAGCAGGTCGTGAGCTGGGGCGAAAGTACCTTCATCGGCGGCGGCATCAACTCCATCAACCCGATCGACGTGTCGGCGTTTCGTCGTCCGGGGGCCGAGATCAAGGAAGGCTTGATCCCGGTGAACATGTTCTACGTGTCCCAGTCGCTCACCGACAACCTGTCGGCCGAGGCGTTTTACCAACTGGAGTGGGACCAGACCGTGACCGATAACTGCGGCACGTTCTTCTCGCAGCCGGACGTGATCTCCGATGGTTGCAGCAACAACCTGCGGGTACTGAACAAGCGTTCCACCATTCCTGCCGCCGCCCTGCCGACTCTGGGTGCCCTGGGTGTGGACGTGAACAGCGAAGGCGTGCTGGTGCGCCGCGGTCCGGACCGTGATGCACGCGACAGCGGCCAGTTCGGCGTGGCCATGCGCTACAACTTCGAACCGCTGGATACCGAATTCGGCGCCTACTTCATGAACTACCACAGCCGTGCGCCGATCTTCAGTGCGCAGGGCGCGCCATCGGCGGCCTACACGCGTCCGCTGGGGCCACTGGGGGCCTTGCGGCCGTTGATCGTGGCGGGTAGCTCGAACTACTTCGTCGAGTACCCGGAAGATATTCGCCTCTACGGCGTGAGCTTCTCCACCACCTTGCCTACCGGCACCGCCTGGAGCGGTGAGTTGAGCTACCGTCCGAATGCGCCGGTGCAGTTGAGCACCACTGACATTCTGTTCGCCGGCGTCACGCCGATCCCCGGCTTTGGCAATGCGTCCGTGCTCAAGGGCACGCCAGGCCAGGACCTGCACGGCTACAACCGCAAGGAAGTCACCCAGTTCCAGACTACTTTCACGCACTTCTTCGACCAGGTCATGGGCGCCAGCCGCCTCACCACCGTCGGTGAAATCGGCGTGACCCACGTGGGTGGCCTGGAAAGCAAATCCCAGGCTCGTTACGGCCGCGATCCGGTGTTCGGCCCAGGCACGCTGCCAGGTGGGTTCTGCAACGCCCTCAACAACTCCACCGCCAACGGCGCCGGCTTGCCCAACGCTGCTGGCCTGAACACCAATTGCAATAACGACGGCTATACCACCGCAACGTCATGGGGCTACCGCGCCCGTGCCATCTGGGAATACCCGGACGTGTTCGCAGGCGTGAACCTCAAGCCCAACGTGGCCTGGTCCCACGACGTCAAAGGTTACTCGCCAGGCCCTGGCGGCAACTTTGAAGAAGGTCGCAAGGCGGTCAGCCTGGGCCTGGATGCCGAATACCAGAACACCTACACCGCGAGCCTGGCGTACACCAACTTCTTTGGTGGCAAGTTCAGCACCGTGGATGACCGCGACTTTGTCGCCTTGAGCTTCGGCGCCAACTTCTAAGCACACTCTTTTCAAGTGGCATGTATTCAGGAAGACCAGAGCATGAAAATAACAAAAAGTCTGTTGCACGTGGGTGTGCTTGGGCTGTCGATCCTGGCGAGTAACGTCATGGCGGCAGTCTCGGCAGATGAAGCCGCCAAGCTCGGCACGACCCTGACCCCGATGGGCGCCGAGATGGCGGGTAACGCGGCCGGCACCATTCCTAAATGGTCGCCATTGCCGACCAATGCCGGCGCGGTGGACGCCCGTGGTTTCCTCGCCAACCCGTATGCCAGCGAGCAACCGCAGTTCACCATCACTGCGCAGAACGTCGAGCAGTACAAAGACAAGCTGGCCCCCGGGCAATACGCGATGTTCAAGCGTTACCCGGACAGCTTCAAGATGCCGGTGTACCCGACCCATCGCGGCGCCACCGTGCCGGCCGAGGTGTTTGCCTCGATCAAGAAAAACGCCACCACCACCAACCTGGTGTCCGGCGGCAACGGCCTGGAAAACTTCGAAACCGCCGTCCCGTTCCCGATTCCCAAGAGCGGCGTTGAAGTGATCTGGAACCACATCACCCGTTATCGCGGCGGCAGCGTGACCCGCCTGGTTACCCAGGCCACCCCGCAAACCAACGGTTCCTATAGCCTGGTGTACTTCCGCGACCAGTTCGTGTTCCGCGACAAGATGAAGGACTTCGATCCGAAAAACCCAGGCAACGTGCTGTTCTACTTCAAGCAGCAAGTGACTGCGCCAGCGCGCCTGGCCGGTGGTGTACTGCTGGTGCACGAAACCCTGGACCAGGTCAAAGAGCCGCGTTCGGCCTGGGTCTACAACGCCGGGCAGCGCCGTGTGCGTCGGGCGCCGCAAGTGTCCTATGACGGGCCGGGTACTGCCGCCGATGGCCTGCGCACCTCCGATAACCTCGACATGTACAACGGTGCGCCGGACCGCTACGACTGGAAGCTGGAAGGCAAGAAAGAGATGTACATCGCCTCCAACAGCTACAAGGTCGACGATCCCAAGCTCAAGTACGCCGACATCATCAAGGCTGGCCACATCAACCAGGACCTGGCTCGCTACGAGCTGCGCCGGGTCTGGCACGTGGTCGCCACCTTGAAGGAAGGCCAGCGCCACATCTACGCCAAGCGTGACTTCTACATCGACGAAGACACCTGGCAAGCAGCGGTGATCGACCACTACGACGGTCGCGGCCAACTGTGGCGCGTTGCCGAAGCCCATGCCGAGAACTACTACGACAAGCAAGTGCCGTGGTACGCCTTGGAAACCCTCTACGACCTGCAGTCCGGCCGCTACCTGGCCCTGGGCATGAAGAACGAAGAGAAGCAGGCCTATGACTTCGGCTTCACCGCCAGCACCAGCGACTTCACCCCAGCGGCCCTGCGCCAGGACGGCGTTCGCTAACCTCTGCTGATGCTCTCTGAATGATCGCTCCCACGCTCTGCGTGGGAGTGCTTCCTGTGACGCTCTGCGTCACGCCTCAAAAGTCGACGCGCAGCGTCGAAGTCTGCATTCCCACGCAGAGCGTGGGAACGATCATTCCTGGATGAGCGCGTTTTTTTTGAGTGCTCCGCGAGCAAGCTCGCTCCTGCTTCTTGCTTGGCGGCTGGAAGGGATATTTCTTGTCGCAGTTCTTTTTCAGCCATTTGTTGCAAAGATCTACAATCCCGCCGCTTTTACCGCTAGTCTGCGGACATCTGCAATGCCGACAACAGCCTTCTACAAGAGCCCGGCGATGACTGATCTGTCCCGAACCCATGGGCCTGCCAGTGTGGTGATGCCGACCCTGGAAGGCCGCTTCTACCGGCCCCCGCTGCCTGACGGCTACGTGCTGCGCCCGCGCCTGTGCGAACGGCTGAATGCGGGCCTTGATGGGCGACTGTTGCTGGTCAGCGCGCCTGCGGGGTTTGGCAAGAGTTCGTTGGCGGTGGAGTTCTGCCAGGGCTTGCCTGCCCAGTGGCAAAGCCTGTGGTTGGGCCTGAGCCCTCGGGACAGCGACCCCGGCCGTTTCCTGGAGCGGCTGCTCGACGGCTTGCAACAGTATTTCCCGCAACTCGGCGCCCAATCCCTGGGGTTGCTGAAAATGCGCCAGCGTCACCAACCCTTTGCCTTCGAAGAATGGCTCGATGGCCTGCTCGACGAACTGGCAGTGCACCTGTCTGCACGTTCGCCGTTATTGCTGGTGCTGGATGACTATCACCTGGCCCAAGGCCCGGTGCTGGATCGCTGCCTGCAGTTTTTTCTCAATCATTTGCCTGATGGCCTAGTGGTGCTGGTCACCAGCCGGCAGCGTCCGGACTGGCACCTGGCACGCCTGCGCCTGTCGCGGCACCTGTTGGAACTGCATGAGCAAGACCTGCGCCTGACCCATGACGAGTCCCTGGCGGTGCTGGATGGACACGGCAATGCATTGCGCGGCGAGGCGTTGGAAAACCTGATCCGCCGTAGCGAGGGCTGGGTCGCCGGCCTGCGCTTCTGGCTGTTGGCGGCCTCCGAAGCCGGCAGTGAGAGCGCCTTGCCGCAAAGCCTGCACGGTGGCGAGGGTCTGATTCGCGATTACCTGCTCGAAGAAGTCATCGACTGCCTGCCTGCGGAGGTACAAGCGTTCCTGTACGACACCGCACCTCAGGAGCGCTTTTGCAGCGAACTATGCGACGCCGTCCGCGAGGCCCATGACAGCGCAGAAATCCTGCGCTATTTGCAGGCTCATCAAGTGTTCCTGGTGCCGTTGGACGAGCAAGGCCATTGGTACCGCTACCACCACTTGTTCTCCGACCTGCTGCGCACCCGCCGCGAGAAAAGCGCCACCTTGCCGCCGGCCAGTTTGCACTTGCGCGCCTGTCGCTGGTTTAACGCCCAGGGCTTGATCGACGAGGCGGTGGAGCAGGCGCTGCGGGCCGGGCATCTGGATGTGGCAGCGAACCTGGTGCAGAACCTGTCCGAAGAGCAGCTGCTGGCAGAGCAGAATGTGGGCATGCTGTTGCGTTGGAAGATGGATTTGC
Source organism: Pseudomonas sp. NFPP02 (assembly GCF_900119355.1). Taxonomy (NCBI): domain Bacteria; kingdom Pseudomonadati; phylum Pseudomonadota; class Gammaproteobacteria; order Pseudomonadales; family Pseudomonadaceae; genus Pseudomonas; species Pseudomonas sp. NFPP02. The sequence continues at coordinate 262,523 of NZ_FPJI01000006.1, forward strand.
CCGACAGCCTGCTGATCAGCACGCCACGTTTGATCGTGCTGTATAGCTGGGCGTTGGGGCTGGCGTGCCAATTGGATGCGGCACAGGAGCTGTCCAGTTACCTCAGCCGCTTCCTGCCGGCCCCGTCGGCCACCGCGCAAAAATCCATGTTGGCCCAGTGGTTGGCGCTGAGCGGGATTATTGCCCGTGGGCGTGGGGACCGTGAGCTGACCCAGCGCTATTGCCAAGAGGCGTTGGACAGCCTGCCGCAAAAGCGTTACGGCCAGCGCCTGATGTGCCTTTCGACCCTGTCCAACCTGGCGATCGTCGATGCCGACCTGTGGCGCGCCCGTGGCCTGAACCGCGAATCGTTGGAACTGGCGCAGCGCGTCGGTAACCCCTTGTTTGAAGCCTTGGCCCATTACGACCGGGCCCGGGTGCTGCAGGCGCGGGGGGAGATCCTGCGTTCCCTGGATGAAGTCCGCCAGGGCCTTGAGCGCCTGCATGGGCTGGCGCCCCAGCGCCTGTATGCCGTGCGCGCACGCCTGTCGCTGTACGAAGGCTACCTGCTGCTGGTGCGTTACCAGCCCGAGGCCGGCCTGGCGCGTTTGCGCGCCGGCCTGGCCGAGGCCCGTGCCTGCCGCGATATCAGCGTGCTGATCGGGCACTGCGTCATCGCCAGCTTCGAAGGGCGGCGTAGGGAGTTTGCCCATGCTTTTGCCGAACTGGCCGAGGCCGAGCGCTTGATGCACATCTGGGATGTGCCGCCGATCTATTACCTGGCGATGATCACCCTGATCAAATGCGAGTTGTGGCTGGCCCAGGGGCGCACTGACCTGGCCGACGCCTGGCTGGCCCGCCTGGGGCAGACCTACAACGGCGAGCACGCCGCGGCCGCCCCCGAGTTTCATCCGCACCTGCCGCAACATATCGAGCTGCAACAAGCTGCGCTCGATGCCACGCGCCATCAGCCCGACAGCGCGCTGCAACGCCTGGAAGCGTTGGCCCAACAGGCCCATGACAGTGGGCGCCAAATGATTGCCCTGATGGCGCTGGTCCAGCAGGTGCAGTTACTTCTGGATAATGGCCTGGAAGCCAAGGCCCGGCCGGTATTCGCCCGTGCCCTGGAAGCCGGTTCGGGCGGTGCGTTGCAGCCGTTTCAACGGTTGTTGGAGGGTTATCCGCAGTGGATGCGCGATCAGTTGGGCAAGGATTCCCATGGACTGCTCAATCAGAGCTTGCTGGCGTTGCTGCCCCAAGCCAGCGCAGTTGAAGCCACACCTCAACAGGAAACCCTCAGCACCCGAGAGCTGGCGGTGCTGCAACTGATTGCCCAAGGCTGTTCAAACCAGGAAATCAGCAACCAGCTGTTCATCTCCCTGCACACGGTGAAGACCCACGCCAGCCATATCAACAGCAAGCTCGGCGTGGAGCGTCGTACCCAGGCGGTGGCGCGGGCCAAGGCCATGGGGTTGTTGGCCTGAGCCCTGGGTTTATGGCGTGGTCGGGCAGCCTTTGAGTGAGGTGTCGACGGTCTGATTGATCAGCGCCGCGAAACGCTTGAGGTTGTTCTGATGCGCCACCACCAAATCGTCGATGCTCGGCCCGGCGGGTGATTGCAAGGTGGTGCGGCAGGTCAAGGCCGGGCGATCGCCATTGACTTGCCTCACGCGCCAGCGCACATCGAGCAATGCGTACTGCCCCGGTACCGAGTCAAACCGCTGCACGTCTACGCGCAAAGCCACGGCTTGCCGGGCATTGCTGTTGGCTAATTGATCCACCAAGGCGCTCCTCAGTTCATCGGCGAGGGTGGCGGCCCACCACTGGGTTTCAAGAATCGCCAGGCCGCTGTCGCCCTGGCGGATCACGATCTGCGCGCGGTCGACCTGAGGCGGCACGCTGATGCTCTCAATGCGCACACCGCCGGCCTCTGCTCGCGTACTCGGGCTCAAGTGCGCCGGGGTCAGGGTATGAAAAGCGATGGGTTCACTGCGGCAGGCACCGAGCAGCAGCAGGGTGCTCAGCAACGTGATCTTCAACGGCAATGTCATGGCGGCTCCAATGGTCATTTGCGGGGTGGCCCTTGCAGGTCCGTCGGTGCGGCGTTATCGGGGCGGCCGCGAATCAGCGACTCCGGATGCCGGCCCAGGTAATCCGAAAGCTCGCGCAGGGAGCGCGACATGCGCCCCAACTCGTCGAGGGTCTGGGTCAGTTGTTCACGCTGCGGCGAGTCTTCGGCCAGGGTTGAACTGGCCGATTGCAGGGTCTTGCTCACGTCGGCCAAGGTCGTCTGCACACCCGGCAGCGTCTTGGCGTTGAATTGCGCCAGGCCCTTGCGCAGTTCGACCAGGCTGGCGTCGAGGTTGCCGGCAATGCGCTCGACAGGCAGTTGGCTGATCTTGTTGACGATGCCTTCGAACTTCTCTTGCAGTTGTTCCAGGTTGCCCGGGATCGTGGGGATGCCCACGGGGCGCTGGTTCGGGTCGAACGCGACTTTCTCGGCCTTGGGGTAGAAGTCCAGGGCGATGTACAGCTGGCCGGTCAGCAAGTTACCGCTGCGGGCCTGGGCGCGCAGGCCGTTTTCGATGAAGGTGCCGATCAGGCGTACGCCGGCTGCCTCATCGTCAGGGTTATTGTTCATGGCCTTGAGCAACTTGGTGTGGGCCTCGCCGAGCAGTTGCGGGTAGATCACGATGCCGACATTGACCGGGAAAGTGCGTTTCTTCGCATCGAAATCCAGGTTGATCGATACAACCCTGCCGAACTCGACGCCGAGGAACTCCACCGGTGCGTCGACTTTCAGCCCGCGCAGGGCCTGATCGAAGCGCAGGACCATGTATTGCCCCTTGCCGTTGGGCGGGGCGAGGGCGCTTTGCTGGTCTTCGAACAATTCAAAGCTGCGACTTTCTTCGGCCGGTTTGTCATTGGGGTTGTAGGGCGGCGCCTGGAAGGCGATCCCGCCCATCAACATGGAGGACAAGGATTCGGTTTTCAGCGCGAAGCCATTGGCACCGACGCTCAAGTCGACGCCGCTGGCATTCCAGAAACGCGTGTTCTCAGTGATGTACACATCATTGGGCGCATGCACAAAGATTTCGACATTCACGCCCTTGCCCTCGTTGTCCAGCTCATAGGCCACTACCTGGCCCACCGGGATCTTGCGGTAATAGACGGGGGAGCCGATATCCAGGGAGCCCAAGGCCTGGGTGTGCAGGGTGAAGCGCTTGCCCGGCTCGCCGTAGGTGATGGGCGGCGGGTTTTCCAAGCCGGTGAAGTGTTTGGCGCGAGTCTCGGACTGGCCAATGTCTGCGCCGATGTAGTCGCCGGACAACAACGTGTCGATGCCCGACACGCCGCCTGCGCCGATGCGCGGGCGCACCACCCAGAATTTTGAATCTTCGCGGGTGAAACTTTCGGCCTGTTTGACCAGCTCGACGGTGGCATTGACGCTTTTCTGGTCATCACTCAGGGCCACGGCGGTTACCTGGCCGATCACCACGTTGCGGTATTTGACCTCGGTTTTGTTGGCAACCAGCCCGCTGCCGGTCTTGAAGTTGAGGACGATGGTCGGCCCTTGTTGCATGACGCTGTGAATCACCAGCGAGATCCCCACCAGTACGGCGACAATCGGCACGATCCAGACCAGCGAGACACTGAAACGACGCGTCTTGATCACGGGTTGCCCCGCAGGGGTGTCAGCCTTGGATGAGCTCATCCGAGGTCTCCTCGTTATGTGGATTTTCCCAGATTAGCCGGGGATCAAAACTCATGGCCGCCAGCATCGTAAACACGACCACCAGGCCAAAAAACAGAATGCCCAGGCGCGGTTCGATCGTGCCTAGGGCTTGAAACTTCACCAGCGCGGCCACCAGGGCAACCACGATGACATCGAGCATCGACCAGTAGCCGATCAGTTCGATAAACCGAAACAGCTTTGAACGCTCCTTGCGCGCCCACTGGCTATTACGCTGCACGGTGACCAGCAGCAGCCCCAGCGACAGGAACTTGATACCCGGCACGGCAATGCTGGCGATGAAAATGATCAGCGCAATGTCCCAGGCGCCATGCTGCCAGAACTCCAGCACGCCACTCATGATGGTGCTGTCTGCGCCCGAGCCGAGCATGGTGGTGTTCATCACCGGCAGTAAGTTGGCCGGGACATAAAAGGCGAGGGCGGTGAGCATGTAGGCCCAGGTTCGGGTCAGGGACTGCACCTTGCGCCGATGCAGTGCGGCGCCACAGCGATCGCACTCGGTGGGCTCAAGGCGCATGTCGCAGGGCTGGCCGCAGGTATGGCACAGGCACAGATTCAGCTCGCGGGCGGTGGGCGGTGAATTCATACGGTGTCCCACAGGTCGCGTACATCGCGCCCGGCAATGCGGATCAGCAACAGGCTCAGGGCGGCCAAGGCGAACAGGCCGGTGCCAGGGATCACATCCAGCATGCCGGCCAGCTTGAAGACCGCGACCATCGCGCCCAGCAGGCACACCTCCAGCATGCTCCAGGGCCGGAGTGCTTCGAGCCAGCGCATGCACAGCTTGAATGCCGGCGAGCGCTTACCGGCCAACGCGAAACTCAGCACCCAGATCAGCAACAGCAGCTGAAACACCGGCGCGATAATGATGGAAATCGCCGCGACCAAAGCAATGAACGTAATCGGCCCCAGGCTCAATGCAACGACTGAATCCCAGAGCGTCGCGCTGTTTTTCAAGCCCTGCAGGCTGATGCTCATCACCGGATAAAAGTTCGCAAAGGTCCACAGCACTGCGGCGGTCACCGTCAGGGCGAGGCGTTGCTGCACCGACAGGCCGTTATAGCGCTGCAGCACGCCAAAACAACGCACACACAGGGCTTTTTGATGTTTGGCGAGCGTGACTTTCTCGTACACGCAGTCGCAGTGTTCGCAGATGATCTGTTGATTCGCCATGGGTGTTGCTCCAAATGCGACTGACTGCAGCGGTGGACTTAATGGCGCTTGTGTAGCTTAGCAGCGGATATACCGCGCAATCGACTCCTTCCAGAGCAGGTGCAAGCTACACCATACTGCACTTGGAACGCGCCAGAGAGCTTGCAGGACACCCATGACTATTGAAAAACAACCGTTGATTCGCGAAACCTTTCCCGTCGGCCCGTTGCAGTGCAACTGCACCATCATTGGCGACCCGATCACTAAAAAAGCCATCGTAGTCGACCCCGGTGGCAATCACGAGTTGATCCTGGCGCGCCTTGATGCGCTGGGCCTGAAGGTGGTGAGCATTATCCACACCCATGCTCACCTCGATCATTTCCTCGCCTCCGGTCAATTGAAAGAAAAGACCGGCGCCACGCTGCATCTGCACAAAGATGATCAATTTCTATGGGACAACCTGGAAATGCAATGCCAGATGTTTCGCGTGCCCTACGTCCCGGTACCGTCGCCGGATCGCTGGCTGGAGCATGACGAAGAACTGGCCTGCGGCTGTGGCGTAGCCTTGCACACCCCAGGGCATACGCCGGGCTCGATGAGTTTCTGGTTCGCCGACGCCAAGCTGTTGATCGCCGGCGATACCTTGTTTCGTCGCGGCGTAGGGCGCACGGACTTATGGGGTGGCGACCAAGCGACGATCGTGCGGTCGATCAAGCAGCGCTTGTATACGCTGGACGAGGGCGCGACGGTGGTCACTGGGCATGGGCCGGATACGTTGCTGGGCGATGAGATGCGGGAGAATCCTTTCGTGCGTGCGTGATGGGTTGTCGGCTCTGATACAAACCGGTACAGACACACAGACACAGGCCCGAGCCAAAGACAGCTATGCTTTACGCTCCCCTCCACGGAATTTTTGCCGTTTGTCGCGTTCCAAACTCGGCACAGGTCCATTGCCAATGTCCTCTGCATCACAGAATGCAAAAGTAGGAGCTTCCTTCATGTTCACTCCGCGTCGTCTGCTTGTTGTCGCTACCGCCGTAGCCCTGTTGTCTGGCTGCGCCTCACCTAACCCTTATGACGGCAGCCAGGGACAGGCCAGCAATGGTTCCGAAAGCGGCATGAGCAAAACCGCCAAGTACGGCGGCCTCGGTGCGCTGGCTGGTGCATTGGCCGGTGCGGCCATCGACCATAACAACCGTGGCAAGGGCGCGCTGATTGGCGCAGTCGTTGCGGGTGCCGGTGCGGCGGGCTATGGCTACTACGCCGACCAGCAAGAGAAAAAACTGCGTGAAAGCATGGCGAACACCGGGGTCGAGGTGCAGCGCCAGGGTGACCAGATCAAGCTGATCATGCCGGGCAACATTACCTTCGCCACCAACTCGGACGCGATCTCCAGCAGCTTCTACCAGCCGCTGAACAACCTGGCCAACTCTCTCAAGCAGTTCAACCAGAACACCATCCAGATCGTTGGCTACACCGACAGCACCGGTAGCCGCCAACTGAATATGGACCTGTCCCAGCGCCGTGCGCAGAGCGTGGCCAACTACCTGACCTCCCAAGGCGTTAATGGTGCCAACCTGAGCGCACGCGGTGCCGGCCCGGATAACCCGATTGCCAGCAACGCCGACGTGAATGGCCGTGCGCAGAACCGTCGCGTCGAAGTCAACCTCGGCCCGATCCCTGGCCAGCAATACGGCCAGCCTGGTCAGCAGCAGGCGCCACAGCAGAACAACCAGTTCCAGGGCAATCCGTACCAGCAATACCAGTAAACCCTGGGCACTAAAAAGGGCGCCGTGCAGTCAATGCACGGCGCCCTTTTTTGATCGTTCTCACGCTCTGCGTGGGAATGCCCGCTCGGACGCTCCGCGTCCCACTGATGGCGCAAAAGTCGAGGCTTGTGCGGTGACGCGGAGCGTCACGGGATGCGTTCCCACGCAGAGCGTGGGAACGATCATTGCCAGCAACGCCGACGTGAATGGCCGTGCGCAGAACCGTCGCGTCGAAGTCAACCTCGGCCCGATCCCTGGCCAGCAATACGGCCAGCCTGGTCAGCAGCAGGCACCACAGCAGAACAACCAGTTCCAGGGCAATCCGTACCAGCAATACCAGTAAACCCTGGGCACTAAAAAGGGCGCCGTGCAGTCAATGCACGGCGCCCTTTTTTGATCGTTCCCACGCTCTGCGTGGGAATGCCCGCTCGGACGCTCCGCGTCCCACTCTTGGCGCAAAAGCTGAAGCTTGTGCGGTGACGCGGAGCGTCACGGGATGCGTTCTCACGCAGAGCGTGGGAACGATCAGGCAGCTTCGATCTACATCAGTCGATGTATTCGAATACCTTGACGATCTTCTGTACGCCCGACACACCTTGCACCAGGTTGGCGGCGCGGGTGGCTTCTGCCTGGGTCAGCAGGCCCATCATGTAGACGATGCCGTTATCGGTGACGATCTTGATTCGCGAGCCTGGCACTGCACTGTCGGTCAGCATCTGGGCCTTGATCTTGGTGGTCAGCAAGGCATCGTTGCTGATGGCCAGCAGAGTGATCGGGTCCATGACCTGCAGTTCGTTGTGGACCTTCTTGACGCGTTGCACGCCGGCAGCGGCTTGCTCGGCCTGGGCCTTGAGATCGGCGCGGGGTGTTTGGCCTGCCAGCAGGACCACGCCGTTGAAGCTGGTCACCACGATGCGCGAGGCACCGTTGCCCAGGTCGGTAGCAGCCTTGGCGACGTTGACCTTGACCTTGGTTTCGATCAGCGAATCATCAATGGTGCTGCCGAAGGTGCGTGTGCCCCGGTCGTCCTGAATAGGGGTGTCCCGTGTAGCGGTGATAGCCGAGCTGCAGCCGCTGATGGCGACGCACAGCGTAATGGCCAAAAGACTGAGGCGATTAACGGTCATTCTTCACTCCCGAACAGTTGGCTGTCGATCAGATCGCACAGGCAGTGGATCGCCAGCAGATGAACTTCTTGGATACGTGCAGTGACATTGGCCGGGACGCGAATCTCCACGTCCTCGGGCAGCAGCAGCGAAGCCATGCCGCCGCCGTCGCGACCGGTCAAGGCTACGACAATCATTTCGCGATCATGTGCGGCCTGGATCGCTTGAATAATATTCGCCGAGTTGCCGCTGGTGGAAATCGCCAGCAATACATCGCCCGGCTGGCCTAGGGCGCGGATCTGCTTGGAGAAGATTTCGTTGTAGCTGTAGTCGTTGGCGATCGAAGTGATCGTCGACGAGTCGGTGGTCAATGCAATGGCCGGCAGGCTCGGGCGCTCGCGTTCGAAACGGTTGAGCAGCTCGGAGGAAAAATGCTGGGCATCGCCAGCCGAACCGCCATTGCCGCACGAAAGCATTTTGCCTTCGTTGAGCAAGGCATTGACCATGACCTGACTGGCTTGCTCGATGTGCGGTGCAAGTACGTCCATCGCCTGTTGCTTGGTGTCGATGCTGGCCTGGAAAAGCTGGCGAATTCGGGATTGCATGTCCATCTGTGTGACCTTAAGTAGCGCGGCTGTTTGGCACAGGTAATGTGCAGCCCGCAATGCAAAGAGCAAAAGTGAGTGGTGAGGGTGCCCGGCGAATCAGCTGTCGAAGGCATTTTTAAGCCAGGTCAGATCAGCTGTGCCTGACGGGGTGCTTTCCATGGCAACCACATCGAAACGGCAGGGGCGGTCAGCCCAGTGATGCTCTTTTTGCAGGAAAAACTGCGCAGCGAGTATCAGCTTTTGACGCTTGCGCTCGTCGATACTGGCGAGCGCGCCACCCCATTGTGCGTGTTTTCTGTAGCGGACTTCGACGAATACTACTGTATCGCCGTCAAGCATGACCAGATCAAGCTCGCCGCGTTTACATAACCAGTTCTGCGCCAGAAGGCGCAGACCCTGTTGTTGCAGGTAATCGAGCGCATGCAGTTCGGCATCCTTGCCGCTTTGTGCGCTGGACCGCTGGGGCATCAGCGTGGGGTATCGGGCAGGCGCTGTATTTCGCCGCCGACGAACTTCGCCCACGGCATCTGGCGGTCCACGCGCTGGTTGGCGCTGATGCCCAGGTTGCCCGAGAGGCCGTCGACACGGGTGTCAGGCAGTGCCTTGAGCTGGCCCAGGCGTGGTGCCAGGCGGTAGGCATCGACGCCCATTGCGTAGAGGCGGCCCAGGCTGCCATTGGCTTGCGGCCATTGCGCCGCAACCTGGTTGCGCAGTGGGTCGGTGGTGTTGAGCAACCAGGGGGTTTCGCAGAACATCACGTTGGTCATGTCCAGGTACTGGTTACGGTCACCGCTGGCACTGAACACGTGGGAGGTTGCGTACACCGGCACATCGCCGGCGTATTGGAAGTTCAGGGTCGGCTTGATCTGCTGGGCCAGTTGCGGCGTTACGGCCAGGAAGATGAACTCGATGTCCTGGCGACGCGAAGGCTGGGCGGCTACGTCGGTGCCTACTGTGCTTTGCAGGCTCTTGGCGCGGCCTTCGCTCTTGCGCAGTTGGAACAGATCGGCGATCTGCTGGGCCAAGGCAACAGGCTGATCGACATATTCAACGCCCATGACGGTGCCGCCATTGGCTTCCCAATCCTGGCGGAACGCTTTGTAGACGCGCTCGCCCCATTCGCCACGGGGCACCATGGCGGCGGCACGGTGCAGGCCGTCGGCACGTGCACGGCGCGACACTTCGCGGGCTTCGTCTTCAGCGGCCAGGCCGAACTGGAACAACTGCGCCGGGCCTTGATCGGTCTCGCTGTAGTTCAGGGCGAGGGTGGTGATCGGCAGCTGCGGGCGTGCGCTGAGTTGCTTGACCAGCGGTTTTTCCAGCGGGCCGACCACCAGTTGCACGCCGGCGGCCTGGGCCTTGGCGTAGAAGTCGTCGAGGGAGCCCAGGCGCGAGCTGTCATAGAACTCGATGACCGGTGGCTTCTGCCCGGCTTGTTCAGCCTGGTAGTGAGCCGCCATGAAGCCTTCGCGCAGCGCTTTGCCCACAGCCGCCAGCGGCCCTTCCTGCGGCAGCAGCAGGGCGATCTTGTTCAGGGGCTGGCTGGCCAGTTCCTTGAGCTTGGTCAGCGGCGCTGGCAGTTGCACTGCAGCCGGGTGGCCCGGGTTCTGTGCGCGCCAGGTGTCGATGGCGGCTTGTTGTTGCTCCAGCGTACCGGCGCCCTTGACCGCCTGGGCCAGGGTGATCCAGCCATCGAGTGTCGGGTTGCCAGTGGCTTGCAGCTGTTCGGCTGGCAACGCGGCAATCAATACCCAGATGGCCTCGTGGTTGCTGTTGGCAGCCTCACCCGTCAGCAGGGGCGCCATGGACACCCGCTCGCGAGCGGCGGCGAGGGTCTGCCCATCGGCTTCATAGGCACGTGCATGTACGGTAGAGGTGCGGATCTGCTGGTCGGTCGGCAGTTCCTTCAGGCTTTGCAGGCTGGGGTGGTTCAGCGCTGCCAAGGCCGCCTTGGGCTGGTTGCGCCCCATGGCCAGTTCTGCGGCCAGGGTGCTGGCAAATACCTGCGCGGCTGGCTTCAGGGCGTCCAGGGGCACTTGCGCAAGGATCTGCGAGGAGCGGCCGGGGTTGTTCTGCTGGTAAGCCAGGTCTGCCGCGCTCAGGCGCAGCAACGCGGCTTTTTCTGGCGTCTTGGCGTTCGTCGCCTGTTCGAGCAGTTGCTCGATACTGGCATCGGGCGTGCGTGGCAGTTCGCCAAGACTTGAGGAGGGCGAACTGGCGCAAGCAGCCAGCAAGGCAGCGAGGCAGAGGGCGGAGAGCAGCCGCAGGCAAGCGATCATGTAAGTGTTCCTGATACCGATCAAATTAGCGTGGAAGTGTACCCAAGCACTGGCCCAGGCGCGATGTTCATGGCGTTAAACCGTGGATTTAGGTCGTGCAAATGTTGTGTTTAGCTAATGGTGGCTGAAACGGCATCGGCCGTGATGGCATATTTTCAAGGCGTCTACGCGCTACAATGTGGCTTTTGCCAACCATCGAGGTGTGCGCTTTGACTGCTCCAGGTCTTTTGAATTCCACTGCTGGCTCGCTTTTTGTGGTGGCGACGCCCATTGGCAACCTGGACGACATCAGTGCCCGGGCGCTGAAAGTATTGCGCGAGGTGAAATTGATCGCGGCAGAAGACACGCGGCACTCCCAACGGTTGATGCAGCATTTTGGTATCAGCACGCCATTAGCGGCCTGCCACGAACACAACGAACGTGAAGAGGGTAGCCGCTTTATCACACGTCTTTTGGCGGGTGATGACGTCGCGCTGATTTCCGACGCGGGCACGCCCCTGATTTCCGATCCTGGTTACCACTTGGTCCGCCAGGCCCGTGCCGCAGGTATCAATGTAGTGCCTGTTCCGGGAGCCTGCGCGCTGATTGCTGCATTATCGGCCGCCGGGTTGCCCTCGGACCGCTTTATCTTCGAAGGCTTCCTGCCCGCCAAGGCTGTAGGGCGTCGGGCGCGTCTGCAGGCACTTAAAGAAGAACCGCGCACCTTGATCTTCTATGAGGCTCCGCATCGTATCCTTGAATGCCTGCAAGACATGGAGCTGGTGTTCGGCGGTGAGCGCCTGGCCTTGCTGGCCCGAGAGTTGACCAAGACCTTCGAAACCCTCAAGGGGTTGCCGCTGGAGGAGCTGCGAGCGTTTGTCGAGGGCGACAGCAATCAACAACGTGGTGAATGCGTGGTGCTGGTAGCAGGCTGGACCGCGCCGGAGAATGAAGATGCGGTGGGCAGCGAGGCCATGCGCGTCCTCGATTTGTTGCTCAAGGAAATGCCACTCAAGCGCGCCGCCGCCCTGGCAGCGGAAATTACCGGCGTGCGCAAGAACGTGTTGTATCAGGTCGCGCTCGATAAGCAGAAGGCCGAATAGTTCCTGGGGCAAATCTGTATTTCGTCTGAACGTGATGGCAATGCCGCACTTTTAATACTTGTCCTCAAGCCGCCGTGCCGTTAACCTGCGCGGCGGAGAGTCGATTGGACAGTCGCTGCCCTCTATGAAAATTAGGGGGGGGAGGAAAGTCCGGGCTCCATAGGGCGAAGTGCCAGGTAATGCCTGGGAGGCGTGAGCCTACGGAAAGTGCCACAGAAAATAACCGCCTAAGCACTTCGGTGCCGGTAAGGGTGAAAAGGTGCGGTAAGAGCGCACCGCACGACTGGCAACAGTTCGTGGCTAGGTAAACCCCACTTGGAGCAAGACCAAATAGGGTCCCAAGGCGTGGCCCGCGCTGGGACCGGGTAGGTTGCTAAAGATGTCCAGTGATGGCCATCGTAGACGAATGACTGTTCAAGACAGAACCCGGCTTACAGATCGACTCTCCACCTTTTTTCCTTGCGTTCGAATCTCGTGCGCAAACCCGGTAGTAACGCAAGAATCCCTCCCTGCCAAATCATTGGCAGATGCATCTTCGTAATACCAAAAAAATCTTACTCTTAATAAATTACTTTAACTTTAGCCTCTAGCTCTCTGAGCCATTTGCCGTTGTTGAGTCAAAAACATCGCCAAACTCTCGTTTCTCCTCCTTTTGCACTCCTAAATCTCCGTTCTGTAAGGCTTTTCCTTGAATACGCGCCTTGACGGTGTGGTGGGCGCATTCCTATAGTGTGCGCAAGTGGCGGAAAGTGGCACAAAGTGGGTTTTTTGAACGTAAAACGCTAAAATTTGGAGAAACGCATCTGTGTTTCGCGGAGCTAACGCTATCAGTCTCGATGCAAAAGGCCGTCTCGCCATGCCGAGCCGGTATCGTGACGAGCTCATTTCGCGAAGTTCAGGGCAGTTAATCATCACGATTGACGCCGTTGACCCCTGTTTATGTGTTTACCCTCTCGATGAGTGGGAGTTGATTGAAACCAAGTTGCGCGCGCTGCCTTCATTGCGTGAAGAAAACCGCCGCCTCCAGCGTTTGCTGATCGGTAATGCCGTCGACCTTGAGCTCGATGGCAGCGGTCGTTTCCTGGTGCCGCCGCGACTGCGCGAGTACGCCAGGCTCGACAAGCGCGCAATGCTGGTAGGCCAGCTGAACAAGTTCCAATTGTGGGACGAAGATGCCTGGGATGCTGTGTCTGCAGCGGACCTGGCTGCTATTCAACAACCGGGCGCCATGCCTGATGAACTGCGTGATTTGATCCTGTGACTATTGATAGCGGCTTTAACCACATCACCGTACTGCTTGACGAAGCCGTTGAGGCTCTCGCCGTACGTGCCGATGGCTGCTATGTCGATGGCACATTCGGCAGGGGCGGGCATAGCCGGTTGATACTCAGCCAGCTCGGGTCCGACGGCAAACTCCTCGGGTTCGACAAAGACCCTCAAGCGATTGCCACCGGGCAAGCGCTAGCGGCCGAAGACGGCCGCTTTGTCGTTGTGCAGCGCAGCTTTGCCGAGCTGGGCGCCGAAGTCGGCGAGCGCGGTATGGCGGGCAAGGTGGCCGGGGTTCTGCTCGACCTGGGCGTGTCTTCGCCACAGCTCGACGACCCGGAGCGCGGCTTCAGCTTCATGAACGACGGCCCCCTCGATATGCGTATGGACCCCACTCGTGGGGTCAGTGCCGCACAGTTCATCGCCACCGCGCCGGTGGAAGAAATCGCCCGTGTGTTCAAGGAATACGGTGAAGAGCGCTTCGCCGGTCGAATGGCGCGTGCCGTGGTCGAGCGCCGCGAAATCCAGCCGTTCGAACGCACCGCTGACCTGGCCGAAGTGCTGAAGGTCGCCAACCCTGCCTGGGAAAAGGGCAAGAACCCGGCCACCCGCGCATTCCAAGGGTTGCGCATTCACGTCAATAACGAATTGGGCGATCTGGAAGCCGGCCTCGAAGCCGCTCTGGATGCTTTGGAAGTGGGCGGTCGCCTGGTGGTGATCAGCTTCCACTCCCTGGAAGACCGCATCGTCAAACTCTTCATGCGTCGTCTGGTAAAGGGCGAGTCCGATAACCTGCCGCGTAACCTGCCGGTGCGTTTCGAAGCCTTCGTGCCGAAAATCAAAATCCATGGCAAAGCGCAGTTCGCTTCCGAAGCCGAACTCAAGGCCAACCCACGTTCCCGTAGCGCCGTCATGCGTGTTGCGGAGAAATTGCGGTGAGCAAGCTTTTCGCCAAGCCCCTCCCGGGCGGCAGCTTCTTTATGTTGCTGCTGTTTGTCGGCGTGCTGGTGTCCGCGATAGCGGTGTCCTACAGCGCCCACTGGAACCGTCAGTTGCTCAATACCCTTTACGGGGAATTGAGCGTGCGCGACAAAGCCCAGGCAGAATGGGGCCGGTTGATTCTTGAGCAAAGCACCTGGACGGCCCACAGCCGTATCGAAGTGCTGGCTACCGAACAGTTGAAGATGCACATCCCAGGCGCGGCTGAAGTTCGCATGGTGGCGCCATGATGAAACTCGAAGGGGCACTCTACCCATGGCGCTTTCGCCTGATGCTCGGCTTGCTGGCATTGATGGTGGGCGCGATCGTCTGGCGCATCTTCGACCTGCAGGTCGTCGACCGCGACTTCCTGATCGGCCAGGGTGACGCTCGCAGCCTGCGGCACATCCCGATTCCTGCACACCGTGGCCTGATCACCGACCGTAACGGCGAGCCTCTGGCCGTCAGTACCCCGGTGACCACCCTGTGGGCCAACGCCAAAGAGCTGCAAGTTGCCAAGGACAAGTGGCCTGAACTGGCCGCTGCCCTCGGGCAGGACCGCAAGGCCCTGACCGAACGCCTGGAAGCCCAGGCCAATAAAGAATTCATCTACCTGGTTCGTGGGCTTACCCCTGAGCAAGGCCAGCAAGTGCTCGATCTCAAAATTCCCGGCGTCTACGGCATCGAGGAATTTCGGCGTTTCTACCCGGCCGGTGAAACCACCGCGCACATGGTGGGTTTCACCGACATCGATGACCACGGCCGCGAAGGGGTCGAACTGGCCTATGACGAATGGCTGGCTGGGGTTCCCGGCAAGCGCCAGGTCATCAAGGATCGGCGCGGCAGGCTGATCAAGGACGTCCAGGTCACCAAGAACGCCAAGGCTGGCAAGCCCTTGGCGTTGTCGATTGACCTGCGCCTGCAATACCTGGCCAACCGCGAACTGCGTAACGCGATCATCGAGAACGGCGCCAAGGCCGGCAGTCTGGTGATCATGGATGTGAAAACGGGCGAGATCCTCGCCATGGTCAACCAGCCCACCTACAACCCGAACAACCGCCGCAACCTGCAGCCGGCGATGATGCGTAACCGAGCGATGATCGACGTGTTCGAACCCGGTTCGACCATGAAAGCCATCTCCATGAGCGCTGCCCTGGAAACCGGCCGCTGGAAACCCAGCGACAAGGTCGAGGTTTACCCAGGCACCTTGCAGTTGGGCAAGTACACCATTCGTGACGTGTCCCGCACCGAGGGGCCAGTGCTGGACCTGACCGGCATCCTGATCAACTCCAGTAACGTCGGCATGAGCAAGGTTGCTTTCGATATCGGCGGCGAGACCATCTATCACCTGGCGCAAAAGATCGGCCTGGGGCAACCCACCGGCCTCGACTTCCCGGGCGAGCGGGTCGGTAACCTGCCGAACTACCGCGAGTGGAGAAAAGCCGAGACTGCCACGCTTTCCTATGGCTACGGCCTGTCGGTGACCGCCATCCAGTTGGCCCACGCGTTCTCGGTATTGGCCAATAACGGCCGTATGGTTCCGCTGAGCCTGATCCACGTCGACGAAGCGCCAAAAGCCACCCAAGTGATCCCGGAGAACGTCGCCAAGACCATGCAAGGCATGCTGCAACAAGTGATCGAGGCACCGCGTGGCGTATTCCGCGCCCAGGTGCCGGCGTACCACGTTGCTGGCAAGTCCGGTACGGCGCGTAAGACCTCGGTGGGCACCAAGGGCTATGCCGAAAACTCCTACCGTTCGTTGTTCGCCGGCTTCGGCCCGATGAGCGACCCACGCTATGCCATCGTCGTGGTCATCGACGAGCCTAGTAAAGCCGGCTACTTCGGTGGCCTGGTTTCGGCGCCGGTGTTCAGCAAAGTGATGTCCGGCACCCTGCGCTTGATGAATATCACGCCGGACAACCTGCCGCCAACGCAACAAGCCAACGCTGGTCCACCGGCTGCCGCTGTCAAAGCCAATGGAGGGCGCGGCTGATGTCTCTTAGCCTGAACAAGATTTTTGCCCATGCCGGCCACGATCTGCTTATTCGTGAGCTGACGCTGGATAGCCGTAATGTACGCGCCGGTGACCTGTTCCTGGCGGTACCTGGCGGCAAGCTCGATGGCCGTGCGCATATCGCCGATGCCCTGCAACGCGGTGCGGCTGCGGTCGCCTATGAAGTGGAAGGCGCCACCGTGCTGCCGATCACCGATGTGCCGTTGATTCCGGTCAAGGGCCTGGCAGCGCAGTTGTCCGACATCGCCGGGCGTTTCTACGGTGACCCGAGCCGTCAACTCAACCTGGTGGGCGTGACTGGCACCAACGGCAAGACCAGTGTGACCCAGTTGGTTGCCCAGGCTTTGGACCTGCTGGGTCAGCACTGCGGCATCGTCGGCACCCTGGGCACCGGTTTCTATGGCGCGCTGCAAAGCGGCCTGCACACCACGCCAAACCCGATTGCCGTACAAGCGACCCTGGCCGACCTGAAAAAGGCCGGTGCCAAGGCGGTAGCCATGGAAGTGTCTTCCCATGGCCTGGACCAAGGGCGCGTCACCGCACTGGCTTTTGACGTGGCCGTG
This sequence comes from Pseudomonas sp. NFPP02, assembly GCF_900119355.1. Taxonomy (NCBI): domain Bacteria; kingdom Pseudomonadati; phylum Pseudomonadota; class Gammaproteobacteria; order Pseudomonadales; family Pseudomonadaceae; genus Pseudomonas; species Pseudomonas sp. NFPP02. Next base: position 279,073 of record NZ_FPJI01000006.1, read on the forward strand.
ATGACCAACCTGTCCCGCGATCACCTCGACTACCACGGCACCATGGAGGCGTACGCCGCCGCCAAGGCCAAGCTGTTTGCCTGGAATGACCTGAAGTGCCGGGTGGTCAACCTCGACGACGCATTCGGCCGCCAACTGGCGGGCGAAGGGAGCGACGCGCGCCTGATCAGCTATAGCCTGCAAGATGCCAGTGCCTACCTGTATTGCCGCGAAGCCCAATTCAATGATGAAGGCGTGCGCGCCACATTGGTGACGCCGCAGGGCGAGCACCACTTGCGCAGCACCTTGCTCGGGCGGTTCAACCTGAGCAACGTGCTCGCCGCTATCGGTGCACTGCTGGGCCTGGACTATGCCCTGGATGAAATTCTGCGCGTACTGCCAAAGCTGGAAGGCCCGGCTGGTCGCATGCAGCGCCTGGGTGGCGGTACACAACCGCTGGTGGTGGTCGATTACGCCCATACTCCGGACGCCCTGGAAAAAGTCCTCGAAGCGCTGCGCCCACATGCCAAAGGCAAACTGCTTTGCCTGTTCGGTTGCGGCGGTGATCGCGATCGCGGCAAGCGCCCGTTGATGGCCGAAATTGTCGAGCGCTTGGCCGATGGCGTACTCGTCACCGACGATAACCCGCGCAGCGAAGACCCGAGCCAGATTTTCGACGACATCCGTGTCGGTTTCAAAGACGCCTCCAACGTCACTTTTGTGGCTGGTCGCGGCGCCGCCATTGCCCAGTTGATCGCCGGTGCCGGCGCGGACGACGTAGTGGTGCTCGCGGGTAAAGGCCACGAGGACTATCAGGAAATCAACGGTGAGCGCCATGCCTTCTCCGATCTGGTCGAGGCGGATCACGCCCTGACCGCCTGGGAGGTCGCCCATGCTTAAGGCGATGACGTTCAGCGAACTGGCCCAGTCCCTGTCGGCCCGTGTGCTGTCGAGCGACTGCACATTCACCGGCGTCAGTATCGACAGTCGTAACATCCAGCCGGGGCAGCTGTTTGTCGCCCTGGCCGGCCCGCGTTTCGATGGTCACGACTACCTCAACGACGTTGCCGCCAAAGGTGCCGTCGGTGCCTTGGTGCAGCGTGAAGTGGCCGATTCTGCCTTGCCGCAATTGCTGGTACCCGACACCCGCCTGGCCCTGGGCCAACTGGGTGCGCTTAACCGTGCTGCTTTTGATAAGCCGGTGGCGGCCATTACCGGTTCCAGCGGCAAGACCACGGTCAAGGAACTGCTTGCTGGCGTCTTGCGTACGCGCGGGCCGGTACTCGCGACCCGTGGCAACCTGAACAATGATTTCGGCGCACCGCTGACCCTGCTCGAACTGGCCCCGGAACACACGGCGGCAGTGATTGAACTGGGGGCTTCGCGCATCGGCGAAATCGCCTATACCGTGGCGCTGACCCAGCCTCACGTGGCGATCATCAACAACGCCGGTACCGCCCATGTCGGTGAGTTCGGCGGCCCGGAAAAAATCGTCGAAGCCAAGGGCGAAATCCTTGAGGGCCTCGACGCCTCGGGCACTGCGGTACTGAACCTGGATGACAAGGCCTTCGAGACCTGGCGTGTACGCGCCGCCGGTCGCAAGGTCCTGACGTTTGCAGTGCTGAATGCCGCAGCCGATTTCCACGCCTCCAACATCAATGTCGATGCCCGTGGCTGCCCGTCCTTCACTTTGCACACCCCGCAAGGTGATGAGCACGTGCAGTTGAACCTGCTGGGTAACCACAACGTCGCCAACGCCTTGGCCGCCGCCGCTGCCGCCCATGCCCTGGGCGTGTCGCTGTTCGGTATTGCCACCGGCCTGGGCGCGGTGCAGCCGGTCAAGGGCCGCACCGTGGCGCAACTGGCTGGCAACGGCATGCGCGTGATTGATGACACTTACAACGCCAACCCGTCCTCCATCAATGCCGCTGTGGACCTGCTCAAAGGCTTTGATGGGCGCAAGGTGCTGGTGCTGGGCGATATCGGCGAATTGGGCGATTGGGCTGAACAGGGCCACCGTGAAGTCGGCGCCTATGCCGCCGGCAAAGTGGACGCGCTCTACGCCGTTGGCACAAACATGGCCCATGCGGTCAACGCTTTCGGCCCTGGCGCGCGGCATTTCCCGAGCCAGGCCGAGCTGATCCAGGCGTTGACGGCGGCTGAACATGACAAACACACAACCATTTTGATCAAGGGATCGCGCAGCGCGGTGATGGAAAACGTCGTCGCAGCCTTGTGTGGCTCAAGTACGGAGAAACATTAATGCTGCTGCTGCTGGCTGAGTATCTGCAACAGTTCCACAAAGGCTTCGCGGTCTTCCAGTACCTGACCCTGCGCGGGATCCTGGGTGTGCTGACCGCGCTGTCTTTGTCACTGTTCCTGGGGCCGTGGATGATCCGCACCCTGCAGAACCTGCAAATTGGTCAATCGGTTCGTAACGACGGCCCGCAGTCGCACCTGTCCAAGTCCGGCACGCCGACCATGGGCGGTGCGCTGATCCTGTCGTCCATCGGCGTCAGCACCTTGCTCTGGGCCGACCTGCATAACCGCTACGTGTGGGTTGTGTTGCTGGTGACCCTGCTGTTCGGTGCCATCGGCTGGGTGGATGACTATCGCAAAGTGATCGAGAAAAACTCCAAGGGGCTGCCAAGCCGCTGGAAGTATTTCTGGCAGTCGGTGTTCGGCCTCGCTGCGGCGATCTTCCTGTACACCACCGCGCCGAGTGCCGTGGAAACCACCTTGATCATCCCGATGCTCAAGGATGTGAGCATCCCGCTGGGTGTGGGCTTTGTGGTGCTGACCTACTTCGTGATCGTCGGCTCCAGCAACGCGGTGAACCTGACCGACGGCCTCGACGGCCTGGCGATCATGCCGACGGTGATGGTGGGCGGTGCGCTCGGCATCTTCTGCTACCTCTCGGGTAACGTGAAGTTCGCTGAATACCTGCTGATTCCGTATGTACCGGGCGCCGGTGAACTGATCGTGTTCTGCGGCGCGCTGATCGGTGCCGGCCTGGGGTTCCTGTGGTTCAACACCTACCCGGCACAAGTCTTCATGGGCGACGTCGGCGCACTGGCGCTGGGCGCAGCCTTGGGCACCATCGCGGTGATCGTTCGCCAGGAAATCGTGCTGTTCATCATGGGCGGTGTGTTCGTGATGGAAACCCTGTCGGTGGTCATCCAGGTGGCGTCCTTCAAGTTGACCGGGCGTCGTGTGTTCCGCATGGCGCCGATTCACCACCACTTTGAACTCAAGGGCTGGCCTGAGCCACGCGTGATTGTCCGCTTCTGGATCATCACCGTGATTCTGGTACTGGTCGGCCTTGCCACCCTGAAACTGAGGTAGAAACGAGTGTCCTTGATCGCTTCAGACCACTTCCGCATCGTTGTCGGCCTCGGCAAGAGCGGCATGTCCCTGGTTCGCTTCCTGGCGAACCGGGGCACGTCGTTTGCCGTGGCCGATACGCGGGAAAATCCACCGGAGCTGGTCACGCTGCGCCGTGACTACCCGCACGTGGAAGTGCGTTGTGGCGAGCTGGATGTCGAGTTTCTGTGTCGTGCCGACGAGCTCTACGTGAGCCCGGGCCTGGCCCTGGCGACACCGGCCCTGCAAGCAGCTGCGGCCCGTGGCGTGAAGCTGTCTGGCGATATCGACCTGTTCGCACGCAACGCGAAGGCGCCGATCGTGGCCATCAGCGGTTCCAACGCCAAAAGCACCGTTACCACTCTGGTCGGCGAGATGGCAGCGGCGGCGGGCAAGCGTGTGGCCGTCGGCGGCAATCTTGGCGTGCCGGCTCTGGACCTGCTCAGCGACGACGTCGAGCTGTATGTGATGGAATTGTCGAGCTTCCAGCTGGAAACCACCCACGACCTGGGCGCTGAAGTGGCGACGGTATTGAACGTCAGCGAAGACCATATGGACCGCTACAGCGGCCTGCCGGCTTATCACCTGGCCAAGCACCGAATCTTCCGGGGCGCCAGGCAATTTGTCGTCAACCGCCAGGATGCCCTGAGCCGTCCGCTGATGGGCGAGGGCATGCCCTGCTGGACCTTCGGTTTGGGCAAACCGGACTTCAAAGGCTTCGGCATTCGTGAAGAGAACGGCGAGAAGTACCTGGCGTTCGAATTCCAGAACCTGATGCCGGTACGCGAACTGAAAATCCGTGGCGCACACAACCAGTCCAATGCCCTGGCGGCCTTGGCACTCGGTCACGCGGTTGGCCTGCCATTCGACGCCATGCTCGCGAGCCTGCGCACGTTTGCCGGGCTTGAGCATCGCTGCCAGTGGGTGCGCGACCTCAATGACGTCAGCTATTACAACGACTCCAAAGCCACCAACGTCGGTGCAGCCCTGGCGGCCATCGAAGGCCTGGGTGCCGATATCGACGGCAAGCTGGTGCTGATCGCCGGTGGTGATGGCAAGGGCGCCGACTTCAAGGACCTCAAAGCGCCAGTCGCCGCCCATTGCCGCGCCGTGGTGCTGATGGGCCGCGATTCGGACCTGATCGCCGCCGCCCTCGGTGACGCTGTACCGCAAGTACGCGCAGCTTCCCTGGATGATGCCATTGCCCAGAGCAAAGCCCTGGCCCAGCCTGGCGATGCGGTGTTGCTGTCGCCCGCGTGCGCCAGCTTCGACATGTTCAAGAACTATGAAGAGCGCGGCCAACTGTTCGCCCGCGCCGTGGAGGCTTTGGCATGAGCCTCAACCTGAGAAACATCATCAAGCCATACCCGTCGCCGATCATTACCGGGCGCGGCATTGACCTTGATTTCCCTATGCTCGCCGGTTGCCTGGCGCTGCTCGGCCTGGGCCTGGTGATGATCACTTCGGCGTCCTCCGAAGTGGCTGCCGTGCAGTCGGGCAACACGCTGTACATGATGATCCGCCACCTGGTGTACCTGGTGATCGGCCTGGGCGCCTGCATCGTCACCATGATGATTCCGATTGCCACCTGGCAGCGTCTGGGTTGGCTGATGCTGATCGGTGCGTTCGGCTTGCTGGTCATGGTGATCGTCCCGGGCATTGGCCGCGAGGTGAACGGTTCGATGCGCTGGATCGGCTTCGGCGCGTTCAACGTGCAGCCTTCGGAAATCGCCAAGGTGTTCGTGGTGATCTACCTCGCCGGTTACCTGGTGCGCCGTCAGAAAGAAGTACGCGAAAGCTGGATGGGCTTCTTCAAGCCGTTCATCGTGCTGCTGCCCATGGCTGGCCTGCTGCTGATGGAGCCCGACTTCGGGGCCACGGTCGTGATGATGGGCGCCGCCGCCGCGATGCTGTTCCTGGGTGGGGTAGGGCTGTTCCGCTTCACCTTGATGGTGGTGCTGGCGGTGGCGGCCGTGACCATTCTGGTACAGGCGCAACCCTATCGGATGGCGCGTTTGATCACCTTTACCGACCCCTGGTCCGACCAGTTCGGCTCCGGCTACCAGTTGACCCAGGCGCTGATTGCCTTCGGTCGAGGCGAGTGGCTGGGTGTGGGCCTGGGCAACAGTGTGCAGAAGCAGTTCTACCTGCCGGAAGCCCACACCGACTTCGTGTTCTCGGTATTGGCCGAAGAGTTGGGTGTGGTGGGTTCGCTGTGCACCGTGGCACTGTTTGTATTCGTCTGTGTGCGCGCCATGTACATCGGCTTGTGGGCCGAGAAGGCCAAGCAGTTCTTCGCCGCCTACGTTGCCTATGGGTTGGCCTTCCTGTGGATCGGCCAGTTCCTGATCAACATCGGCGTGAACGTCGGCCTGCTGCCGACCAAGGGCCTGACCTTGCCGTTCCTCAGTTACGGCGGCAGCTCGTTGGTGATTTGCTGCGCCTGTCTCGGGTTGTTGCTGCGTATCGAGTGGGAGAGTCGCACCCACCTGGGCAGCGAAGAGATGGAGTTCAGCGAGAGCGACTTCGCCGAGGAGCCGACTCATGGGCGCTAACGTGCTGATCATGGCGGGCGGTACCGGGGGGCATGTGTTCCCGGCCCTGGCCTGCGCCCGTGAATTCCAGAACCGTGGCTATACCGTGCACTGGCTGGGTACGCCCCGTGGCATCGAAAACGAATTGGTGCCCAATGCCGGTTTGCCGCTGCATTTGATCAACGTCACCGGGTTGCGCGGCAAGAGCAAGTTGTCATTGCTCAAGGCGCCGTTCGTGTTGCTCAAGGCGGTCATGCAGGCGCGCAAGATCATTCGCGAGTTGAAGCCGGTGTGTGTGCTTGGCTTTGGTGGTTATGTGACCGGCCCTGGTGGCGTTGCGGCGAAACTCGCGGGCGTGCCGGTGATCGTCCATGAACAGAACGCCGTCGCCGGTACCGCCAACCGCCTGCTGGTGCCATTGGCCGCGCGGGTGTGTGAAGCCTTTCCGAAAACCTTCGCCGCCTCCGACAAGCTTCGCACCACCGGTAACCCGGTGCGTACCGAACTGTTCATGGCCATTGCGCGTGACGCGCTGGCCGGGCGCAAGGCTCACCTGCTGATCCTGGGCGGAAGCCTGGGTGCCGAGCCACTGAATAAATTGCTGCCTGAAGCCGTTGCGCAACTTCCTGAGGATGTGCGCCCGGAGATCTTCCACCAGGCCGGCAAGAACCACGATGAAGTCACCGCCGCGCGTTATCGCGAGGCCGGTGTAGAGGCCAATGTACAGCCCTTCATCAAAGACATGGCCCAAGCCTATGGCTGGGCCGACCTGGTGGTCTGCCGCGCTGGTGCGCTGACCGTCAGTGAACTGGCGGCCGCCGGTCTGCCGTCCTTGCTGGTGCCTTTGCCCCACGCCATCGACGATCACCAGACCCGCAACGCCGAATATTTGGCCGGGGAGGGCGCTGCCTTCCTGCTGCCGCAAAGAACGACTGGCGCCGCCGATTTGGCCGCACGCCTGACCGAGGTTTTGATGCAACCGGAACGACTCAACAGCATGGCGAGCACCGCAAGCCGCCTGGCCAAACCTGACGCAACCCGCACCGTGGTCGATATCTGCCTGGAGGTGGCCCATGGTTGAGAATCAGAAAGCCATGCCGCAACCCGAGATGCGCCGCATCCGTCGTATTCACTTCGTCGGTATCGGTGGCGTGGGCATGTGCGGGATTGCCGAAGTGTTGCTGAACCTGGGCTACCAGGTGTCCGGCTCGGACTTGAAAGAGTCGCCGGTCACCGAGCGCCTGAAGTCCTTTGGCGCACAGATCTTCATCGGCCACCGTGCCGAGAACGCCGCCGAGGCTGACGTGCTGGTGGTGTCCAGCGCCGTGAACACGTCCAACCCGGAAGTGGCGACCGCCCTTGAGCGCCGTATCCCTGTGGTACCGCGTGCCGAGATGCTTGCCGAGCTGATGCGCTATCGCCACGGCATCGCCGTGGCCGGTACCCATGGCAAGACCACCACCACCAGCCTGATCGCCTCGGTGTTCGCCGCCGGTGGCCTGGACCCGACCTTCGTCATCGGTGGCCGCTTGAATGCAGCTGGCACCAATGCCCAGCTGGGCACCAGTCGCTACCTGATCGCCGAAGCCGATGAAAGTGACGCGAGCTTCCTGCACCTGCAACCGCTGGTTGCCGTCGTCACCAACATCGACGAAGACCACATGGCGACCTACGACGGCGACTTCAACAAGTTGAAGAAAACCTTCGTCGACTTCCTGCACAACCTGCCGTTCTACGGGTTGGCGGTGGTGTGCCTGGACGACCCGGTGGTGCGTGAAATCCTGCCCCAGGTCAAACGCCCTACCGTGACCTACGGCTTCAGCGAAGACGCCGACGTGCGCGCAATCAATGTGCGCCAGGAAGGCATGCAAACCTTCTTCACCGTGCTGCGCCCCGATCGCGAGCCTCTGGACGTGTCGGTGAACATGCCGGGCAATCACAACGTGCTGAACTCTTTGGCGACCATCTGCATTGCCACCGATGAAGGCGTCAGCGATGAAGCCATCGTCGAGGGCCTGTCGCGCTTTGCCGGTGTGGGCCGTCGCTTCCAGGTCTACGGCCAACTGCCGGTCGAAGGCGGTGACGTGATGCTGGTGGACGACTACGGGCACCACCCGACCGAAGTTGCGGCCGTTATCAAGGCCGTGCGCGGTGGTTGGCCGGAGCGCCGGCTGGTGATGGTGTACCAGCCGCACCGCTACAGCCGCACCCGCGACCTGTACGACGATTTCGTCAATGTACTGGCCGATGCCAACGTGCTGCTGCTGATGGAAGTCTACCCGGCCGGTGAAGAACCGATCCCGGGCGCTGACAGCCGCAAGCTGTGCAACAGCATCCGCCAGCGCGGCCAGTTGGACCCGATCTACATCGAGCGTGGTGTGGACCTGGCGCCTATCGTCAAGCCGCTGTTGCGTGCTGGTGACATCCTGCTGTGCCAGGGGGCCGGTGATATCGGTGGCCTTGCGCCCAAATTGCTGGCGAGCCCGCTGTTTGCAGCCGCCGCCAAGGGGAAGTCGAAATGACCACTGATTACGGCTCCCTGTTTTCCACCCTTGAGCCTGCCGACTTCGGTCGCGTGGCCGTGTTGTTCGGCGGCAAGAGCGCCGAGCGCGAAGTGTCGCTCAAGTCCGGCAATGCGGTGCTTGAGGCGCTGCAAAGTGCTGGCGTGAACGCGTTCGGTATCGATGTGGGCGATGACTTCCTTGCCCGCCTGCAGGCCGAGAAGATCGACCGTGCCTTTCTCATTCTTCACGGCCGCGGCGGTGAAGACGGCAGCATGCAGGGCCTGCTCGAATGCGCCGGCATCCCTTACACCGGCAGCGGCATCCTCGCGTCGGCCTTGGCGATGGACAAGTTGCGCACCAAGCAGGTGTGGCACAGCCTGGGCATTCCGACCCCACGTCACGCCGTACTGTGCAGTGAAGACGATTGTATTTCTGCGGCCAAGGAACTGGGCCTGCCTTTGATCGTCAAACCAGCCCATGAAGGCTCCAGTATCGGCATGGCCAAAGTGAACTCGGCCGCCGAATTGATCGACGCATGGAAAGCGGCAAGTACCTACGATTCGCAAGTGTTGGTGGAACAGTGGATTTCCGGTCCCGAGTACACCATCGCCACCCTGCGTGGCCAGGTATTGCCGCCCATCGCTTTGGGCACGCCCCACACCTTTTATGACTACGACGCCAAGTACCTGGCTTCCGATACTCAGTACAGGATCCCGTGTGGGCTCGAAGCAACCAAGGAACAGGAATTGATGGACCTCACGGCGAAAGCCTGTGAGGCGCTGGGTATCGCCGGTTGGGCGCGGGCAGACGTGATGCAGGATGACCAAGGGAATTTCTGGTTCCTTGAAGTCAACACCGCACCGGGCATGACCGACCACAGCCTGGTTCCCATGGCAGCCCGTGCCGCCGGTCTGGATTTCCAGCAGTTAGTGCTGGCGATCCTGGCCGACAGCATTGAGCCAAGAGGCTAAACACATGAACGGCGCATCGCTTCGTCATCAGCCCCCACAAGCACCGAGCCGCAAGCCGGTGCCACGGGGTGCAAGCCGAATGGTGGCTAAAGAGCCGATGTCGGCGCGCCTGCCAAAAGCCAACTTTGGTTTTATCAAGGCGCTGTTCTGGCCGGTGCTGCTGGTGGTGCTGGGCTTTGGCACGTACGAAGGCGCGCAGCGTCTGTTGCCGTATGCCGACCGGCCGATCACCAAGATCAGCGTGCAGGGCGACTTGAGCTACATCAGCCAGCAAGCGGTACAGCAGCGCATCGGCCCATACCTGGCGGCGAGCTTCTTTACCATCGACCTGGCCGGCATGCGCTCGGAGCTGGAACAGATGCCGTGGATCGCCCACGCCGAAGTTCGCCGGGTATGGCCGGACCAGGTCACGATCCGCCTGGAAGAACAACTGCCCGTGGCCCGTTGGGGCGATGAAGCGCTGTTGAACAACCAGGGCCAGGCGTTCACTCCGCGTGAGCTGGCCAACTATGAACACCTGCCGCAGCTGTTCGGGCCGCAGCGGGCGCAGCAGCAAGTGATGCAGCAGTACCAGGCCTTGAGCCAGATGCTGCGGCCACTGGGCTTCTCCATTGCACGCCTGGAATTGCGTGAGCGGGGCAGCTGGTTTTTGACGACCGGGGCAGGCAGTTCCGGCCCGGGCATCGAGTTGTTGCTGGGACGCGACCGCTTGGTGGAAAAGATGCGCCGCTTTATTGCCATCTATGAAAAAACCTTGAAAGAACAGATTACGAACATTGCGAGCGTCGACCTGCGTTACGCCAACGGCCTGGCCGTCGGCTGGCGTACACCGGCTGCGCCCACGGCAGCACAACCCGCTGTCGCGAAGAATTAAGAAGAGGCAGGACCCATGGCAAACGTGCAAAGCGGCAAAATGATCGTCGGTCTCGATATCGGCACCTCCAAGGTGGTGGCGCTGGTGGGCGAGGTCGGGGAAGACGGCGCGATCGAAATCGTCGGTATTGGCACGCATCCGTCCCGGGGCCTGAAGAAGGGCGTGGTGGTGAACATCGAGTCCACCGTGCAATCGATCCAGCGCGCCATCGAAGAAGCGCAGCTGATGGCCGGTTGCCGGATTCACTCGGCGTTCGTCGGCGTGGCTGGCAACCACATCCGCAGCCTGAACTCCCACGGCATCGTGGCGATCCGCGACCGTGAAGTCAGCTCGGCCGACCTTGAGCGCGTCCTCGACGCTGCCCAGGCCGTGGCGATCCCGGCGGACCAGCGCGTGCTGCACACCCTGCCGCAGGACTACGTGATCGACAACCAGGAAGGCGTGCGCGAGCCCCTGGGCATGTCGGGCGTTCGCTTGGAAGCCAAGGTCCACGTGGTGACCTGCGCCGTCAACGCCGCACAGAACATTGAAAAATGCGTGCGCCGCTGCGGCCTGGAAATCGACGACATCATTCTCGAGCAGTTGGCCTCGGCCTACTCGGTCCTGACCGACGACGAAAAAGAACTGGGCGTGTGCCTGGTGGACATTGGCGGCGGCACCACCGACATCGCGATCTTCACCGAGGGTGCGATCCGTCACACCGCCGTGATCCCGATTGCCGGCGACCAGGTCACCAACGACATCGCCATGGCGCTGCGCACACCGACCCAGTACGCCGAAGAAATCAAGATCCGCTACGCCTGCGCCCTGGCCAAGCTGGCCGGTGCCGGCGAGACCATCAAGGTGCCAAGCGTGGGTGATCGTCCACCTCGCGAGCTGTCGCGCCAGGCCCTGGCCGAAGTGGTCGAGCCACGTTACGACGAACTGTTCACCCTGATCCAGGCTGAGCTGCGCCGCAGCGGCTACGAAGATTTGATCCCGGCCGGCATCGTGCTGACCGGTGGCACCTCGAAGATGGAAGGCGCGGTCGAATTGGCCGAAGAGATCTTCCACATGCCGGTGCGCCTGGGCGTGCCCCATGGCGTGAAGGGCCTGGGCGACGTGGTGCGTAACCCGATTTATTCCACCGGTGTGGGCTTGCTGTTGTACGGGCTGCAAAAGCAGACCGACGGCATTTCCCTGTCGGGCCCGAGCATCCGTGACAGCTACCGCAGCGACGACGAGGCGAAAGCGCCATTGTTCGAGCGGCTGCAGGCTTGGGTAAAAGGCAATTTCTAAAGATTTACCGCGACACCGCAACACCCGCAATAAGCAGTAGGCGAAAAAACTAGAGAAAATGAAAGGAGAGGGAACATGTTCGAACTCGTAGACAACATCCCCGCTAGCCCGGTTATCAAAGTAATCGGTGTCGGCGGTGGCGGCGGCAACGCTGTCAACCACATGGTCAAGAGCAACATTGAAGGCGTTGAGTTCATCTGCGCCAACACTGATGCCCAGGCGCTCAAAAGCATCGGCGCCCGGACCATCCTGCAATTGGGCACCGCGGTGACCAAAGGCCTCGGCGCTGGCGCCAATCCGGAAGTCGGCCGTCAAGCCGCCCTGGAAGACCGCGAGCGTATTGCCGAAGTGCTGCAAGGCACCAACATGGTGTTCATCACCACTGGCATGGGCGGCGGTACCGGTACCGGTGCGGCCCCGATCATTGCCGAAGTGGCCAAGGAAATGGGGATTCTGACCGTTGCTGTCGTGACGCGTCCGTTCCCGTTCGAAGGCCGCAAGCGCATGCAGATCGCCGACGAAGGTATCCGTCTGCTGTCTGAAAGCGTCGACTCGTTGATCACCATCCCCAACGAGAAATTGCTGACCATCCTGGGCAAGGATGCCAGCCTGTTGTCCGCCTTCGCCAAGGCTGACGATGTACTGGCCGGTGCCGTTCGCGGTATCTCCGACATCATCAAGCGCCCAGGCATGATCAACGTCGACTTTGCCGACGTACGTACTGTCATGAGCGAAATGGGCATGGCGATGATGGGCACTGGCTGCGCCAGCGGTCCGAACCGTGCACGCGAAGCCACCGAAGCGGCCATCCGCAACCCGTTGCTCGAAGACGTGAACCTGCAAGGCGCACGCGGCATCCTGGTGAACATCACCGCCGGTCCCGACCTGTCCCTGGGTGAGTACTCCGACGTGGGTAGCATCATCGAAGCCTTCGCGTCCGAGCACGCCATGGTCAAAGTCGGTACCGTTATTGATCCGGACATGCGCGATGAGCTGCATGTAACCGTGGTTGCTACCGGCCTGGGTGCAAAAATCGAGAAGCCTGTGAAGGTCATCGACAACACCCTGCACACCAGCCAGGCCAGCCAGGCAGCTGCCGCTCCAGCCCCTGCTCGCCAGGAACTGCCGTCGGTCAACTACCGTGACCTGGACCGTCCGACCGTGATGCGCAACCAGGCTCAGGCCGGTGCTGCGGCGTCCCGTAGCCCGAATCCGCAAGATGACCTGGACTATCTGGACATCCCGGCATTCCTGCGTCGTCAGGCCGATTAATGGAATGTATCAGGGCTATGAAGGTGATTGGTGTTCAGCAAAGGTCTGGTCTGCTATTATCGCCAGCCTTTGTTGATACCAGTTCGCAATTTGCGCTGAAGCGGTCCAAGCCATGATTAAACAACGCACCCTGAAGAATATTATTCGTGCCACAGGTGTAGGTCTGCACTCCGGGGAGAAGGTATACCTGACCCTCAAGCCTGCACCTGTCGACACCGGCATCGTGTTTGTGCGTGCCGACCTGGACCCTGTGGTGCAGATTCCTGCTCGCGCGGAAAACGTTGGCGAAACCACTATGTCGACCACATTGGTCAACGGTGACGTCAAAGTGGACACGGTGGAGCACTTGCTCTCGGCCATGGCTGGCCTGGGCATCGATAACGCCTACGTCGAGCTCTCCGCGTCCGAAGTCCCGATCATGGATGGCAGCGCTGGCCCCTTCGTATTCTTGATTCAATCTGCCGGCCTGGAAGAACAGGACGCAGCCAAGAAGTTCATTCGCATTCTGCGGGAAGTGACAGTAGAAGACGGCGACAAGCGCGCCACCTTCGTCCCGTTCGAAGGCTTTAAAGTGAGCTTTGAGATCGATTTCGATCACCCGGTATTCCGTGACCGCACCCAAAGTGCAAGCGTGGATTTTTCCAGCACTTCGTTTGTAAAAGAAGTCAGCCGCGCCCGCACCTTTGGTTTCATGAGTGACATCGAGTACCTGCGCAAGCACAACCTCGCACTCGGCGGCAGCGTGGAAAACGCCATTGTGGTCGACGCGGATGGTGTACTGAACGAAGACGGCCTTCGCTATGAAGACGAATTCGTGAAGCACAAGATCCTCGATGCAATCGGTGACCTCTACCTGCTGGGCAATAGCCTGATAGGCGAGTTCAAAGGCTTCAAGTCGGGCCACGCCCTTAACAACCAGCTGCTGCGCAAGTTGATTGAGCAGACAGACGCTTGGGAAGTCGTGACCTTCGAAGATGCCAGCACCGCACCGATCTCTTACATGCGTCCCGTTGCGGCGGTGTAAGTAACAACTCTCTTTCTTTAGTTTTGAAAGGCTGCCTTCGGGTGGCCTTTTTTTATGCCCGGCGAAGATCCAAATGTGGGAGCTGGCTTGCCTGCGATAGCGGCCTGCCAGTTAGCTTATAGGTAGCTGACCCACCGCCATCGCAGGCAAGCCAGCTCCCACACCTGACCTCATCAGTTTGAGGTTTTTGAAACATCCACTATCCGGTTACGGCCGCTGTGCTTGGCCTGATACAACGCCTGGTCAGCCTTGAGCAGCAGGTCTTCAAGGGAGATACGGCTGTGCTTCTGCCAGGTACTCAGTCCGATGCTCACAGTGATCGGTTGCTCATCCCCGGCCACTCTCGGCAAGTGCTGGACCCCCTTGCGGATATGCTCGGCGATCACCCACGCGCCCTTGGCGTCGGTATTGGGCAGCACCACCGCGAACTCTTCACCGCCATAACGCGCCGCCAGGTCGGCAGGGCGGCGGATATGGCTGGCGATCACATGCGCGACTGCACGCAACGCCTCATCGCCGCCCTGGTGACCATGGCGGTCGTTGAAGGCCTTGAAGTGGTCCACATCGATCATCAGTACGCTCAACGACTCGGTGGAGCGTTGTGCCCGGTCCCATTCCAGCCGCAAGCGTTCGTCCAGCGTGCGACGGTTGGCCAGGCCGGTAAGGGCGTCGGTGGCTGCCAGTTCTGACAGCACCTGTTCAGCCCGATGGCGGCGGCGCAACTCCATGCACAGTGCCCAAGTCAGCCACAACAGGCCCACGCACAACACTCCGGTCGCGATGCTGACCAGCCACGCCGCACGCCGCCAGGGTGCGAACATTTCATCGCTGGACAAGGCCACCGCCACGATCAGCGGCAAGTTGCCCACATTCGAAAAACTGTAGAGCCGTGCCTGGCGATCGACACTGGAGATACTTTGGAAGCTGCCGTCCCGTTCGCGCAGCATGCGCGCCACATTCGGGCGCTGGCTCAGGTCCTTGTCGACGATATCTGCTTCCAGCAGAGGCTCTTGCGCCAGCAGGATGCCTTGGTGGTTGAGCAGGTTGATGGTGCTGTTGCTGCCGATGTTCAAGCTGCTGAACAACTGATGAAAGTACGACAGGCGCATGGACGCGACCGCCACTCCCAGGAAACGCCCATCCGGTGACGAAACGCGACGGCTGAACGCGATGCGCCAGGGGTCGGCACACTGGCAGCGCGCCATGAACGGGCGGCTGATATACAAGCCCAGGTCGGGGTTGGTGCGGTGCGCCTGAAAATAGTCCCGATCGGCAAAGTTACCCAGCTTGGGCGTGAGCAGGGACGAATCGGCAATCACCTCGCCGGCCGGGTCCAACAGCAGGATATCGCCCTTGTAGGGCGCCGCTGCGGAACGATCAAACAGCACCAAGTGCCTGATGCTCTCTGAAACGTCTTGCAGGTCGGTGCGCTCGGTGGCGCTGATCAAGCCTTTGAGGGCCATGTCGTAAAGTTCGACATTGCGCAGCACGTCCGCGTCGATCAATTGAGTGATGGTATTGGCGGTGCGCTTGGCCGTCTGCAGGGTATTGGCATGTTCACGAATCAGCAGCGCAGTGACGACCCCCACGATCAGCAACACCGTGAGCGTACTGCCCAGGATCAGCAGGCGCTCCGGGCGGCGGTTGGGGCGGGTAAGGCTTGAACTCATCGGGCACACTTCTGCGTTGAGAATGCCCTTAGCGTAGTAGCAACTCTTAAATATGGCTGTAGGAGCGAGCTTGCTCGCGAAAACTCACAGACGCCGCGTTTATTCAGGAAGCACGCGTTATCGTTAACGTTTTTCGCGAGCAAGCTCGCTCCCACCTGTACTCAGAACACGTTGATCGGGTAATCCACGATCACACGGTATTCATCCACATCGCGGTCCACTGCAGAGTAGCCATTGCTGCCGCGATTGGTCGCCCATTGCAGGCGCACGGCCAAGTCCTTGGCCTTGCCGCCCTGCACCACATATTTCAGGTCGATATCGCGCTCCCAGTGCTTGGCGTCCTTGCCATCGGCGCTGTACCAGTTGCTGTAGCCACGACTGTTGGGGTCGACCTTGGTCAGGTCGGTCTTGCCGCTGATGTAGGACACGGCGGACGTCAGGCCGGGCACGCCGAGGCCGGCGAAGTCGTAGGCGTACTTGAGCTTCCAGGAGCGCTCGTTGGGCCCGTTGAAATCCGAGTACTGCTGGGAGTTGTCCAGGTACACGCTGTCGCCCTGGGTGATGTAGTCGAACGGCGTGTTGCCATTGACCCGCTGATAAGTCGCCGTGACGCTGTGGTTGCCCACGCCCACGGTGAAATGCAGGCTGTAGGTGTTGTTGTCGATATCCCCCAGCAGCGATTGGCCGGTGTCCTGGGTATGGTAGTAGTGCAGGCCGGGCGTCAGGCTGACCAGGTTGTTCAGGGCATAGGTGTATTCCACGTCGTAGTAATACTGGTGCCAGACGTCCTTGAGTTCGGAGGCGTACAGGTTGCTGGTCAGCCCCTCGATCCCGCTGAACGACACGCCAGCCCAGTCCAGATGCTGGCTGTCGGTGTTGGCGGGCAGTGTGCCGTAGCTGGTGCCGATGCGCCGATGGCCGCTCTGGTTGTAGAGCTTGGTAAAACTGGCCTGGCCACCTTCGATCATCCAGCCGTCAAAGCTGTGGTTGGTCAGGCTCACGCCACGGAAAGTCTGCGGCAACATGCGCGTCATGCCGCCGGCGATCACTGGGTTGTTGAGGAACAGGTCGCCGGCTTTCAGTTCGGTGTCGAAGGCGCGCAGCTTCAAGGTGCCGCCAGCCGTCGAGAACGAACCCGGCGCTTTGCCGTTGCCGCTGCCGTACGGAAGGATGCTGGAACCATCCGTACCACCACCGCCGTCGAGCTTGAGGCCGAGCATGGCATTGACGTCAAGGCCGAAGCCGACGGTGCCCTGGGTGTAGCCGGATTCGAAGGTGCCGATAAAGCCCTGGCCCCATTCCTTGCTGTCATCGGTATGAATATCGCGTCGGTCGCGGTTCATGTAGTAGTTGCGGGTGTTGATCGTGAGGTGTGAACCCTCGACGAAACCTTCGACGGGCGGGGCGTCTGCCGCGTGGGCAAGGGGGATGATCGTTGCTGCGATTGCGAGGAATAACGGGGTGAACGTCAGCGAGTTCTTCACCGGTGGAGCTCCTTTGGTCAATCATGAACGGCCAGTGTCGTGGGGGTGTGCCCGGCCTTTTTTCACGGCAAAAAAAAGCCGCTGAAGTCAGCGGCTTTAAGACAGATTCCCAGTGTAGAGCCCTGGAAATAAGTCGAGGGAAATTCGGGTGAGTGGTCAGCTGCCTTTGCCGTCGCGCTCATCGATGCGTCAAAGTAACGCAGGCGAGCGGTGCGATACAGAGTGTAACAAGATAATAACTATTGCCCAAACCGCAACAGTGAGGGCCATGGGATCTTCTGTGGGAGCTGGCTTGCCTGCGATGCAGACACCTCGGTATGCCAGGCCTACCGTGGTGATGCTATCGCAGGCAAGCCAGCTCCCACATTTTGACCGAGTTGTTTAGATCGGCAGGGTGATACCAAACGTATTGCCACCGCCTTCACTACGCACAAACACATCCCCCCCATGCATCAACGCAATCGCCTTGACGATGGCCAGCCCCAGCCCATGATTGGCCCCGCTGTTGCTGCGCGATGCATCCACCCGATAGAAGCGTTCGAACAGGCGTGGCAAGTGTTCGCTGGCAATGACCTCGCCGGGGTTGGTCACGCCAATCGTCACCTGGTGTGCCTGCACTTCAATGTGCACGTCGATGACGTGCCCCGGCGCCGTGTGTTGCACGGCATTGCTCAGCAGGTTGATCAGTGCGCGACGCAGGTGGGCCTTTTCGATCTGCACTACGGCATCGCCGTGCACGCGCACTTCGACCTGGGCGTCTTCGAGGATGAAGTCCAGGTAGTCGAGGGTGGTGGCCACTTCATCGGCCAGGGCACTTTCGATCAGCTTGGTGGCCTTGCTGCCCTGGTCGGCGCTGGCGAGGAACAGCATGTCATTGATGATCGAGCGCAGCCGTTCCAGCTCTTCCAGGTTCGATTGCAGCACCTCGAAATATTGCTCCGCCGACCGACCGCGAGTGAGGGCCACCTGGGTCTGGCCGATCAGGTTGGTGAGCGGCGAACGCAGTTCATGGGCGACGTCGGCGTTGAACGATTCCAGGCGCGAATACGCCTGCTCGACACGGTCGAGGGTGGCGTTGAACGAATTGACGAACTGGCTCAATTCCGGCGGCAGCGGCGACAGGTGCAGGCGCCCGGAGAGTTTCGGCGGTGCAAGCTTTTGCGCCTCATCCGAGAGTTTGCCCAGGGGCTTGAGGCCGATACGCGCGACCCAGAACCCCAACAGTGCCGCCAGTACCACACCGACCAGCGCCAGGCTGACCAATGCCACCAGCAAGTGATGCTGGGTGGCGCGGAAGTTCTCCGTGTCGATGGCAATCATGAAGCGCAGCGCCGGGCGCTGGTCCTTGGCTGCAAACTGGCTGACCAGCACCTTGAAGGGATAATCGTGACCCGGCAGGCGCAGGTCGCGCTTACCCGTGGCGCCCTCGGCAAAGGCACGAATCTGCGCATCCGGCTCACCGTATTCGTAGCTCGGGTCGCTGCTGACCACCCAGAAACGGATGCGCTTGTCTTCTTCCCCCAACAGCTTGAGCTTGGACCTGATCTTGGCCCAGTGCTCCGGCGTGCCGAAGCGATTGATCGACGACTCCAGCACGCTGTAGCGCGCATCCAGCTCGGCACCTGGCAACAACCCCAGGCCACGGTCGACCTGCTGGTACAGCGCGCCGCCGATCAACAGAAAGATCAGCAGCGCCACCAGGGTGAACATGCCACTCAGGCGCAGGGCGATGGAATTAGCGACCACTGTGGTTTTCCTGCATGCGATTCTCCAGCACATAGCCCATGCCACGAATGGTGTGCAGCAGCTTGTGTTCGAACGGTCCGTCGAGCTTGGCGCGCAGACGTTTGATCGCCACTTCCACCACGTTGGCATCGCTGTCGAAATTGATGTCCCAGACCATCTCGGCAATTGCAGTCTTGGACAGGATCTCGCCCTGGCGCCGCGCCAATACGCTGAGTAGCGAGAACTCCTTGGCGGTCAGGTCCAGGCGTACACCGTTGCGGCTGGCCTTGCGGCTGATCAGGTCGATCCACAGGTCGGCGACGGTGACCTGCACCGGTTCATGGCCGCCGCTGCGGCGGGTCAGGGCTTGCAGGCGGGCCACCAGTTCCAGGAACGAAAACGGCTTGCCCAGGTAATCATCGGCGCCTTCGCGCAGGCCGCGGATACGGTCTTCCACGCGCTCGCGGGCGGTGAGCATGATCACCGGCGTCTGCTTGCGGGCGCGCAACGCTCGCAATACGCCAAAGCCGTCCAGGCCGGGCAACATCACATCGAGCACGATCACCGCGTACTCATTCTCCAGCGCCAGGTGCAGACCCTCGACGCCTTCACGTGCCACGTCGACGGTATAGCCTTGCTCCGTCAGGCCGCGGTGCAGGTAGTCTGCGGTTTTTTCTTCATCTTCAATAATCAGGACGCGCATGACCGCCTCAGTGTGTGGTCGCCAGCGCCAGCGCTGGTTTGGGCCTGTGGAAAAGCCGTTCGAGGTACAAGTATATGACCGGAGTGGTGAACAGCGTCAGCGCCTGGCTCACCAGCAAGCCACCGACCACCGCGATGCCCAGCGGCTGGCGCAGTTCCGCCCCAGGGCCTGCGCCGAGCATCAACGGCACCGCGCCGAGCAACGCAGCAAGGGTGGTCATGATGATCGGCCGGAACCGCGTGACGCAGGCTTCATAAATCGCATCTTCGGGTGGCAGCCCGCGTACCCGCTGCGCCTCCAGGGCGAAGTCGATCATCAAGATACCGTTTTTTTTCACGATGCCGATCAGCAGCACCAGGCCGATCAAGGCCATGATCGAAAAGTCCTGTCCCAGCAGCCACAGCATGATCAGCGCACCGAGGCCCGCCGAGGGCAGGGTGGAAATGATCGTCAGCGGGTGCACAAAACTCTCATACAGCACACCCAGGATAATGTAGACCGCTACCAGCGCCGCGAGGATCAGCCAGGGTTGGCTGGCCAGCGAGCTCTGGAACGCCTGGGCCGCACCCTGGAAGTTGCCGATGATTGTGCTCGGCATCCCGATTTCGTTCTTGGCCTGGTCGAGCATGATCACTGCGTCGCCCAGGGCCACGCCGGGCGCGAGGTTGAATGACAGGTTGGCGGCGGGGAACATGCCGTCATGGCTGATGGACAACGGCCCGACTGTGGGCGGGTCGACTTTGGCCAAGGCCGACAGCGGCACCATTTCATTGGTCAGTGGCGAGCGCAGGTAAAAATAGTCGAGGCTTTCGGCCTTGCCGCGCTGTTGGCTGTCCAGTTCGAGTATCACTTGGTACTGGTTGATCTCGGTCTGGAACTCGTTGATCTGGCGCTGGCCGAAGGCATCGTACAAAGCCTGGTCGACATCGGTGGCGGTCAGCCCGAAGCGCGCGGCGGCCTGGCGGTCGATGCTGATATGGGTGATGCTGCCGCCCAGTTGCAGGTCGTTGGACAGGTCGCGAAACGCCGGGTTGGCGCGCAGTTTTTCGGTGAGACGCTGGGTCCAGGTGTTCAGCGTCGGGCCGTCGTTGCTCTTGAGCACGTATTGGTACTGGGCGCGGCTGGGGCCGGAGCTCAGGTTGATGTCCTGACCGGCGCGCAGGTACAGCACGATGCCCGGCACCTTCGCCAGTTGCGGGCGGATGCGGTCGATGAACTGGCTGGCGGACACATTGCGCTCACTGCGGTCTTTCAAGGCGATCCAGAAGCGGCCGTTGGCGATGGTCTGGTTGCTGCCGGTAACGCCCACCGAATGGGAAAACGCCTGCACCGCCGGGTCGGCCTTGACGATCTCGGCCAGGGCCTTGTGCTTGGCGACCATGTCCTTGTACGACACATCGGCCGCCGCTTCGCTGGTGCCGAGCACGAAACCGGTGTCCTGCACCGGGAAGAATCCCTTGGGAATGAACACATAGCCGACCACCGCCAGGGCCAGGGTTACCACGAAGATCGCGGCCATGCTGCGTTGGTGCGCCAGGGCACGGCGCAGGTTGCGCGCATAGCCGGCCAGCAGGCGTTCGCTGAAGCTGGGTTTGGCGTGGGCAGGGTGGGTAGGGGCACGCATGAACAAGGCGGCCAGCGTCGGTGCCAATGTCAGCGAAACCACCACTGAAATCAGAATGGTCGCGGTGGCCGTCAACGCAAACTCCTTGAACAACCGACCGACCACCCCGCCCATGAACAGCAGCGGAATAAACGCCGCCACCAGCGAGAAGCTGATGGATACCACGGTAAAGCCAATTTCACCCGAGCCCTTGATCGCTGCTTCGCGCTTGCCCAGGCCTGCCTCCAGGTGCCGATGGATGTTCTCCACCACCACAATCGCATCGTCCACCACAAAGCCCACGGCGATCACGATGGCCACCAGGGTCAGGTTGTTCAGGCTGAACCCCATCACATACATCAGGGCGAAACTGGCCACCAGCGAGACACCCAGCACCGCAGACACAATCAGCGTCGCCGACAGTTGACGCAGGAACAACGCCATCACCGCCACCACCAGCAGGATGGCGATCAGCAGGGTCATTTCCACTTCGTGCAGTGAGGCGCGGATAGTCTTGGTGCGATCGGTCAACACGCTGACCTGCACCGAGGCCGGCAACATGCCTTGCAGGCGCGGCAGCTCGGCTTGAATGCGGTCGACGGTGTCGACGATGTTGGCGCCGGGCTGGCGCGAAATCACCAGGTTCACCCCAGGCGTATCGCCGGACCAGGCTTGTACGTAGGCGTTTTCCGAGCCGTTGACGACGTTGGCGATATCACGCAGTTGAACCGGCGCACCGTTCTTGTAGGAAACGATCAGTTGGCCGTATTCCTCAGGGTGAAACAGCTGGTCGTTGGTCGACAGGGTGGACACGCTGTTGTCGCCATAGATCGCGCCCTTGGCCAAGTTGAGGCTCGACTGCTGGATGACCAGGCGTATATCGGCGAGCGTCAGGCCAATGGCCGCGAGCTTGTCAGGGGAGGCCTGCACGCGAATCGCCAAGCGTTGCTGGCCGGTGATGTTGATCTGGCCGACGCCGTCGATCTGGCTGATCTGGCGCGCCAGCAGGGTTTCCACGTAGTCGCTCAGCTCGGTGCTGGGCATGCTGCTGGAGCTGACGCTGAGGATCAACACCGGGCTGTCTGCCGGGTTGACCTTCCTCCAGGTAGGCAAGCTCGGCATGTCGCTGGGCAGCTTGCCGGACGCGGTGTTGATCGCGGCCTGGACTTCCTGGGCGGCGGTGTCGATGCTTTTTTCCAGGGTGAACTGCAGGGTCAAGAGGCTGGAGCCCAAGGCGCTACTGGAGGTCATCTGGGTCATGCCGGGGATGGCACTGAACTGCACCTCAAGAGGCGTGGCCACCGATGAGGCCATAGTGTCCGGGCTGGCGCCAGGAAGTTGCGCGGTAACCTGGATGGTCGGGAATTCCGCTTCCGGCAGTGGCGCGACGGCCAGGTTCGGGAAGGCAATAATCCCCAGCAACACCAACGCGAAGGTCAACAGCAGGGTGGCGACCGGGTGATCAACGCACCAGGCTGAGGGCGACCGGTTTGCGCTCATGGCTGCACCTGGGCGTCGGCGGTGTGGATCACTTGCGGCGGCTCCTTGAGCACCTCCACCTGCGCACCGGCCTTGAGTCGAGATTGCCCATCGCTGACCAGCACATCGCCGGCCCGCACGCCTTTGATGATATTGATGTCGCTGTTCTGGTAGGCGACTTGCACCGGTACCACCTCGACTTTGTCAGCGTTTACGCGGTACACGAAATGTGAGTCCAGCCCACGCTGCACCACGGTCGGCGGTACCACCAGGGCGTTCTTGTCGAGGGCCGTCTGGATTTTGATGGTCACCAGTTGTCCCGGCCATAGCTTATGCGCCGGGTTGCTGAACTCGGCCTTGGCCCGCAGGGTGCCGGTGGTGGAACTGATCTGGTTGTCGATCAGGCTCAGGTGGCCTTCGCCGAGCAGGTCGCCGGTCTGGCCATCGGTGTCGGCGCCCAGGTAGGCGTCGACGGTGGCCCGGGTGGGGGCGGCGATCAGGCCCTGCAAGGTTGGCAGCATCTGCTGTGGCAGCGAGAACTCAACGGCAATCGGGTCGAGTTGGGTGACGGTAAACAGCCCCTGGGTGTCGCTCATGCGCAGGAAGTTGCCTTCGTCCACGTTGCGGATGCCCACGCGGCCACTGACCGGGGAGCGAATCTGGGTATAGGAAAGTTGTACTTGAGCCGCATCAATGGCCGCCTGATTGCCCTGCACCGTGGCCTTGAGCTGGTTGACCAGTGCCTGTTGCTGGTCATAGGTCTGTTTCGACACACCGTCGTCGATGCTTAGCGCCTTGTAACGCTTGAGATTGACCAATGCCACTTGCAACTGTGCCTGGCTTTCGCCCAATTGCGCCTTGGCCTGGTCGAGGCTGGCGCGGATCGAGCGGTCGTCGATGGTAGCCAACAGATCGCCAGCTTTCACCGATTGGCCTTCCTTGACCAGCAACTGGGTGAGGATGCCGTCGATCTGCGGGCGAATCACCACGCTGTGCAACGACAGCACTGAGCCTATGCCGCTGACAAACCTGGGAACGTCCTGTTGCGCGACGCTCACTACCCGTACCGGGATCGCCGTGGCCGCTGCCAGGCGGGGCTTGGCAGGCCGTGTTACTGCCCAGGCGGCCACCGCCAATACCAAGAGGATGCCCACCATCAGGGCCGTGTTTCGTTTTGTTTGCATGGGAGGCGCCGGGGCGCAGTTGCACGTTTTAAGCTGCAAGCTGCCAGTTGAAGGTTGGGTAGCTGCTTTATAGCCCGGTAATGCGGTCAGCACGGTGACGCCAAACTGACAGCCGCGACAGCTAGCGCTTTTTACTTGTGGCTTGAAGCTTACCGCTTGCCGCTTTGCCCCCGTATACTGGCGCTTTTACGCCTATCGCTGCGCCGGAGCCCCTATGACTTCCCCAACCCAACCCCCTGTCGACGCGGCTGACCTCGTCGATTCGGCCACCGCCGACGGCGTTGAAAAAGCCGAGATCCCGGCGTTCAAGTTCCCCTTCAAACCGGGTGAGCTGGCTGGCGCCAAGAATGCCAGTCAGCCCTGGTACAAAGGCGGCGCCAAGAACGGCCATACCAAGACGCCAGGCATGGCGCCTCCGGGCACTCGCCGCTCCATGGGTAAACGCTAAGATTAAAGCGTTGCGTGCGTTATAGGCAGTTGCCTACATCGCCCGTGGACATTTCTGCTTGTAGGTCCGCGACCGATTCTTGAAAGCTTGCACAGCGTTTGCTTCGTCCCGATGACGCTCATCGGGGCGTGGTGAGTCAGCTTTCCGGAAAAGGACATTCCCGTGGCCCTGATACACCTTTGTGCGGTGCTTGCCCTCTTGCTCTCGACAAGTGTCGTTGCCGCCGACGTTCAACCGCGGCGTGAAATCCGTTTCGCCGTCGCTGCACATTTTCCGCCTTTTCAAAGCCGCAATTCCCAAGGGCAATTGGTGGGGCTGAACATCGAACTGGGCAATGCCCTGTGCGAGCAGCTCAATGTGCGCTGTACCTGGGTTGACCAGATCGTCATGGAAAATTTCCCCGCCCTTGAGGCCAGGCAGTTCGACGCGATCATGGGCATGGCGCCCACCTGCAGTCGACGGCGACGGGTGAGTTTCACCCGTGATCTCTACCCGATCACCACTCGGCTGGTGGCGCGTAAAACCTCGGGCCTGCGCCCTAATCGACGGTCGCTCAGGGGCAAGCGTGTCGGGGTGCTGGTGCGCAGTAATCGGGAAGCCTTTGCCCTGTCGCAGTGGGCGCCGGCAGGGGTAATCATCAGGAGTTTCTGGCTCAACGACCAACTGGTGCAGAGCCTGGTTTCGGGCGATATTGATGCGACCCTTCAAGGCGCCGTGGAGATCCGAGAGGCCCTGCTAGACACGCCCCAGGGCTTGGACTTCAATTTCATGGGGCCGCCTGTGTCATCTGGCCTGCTGGGTAATAGCGTGGCGATTGCGGTGCGAAAAACCGATACCGCGTTGCGTAATGAGCTTAATCACGCGTTTGAGCAACTGATGCACAATGGCGAATACCAACGCATCCTCCAGCCCTATCGCCTCGATGTGTTGCCTGCCCATCCATGAGCGCTATTGTGTGAGTGCAACTCTGTTCCCGAGAGGCGCCTATCTACCTGACACTCCGAGCTCCAAATGTGGGAGCTGGCTTGCCTGCGATGACGGCCTGACAGCCTGCGACTATCTAGCTGACACCCCACAGTTGGATCGAGGGGCGTCAGGGAAATTGTCGTCGAATGGTAGGCCGTCGCGGGAGCAAGCTCCCTCGCCACAGGGTCCAGCGTCGCGCTGAAGTTGAGTAGATACCTACGCCAAAATAAGGCCGTAGTAGCCTAAGCCGCCCTCAACGAGATAAACGCATAATTGGCCGGCACCTCGGTGGCAATGCGCGCCCCGGCATCCAGCACCTGTTCAGCGATGTCCATCCCCGACACATGAAACACCCATTCATTGGCCATTGCCGGCTGTTCAACCGCCTGTTCAATGGCCTGGGCAAACGCCTGCATGTCCGGCAAGTACGCGGTAAACCCGTCGCCCTTGAGTGCGGTCGTGCGAATGCCAAGCAACGCGCACACCGCTTCCTTGGTCTGCACGTCATCACGGTCGGCCTGGCGTGAACGGCGAATCAGTTCGGCCAGTTGCGCATCCATCAACTCACCACCGACGATCAGCGCAGGGCCTTGCTCCCAGGATTCCGGCGGGCAGTCCTTGGCGCTTGGGTTCAGTGGGATATGCGGGTTGATCTCCATCGGGTAGATGCGGCACACCAGCGGGCGCCGTTCGTAGATGCGGCAGCGGTTGTCTTCGTCAAGATTCCGGCAGCGTCCGGCGTTGTAGGCGGCAAAGGTAATTGCCACAAACGCCTCGGTATTGCCGCTGGGCACGATCACTGAACGGCGCTCGGCATGTTCCCGTTGTTGCAGGGGCAGGCCCAGGCCGTTACCCAGAAAGCCTTCCACCAGAACGATGACGTTACCGCCGTCCGCCGCCCAGCTGCGGGCTTCTTCGAGGGTCAGGGGCACATGATGGTCGCTGCAGCATTTACCGCAACCGACGCAGGAAAAGTGTGTGTTCATGGCGGATCTGTCACCAGGCAAGGTCAGAGGGCACGCTTGAGGGGTGACGGGTTTTTACCTCTATCTACCGCTCAAGGGCTCTGGAAGCAAGTTATGCGCCAGTGAGGATCAGCCCTTGGATACGATGTCGCGCAGCACAAATCGCATGCCCGCACTTTCATACAGTTGCCGGGCGCGCAGGTTGCTCTCCAGCACCTTGAGGTCCACATAGGGTTCACCGCGCTGCTTGAATACCTGGAAGCTGTGCAGCAGCAAGGCGCGGCCCAGCCCTTGGCCTTGGGCGCAGGGGTGTACGGCCAGGTTCTTGATAAAGGCGCTGGTCCAGCATTGGGCCACTGCGAGGACACCGTCGTGGTTACTGGCCACCAGACACAGCGTCGGGTCGTACTCGGCATCGGTGACGAACTGCTGGCGCCACTCCTCCAGGTGGCCGACACGGCCGCCGCCCTGGTCCTGGGTCATGCGCAGCACGGCATGGATCGCCGGGGCCAGTTCATCGCGATAATGATCCAGCCGGGTATCCGCTGGCCACTGCGGGGCGGGCAGGCTGCCGGTGAGGTCGCGACGCAGCAGCTGGTAATACTCGCCCAAGGCTTACAGGCCCTTTTGCGCCACGGTTTGTGCGGCGACGACC
Source organism: Pseudomonas sp. NFPP02 (assembly GCF_900119355.1). Taxonomy (NCBI): domain Bacteria; kingdom Pseudomonadati; phylum Pseudomonadota; class Gammaproteobacteria; order Pseudomonadales; family Pseudomonadaceae; genus Pseudomonas; species Pseudomonas sp. NFPP02. Next base: position 305,754 of record NZ_FPJI01000006.1, read on the forward strand.
AGGCATTTGGTCAATTCTGGGGATGAGAATTTGGTGAGTACTGAGTCGGCACCGGCCAGGCGTGCTTTTTCGCTGTTCATCGCGCTGTCCAGGGAGGTGTGCAACAGCACGTAGAGGTCCTTGAAATCCGGGGTTTCGCGCAGGGTGCGGGTGAGGGCGTAGCCGTCCATCTCAGACATCTCGATGTCCGACACCACCACGTTGATCTGTTCAACCGTGCCTTGCAGCTCCAGCAACACGTCGATGGCTTCCTTGGCGCTGCGGGCGGTGTGGCAGGTCAGGCCGAGGTTGCGCAGGGTGTGGACCGATTGCTGCAAAGCCACCTGGCTGTCGTCCACCACCAGGATGCGGGCGTTGCCCAGCACTTCGGCTTCTTCCATGGTCAGGTCGGTCGGCGCCGCTTCAATCGGTGCCGGGGCGATGCCATGGATGACTTTCTCGATATCCAGCACCTGCACCAGCCCACCTTCCACCTGGGTCACCCCGGTGATAAACGCCCGATTGCCGCCGGAGCCGTAGGGAGGCGGGCGGATATCGGTGGTCAGGCAATGCACGATCTTGCTCACCGCCTGCACGTGCAGGCCCTGTTTGGAACGGCTGACATCGGTGACGATCAGGCAGCCGCCATCCGGGTCTTGCAAGGGCATTTCACCCAGGGCGCGGCTCAAGTCGATCACCGACAACGAAGCGCCGCGCAAGGTGGCGATGCCTTTGACGTGCGGGTGGGACTCCGGCAGCTTGGTCAACGGCGGGCAGGGGATGATCTCGCTGACTTTCAACAGGTTGATGGCCATCAGCTTGCCGCTGCGCAAGGTAAAGAGCAGAAGCGAGAGTGAGTCTGCGCGGGCTTTGGTGGTGGACATAAAAACCTTCTGTGGATCAGGGATGACGATCTATACACCGTTATCGACCTTGTCCTCGAAAACTGTAGGAGCGAGCTTGCTCGCGAAGAACTTCAAAGCGCCGCGTTAAAACAGATTTTGCGCGTTATCGTTGACGTTTTTCGCGAGCAAGCTCGCTCCTACAGTGGGGTGGGGTGTCAGCCCTTCCAGGCCTGTGGGTTCACCAGATCCTGCGGGCGTTGGCCCAGCAGGGCGCTGCGCAGGTTGTCCACGGCGCGGTTGGCCATGGCTTCGCGGGTTTCACCGGTGGCCGAACCAATATGCGGCAGGGTCACCGCATTGCTCAGCTGGAACAACGGCGATTCAGCCAGCGGTTCCTTTTCGTACACATCCAGCCCGGCACCACGAATGCGCTGGGTTTGCAGGGCTTCGACCAGCGCAGGCTCATCCACCACTGGCCCACGGGAGATATTGATCAGGATCGCGCTGGACTTCATCAACCCCAGCTCCCGGGTGCTGATCAGGTGATGGGTCTTGTCGCTCAACGGCACCACCAGGCAGACGAAATCCGCCTCGGCCAGCAACTGCTCCAGGCTGCGAAACTGCGCGCCCAGTTCCTGCTCCAGCGCGGTCTTGCGGCTATTGCCGCTGTAAAGGATTGGCATATTGAAGCCCAGGCGCCCACGCCGGGCCACGGCCGCGCCGATATTGCCCATGCCGACAATGCCCAGGGTCTTGCCGTGCACATCGCAACCAAACAAAGGCGCGCCCACGCTGGCTTTCCATTGGCCGGCCTTGGTCCAGGCATCCAATTCGGCCACGCGGCGGGCGCTGCTCATCAGCAACGCAAAGGCCAGGTCGGCAGTGCTCTCGGTGAGCACATCGGGGGTGTTGGTGAGCAGGATCCCGCGCTCATTGAAGTACGGCACGTCGTAGTTGTCGTAGCCCACCGACACACTGGACACCACTTCCAGCTTGCTCGCTCTTTCAAGCTGCTCGCGGCCCAGCTTGCGACCCACACCGATCAAACCATGGACGTGGGGCAGGGCTTCGTTGAACTGTGCATTGATGTCACCCAGCTTGGGGTTGGGCGCGATCACCTCGAAATCCTGTTGCAGGCGTTCGATCATCGGCGGGGTGATACGGCTGAAGGCCAGGACAGTCTTTTTCATGGCAGAACTCCACTCAACATGTGGGAGCTGGCTTGCCTGCGATGACGGTGTGTCAGCCACTATTGTATTGGCTGATTCACCGTCATCGCAGGCAAGCCAGCTCCCACAATAAATTTTTAGGGGGTGGGAAGCAGCATTTCAAAATCAGTTCGCCATCCGCACACCACCGCTCAACTCATACGCCACCAACTCCGCCTGGTGCGCCGCCAGAATTTCCGGCAACGAACCGCGCAGGTATTCCACCCAGGTCTTGATCTTCGCATCCAGGTATTGGCGCGAAGGATAGATGGCGTACAGGTTCAATTCCTGGGACCGGTAGGTCGGCATCACCCGCACCAGTGTGCCGTTGCGCAGCCCTTCGATGGCGGCGTACACCGGCAGCAGGCCGACGCCCATGCCGCTGGTGATCGCGGTTTTCATCGCATCGGCCGAGTTAACCAGGAAAGGCGAGCTGTTGATCGCCACGCTTTCCTGGCCTTCAGGGCCGTTGAAGGTCCATTTGTCCAGCTGGACCACCGGGCTGACCAGGCGCAGGCACGCATGGTTGAGCAAGTCCTGGGGCCGCTGTGCGCAGCCCTTGGCCTTGACGTAGTCCGGCGAGGCGCAGGCGATGCTGTAGGTGATGCCCAGGCGCTGGGAAACGAAACCTGAGTCCGGCAGTTCGCTGGCCAGCACGATGGACACGTCGTAGCCCTCGTCGAGCAAATCCGGCACGCGGTTGGCCAGGGTCAGGTCGAAGGTCACGTCGGGATGGGTGCGGCGATAGCGGGCAATGGCGTCAATAACGAAATGCTGGCCGATGCCGGTCATGGTGTGCACTTTCAACTGCCCGGCCGGGCGCGCATGGGCGTCACTGGCTTCGGCCTCGGCCTCCTCGACATAGGCGAGGATCTGCTCGCAGCGCAGCAAATAGCGTTTGCCGGCTTCGGTCAGCGCGATGCGCCGGGTGGTGCGGTTGAGCAAGCGGGTTTGCAGGTGGGCCTCAAGGTTGGAGACCGCGCGCGAGACGTTGGCCGTGGTGGTGTCCAGTTGCACGGCGGCGGCGGTGAAGCTGCCGGCTTCGGCCACGCAACTGAAGGCGCGCATGTTTTGCAAAGTGTCCATGGAGTGTTCTCAAGGGAGATAGCAAATTGTGACAGAAAGTTACGCTTTCAGTGATCCCTACCAACGGATTATCGCCTGAACGGTAACAAAGATTCACAGGAATGCCAGCTTATCGTCCTCCCTGGCGCCGCCTAGAATTGCGCCACCTCTCCCGCAACACCCTCTCAGGAATTCGCTTGCCGTGCCGCGTCGCATCAGCAGAGAGCTGAAGACTCTCAGTGTTTGGGCTTTAACGTCAGTCATCAGCGGTTGCATCGGAACCGGAGGAATCGCCCCGCAAGGCCAGGCGATCAACGCCAATAGCCTGGCCACCGACGCCGCGATCCAGAGCGCCGACCGCGACGCCCACTGGCCCACCGCCCAATGGTGGCAGGCCTACGGCGACCCGCAGCTCAACCGTTGGGTCGAACTCGCCACCCGCAACAGCCCCAGCCTGGCCGTGGCCGCCGCCCGCGTACGCCAAGCTCGGGCGCTGGCCGGCGTGGCCGAGTCGGCCGAGTCGCTGCAGATCAACAGCGACACCACCCTCAAGCGTCACAACTGGCCGAAGGATCAGTTCTACGGCCCCGGCCAATTGAGCGGCGCCAACACCTGGGACAACAATTCGTCCCTGGGCCTGAGCTACGCCCTCGACCTGTGGGGCCGGGAAAGCAACACGACCGAACGTGCGGTCGACCTGGCGCACATGAGCGCCGCCGAAGCGCGCCTGGCCCAGCTCGAACTGCAAAACAACGTGGTGCGCGCCTATATCCAGCTGTCGTTGCAGTACGCCAACCGTGACATCGCGGCCGCCACCCTGGCCCAGCAACAGCAGATCCTGGACCTGGCCAACAAACGCCTGGCCGCTGGGATCGGTACTCACTTTGACGTCAGCCAGGCCGAAACCCCGCTGCCGGAAACCCATCGCCAACTGGATGCCCTGGACGAGGAAATCGCCCTGAGCCGTAACCAACTGGCGGCGTTGGCCGGCAAAGGCCCGGGGGAGGGCGCGCAGTTGCAGCGCCCGACCCTGGCCCTCGCCGCGCCGTTGAAATTGCCCTCCAGCCTGCCGGCGCAATTGCTCGGCCAACGCCCGGACGTGGTCGCCAGTCGCTGGCAGGTAGCGGCCCAGGCACGGGGTATCGATGTGGCTCATGCAGGCTTCTATCCCAACGTCGACCTGGTCGGCAGCCTTGGCTACATGGCCACTGGGGGCGGCATGCTGGAATTCCTGGCCGGCAAGAAATTCAACTACAACGTCGGCCCGGCGATCACCTTGCCGATCTTCGACGGCGGCCGCCTGCGTGCGCAATTGGGTGAAGCCAGTGCCGGCTACGACATCGCGGTGGCCCAGTACAACCAGACCCTGGTCAATGCGCTCAAGGGCATCAGTGACCAGTTGATCCGCCGCGAGTCCATGGACAAACAGTCGGCCTTCGCCGCGCAGTCGGTGGCCTCGGCGCAGAAAACCTACGACATCGCCATGGTCGCCTATCAACGTGGCCTCACTGACTACCTCAACGTGCTCAACGCCCAAACCTTGTTGTTTCGCCAGCAGCAGATCGAACAACAGGTGCAGGCGGCACGCCTCAGCGCCCATGCCGAGCTGGTGACCGCCTTGGGCGGCGGCCTCGGTGCTGGCGATGATGTGCCCACGGCTGCCAAGACACTCCCAAGCAAGACTCCGGCGGCGCTCGCCGTGTTTGATCACTGAGTAGGCCTTGATGACTCCCTTGCCTGCACCGCTGCGCTGGCTGCATTCCCTTGAGTGGCGCCGTGGTTTCTTCGACTGGGCGCGCAGTGATGGCGTGACCTGGGTGTATATCTTCAAAGTGCTGGTCGCTGCGTTCCTGACGCTGTGGCTGGCCATGCGCCTGGAACTGCCGCAACCGCGCACAGCGATGATCACCGTATTTATCGTGATGCAGCCCCAGAGCGGCCAGGTGTTCGCCAAGAGTTTCTACCGTTTCCTAGGGACCTTGGCAGGCTCGGCGGTGATGGTGCTGTTGATCGCCTTGTTTGCGCAGAACACCGAACTGTTCCTGGGGGCGCTGGCGATCTGGGTCGGCATTTGCACCGCCGGTGCCACGCGCAACCGCAACTTTCGCGCCTATGGGTTCGTGCTCGCCGGCTACACCGCGGCGATGGTCGGCCTGCCGGCCCTGGCCCACCCGGACGGCGCCTTCATGGCGGCGGTGTGGCGGGTGCTGGAAATCTCCCTGGGGATACTGTGCTCGACACTGGTCAGCGCCGCCATCCTGCCGCAGACCTCCAGCGCCGCCATGCGCAACGCGCTGTACCAGCGCTTCGGCGTGTTCGCATTGTTCGTGACCGACGGCCTGCGCGGGCGCAGCCAGCGCGAAGGCTTCGAGGCCAGCAACGTGCGCTTTATTGCCGAAGCCGTGGGCCTGGAAGGCTTGCGTAGCGTCACCGTGTTTGAGGACCCGCACATGCGTCGGCGCAACGGGCGGCTCAGTCGCCTCAACAGCGAATTCATGAGCATCACCACACGCTTCAACGCCTTGCACCAATTGCTCGAACGCTTGCGCGCCGATGAGGCAGACCATGTGGTGGCAGCGATCAAACCCGGCCTGCAAGACCTGGCCGAAGTGCTCGACAGCTTCTCTGGCCGCGCCCTCACCAGCCCCGATGCCGCGCGCCTGGTCAACCAACTGAGCGCCTACAAGGACGGCCTGCCCGCCAAGGTGCGCAGCCTGCGGGCGAGCTTCCAGGAGGGCAACCCGACGGACGCCGAGCAGTTGGATTTCCACACTGCCTACGAGCTGCTGTACCGTTTCGTCGACGACCTGCACAACTACGCGCAAACCCACGCGTCCCTGGCCGAGCATCGCCATGCGCGGGAGGATTGGCACGAAGCCTACACGCCAAAGACCAACTGGTTGGCCTGTGCCGCTGCCGGGGTGCGCGCCTCGTTTATCCTGGTTGTGCTGGGCAGTTACTGGGTGGCCACTGCCTGGCCCAGCGGCGCCACCATGACCCTGATCGCGGCGGCCACGGTGGGCCTGTCTGCTGCCACGCCCAACCCCAAGCGCATGGCGTTCCAGATGGCCTGCGGCACCTTGATCGGCGCTTTGGTCGGCTTTGTCGAAATGTTCTTCGTGTTCCCCTGGATCGACGGTTTCCCGCTGCTGTGCGTGATGCTCGCGCCGGTGATCATCTTCGGGGCCTTTCTGTCTTCACGCCCGCAATACGCCGGTGTGGGCGTGGGCCTGCTGATCTTCTTCAGCACCGGTTCGGTGCCGGATAACCTAACGGTCTACAACCCTTACACCTTTATCAACGACTACATCGCCATGGTCATCGGCATGCTGGTGTGCGCGGCGGCGGGTGCGATCATCCTGCCGCCCAACAGCCGCTGGTTGTGGCGCCGCCTGGAGCAAGACCTGCGTGAGCAAGTGGTGTATGCCATCAGCGGCAAGCTCAAGGGCCTGGCGTCGAGCTTTGAAAGCCGCACCCGCGACCTGCTGCACCAGGCGTATGGCCTCGCGGCCGGCGAGCCGCAGGTGCAGCGCGATTTGCTGCGCTGGATGTTCGTGGTGCTGGAGGTCGGCCACGCGATCATCGAGCTGCGCAAGGAGCAGGCGATTTTGCCGGTGCACCCGGCGTATGCCGAATCGCAGCCGTGGCGCCAGGCGATCCGCGTGATGGGGCGCTCGCTGGTGCGGCTGTTCCTGCAACCCAGCGCCAGCAACCTGGAGCGCGGGTTGATTGCCGTCGACCATGCGATCAGCCGTGTGCAGGCCACCGACGAACCCTTCGCCCCGCACTTCGACACCTCGGCCCTGCGCCGTGTGAAGAGCTACCTGCACTTTATTCGCACCTCGTTGCTCGACCCGCAATCGCCTCTGGCCGCCCTCAAAGGAGCCCCGAATGCCTCGTGAAATTGCATTCCACGGCATCTATATGCCGACCATGACCCTGATGTTCTTGATCGCAGCCGGGCTGGCCTGGGCGATTGATCGCTTCCTGGCCGGGTTCGACCTGTACCGTTTCTTCTGGCACCCGGCGCTGCTGCGCCTGAGCCTGTTCGCTTGCCTGTTCGGCGCCCTGGCGCTGAGCGTCTACCGTTGAGAATGCCCCGATGAAAAAGTTTTTCAGCCTGCTCGCCACCTTGCTGGTTCTGGCGTTGGCGATCTGGATTGGCCGCACGTTGTGGGTGCACTACATGCAAACGCCGTGGACCCGCGATGGTCGGGTGCGCGCCGACATTATCAATGTGGCGGCTGACGTCACCGGCGAAGTGGTGGACGTACCGGTACGCGATAACCAGTTGGTGAAAAAAGGCGACCTGCTGATGCAGATCGACCCCGAGCACTACCGCATTGCCGTCAAGCAAGCGCAATCGCTGGTGGCCTCCCGCAAGGCCACCTGGGAAATGCGCAAGGTCAACGCGCACCGCCGCGCCGACCTCGACGCCCTGGTGATCTCCAGGGAAAACCGCGACGACGCCAGCAACATCGCCGACTCGGCTCTGGCCGATTACCAGCACGCCCTGGCACAACTGGAGGCCGCCGAACTCAACTTGAAACGCACGCGAGTGCTGGCGGCGGTGGACGGTTATGTCACCAACCTCAACGTGCACCGTGGCGACTATGCGCGTATCGGCGAAGCGAAGATGGCTGTGGTGGATATGAATTCGTTCTGGGTGTATGGCTTCTTCGAAGAAACCAAACTGCCCCACGTGAAGGTGGGCGACAAAGCCGATATGCAATTGATGAGCGGCGAGACCTTGAAGGGCCATGTGGAAAGCATCTCGCGCGGCATCTACGACCGCGACAACCCCGAGAGCCGTGAACTGATCGCCGATGTGAACCCGACCTTCAACTGGGTGCGCTTGGCCCAGCGTGTGCCGGTGCGGATTCACATTGATGAAATGCCGGAGGGCGTGTTGTTGGCGGCCGGGATTACCTGCACGGTGATCGTCAACCCAACACAAAACTAAAAAATGTGGGAGGGGCAAGCCCTAATGCCAGTCAGTCAAGGCTTTTGTAGGAGCGAGCTTGCTCGCGAAAAACTCATAGGCGCCGCGTTCATTCAGGAAGCACGCGTTATCGTTGAGGTTTTTCGCGAGCAAGCTCGCTCCTACAGTGGGCGATGTAAGCCCCCTCATACATCTAGACCCGCGTCAGGCTTTGATAAAGGTCTCATGCAAGTGCCGCCACAGCAGCGCGCCACTGGCCTGTTTCTCGAACACCACTGTGGCGCGGCGGTCGGTCTGGGTGCCACTGTCGTCAATCTGATGCTCGCGATACGTGACCGTCGCGCCGCGTGCATGCTGGTCGATGCCGGTCATTTCACTCAGGGTGATTTTCAGTCCCGGACGCATCCCGCCCAGGCGCGTGAACAAGGCATTGACCCCGGCCGTGTTGACCCGCGTACCGGTGGCGGGCGCCACCATGCTGAACTCGGGTGAGAAGCGCGCCAGCAGATTTTCCAGCGTGCCCTCAGGCGCAACGCCGGCAAACCATTGTTCGATCTCGACGTGGGTCTGGATCACTTCTTCAAAAAAATCGCTGTAGTCAATCATGTTTGGGCTCGCTGCAAGGGTGAAGCAGCGCGCGTACCCTGGAAGAATCCAGGCGCAACACTGCGAAAAGCGGCAACAGGGTCAGAGCTGCCGCCATCGTGAAGGTAATCGCGAAGGAATCCAAGGCCGACAGTACGGCACTGAGCACGGCGGCACCCACGCAGAAACTCACTTGCCGGTTCATGTTCCACAACGCGCTGGCGTGGCCCATGCGCTCGGCGGGAATATCCAGAAAGGCCAGGGTTTGTGCGGTGCTGCTGCACAAGCTGCCGCCCAGGCCCATCAAGACGTAGGCCGCAATAATCAGCGTCGGCTCGTTGAGCAGCAGGATACCGCCGCATTGCAGCGCCATGCCGGCCAGTAACAAGGGTTTGGGGCCGCAGCGATTGAAGAGTCGCTTGCTCAGGTAGATCGCCACGGCCGAGGCCAGTGCCCACGGCAGCATGAGCGCGCCGGTCTGGGTGGCGTCATACTCCAGGCCACGCACGTACAGGATGGCGATCAGGCTGGTGCCGATAAATACTCCCGGAATACACAGGTAAACCAGCATTGCCACGCGCAGCATCGGGCTGGCGGCTTGTTTGAACACACTGCCCAGGTCCAGGGGCGGGCGCTCGGTTAAAGGCACATCGGGTTTTATCCACAGCAGTGCCAGCAGCAGGGGCACTAGCGCCAGAGGCAGGTTGGCGTAGAAAATCCAACGCCAGGACAGGCTGTCCACAATCACCCCACCCAACGCCGGGGACAGCGCTGGCACCAGCAACGCCACCGACATCACCCGCGCTGTCAAATGGCTGCGCTCGGCCGCGGGAAAGTGTCGGTAAGCCATGGCTTGCCCCACCGGAATCAGTAAGCCGCCGCCGAGCCCCTGCAAGGCGCGCCAAGCTATCAACGCTTCGATGGAGCCAGCCTGGCCGACCATCACCGATGCGCCGGCAAACAGCAGCAGGCTGGTAGCGATCAGGGTGCGCTCGCCCATGAGCGCCGCCAACCACACACTCAAGGGAATGATCACTGTCAGCCCGAGCATGTAGGCATTGCTGATCCACGCTAACTGGGTGACCGAGGCGTGCAGTTCGCGGGCGATATCCGGGTAGGCGACGGTGGCGACAAACATGTTCACCAGGTCCAGGGCAAAGCCCAACAAAAAGATCCAGGCGACTTTCGAGCGGTAGGTCATGAACGCGTTCCTGCGAGTGGAGCCGGCAGGGTAGGCCGCACGCAGGGTTTGGGATACGTCGGTTTGCCTGCTAGTTTGTCAAAAATTTTTTGACAAAGGAGGGCGTCCACCATGGTCAGCCTGGACCGTTTTGACACTTTCAAGGCCGTGGTCGAGGCCGGCTCGCTCACCGCTGCCGCGGACCTGCTGGGCCAGACTCGCGCCGTGGTCAGCTTCAACCTCAAGCGCCTGGAGGCGGAACTCGGCGTCACCCTGCTGACCCGCAACACCCGCCAACTGGCACTGACCGACGCGGGTGAGCGCTTCTACCTGCGCTGCACGCGCATGCTTGAAGAGGCCCGCCTGGCGGTAGAAGAAGCCCGCAGTGAACATGCCCAGCTCAAAGGCACCCTGCGTATCACCACCACTGTCGAATATGCCCTGGCCGTAGTTGCTCCGGCGGTAGAAGCCTTTCGACGCCTGCACCCGGACCTGAATATCCACTTATCCACATCCTCCACCCACGCCGATCTGATCTCCGAGCGTTTTGACGTGGCGATTCGGCTGGGGCGCTTGCTGGACTCCAATCACCGCGCCGTGCAGTTGTCCACATTCGACGTGTTCGCCGTCGCGGCGCCGCAGTTTGCCGCAGTTCAAACCCTGGCTGAGTTGGAGCAGTTGCCCAGGCTGGGCCACGGCCGCTTGAGCGAACTGAGCGTCACCGACCCGGCAGGTCTCGAACACCCTTATCGAGCCGGCCCGTCAGCCTTGGTGGCCGACAGCGCGGCGGTCCTCCAGGCATTTGCGGTGCGCGGCCACGGTGTGGCGGTTTTACCGCAATGGTTGGTGCAGGGGGATGTCGACGCGGGACGCTTGGTGCGCCTGTTGGCGGACCACCGCTTTGCCCCGCAAGGGGTTTACGCGATGTATCCAGACACGCGGCATTTGCCGCTGAAGGTGCGGGCGTTCATTGATTTCATGAAACCTTAGAGCCTGCCGCCCAAGCCAAAGCGCTTCTTCAGCACCTTCTCCAACAACCCCTTGGGCAACAGCGCCGCCATCAACGGCAACGCGCGGCTGCCGTTGCCCGAACGCAACAGGCGCGGCGGTTGCGCTTGCTGCACCGCCTTGAGCACGTCTGCAGCAAACTCACTGGCCGGGGTTGGCTTGTCCTGGGACGCTTGGCTGCGTGCACGAATGCCCTCGCGCAATGGCCACCATGGCGACTGTTCCTGGATCAGTAACTCGGCCTGGGCGCCGGCATTCTTCGCAAAGCTTGTATTGATCGCACCAGGCTGCACTTCCATCACCCGCACGCCAAACGGTGCCAGCTCCATGCGCAGGGCGTCGCTCAACGCATGCACGGCGGCTTTGGATGCGCAGTAGGCGCCGGCGAACGGCGTCACCAATACGCCGGAAACACTGCCGATATTCACCACCAGGCCCTTGCTGCGACGCAAGGCAGGGAACAGCGCCTGGGTCACGCCGACGATGGAAAACACATTGGTTTCGAATTGGCGTTGCATCGCCTCGGTACCGCCGTCGAGCAACGGGCCCATGGCGCCGTAGCCGGCGTTGTTGACCAGTACATCCAGCTCGCTCAATTGCCCGGCCAGGAGTTGTAAAGCGGCGCTGTCATTGACGTCCAACTGCACAGCATTGAAGCCTGCGACCGCGAGGGCGGCGACGTCATCGGGTTGGCGGGCGCTGGCCCATACCTCGAAGCCTGCGCCTTTGAACGCGTCGGCGAGGGCGCGGCCGATGCCGCTGGAGCAACCGGTGATCAGTACGTTGGGCATGGGTCCATCCTTTGTCAGTCCGAGAAACTGCCTTGCAGGTGCTCGGCGCGAAATTCCAGGGTTTGTGGGCGATAGCCGGGGCGCAGCGGCGGGGTGGGCAGGCAGTCATCCCAGGTGGCGCCCGCCTGCAACTCGCCGGGGCCGCGATAGCGTGGGGCGGCGTAGACGTTGTCGGCCAGGTTGACCGTATCGCCCGGTGCGTAGGCGGCCACGCGCCAGCGCAGTTCGGTGAGCGGTACATCGTTGCCGTTGTTGAGGGTCAGTTTGAGCGGTCGGTCGGCTGGGCAGTCTTGCGGCGCGTAGGTGATGCGCAACTCAAGACGCGCCAGTTGTGACGCTTCGCGATTGTCCAGCCATACCACCCAAACCGCGACAAACCCCAGGCCGACGGCAGCGGCCAACGATACCGGCAGCGCCTTGGCCGGGTAGCGCAGCAGCAGGATCAGCCAGGTGATGATCAGGAGAACGCCGAAGAACATGGAGACCACCTCGAATAGGGAACGAGCATCCTAACTTAAGCGTAGGCGGGATGGGTTAGCTTGAGCATTGTGCTGGCCGCACGGACGCCATCGCAGGCAAGCCAGCTCCCAAAGGTTGACCCTATTCCAATGATGTACCCGGTCAAACTATGGGAGTGGGCTCGCCCGCGATGACTGACTTACTGAGCACAAGCATCGGCCTGCAAGCCATCAATGCAAGCTTCCACCAGAGCCAAGCCAGTTTCCGCCAACGGCAGGCTCGCCCAATTCAGGCAACTCGGGTGTTCGGCCGTTCCTCAGGCACCGTTCGTCGCTACTGTCAGAGTTCACAGGTTCTTTATTTTTTAGAACCACTCAGTTTGTTGGACATAGCGGTGTATCTCTACCTGAGGGAATGCGTGGGCATGGACAACGACTCGAGAACTGACCGTCTGCTTCTTACGTTGGTCAACGAGCCCGAACGGCAAGTGGGCCTGGAAAAAGTCAGCTTCATCACCGCGATGCAGCAATTGGGCATGGCGTCGGTGTTCGACATCATCGCCCAACCCAAGCCCCACTTCGTCCAACGCCTGGGTGAGATCTGCGAGGCGGATGGCGAGGTGGCCTATGACAATGCCATGTGCTATGCGGTGCAGATCGGTCGGCTGTACCGTGAGCACCAGGTATCCAACGGCAGAACCCAGTACCAGGGCCAGCAGACCGGTGTGCGTGCGCTGGTCGATGTCGGGCCGAGTTTCCCGAACCTGTTCAAGGAAAACTGGGATGAGTTCTGCAAAGTCGGCGCGATGGCGGCGGTCGATTCGCCGGTGGCCTACCTCAGCGCTCAATATCGTTTCGCTACGCGCACCCTGGAAGGCTCCGGCCAGGGTGATCGGCCCAAGATTCTGTTGAGGACTCGGCGGCCCGATCTGGAGGGGTTGATCATTGACCAGCAAAGCACCTTTACCCCCAGACCGATGCTGGAGTTGGTCAATGAGATACTCATGGCCGACATCGCCCGGTACCGGACAGGAAAGCCGGATGCCAACAAGCCGATTTACGACGTGCTGGCCGAGCGGCGCTATCCGTTCATGTTTCCGTATTACTACCCTCACCACCAATGCCGATTAGGGCTGGCCGAAAAGAAGCTTGAGTTGGGGGAGTTGAACTATCGCATCAGCTTGCAGTTGCCCATCAGCCAACGGGGCTTGAACGATTATGGCGTGGTGCAGAACACTGCAGCGCAAGCGCAACTGTTGATGTCGGGGTTAAGCCCTCAGCAACAGCAACTGTTGATCGAACCTTCATTGTTCACCACGTTTTATCTATCGAAGGCTCAGCTGACGCAGACCTGGGCAGGGCCGGGGACTTCTCATCTGAGTCCGCATTCGGCCATCAGGATTGCTTTACTGATATCCCCACAGTCAAGCCTGAAGTCTGTTGTGCCTCAGGCAGAAACCTTAGTCAACCAAGGGAAATTGACGAGCACGGCAACGATTGAATTCTCGGGGCCTGACGATACTAAACGAGAGGGTCTTTTCTGGATTAATTCTGGGACGCCGTTATATGCGAACACGGCTAATATTTGGACGCCTAATTATCTTCACCCCGCGAATACCTCAACAATCTGCACAGTTATCCGCTGGGGGGGAGAAGAACCGTTTCCTATCGAACCGGGCTATCGAGCCTCATTTACTGTCACCACCACCACGGGCACTACCACTAGGCCCGTTTCACTGGCGGTACTCAGCTTCACCATTGTCCTGGATGAGTACGTGACATGGACGGCCGAGCAGCAGGAGTTTTTTCAGCGCAGTTACGGTCTCCAAGGTATTGGTCACGTTGACAACCCACTGGTGCAGCTCGAGACCTTCATGCAACGTTCGGAGCTGGATGCCGAGCAGGTCGAGGCGCTTTTATCCCAGCGTCAGCATTTCCCCCACGTGTCTCCCAATTGCCCCAGCGGCAACCCACAATGGACGGGGGGCAATGGCGTCGGCAAGGCATACCCGCACGCCTCTCACTATGGCGCGTGTTATGTCAACGGCCATGGCAGCGAGCGTTATGACAGTGTTGTGCCTGCTACCGTTGTCTCGACGTGTGCGGACCAGTTCGACAATTCCATGGGCCTCAAGGAAACCACGCTCGGTAGCCGCACGGTCTGGTACCTGACTAAAACGTCCCCTCAACGGTTTGACCGCCTGCAACGCATGATTCGTCTGCAGCGCTGGCTGAAGAAAGACCTGGGTATGGACATGTCCTATGCCGAACTGGACACGCTGCTCATTTGCGCCATCCGCAGCGAGGGTGAACACAACCTGACCATGGACCTGAACACCAATACCCTGCGGGTCTTGGGTGTTTATCGTTATTTCAGCCGACGTTATGGCATCAAGCCCGAAGAATTTGCGGCGTTCCTCCACGATCTCACGCCTTACGCCACGGGTGACAAGGTGCCGCTGTTTGACCAAGTCTTTAACCCTGCTGCGCTGTTCGATACGCCGTTGGAACTCAATAGAGCCGCCTTTAATGTCAGTGGGACAGACGCTGCGAACAAAAAAATCGTCGCACAACTCTGTGCCGCGCTCGGCCTTGAGCCTACAGAGTCATCGCTTTCTCGCTTGGCCAACCAAACGAAGGATTTTGTTGGGCCGTTACTCCGCGACCTTGGCACCCTGTCCTCGCTCTACCGTCAGGCGCGTATTCCGCAAATGTTTGGCTTGTCGCCGGAGGAAGGCTGGGGCCTGGTGGATATGCTGGGGGGGCTGGAGTACCAGCGATTACTCTGTACCGGGCGCCTGCTACAACCCTCATTGTCGTCCCTCAGGCCATGGTCGTTGACTGCGCAGGGCGCCAGCGATATGAGCATCAGGCTGGTGCTGGTGGTTGATGCCGCGCATGAAGGTACCTTATTGCGTCTGCTGCCAGGTTCAGCCTTGTTTGTGCTGGCGGGGACCGACTTTGCATCAGCAGCTGGCACGCGGGTGTTTACCCTGGAACGGCAGCCCCAGCATTCAGACGAAGAAAACTTCGTGCGCAATCCTGACGGCAGTGCGCTTACGCTTGAACCGTTGAGCGCTGGTGGGACGTTGTCGCTCAGCGGCAAGCGCCTTTCAAGGACAGCTTGGGAGGTAATAACCAGCCAACCGTCTTCAGTTCACCACCTGCAAGTAAAGTGCGGCACGCTGCCTAAAAGACACCTACCGACCGTAGAGGCTTGGGAAGAGGATGCAATGGCGCCCGCGCCTGACGTTCTCGATGTGTTGATGCAGATGGATTGGGCCGTGAATTGGCTCAAGGACAGCAAGCAAAGTGTTACCGGGGTACGCCGCGCGTTGGGCCTGGAGCCTGGAGATTACCTGCCCCCCCAAGGCTTGGTGGACCGCTTGGGCATATTGGCCGCCGCGACGCGAGAGGTATTGATTACCGATGAGCAGATCTCGGCGCTGAATCTGCCTGTTTATGAACGGCCCAAGTCCGCTGCCGCACGAGAGCCCATCAAATGGCGCGAAGTGCTGCAGTATTTGCTGGACCCGCAGGGGCTGGTGAGGCCTGTTCCGCTCACAGGTCTCGAAGACCCCCATCATTACTTGCAAGAAGCGATTAACTATCGAGTGGGGCAGTTGAACCTCTTCCCTCACGAGCGCGAGCAGAGCGTGGCGAAGCTTGCCGACATGTTACTGGCCGGCCATGACCGCCAACTGCGGCTGATCGAAGGTTTGGCACAAGAAATGATCAACCTGCCGATGGACCGCACCCAAGTTGTACTGCGTTGGGCACAGACCTCGGTACACGCCCTGTTGTCAGCGGTGTTGGGGCTGGCTACCGCAGCCGCCACTGACTCATTGATCAATCAACTCGAGCGTGTATTGCGTCATGGGACAGTGGTGATGGACCTGCGGTTGAGCACCAGTGCCTTGCGTGTGTTTTTGCTTAATCCGCAATGGCTGGGAGTTCCGGGTAGAAATCTGGAGTTGAACCTCAAGAGCTTCTACCTGCTGAGCCGCTACAGTCAGTGGTTTCATGGCCAAAGCCAGGCGGAGGAGGCATTGCTGGGTTATTTCATCGCGGCCAACCCCGGGAAAACAGCGCTCAAAAACAAAACATTGCGCGCTGCAGTCAGCGACCAGGCCGCTTCCGTTTTGGCCAGGCTGTTGGGGTGGCGGCAGGACGACGTGCATGAGCTTTTCCAACTGCTGGCGCAAAAGCGCGCCTGCTCCATGGCCGACATCGACTGGATCCTGCGCAGCCAAGCCACCTGTGCCGCCAGCGGCCTGGCTGCGGCGGACTTGCTCAGGGCCACAGCCCTGCACGGCGACAGTACGGGTGTGGCCTGGCAAGCGGTAGGCAATGCGGTCATGGCTGCCCGGCGCTGAGCGCCTGCGCACTTTTACGATGAATAAGGAGCGAGCATGTCCAGCTCAATCGATAGCCAGCTCAACGAAACCCTGCGCGATGCCCTGGTGGCCTACTATCTGGATGAGGTGGTACCGAACGCAGCGGAGTTTGTCGACGCCCAGTTGAGCGACAAAATCAAGACCGCCAACGACCTCTACCAATACAAGCTGCTGGATGTGCAGGTCAGCCAGGCCGTGCCCACCAGCCCGGTGGCCTCGGCCATCGCCAGTATTCAGCAGTACATCAATGCCGCGCTGATGGGCATGGAGCCGGGCTATGAAACCAAAGTGATGGAAGATCACCTGATCAGGCAGTGGCGCGAGATCGACTGCCAATACCCCATCTGGGCGGCCAACCAGCAGTTGAGCTATTACCCGGAACTGTATATCGACCCCTCGTTGCGCCTGACCAAATCCAAGTATTTCCAGCAACTGGAAAACGACCTCAATCAGAACAAGATCGAGATCGACACCACTCAGGAAGCGGTGCTGTCTTATCTGGCGAGCTTTGAGGAAGTGGCCAACCTGACGATTATCAATGGTTACATCAATACCACCGATTTCAAGAATGGCATGTATTACTTTATCGGCAAGTCCCGGGCCGAGAGTGTGTACTACTGGCGCTCGGTGGATATGTCCCAGCGTACTTACATGAACCTCAACGGCACGGATCCCAACCGGCCAAAGTTCGATTATCCGCAGCCGGGGGCGTGGTCAGACTGGCACAAGGCTAACTTGCCGATTTCGGCCAGTGCGATTGAGCGCACCATCAGGCCAGTGTTGTTTAATAACCGCTTGTTTGTATTGTGGGTGGAGTGCGTGGATAACAACCCTGCTCAGATGACGGTTGAAGAAGGTTATCTCCCAGGTGGTACCCCCATACCGCCAGATCCGGGTTCACCGGTTATCAAAGTACACAGTAACCCGATGTTGCGCTTGAACATGGTCTACAAGAAGTACGACGACAGTTGGAGTATGCCGCAAACCGTCATTGAAGCCTGGAGTGAGTCACCGTTGTTCAAGACTACGGACTTGGCGGAGCAGGTTGAGAGCATTGCCGTGGCCGACAGTTCGACAATGCCGGAGTCGATGTTTGTGGCGATGTATATGGGGTATACCGCAGGTAATGCGACGGATGGTGCGGCGGATCAATATGCGTTTCTAAAAACGGCGATGATCGATAAGAACTTTAATGTAACGGCGCTGTTTCCCAATCGTGGGTATGTGCCCAGTATCGGAACTCGAAAGGAGATCAAGGCACCCCATGTCTTGAGGGTGGGAAGGTTATTTGCTCAGGATAATAAAGGGCGGTTTCAGTTCAAAGTGCCTGAGCTTAGTATAGCGCTGAAAAGTGTCGAGTCGCATCGGCCGCATCAAGAGCTGGATAACTGGAATTTTGAAGAGAGGCAGGTTTCGATTGTTAGCCCTTCCCGTGGGGATGATGTTACTTATGATAAGTCTACAGGGGAAGTGTTCTTTAAATCTAAAATATCAGCTGTATTTTCAAAGCCTCCGGATGTGACGTTTTCTATAACGGCTTTTGATTCGGAGACGCAAGATAGATATAAGCTTGAAATGGTTTTGCCCGCAAACCAAACGGCGGGCTATGAGACGCTTTTGAACGGTTCTAGAATTCAAGTGTTGAGTGGTTCGCAGTTTAGTGGTGGGGGGAGGTGTAGGGTTAGTTTGATATCTTCTCGTACTAATGGATACGTTGGAAGCGGGTTATTGTCTTATTTCTTGTGTGACACATATGATGTTCATCATTGTACTCTTGGTCTGCCGGATGCAAATGGTTTTATATCAATATCTTCTAAGATTGCTGTGCTGGTGCGTGATTATTTGATGCACACCGGTTTAGTATTAAAAACAGTGCAGACGGATTGGCCTGCTGGATTCCGTCACGCTGAGGTCCAGGAGTTTATAAGGCCCCCTACTTATGTTTTTCAGCACGTTATTCTGCGACCTCTGAATCTGAGTGATCCGATGGCAGCTAATCCTGGCGCGGCGTCACTTTGGCACTCCGGTGGATTCGCAGTAATAAATCCACCCGACACCCATACATTAAAGCTCCCCATTAACCCTGAAACCCTGTTGCCTGACTGGCCGGGAGCCTGGCCCATCGGCTCAAAAAAAATTCCGATTATCCATGGTATCAAGGTGTTCAACGGTACCACTTGGCAGGTTTTGGGACATGCCCTGAAAATGACCTACGTAGAACTGGAGCTTGTCGCGCAAGTCACCACACCGCTGATCGCCCCTCGCATCAACACCCGTGCCAGCCCAACTCTGGGCATCGCCGAATTCATCGATTTCACCAACTCTGGCATCAAGCTAAACGATGCCGGCACCGCTCCACGCCAACCCATCCGCATGAATACATTGTTTGCACGCGAGTTGATCAACCGCGCCAATATCGCCCTGGAAAACCTGCTGTCCTGGGATACTCAGCTCCTTGAAGAGCCCCCTCTCAATCCACCAGCGGCCATTAACCAGATGGATTTTCACGGTGCCAACGGCTTGTATTTCTGGGAGTTGTTCCTGCACCTGCCTTTCATGGTCAGCCACCGTCTGAACCAGGAGCAAAACTTCGAAGGCGCCGAACAGTGGCTGGGCTTTATCTTCGACCCTTCGCGCAAAAAAGACGAGAAGGGCCGTCCGGCCTACTGGAACGTACGGCCTTTGATGGATGACCCGGTAGAAATGGACTACGTGTCGCGCAAACCCGCCGATCCGGACGGTATCGCTAGCAGCCACCCGGTGCGCTATCGCAAGGCGATCTACATGTTCTACATCAAGAACCTGCTGGACCGGGGTGACGCCGCCTACCGGCAACTGACCCCCGACAGCCTCGTAGCGGCCAAGCTGTGGTACGTGCGCGTGCTTGACCTGCTGGGGCCGCGCCCTGATATCAACGTGGTGGACCATTGGCAACCGATCCCCCTGAAAACCCTGAGCGACGCCACCAACTCAAAATTGCGCGAGTTCGAACAGCGCCTGATCCGGCAGGACCAACTACGCGAAGAGAGTGCCGCGGCCAACGATGGCGAGTCGCTCTACCACTTCGCCGAACCGCCGCTGTACCTGCGCACTTTCGCGCCCGACCCTACCCTGCTTGATCTGGATAACAGATACCTGCGCTTGCCCTTCAACCGTGAGTTGGTCCAGAACTGGGATACCGCCGAGGCGCGCCTGGACAACCTGCGTAACAACCGTACGCTGGACGGCAAGCCGCTGATGCTGCCCTTGTTTGCCGCCCCCTTGAACCCGCGCGATCTGCTGGCGGCGTTCGGTCAGGGCGCGGCCTCCGGTGGTGCCGCGCGGTTGTTGGCCCAGGAGGTGCCACCTTATCGCTACAGTGTGATGCACAACCGTGCCAGCAGTGCTGTGGAAACCCTGATCCAATTTGGCAATACGTTGTTGTCATTGATCGAGCGCAAGGAACAGGCGCAACTGCAGGAGCTGCAATACCACCAGGCTTGGGAGTTCGCCCAGTTTGCCGTGGACCTGCAACAACAGGCACAAGCGATTGACCTTGAGCAGAAAAAAGCACTGGAGGCGAGTAAGGCGCTGGCTCAGGGGCGCCTGGATTTCTACCGTAAGTTGGCCGATGAAGTGGTGAATGCCGGTGAAAAAGCTGCTGCAGCGCTGCACTTGGAAGGGCGGGTGTTGGACAACATCAGTCAGGTGGCCAATGCCGTTGGCAGTGGCCTGAAGGCCCCCCCCAATTCGGCTGGCGGCGGCGGCGGGGCTCACGCGGGTTTGACTAATGGTGCCGTTGCCATAGCGTCCTCCGGGGGATGGCGCCTGGAGGGCGTCGCCGAAATGGTCAGTGCCTATTCTTCAGCCAGGGCGGCGATGCTCCATACCATTGCGGAGGCGACGGACCGCGCTGAAAACTTCCGCCGCCGCCACCAGGAATGGATGCAAGCCCGTGACCAAGCCACGCTGGAAATTGCCCAGATCGAGGCACAAATGCAGGTGCTTGAAGCACAGGCCCGCGCCACCACCCTGCAATTGAACCAGGCCCGCGTCGCCCAGGATCAGGCGTTGGCCAGCTATGATTTTCTGCGCACCCGTTTTAGCAATGCGCAACTCTATCAATGGCTCAACGGCCAGTTCGCGACCTTCTATTACCAGGCCTACGATGCCACCTTGGCGCTGTGTCTGGCCGCCGAAGCCTGTTGGCAATTTGAACTCGCCGACTTCAGCACGCGCTTTATTCAGGCGGGCGTCTGGAAGGACAGCTACCGAGGCTTGAGCGCCGGCGAGGCGTTGAAGTTGTCCTTATTGAAAATGGATTCGGCGTACCTGAGTCGCAATGAACGACGGCTGGAGATCACCAAGACGGTGTCCCTGCGCCAACTCAAGGACAAGGATCCGACCTCCGCCATCAATCAGGACTGGGACACCATCAAGCTTGGCCTGATAGACAACTGCCGCGTCGATTTCCAGCTGACGCAGCCCATGTTCGACAGCAATTACCCTGGGCATAGCGTGCGCCGGATCAAACGTATCAGCGTGTCGTTGCCTGTGGTCCTGGGGCCCTGGGGCCCTACGAAGACATTCACGCCACCTTGACCCAAACCTACAGTGCCGTGCAGATAGGCGACACCCTCAAGGAAAACCTGCGGGCCAGCCAGCAAATCGTTTTGTCTGGCGGGGTGGATGACGATGGGCTGTTCACTTTCAGTTTCGACGATGAGCGTTATTTGCCCTTTGAGGGTACGGGCGCTATTTCAAGCTGGGCGTTGGAATTCACCTCGACTGACGTTGCGGCGCGGAACCGCCTGTTCGAATCGCTGACCGACATCATCCTTAAGCTGCACTACACGGCCAAGGCTGGCTAGGAGGAGGCATAGTGAACCATGACGAGTCGCTGCAAATCGCCGCGCCGTCCCTGCCCAAGGGCGGTGGCGCCATCCAGAGTATCGGCAACGGCCTGGGACCGGTCGGTATCAGCGGTGGTGCATCGTTCGAGCTGCCCTTGCCAATCTCCCCCGGGCGGGGTTTTGCCCCGGACCTGACGCTGGGTTACAGCAGCACCAACGGCAACAGCTCGTTCGGAATAGGCTGGGGCAAGACGCCCAATGCGATCACTCGACGAACGTCCACAGGGGTGCCGGCGTATACCGATGAAGACGTGATCCTGGGGCCGGATGGGGAGCCCTGGATGCCGGAACGCAACCCGATGACGGGTACAGAGGTTTCAAGGGTCGAGACGGCCTATAACGGCTTGCCGGTGGGGCCTTACACCGTTGTACGCTACTGGCCTCGCACCGAAGGCGCATTTGCACTGATCGAGCGTTGGTCCGATACCGACGACCCGGGGGGGTTCTGGCTGATTCACAGTGCGGACGGCAATCTGCACCTGTACGGCAAAACCGCTGCTTCACGACGTGCCGACCCGGATGTCGATGCGCGTGTGGGGGAGTGGCTGCTCGAAGAAAGCCTCAACCCGCGTGGCGAGCATATTGTCTACCATTATCAGGCCGGCGATCACGCAGGTGCCCAGCGTTACTTGAGCAAGGTGCTTTACGGCAATGCGCTCGCCGATGACCAGCTGTATGCGTGGCGCGTTGAGGCTGGGCAAGGCGTGCTATGGCATTTTCATCTGGTGTTCGATCATGGTGAGCGTCCTACTGCCCTCATGACCGCTCCACCTTATGAGGCCACCCAGGCATGGCCTGGGCGCAGCGACCCGTTCTCCAGCTATGTCTATGGTTTTGAGCTCAGGACGCGACAACTGTGTCGGCAGGTGCTGATGTTCCACTGCTTTCCCGATGAGCCAGACATGGGGTCGGCGCCCGTGCTGGTGAGCCGACTACTGCTTGAATATCGGCCATCGTCACTGGGTTATAGCCTGCTGCATGCGGCCCATGAACAAGCCATTGACCGGGCCGGGAAGGTACAGAGTCGGCCGCCGTTGGAGTTCATCTATAACGCGTTCGAGCTCGCACCGGATCCCCAGCGCTATCAGCCATTTGAAACGATGCCGGGTCTTGACGACGGCCAGCGTTATCAATTTGTCGACCTGTACGGCGAAGGTTTTCCGGGCATTTTGTATTCTGACGATAAAGCCTGGTATTACCGCGCACCTATGCGGGCCAAGGCGGCGAGCCACCCTGACGACGTGGCCTATGACGATTGGCATGAGTTGCCAGAGATTCCGATAGCTGACCGCCTGCAAGCACCCCGGCAGTTTTTAAGCGACCTCACCGGTGATGGCTGCCTTGAATGGGTCGTAGCCCAGCCTGGGCTGTGTGGTTTTTTTACCTGCAACCCGGACCGCAGTTGGTCGAACTTCGCGACCGTGGATGCCTTCCCTCACGAGTTTTTTCATCCCCAGGGGCAATTGGCCAATCTGATGGGGGGCGGCTTGTCTGACCTGGCGATGATCGGCCCGCGCAGCGTACGTTTGTATGCCAACCAGCGGCAAGCGGGGTTTGCCCCCGCCACCCAGGTTAAGCGCAAGGAAGGCGAGGATGATCTGCCGTTGATCAGTAACGCCGCCACCGAGTTGGTCGCCTTCAGTGACGTGCTCGGCAGCGGCCAGCAGCACCTGATCCGCATCCGCCACGACCGGCTTGAATGCTGGCCCAACCTGGGGCGAGGCCGCTTTGGTAAAGGGTTCAGGTTCAGCACGCTGGGTTTTGCTTATGACGAGTTCGATGCATCGCGGGTCTTGCTCGCGGATCTGGACGGCTCCGGTGCCGCAGACCTGGTCTACTTGAAAGCCGAGTGCGCGCTGGTGTTCATGAACCGTTGTGGCAACGGCTTTGACGACGCCGTCGAGCTTCCTTGGCCCAAAGACGTTCGCTATGACAGATTTTGCCAGGTGAGTACCGCTGACCTGCAAGGGCTGGGCTGCTCCAGCCTGGTGTTGACGGTGCCGCATATGTCGCCCATGCATTGGCGGTATGACTTTGTCGCAGCCAAACCCTATTTGTTATGTGCAACCAATAACAACCAGGGCGCCGCCGCGAGCGTGAAGTATCGCAGTTCGGCCCAGGAGTGGCTGGATGAAAAGCAGCAATTGCTCGCGAGCAATCAACCGGCCGTGTGTCGTTTACCTTTCCCCGTGCCGGTGGTGAGTGAGCAGGTTCAATGTGACGAAATCACGGGTAATCGGCTGACGCAACGGTTCGAATATCGAAAAGGCTTTTACGACGGACAGGTACGAACGTTTCGAGGTTTTGCCCTGCTCCTGGCGACTGATACCGACGCTGCTGCCGAGGCATCACCGGAGTCGGGTTTCAGTGAGCCGGTATTGCGCAAGACCTGGTTTCATGTCGGACAAGTGATCGACCCAGCGTGCGATGAGTATTTCAACGGTGATCTGGCCGCTCACCCCTTGGGAGCAACCTTGCTTAGCCATTATCACGAAGCCGACGGTGTCGATGACCTTGTCGTACCCCAGGCCGATGAGTTGCCTGGCATGCTCCAAGCACTGGCAGGCCAGGTATTGCGTGTGGAAACCTATGGAGGGCGCAACGCAGGCGACGTCCCCTATAGCGTCGAGCAAAACCGCTACCTGGTACGCGTGCTGGATCGGCCAGTAGGCGGTCAATTCGCACCTTACAAGGTGATGCTGGCGTTATCGTTGGAGTCGATCGCCTACCAGTACGAGCAACAGGTCGATGACCCGCAGTGCCAGCACGGGATCAACCTGCGCTGGGATGCCTTTGGCAGCCTGACCCATGGCGTCAGGGTCAGTTATGCCCGGCGCCTGACGGCCCAGGATGATCCGGCCTGCCAGGTGGACCCGAATGAAATCACACCGCAGAAACGCTGGTGGTGTGATGCCCATGATTCGGCGCAGCAGGTTTACTACCTGAGTGAAAGCCTGGCGCGGTTTATTCACCTGACACACCCACAGGGCTGGCGCCTGGCCCTGCCTTTTCAGCAACGTGACAACGCGCTGGTGCTGGGTAAGGGCTCTGGTCCCAACGGCTTGCAACCCGACGCGATCAGCTATGAAGCCTTTATCGCGCAAACCGCCGCAAACCCCTTGAATCCCCAAGCTCAGCGAACACTGGTGGGGCAGTCGGTGCAGCGCTACCGGGACTTGTCCGGGGTTCACCCCTTACCGGATGGAGAGGCCATATTCCTGGCCTTGGCCGATGAGTTGGAAATTGCCGAGCTGGATGAGGCAGCGCTCAAGGCGTACGACTTGCTGCGCAATGACGAGGGTGAAATGCCGTTTGACCTGGAGCAAAAACTCCTGGAGGTCGGGTACCACAAAATGCGCCTGGTTCTGCCGTCCATCGACGGGGCGCAAGCGCCATTGTGGTCGGTCAAGCGCGGTTTCAATACCTACGCCGGCCTCGCGGGTTTCTATAACGTCATCACCGTGCAGCAAACCCGCAGTCATGGTGTGACCCATCTGAGTTACGACCCCTATGGCTGCCTGAATACTCGGGTACGCCTACCTGACGGCTGTGAGACGCGTGTGGATTCGATTGACTATCGCTTGCTGCAACCGGCGCGCATTATCGACCCCAATCAAAACACTCAGGAGGTGCTTTACGGGGCATTCGGCCAGGTGATCGCCACCAGTTTTTTCGGCACCGAACGTGGTCAACCCGTGGGCTTTGCGTCGCTCGATGACTACCGTCCTCCACTCGGCGGCACACCTGGCCAAATCATTGATGCACCGGCCGCGGCGTTGCAGGATGCCGCCACTGCGCACTTTGCCGACCCGTTCAGTTGGATGGGCCGAGTGCCTGACGCCGACCTGCAGGATCGCCAATGGCTGGACGAATGCGTAGCGCAGGGCGACTTGCTACCCAGCGGGCATATTCGTGTGTCGGCCCGTTTGCTCTCGCCATCCGATGCATTGACGCCCGCGCGACAACGCCTGTTGAGCTTGATCCCTCAGGTGCGCCGCGAGCCTGTTCACGCCGTTACCTTGCAGGCTGATCGCTACCCGCTCGATCCGGAAAAACAAATCCGCGTCGCCTTGAGCTGTTGGGACGGTTTCGGTCGCGCCTTGCAGAGCAAGCAAAAGGTCGAGCGCGGTTATGCCTACCATGTACAGGAAGATGGCTCGTTGGCGCTTGACGGCAATTGTCGGCCGGTGACGGTACAGGATGTTGAGCGCTGGCGGGTCAGCGAGCGGGTCGAGTACAACAACAAGGGGCTGATTGTGCGCATCTACAGGCCCTATTTTGCCGATCATCATCGCTACATCAACGATGTCAGCTTCAGGCAACACGGTTACAGCGACCGACAATTCTATGACCCGTTGGGCCGTCCTACTCGTACCGTCCTCGCCAAGGAGGACTACCTGCGGCGTCATACCTACTGGCCTTGGTACAGCATTTACGAGGATGAAAACGACACCTATGAAGAGGTGATGGCGATGAAAGAGGCCCGGGGGAAGACATTGCAATGACCGCCCTTGCGCTGCACCGGCAGACCCCAGGCCTGAGTGTGAGCGACCCTCGCGGGCTGACGGTGCGCACGGTGCGCTATTGGCGTGAGAGTGGGCGGGAGCAGGCGCAGGCAAGGAGCAGTCGTAGTGGCTTCGACGGTGCGGGCCGAGTCGTGGCCGAGTGGGACCCGCGTTTGGTGGAGCGGGCCAACCTGACGCAGGTTTACTCGCTCGGCAGCAAGGTACTGGGCTCCCACAGCCTTGATGCAGGATGGCGTGTCAGCCTGTTCACGCAGGCGGCTGAACAGGTGCAAGCGTGGGACGCTCGCGGTAATGAGCGACAGGTTGAATACGATAGTTTGCTAAGGCCTGTGGCGGTGTTCGAGCAAGCTGCGTGCGTCGAACGTCATCACTACGCCGATGCGTCGCCGCACTATGCCGCGCACAACCAATGCGGCCAGTTGATCCGCCACGACACCCCGGCTGGAACGCAGCACTTCAATGAGTTCGGCTTGACCGGCGCGGTGCTGGAACAGCATCAACACTTTCTGCAAAGCCTGGATATGCCCGATTGGCCACTGCCCCTTGATGAGAGAGATGATTTGCTTGAACAAGCAGCCGGTGCTCGCAGTACTTTGCAGTTCAACCCGGTGGGCAATGTGCTGGAGCAAACCGATGCGCAGGGTAATCGGCAGCGTTTCACTCACACCATCGACGGCCGATTGCGCGAGGCCTGGCTGCAGCTGAAAAACGCGACCGCCGCGCAGCGGCTGGTACATGACATTCACTACAACGCTCAAGGACAGATAGAACAGCAAACGGCAGGCAACCAGGTCACCAGTCGGTTTGATTACTGCCCGAAAGACGGGCGATTGAACCGTCTGAGCGCTGCCGGGCCTAGCGACGAACCGCTACAGGATTTGCACTACGTCTATGACCCGGTGGGCAATATCCTTAGCCTTGAAGACAAGGCCCTGCCGGTGCGCTTCTTTGCCAATCAACGCATCGAGCCGATCAACCGCTATACCTACGACAGTC